>CAYUIT010000039.1:0-36847 GCA_964444835.1 uncultured Steroidobacteraceae bacterium
GGGCCTTTTTCTGGCATTGCTGCCACGCTCGGGGGCGCGCTGTCGCAAGGGGCCGTGACCTGGGGCACGGGCGTCTTTGGGATTTCTGGCGAAAACGTGCTGGGTGTCGAGGTCGTACTCGGCAACGGTGAAGTTGTTAGGACGGGCTCGTGGGGCAGCGCCAACGGCGTACCGTTTCTACGGTTACATGGCCCTGACTTGACCGGCATCTTCATGTCAGATTCGGGCGCGCTCGGTATCAAGACGACGATTGCGTTGCGGCTGATGCCGCGCCGCGAGCACGTGCTCGGGCTGTCGTTCGGGTTCAAGGACTTTGCGAGTCTGGCCGCTGGGTTGGAAGCCGCGGGCAGAGAAGGCCTCAACCTGACGAACTTCGGTCTCGATCCAGCGTTGCAGCAAGGACAACTCGGTAAGGCAGATGTAGCGACAGGCTTGCAAGCTGCTGCGGCCGTCTTCAAGACGTCGCGAGGATTCTTCGACGGCCTCAAACAGGTGGCCAAGATTGCTTTCGCCGGTCGTGGCTTCCTGCGTGGGGCGACCTACTCCGGCCATTGGCTCGTCGACGGCGTCGATCGCGCGGCGGTGCTCGCGCATGCAGGCCGCCTGCGTGAGGTGTTACAGCCCTACGGTGCGGAAGTGCCCGCCACGATGCCGACGATCGTGAATGCGATGCCGTTCATGCCGCTGTACAACGTTCGCGGTCCGAAAGGCGAACGTTGGGTGCCAGTGCACGGCTTGTTGCCCTACTCGCGTGTCGCCGCGTTCCACGCCGACTTGTTAGCTTACATCGCAGCGAACCAAGAGCGCATGAAGCGCCATCAGATCACGTTTGGCTCGATGTTCATGACCGTGAGCACGAATGTGTTTTTGTACGAGCCCGTGTTCTATTGGCACGACGTGCAGACTTTGACGCACCAGCGGCTCGTTCCTGCAGACTACCTCGCCACGCTGCCAAAGTACGCGGATAACCCCGATGGGCGCGCGATCGTCGACGAAATGAAACGCGGCATCGCCGACCTCTTCCACAAGCACGGCGCGGCGCATATGCAAATTGGTAAGTTCTACCCCTACCTGCGGGGCCGCGACCCGCAAACTGCCAAGCTGGTTCGTGATTTGAAAGCCCTGATGGACCCGAAACGCCGCCTCAACCCGGGTGCGCTCGGGTTGTAGCCGGCACGGGCGAGCATCGGCTCCTATCTGCTAGAATTAGGCTGTCGCAGCCGTCCGCTGCGGCAGCATCACTGTCGAACTTGCGCAGCCGGTGCCCGCCTGTTTGGGCTGGCCCGCTGCGTGTGAAACCTTGTTGGAGCGCTTCGAATGAAACGGATCTTGGTCGGCATCAAACGCGTCGTCGATTACAACGTACGCATTCGCGTCAAGCCGGATGGGTCGGGCGTGATGCTCGATGGCGTCAAGATGAGCATCAATCCGTTCGACGAGATCGCGCTCGAAGAAGCGTTGCGAATCAAGGAGCGCGGACAAGCTGAGGAAGTCGTCGTGGTCACGATCGGCCCGAGCGATTGTCAGCAGCAGCTTCGCACCGCGTTAGCGATGGGTGCCGACCGTGCGCTGCACATCGAAGCGGCTGGCGCGGTGGAGCCGCTGGCTGGCGCTAAGTTGTTACTGAAGATCGTCGAACGTGAGCAGCCATTTCTCGTAATTCTTGGCAAACAAGCGATCGACGATGACAACAACCAAACCGGGCAGATGCTCGCAGCGTTGTGGAATCGTCCGCAAGCTACGTTCGCCTCGAAGTTAGAGCTCACCGAGAGCGTCGCGAAAGTAACGCGTGAAGTTGACGCAGGCCTGGAGACGCTCGAGGTGGATCTGCCAGCCGTGGTCACGACCGATTTGCGCCTCAATGAGCCACGGTACGTCAAGTTGCCGGACATCATGAAGGCGAAGAAGAAGCCGCTCGAAACCTTGGCGCTCGATTCGTTGGGTGTTACTACCCAGCCGCGTGTCACCGTGACCAAGACGGAACCGCCAGCTTCGCGCCAAAAAGGCGTGATGGTGAAGGACGTGAGCGAGTTGGTGGCCGCACTGAAGCAGAAAGGTCTCATTTAATGGCACAGATTCTGATCGTGGCCGAGCACGCAGCCGGCAAGTTGAACCCCGCAACCGCCAAGTGTGTCAGCGCGGCGGCAGGGATCTCAGGCGCCTCCGTCACCGTGGCCGTGTTTGCCGCGAGTGGCGCCGCCGTGGCAGCGCAAGCGGCGAAGCTGAGCGGCGTCAGCAAAGTGCTCGTCGTCGACAACGCAGCGAACGAACCCGCGCTTGCGGCCGTCATTGCGCCGCAAGTGGTCGCGCTCGCCGCAGGCTACACGCACGTTTGGGGCCCCTCGACCACGTTCGGTAAGGACTTGATGCCGCGGGTGGCGGCCCTCCTCGACGCGCCACAATTGTCGGATGTTATGGCGGTCGAGAGCGCGACGCGCTTCCGGCGTCCGACGTATGCCGGCAACGCCATCGTGACGGTGGATGTCGGCGCCGGCAGCCAGAGCGTCGCGACGATTCGTGCCGCCTCGTTTACAGCGGCTGCCGAGGGCAGCGCTGCGGCACCTGTCGAAGTTGTTAGTGCCGGTGCGACATTACCGACCCACACGCGTTTCGTGTCGGTGAGTGCGGCGAAGTCCGACCGACCGGATTTGCAGACGGCGGTGCGCGTCGTGTCCGGTGGGCGTGCGCTCGGCAGCGCCGATGCGTTCAAGATCATCTACAGCTTGGCCGAGACCTTGGGTGCCGGCGTCGGCGCGTCGCGTGCTGCGGTCGACGCGGGTTACGCGCCGAACGACATGCAAGTCGGGCAAACCGGCAAGATCATCGCACCGGAGTTGTACGTGGCAATCGGTATCTCGGGCGCCATCCAGCATCTCACGGGCATCAAAGACGCACGCACGATTGTGGCGATCAACAAGGATGCAGAAGCGCCGATTTTCGAAGTGGCCGATATTGGCCTGGTTGGCGACCTCTTCACCATCGTGCCCGAACTCGAGAAGCAGATCGCGGCCGCCAAGTAGGTGACGCGCGCCGCTCGCGCAACCCGTATCGGCTTTGGCCAGGTGGTCTTGTTAGGCCTGGCCAGCGGGTTGTCGGCGTTCGGCATGGCGAGCGTGATTCCAGCGCTGCCGGTGCTTGGGCGAGCTTTCGACACCGATGCGGCCAGTCTGCAGTGGGTCGTGAGTGCCTACTTGTTTGGGCTCGGGATCGCGCAGCCGATTCAGGGGTGGTTTGCAGACCGCTTCGGCCGGCGGCCCGTGTTGCTGACCGGGTTCGCGGTATTCGCGGTCGCAAGCATCGCCGCGAGCCTCGCGCCGACATTGCCTTGGCTCGTCGCGGCCCGCTTTGCGCAAGGCTTGGGTGTCAGTGTCGCCACCGTCGTCGCGCGAGCCATCGTCCGCGATACCCAAGAAGGTCCGCAAGCTGCGATCTCGCTGTCATTCATTACTGCGGTGATGGGGCTCGCCCCCGTCATCGCGCCGCTGGCTGGCGGGATCGTCGTCGGATTCTTCGATTGGCATGCGCTCTTTCTCGTGCATTTGTCGATCGCCGTGCTGCTCCTCGCGTGGATGATCGTCGCGCTCGCCGAATCCCGCCCGGTTGATACCGAACGCTTGTCGTTGGCGCGCACGTTTACTGCGTTTGGCGAGTTGCTGCGGCTGCGACGCTTTCTCGCGTATTCGTTGGTGTATAGCTTCACGAGCGGCGCGGCGTTCGCGTTCATCACCGTCGGCGCCACGCTGTATGAGCGGCTGTTCAGGATGACGCCCGCTGCGTTCGGGGTGTTCTGGGCCACCCTCGCCTTGGCGTATGCGCTTGGGGCCACGATTGCAGGGGTCGCTACGCGGCGCTGGGGCGAGCGCGGTGTGCTGCTCGGCGGCGGCACGTTGGGCCTCGTCGGCGGCATTTGCTTCGTGTGGGTTGCGCACGGCGAATCGCCCTCCTTTGCCGCTTTCAGCACCGCACTCGCGATCCAACTCGTTGCCAACGGCATCGTCTCACCCCTGTCATTGGCCGGCGCCGTGAACGAATCACCGCGTTTGGCGGGTACCGCGTCCGGGTTGTCGAGCGCATTGGCGATGTTCATGTCGATCGTATTCGCGATAGCCTCGGGAGCGCTGTTTGACGGGACACCGGTAACGATCAGTTGGTTGCTCGGTGTCGGCACGCTGCTCGCGCTCGTGTCCGCCACCGTCGCCGTGGCGCCCGTTAGGCGGGTCGCTCGTTAGCGTCGCCCGTGTGTCGGGCATAATCGTTGCCATGCTGACCGTCCACGACGAAGCCGCTATACATGATGTGCTTGAGCGCAAGGTGGCTGCGTGGAATCGCCGCGACTTCACGGCACTGCGCGCCTTGTGGGATACCGAGAGCGACCCAGTGTACGTGCCGGAAGAAGCATTGGAGCCGTGCGTTAACTGGGCGGCGCTGGACGCGTATTGGGCTGAGACGGCGCGCGCTTCTCGAGCGATTCACATCTCAATTCGCGACGTCATTGTTAGGCCGCTCGCGCCTGAGTTGGCGGCTGTGCTGTATTCGATGCATTGGGATTTTCACGCAGTCGGGGCGGCGCGGCCGGTGGGCGGCGACCTGCGCGTCTACGCGGTCTTGCGGCGTGTCGCGTCGGGCTGGCGCTTTGCGCAGTACATTGAGGCGCCGCTCGCGGCTATCGTCTATCTGCGCACGCTCTATGAGCGGCAAGTAACCGGCGGTTTCGACGCTGCGAGTGGTTAGCGAAGGAAAAACCAGTACACCACCGCGCCGATCACGATCGCATCGAACAAGAGTACCCAGCCGATCCAACGCTTGCGCTGGTCACTGCGGGCCCGTGCCGTGCGTTCTTGCAGGCGCGGGTCACTCGCAATTGCCTCGTCGACGCGCAGCTTCGCACGCATCAAGTCGAGGCCCTCTTTCTCGCGCACGACCTTGATCGCCTGGATGATGTCGCCGTCCTGCAGCGCCAGATGCGCTTCGAGCGGCAAGCCGAGTGGCTTTTCTTTGCGAGCGCTCACTCGCGTTCCGGACCAACCTGCACTAACGACTTGCCGAAGTTCTGGCCGCGCATCAGCGCGCAGAACGCTTCAGGAGCATGTGCTAGGCCGGGTGTGATGTCTTCGCGGTAGCGGAATCGGCCGGCGCGAATCTGCTCGCCGACGACGCGCGTGAACTCGTTCATTTTGTCGAGGTAGTCGTACACCACGAGCCCCTTCAGAGTGGCTCGCGCGCCCACGACCGGCCCCAGGAACGGGCCTGCTGGGGGCTTGTCCATGCTGTAGGCCTCGATCATCCCGCACAACACGACGCGCGCTCGCAGCGCGAGATTGCGCAATACGGCCACGAGCGTGTCGCCTGCGACATTGTCGAAGTAGACATTGATGCCATTCGGGCACGCCGCCTTGAGCGCATCCGCAAGATTGCCGTCCTTGTAATTGACGCAGGCGGCAAAGCCGAGCTCATTCACCGCGTAATCGCACTTCTCTTTCGACCCGGCGATACCCACGACGCGGGCACCCATCAGTTTCGCGACTTGACCTGCAGTACTGCCCACCGGACCCGTGCAGGCGGAGACGACGAACGTCTCGCCCGGCTTGGGCTCACCGAGGTACACCGTGCCGGCGTAACCTGTGAGCCCGGGCATGCCGAGCACGCCTAGTGCTGTCGACAGTGGTGCGATCGAGGGGTCGAGTTTGCGCACGCCCTGGCCGTTCGAGAGCGCAAACTCCTGCCAACCGTTGCGGACTGCGACATAGTCACCCGCCGCAAATCCGGCGTGTTTGGACGTGACGATCTGGGCGACGGTCTCGCCAATCATCACATCGCCCGGGGCCAGCCGATCCTGGTAGATCTGGCTGTTCTTCATCACATTGCGGTAGTAAGGATCGAGCGACAAATAGATGGTGCGCGACAGGAACTCGCCGTCCTTCGGCACGGGAATTGCCTGGCTGTCGGCACCGAAGTCCTCAGGGACAGGGAGCCCCTGAGGACTGCGCGCGAACGTGATGCGGTTGTTAGTTCGACTCACAGCTGGCCGAGCACGTGCTCCGCAGCCGACACCTTGAACTGCCCCGGCGCCTCGACGAACACGTGCTTCGCGACGCCATCCTTGACGACGACCGCAAAGCGCTGTCCGCGCATGCCCATGCCGAAGCCGCGTGCGTCGAGCTCGAGGCCGAGCGCCTTCGAGTACTCACCGTTACCGTCGGCAAGCATCATCACGCCGTCGCCGACGTTTGAAGCCTTGCCCCAGGCATTCATGACGAACACATCGTTCACCGCCATGCAGGCGAGCGTATCGACGCCTTTCGCCTTGAAGGCCGCAGCGTGTTGCACGAAGCCTGGCAAATGCTTGGCATCGCAGGTGGGCGTGAACGCGCCTGGCACAGAGAACAACACCACGGTCTTACCTTTGAACAGCTGATCGGTTGTCACATCCTGCGGACCGTCTTTCGTCATCGTCTTCATCTTGCCTGCAGGCATCACTTCGCCAGCTTGGATCGCCATGGTCATATCTCCTATAAGTTTGCGGGTCTTGGGCGGGTCTGCTTAGCCCGAGTACGGACGCTTCAAGTACTGCCCCGTCGGACCACCCACCACCGAACCGTTATTGTAGATGAGATTGCCTCGCAGGTACGTGCTGGCGACCGAAGCCGTCAGCTCTACGCCCTCGAATACGGAATAACCCTGGCTCGATTCCGACAATTCGCCGCCGGCAACAAACGATTTCTTGGGGTCCACAAGCACGATATCCGCGTCGAAGCCCACGGCAATGTCACCCTTGGTGTGCAGCCCAAAGCGGCGCGCCGGATTCCACGATGTGAGCTCCGCCATGCGGTTGTAGGACAACCCGCGCGGTTTGCCCTCCGTAATCAGTGCAGGAAGCATGAACTCCGTGCCACCAAAGCCCGACTTCGTCAGGAATACGGGCGTGTCGTTGCCTTTGCCGCTGTCGTGCGTTTTCGATTCGAGCCGACAACACGCATGGTCGGAACAGACCCAATCGAGCTTGCCGTCAAGGAGCGCATCCCACAGGTATTCCACGTCTTCGCGCGAGCGAATCGGCGGATTGACCTTTGCAAATGACTTCGCTGGCGTGTCGTAGTCGAGGCACAGGTGCGCGATCGTGACCTCGCGACGGAAGTTGACATGCGGAAACGCTTTCGACATTGCGAGCGCTGCTTGCACCGCTTTCTTTGACGTGAGGTGCAGCAAATTGATGTTGAGACAGTTCGTTTCGCTCGCGAGATACGACGCGATCGAGATCGCTAGTCCCTCGGAGTGTGGTGGCCGCGCAGCACTGTAGGCACGCAGCCCGGTCAGCGGCGCGCAATCGACGCACGTGGGGTCGAAGGTCTTGCCGTGAAGGTAGGTATCGAGGTCGGTAACTTTCGCGCCGCCCTCCACCATCTTGGTGTAAGCATTCAAGATGTCGGCGAGCTCGCAATGCAGCGACAAGGAAATCGTGTCCTTGATCTTCGGATTCTTTTGCATCGCGCGATGCACGCCGCGCATCACGAACTCGAAGTGCGCGATGTCGTACTTCTCATTCTCGTCGACCATCAAGAATTCGCGCTGCGAGGTGGAGGCGCCGTGCAAGCCGTAGCCGCCGTAGAACATGTAGATCTTGAACGACGTCACGCCGTACTTCTCGATCAGCATGTCGATTTCGCTGATGTGTTTGCGGTCGATCGGCGCCAAGTGATACGCGTAGTCGACATGGAAGCGACCGCGCGAAATGTCCAACACTTCGGGAAAGAACTCCGCGTACGGTCCGCCTTTGCCCATGTAGTACTGCCCAGTACGCATGTAGTTCAGGCTCGACGTGACACCGCCTTGTGCCGCAGCCTTACTCTCGCTGACGGCGTCTTCGGCCAACGGACCGTAGATGCCCGTGTGCATGTGCGCGTCTACGAGACCCGGGAAAGCGAGCTTCCCCTTCGCGTCGACCACTTCGCGCGCGGTGTCGGCCTTGATACTGGGTGCGAGCTTGACGATCTTGCCGCCCGCAATCGCGATGTCGGTTTTGGGGGTGCCTGTCTTGCGCGGCCGAACGAGCTTTGCGTTCTTGATTAACAGGTCGTATTTCGGTGCAGGCCGGGTCGCCATGGTGAATCGCCTCGAGTCAATGATGCGGATCGATCACGTCAACAGGAACAACGACAACGCGGGCCAGAACGACACGATCACGAGTGCTACCAACATGATTGCGATGAAAGGCAGCACCGATCGCACGACGACGCCAAAACTCTCGCGAAACGCCGACATGGCGACGATGAGGTTCAAGCCCATCGGCGGAGTCAAATAGCCGATCTCCAAGTTGACAGTCATCATTATGCCGAAGTGCACGGGGTTCATTCCCTGAGCCTCCGCCAACGGCTGCAGAATGGGCGCCAACACAAGAATGGCCGAACCGATATCCATCAAACAACCGACGACGAGCAGCAGCGCGTTCGTAATCAGAATGAAGGAGGTCTTGCTGTCGATTACACCGCCCAATAAATCGACCATGGCGCCAGGGACTTGCTGAAAAGCGAGGAATTTGTTCAAGGACAGCGCCATTAGCAGCACCGGGAACAGTGCGCCCAGGAGCTTCGTGGTTTCGTTCGTCACCTCAAGCAGTGAGCGCAGGTTGAGCTGGCGGTAGATCACGAGTTCGACAAAGAGCGCATAAACCACGGCCACCGCGGCCGACTCGGTAGCAGTGAATTGCCCCGAGTAGATGCCACCCAAGATCACGACTGGCATCGCCAAGGCCCAACCGCCCTGCTTCAGGCTCGTACGCAGCTCGACGCCATCCCAGCGACCTTGTCGTAGTCGCCAATTCACGATCACCGAGTAGATAGCGAAGAAAGCGAGGATTAACAGCCCGGGCCCGACGCCCGCCAGGAACAAATCGGCGATGTTCGTTTGCGTCATCACGCCGTAAAGAATCAATGGAATCGACGGCGGAATGATGATGCCGAGCGTGGCACCCGCACAGATGAGACCAAGAGAAAACGGCTTCGAGTAACCGGCCTGCAGCAATGCCGGATACATGATCGTGCCGATCGCGAGCAGCGTCACCGTCGACGAGCCGACGATGGCGGCAAACAACCCGCAGGCCAAGCATGTCGCAACGGCGAGCCCGCCGGGAACAGGCCCGGCGATCGCGCGCATCACCCGGATCAGCCGCTCGGCGATGGCGCCTTTCGCCATAATTGCGCCGGCGAGCATGTAGAGCGGAATCGGTAGCAGCACTTCTTGCGACAGCGAGTCCCAGCCATCGACGATGATGTTGTCGATGCGGCCGTCGCCCCAGACGTACCACGCGAAAGCGGCCACAAAGGCGAGCACCGCCACGAGGTATTGGCGCAATGCCAACAGTGCCATCACCGCTGCAAACAACAATAAGCCTGACGTCGCACTCATCGTGAGCGCTCCGGTGCAGTGACCATGTCATTGACGAGATCCGCCTCGCTCTCTTCACGTGGACGTAGGCTCGGTACGACAGCGAACAAGGAGTGCCGAATCATCGCGAGACCGAAGGCGATCGGTAAGCACAGCTGAATGGGCCAATACTGCCAACTGAGCACTGTGGAGGTAAATCGCAATTCCCGCGTCTCACTAACCACTTGCCATGACAGCCACGCCAGCACGGCGAAAGCAATGCCAGTCAAAAGCTCTTGGATTCGCGTCATGGCAGGGTCCCATGACTTCGGCACCCAGCTATCCACGAAGCGCGGACGCAGATGTGCGCCACGCGCCGATGCGAGGCCAATGCCCACCATGCTCAGCACGATGTTGGCGAACACGCCGACCTCACGCGCCCACACCAGCCCACTGCCTGTAACGCGACGCACGACGACGTCAGCAAAAATGACGATGATCATCAGTGCGAAGGCACTCACCGTGATCGCGATCTCCGTGCGTTCAATGCCGCGCAGCAGCCGACTCAGCACAGACGGCTCACTCATGGACGCGCTTCCGCCGGTTTCGTGCGGGTTGCATCGATCTGCTTCTTGAAGAAAGTCCAACTCGTCTCATCAGGCCCTTCGACCCGATCCGGCGCGACGAGGAACTTCGGCGCGGTTTGCGCGATGTGCTCACGCAAGCGCGCGGGGATACCGTCCAAGCCATTCGCGGGCTTCGCGCTGCGACTGTGGTAGAGCAAGTAGCCTTCGTGCTGGCCCATCTCCATCCAGGGTAACCAGGGTCCCATGCGCGACCATGACCCCATGCTCGGCACTGACGTGAGCTTGCCATTGCGCAAGTCGCTGAGCTTTGCGTAGTTGTTGAACATTTCCATCGCTTCGTAGAAATCGCCGCTCGAATACTGCGGGTAGTTAGTACGGTCGAGCGGATTGGGGTAGCGTAGCGGCACCTCTCGATAGAACACCACGTCATTGCCGACGATCCAATGTCGATAGGTGGCGCCCTCGCCCGCGACGAACTTCCGATTCACAGGGTCGTTCTGAATCGGCATCACGGCCACTTCTCGCTGCGTGTAAGGGTTAAGCCAGCGCGTCAATATCGCACCCGTCTTGAGATCCGTGTAGAAGCCAATTTCACGGTGCAGGCGTTGATAGCCGTCTGACAACTTCACGTAGCGGCCCACCCCGACCACTTCCAAGCCAAACAGCGCGCGAGGCTTTGCGCCGGGGACAACCGCGTACACGGTGCCTTGCCCATAGGTCACCGAGGGTTTGCCGCTCGTGTCGCCGGTGGTTCGAATGTAGGCCTCGAGCAAAGTCGCCGGATCCTCCAAATTGAAGTCTGCTGCGTGTGGTGCCGTGGCAACCAGCAGCGCCGCCAAACAGAAAGCACTGCGGAAAATCCAACTCACTTGCCTCAGCTTCTGCACGATGTGCTCCTCAACGAGTGGCCGCCAGCGGCTCGATCTTGCGAATCATCGCGCCGATAATGATGGCCTGTGCGACGCCCATGAGACCGACAATGACGAAGACGGGATAGTACGAGAATTGCTCGATCAAGCGGCCAATGATCGCCTGAAACAGCGCGGCGCCGACACTGCCGGCGGCCGCCGACATGCCCCACACGGTGGCGACATCGCGCGCTGGGAAGATATCCGCCGCGATCGGGAACACGGCAGACACGCGCACTTGAATGGAAAACACGGCGAATGACACGAGCGCGAGCGCCACGATCCAAGATTCGGCTTGTGTCACCGGGAGAGCCACGAACACGCCCAGCGCGCCGATCCACATCAGCGCTTTGCGCGCCCGATCGACGCTCCAGCCGCGACGAATCAACTGCTGCCCGGCATAGCCGCCCGCCAATGAGCCGAGATCGGCGGCGAGGAACGGAATCCAGGCAACCGCGGCGATTTTCAGTATGTCGAAGCCGCGCTCCGTGGCGAGATACACAGGCAACCAAAAGCTGAAGAAGTAGAACGCGCCATCGGCGGCAAAGCGACCCAGAATGAGTCCCCAGGTTTCGCGATAGCGTAGGTAGTGGCGCCAAACGCGAAACTGCTCGGCGTACGAACGAGGTGCCGTGGTCGTCTCACCGATCCGATCGGCCAGCGCGAGTGAACGCTCGGCCGCGCTCACTGTCGGGTGCTCTTCGGGTAGGTAGTATTGACGCTGCCACAGCCACAACCAGATGAACCCCGTTGCGGCCGGCAGTACGAACGCCGCATGCCAACCGAAAGCGGCAATCAACAGCGCAATGAGCGGCGGCGCCACGATGAGGCCGACGCCAATGCCGGCGGTGACAATGCCCGTGGCTAGGCTGCGCTCAGCGCGAGGAAACCACTCCGCCACGGCTTTCAGGGCGGCCGGCAGGTTCGGTCCTTCCGTTAGACCGAGTGCGGCTCGCGCAATGAAGAACGACCAAAATCCGGTGGCGAGTGCGTGCGCAGCGGCCGCGAGACTCCACGCGGCCACGGCCACTCCGAGACCCCGCTTCGTTCCCACGCGATCGATCCATACGCCCGAGAACAATTGCCCGATGCCGTACGCGAGCAGGAAGGCAAAGCCCAGATCGCCTAACTGCTGCGGCGTGAAGCCAAACTCTTCGCGCAGTACGGTCTGCGCGACCGCCATCGCTTGGCGATCAATGTTCCCGATGGCCGTCACGAGCGCGAGCGAGATCGCGATCCACCAGCGTTTCTCGTGCACCCAAGAGCTCACGTTCGTGTGCCTCGCTTGTGCGGTGCTAGGCGCAATCGATAGACATACGCTTCGGCCCGATAGAGCGCGACGACACGTTCGATCGGTCGGCCTTGGGCGTTACTAACAACACGGACGATGCGGAGCAAGGGCGAGCCGACGGCGATCCCCAGGGCTTGCGCTTCGTCGACCCCCGCGAGCGTCGCGCCAATCCACTGATCCGCCTCCCCCACGCGTATCCCCGCGAGCTGGAGCCGTTCGAACAGGGGTACCGACTTGCGCCGCAAGGCGCGCACGCGCTCTGCGACATCCAACGGCACGTAGGTCGTGATGACGCCGAGCGGAGTTCCGCGCAGCAGGCGAACGTGGGTTTCGCGCTGCACGCGCGCCGCTTCCTCGAGTGCGAGCGCCGCACGAGTCTCCTCATCGGGTACGATCCTGGCGACGGTTGCACGCGTCACGCGCGTTGCGGCGCCGAGATCGGCGACATAGTGCAGCGCTTCCTTCAGGTCGACCGACGCCGCGGCGCGATTGGCGAACATCGCAACGAAAGTGCCACGACCTTGCGCGCGTACTAACCACCCTTCCCTGACGAGATCATCGACGGCTTTGCGCACCGTGATACGCGAAACGCCAAATGTTTTGCAGAGCTGCGCCTCGGTCGGTATTTGCTGTCCAGGCGCGTACGCGCCGTCGCGCACCCAGGAGCGCAGGCCGACGTACACTTGGTGGTAGCGTGGAGCGCCCGAGGCAGCGCGCGGCGGCACCCGGCGCGGGGCACGCGGGCTCAATCGAGCACCATCCCTCCGCTCAGGTTCATGACGGTGCCCGTCGTGAAGCCCGCATCAGCGCTGATGAGAAACTCGATGGCGGCCGCGACTTCTTCCGGCTTGCCGATGCGCTTCAAAGGTACGGAGGCTGCGAGCTTGCGGCGCACCTCGGCATCGAAGCGCGCCACCATCGGTGTATCGATCGGGCCTGGAGCCAGGCAATTGACGCGAATGCGCTCGGGCGCCCACTCCTTGGCGAGATAGCGCGTCAAGTTAATGATGCCGGCTTTCGCCACCGCGTACGCCGGCCCCGACAATGTGCTACCGCCATTCAAGCCGTTGGTCGACGCCATCAATGTCACTGTGCCCGTTTGCGCGCGCAGCGCCGCATGACACGCCTTTGCTAACAAGAAGGCCGAGTCGAGATTGACCGCCAGCAAGTCCCGCCAGTCAGTCAGTGACACCGTATCGATCGGCCCATGCCCTACCTTACCGGCAAGATGAACGAGGTGATCAAGTCGACCGAAGCGCGCGAGGCACGCAGCCACCTGCTCCGCGACGGCCGCCTCGCTCGTCACATCGAGGCTCGCGGCCTCGAAGCCCGCATCTCCGCACGGCACCGCGGCCAGCGCGACGTCGGTGGCGTAAACGCGCATACCGCGAGCACGGAGTCGCGCGACGACGGCGCGGCCGATGCCGCCGGCAGCGCCCGTCACGAACGCAACCTGCGTTGAGTCGTTAGGCGGCATTCTTACGAACGACGTGTGCGTAAACGCCATCGAGCATTGCGTAACGCATCGCAGCCGAGGAGCGCACTGCCGCGATCGCGCGCTCTTGTAGCTCCACTGTCGTGGCGTAGCGAGAGGTGAGTTCGAGGCCAACGTGCGCGTGCTCGGTGTCCCCCTCGATATGCACATGGAAGAACTCGAGCTCGTCGTCCGTGAAGCCCATCTTGCGCATGGCATCGACATACTTCGGATAGAGCGTTGGCAGCTGGCCCTCCAATGCCACCATGATGCCAGCGCAGGCCTCCGCCAAATGGCGGATGCCGGACAGCTCCCAAATCCACGCACGCATTGCTCGGGTGCCTGGCAGGATCTCGCCGTTCTGCTCGGCTTTGAGCATGCGCTCGTCGGCGACGCCGCACGCGCGTGCGAACTTGCGCAACAAATCCGGATGCCGCTTGCCAGGCGCATGCGGCATCTCCTCGCCTAACAAGTTCTCCAACAAGTGTTGACGCGCATCGAGATCTGGTAGGCGCGCAAACAGTTGCGCAAACTGTTGTGGGATCGGATCGATGTAATAGAAATGCTGCAAGGCCCACTCGCCGAGCTGCGCGCGCGACAGCTCGCCGGCTGCCCACGCACGACTGAAGGGATGGCCGCCGCCATGTTGCGGCTGGCGCGCAGCCTCGAGGGCCGTGTGGAACTGGTGGGTATTGCGCAGAGCGCTGGTGGACGGTGGTGTATTCATAAGGAATTACGCCTTGGGCCAGTGGGCTGAATCGAAACGGTCGAGTATCTCGGTTGCACGCTGACGGGAGTCCGCTGGGACCGTCGCGACCGGTGGCGGTGCGCCGTGCGCGGCGTTTGACGAGGAACGCGGTAACGTGGCGTCGATACCGATCTTCGAGGTGGTATCGCCGCCATCGTAGAGTGAGGGATCGAGACTCGAGCCCGACAATCCATCGATGATGATCGCGTCTCGCCGCCACTGTACTCGAGTGGCGATTGCCCACAACATCGAGTCGCTGGCGAACACGTCGACATCGGAATCGACGGCGACGACGGTTTTGACCCGCCGGTAGGCCATTGCGGCTAACAAGGCATCGCGGACCTCGCCGCGTGCCGGCTCGTGCAACTGCAGCCAGGCGTGAAAGCGTCGCCCCGAGGCTGGTACGTGCACATTGCGCAACGCAGGTGCGATGGGCTTGACCATCGAGTACAGCTTTCCTTCCATGACCATGTTGTCAGGCACGAGCATATCGGTCAGACCCGAGCCATAGTCATGATAGATCGCATCGCGGCGGTGCGTGATGCACGTGACTTCAATAGTGGACGCCGGTACTTGGCCTCCGAGGTAGCCCGTGTACTCACCGAAAGGGCCGTCGGGGGTAACGACATTCGCCGGTACGAATCCTTCGATGACGATCTCGGCATCGGCCGGCACACAGATTTTGTCCCCGTGCGTGATCGTGGGTACGAGCCGCAACGACTCACCGCAGACGCCGCCCGCCGCGCCCCAGTGGCTCTCCGGGTAGGAGAGCTTGGCTTGGCTGCCGAGTAGCACCGCCGGGTGATGTCCAATCCACAGTGCAATCGGACAGGCTGTGCCGCGCTCCCAGAATTTGCGCACATTCCGCGCGTTATGTGAGGCGGGGTACGGAAAGTACGTGAGCGAGCGTTCGCCCTTGACCCAGCAGCGCTGGATCGCTGTGTTGTCGATCCCCGTGTCTGGGTCGTACGTCGTCGCGTGCGCAGCCGTGAGGTACGGCCCGGGCTCGAGCTCATGCTGCACCGTCAACGGCAGCGCGAGCGCACTGGCCTCAGCTCCGTGGAGCACTCGCTCCTGAACCGGCGCGTCCGCTCGCGATACGATCGTGGGCGCGATCGTTTGTGCGCTCCGCGCCGCGAACCAGCGCGCGGTGTGGCGGTGGTCGTCGATCCCGAGCGCGCGCGCCATCAGTTCGCGGCTCGCCGTGAGATTGGTCACCAGCGGCATCTGCGTCGGTCGCCCGTCGATACCGACGAGCTGTGGCGCCAGCAGCACGGGGTAGCGGCCGGCCGCATCGAGCTGGTGTTGGAGCGCGGTGATGTCGTGGCGGGCTCGCACGGAGGCAGGCAAGGCTGCAACGGCCCCGGGGATCGATGCGAGAAACGAGCGCAGGTCCTCCATCGAGTCATCATATGGATATGACAACCTGCTGGGAAGGCTCCGAGTGCGCTCAAACGCTCAGTTTCTCGCAACACACCCATTGACGACGCGCGACGGCGGTCGCACGATTCCCGGACTACATAGGCCGAGCGCACGCGCGTTCGCAGACTTTGCTGACAATGGGGGGGGCTCGATGGATAGGTCTCGACGGTTGATCGGTGTGACGTTGATGTTAGGCGGACCCTGGGCGACATGGGCACAGCAAGGCCCAGCGCCGCAGGCGCTGGCACAAGACGAGTTCACGCTCGAGGAAGTGATCGTCACGGCGCGCAAGCGTGAAGAGTCGTTGCAAGACGTCCCACTCACCGTGACTGCGATCACTGGCGATACGATCGCCGAGTTGAATCTGAAAGGCATCGAGGATCTGGGCCGCTTCACGCCGGGCTTTTCCTATACGTCCGCATTCGGTCGGTCCGCGGGCTCCGAGCGGCCGGCGTTGCGTGGACAAGCGACGATTCTGGGCGCTCCGGTGGTGTCGTTCTTTGTCGATGGCGTCTACGTGAGTGGCCCCTCGATGAGCACGGAGATTGGCAATCTCGAGCGCATTGAAGTGATCAAAGGTCCGCAGTCAGCGCTCTATGGCCGCGCCACGTACGCGGGCGCGGTGAATTTCATCACGAAGAAGCCGACTAACGAGTTCGACGGCCGGGTATCGCTGTCATTCGCCGAAGACAGTGAGCATGATTTCAACGCGTGGGCCAGCGGTCCCATCATTGAAGACAAATTGTTCTTCTTCGCGAGCGCGCGTAGCTACCGATTCGGCGGCCAATACACCAATCAGCTCACTGGCAGCAAAGTGGGTGGTGAAGGCAACGACGGTGCGTCGCTGCGCCTGCGTTGGACGCCCACCGAGAATCTCGATTTCGACTTGAAAGGTACGTTCTCGAACATCGATGACGACCACTTTGCAATCATGCTGCAAGGTCGGGGATTCAATAACTGCCAGTTGCGGAATGTGGCAGTGACGCCCCCTGTCCTGCCGCGATCGCGTGGCTACTACTGCGGCACCGTGCTCGATGGTGAGGATCTCGAGGATCGTGTGCGCTTGCGTACCGACCTCTTCCCCGAGGGCGGCGGCATTCGTTCGCGCGACCAGCGTGTTTCCTTGTCAGCCGCTTGGCGCTTCGCGGGTGGCTACGAATTCGTGTCGCAATCGAGTTGGCACAAGTTTCGCGAGGATGCCGAGCGCGACGTGTCGTACGGCGGTTACGATCCGTTCGTGAATTTGCCTGCGCCGATCGGCGGTGCCGCCAGCGCGGGTACCTTCTGGCGTATCGAAACGGAAGAGCGTGAGGATTTTGGCCAGGAGTTTCGCTTGAGCTCACCGGCGGAGGCGCGCTTTCGCTGGTTAGTCGGTGCTTACTATTTCAAAGGCAACATCAGCGACGTACGCGACGATGCCGTACGGCCGACGGGCGTGCAGTTCCGGAATCCTGGTGGCACGATTTCGGAAACCAAGCTCGAAAATCGCGCGGTCTTCGGCAGCGTCGATTTCGATTTCACCGATCAGTTCACCGCGTCGCTGGAAGTTCGTCGCGGCGAAGACGAGCAGCGATTGCTGCCGTACAGCCCGCTGACCTATGCCCCGTTGAGCTTTGCACTGCCCGGCGGTGGCACCACGTCGAGTTTCGAGGTGAAGGCTACCAGCACGACGCCGCGTATCACTTTGCGCTACAAGCCAAGCGATGCGGTGGCCTATTACGCGAATGCCGCGAAAGGCACTAAGCCCGCGGCATTCAACACCGGGGCAGCGATTTCGAGTGGCTTTCCCGTGGCGGCTGACGAAGAAGAGGTCAAGAGCTACGAGATTGGGGCCAAGACGCGTTGGTTGAACGGCCGGATTCAGGCGGATATCGCGGCGTACTACAGCGATCTGACCAATCAACAGCTTACGACTAACGTGGTCCTCACGAACGCCACGACGGGCCAGCAGACGCTGAATTCGGTGATCTCCAATATCGGCGCCACCGAGATCAAGGGTATTGAGCTCAGCATCAACGCCCTCCTCACCGAGAACTGGGATCTGCAATTCAATATCGGTCTCAACGATCCTGAGGTCACGCAAGGCGTCAACATCGACCAAGCAGATCTGTTCACGAGCGTTCCGCCGACGGCGAGCGCCGCGGAGGCGCGCGCGCGGTTGTTAGCCGCGCCCGGCACGTTGCCGGGTACGGTGTTTTTGAATGCGGCGGGCAATCCGCGCGTGTTCTGCAGCGACGGCATTCCCGCCGTCGTGACTCCGCCTGCGGCCGCCATTCCGGTGACGTCACCGAGTTGCGCGGCGATCAACCTAAACGTGCTTAATACCGATGGCAATCTCGCGGGCCAAGAAACACCGCGTGCGCCGCGGTTGCAAGGTGCGATTGTCACTAAATACACGGGGAAATTTGCCAGCGGCCTCGGCTGGTCAGTGGGTGCCGACCTCACGTACGAAGGTTCGAAGTGGGTGCAGCTCGACAATCTCGCTGAAACCGGCTCGGCGGCCAAGTTCGGCCTCCGCTTTGGCTTGAATGGCGAATCGTGGGACGTCACGTTCTGGGGCAAAAACATCTTCGACGATCGCACGGCGGCCGATGCCTTGCGCTATATCGATACGGCGGGTATCACGCCCACGAACTATGTGCCGACGTTCGGCGGTATCACTCCGCGCGGTTTTGCGATCACGCTGCCACGCCAACGGCAGTTCGGCGTGACGGCTAACTACAAGTTCTGATTGGGAGGCCACGCGACGTGAGTCGTAACGCGCAACACGAACTGCTGCCGCACGCCGCGCACGACGAGCACGCGCGGCAGGAGTTCGTCGTGGCCCTCAAGCAAGGACTGAATCGCACGCTGCGCGCGACGAACAAACAACTGTTCGAGTCGGTCGTCGCGCCGGCCCACGCGCGTACGACCGGTACCGCACCCACGTCTCGCGAGGCGATTCGCGCCAGCATGTATGCGCATCCTGCGTACCGTGCGTGGTCGAGCTTGCATCGCTCGGCGCAAGAGTTGATGTGGAGCGCGTTGGCTGACACCGTGTTTCGCGACAGCGAGCGGTTGAGCCGCGAGTTTGACAGGCTGAGCACGTCACGTCCGGCCGGTGGCAGCCTGCACCTCGACCCCACGGTGCATGCGCCGCGCGGCGTTGCTAATCTGGATATCCATTTGCAGACCGGCGGCTATCTGCTCGACCGCGGCCCGAGCGACGTGGCCGCGGGTGCCTTCTATGAGGTCGGCGGCAATCTCTACGCGTTCGGCCAAGGGATCTCGCGCAGCGACAGCAAGGCCGCCCATGTGCAACGCTTTCTCAAAGAGCGCTATCCAATGCTGCAGCCGAAACGCATCCTCGACATGGGCTGCTCGGCGGGCTCCTCGACTGTGCCCTATGCGCTCGCGTTTCCTGACGCCGAGGTGCATGCCATCGACGTAGCGCCCGCGATCTTGCGATACGCGCACGCGCGCGCCGAGTCGTTAGGCGCTCGCGTGCACTTCCATCAAATGGACGCAGCTCACACGCGGTTCGCTGCGAGCTCGTTCGACTTGATCGTCTCGCACAACATGATGCACGAGATCCCCGAGGCGACCCGCCGCGGCATGTTGCGCGAAACCTGGCGTCTATTGGCGCCGGGCGGTGTGGCGGTTCACCAAGATGTGCCATTGCGGTTTCAAGGGCTCACGGAGTTTCAAAAGTTTGAGTACTCCTGGGACACCCGCAACAACAATGAGCCGTACTGGGAGGTTTACGCCAACGCCGACCTCGCAGAGGACGCACGCCTCGCTGACATTCCGGCCGAGCACGTGTATGTCGGTCATTTGCCGGCGGCGGCAGGTACACTGCCGTGGTTCGTGTGCATGCTGAGTAAGCCGAGCACCCTCGCCTAGCCAGATCGCGCACGCAGAGTTCCGCTGTTTCTGCCATTGGGATGCCCGATGACCACTGCACTTGCGCCTGCGCCACACACAATTAATCCGCACGTCACGAGCTTTATCGACGGTGAGTCCGTGCCGCTGCGTACGGACGGCGAAGATCTGCCGATCATCAACCCCACGACGGAAGCTGAGATTAGCCGCTTACGCGAGGCCGATCCGGCAGAGGTCGATGCCGCAGTGCGCGCGGCCCGTGAAGCCTTCGACCACGGACCGTGGCCGCGCATGGACATCAACGAGCGCAAGGACATTCTGTACGCGATCCGTGATCGCTTGCGAAAGCATGCCGAGGAACTCGCGTACCTCGAGTGCGTCAATGTGGGGTTGCCGCTGCACAGTGTTCGCGGACATGTGCAACGCATGGCGCGCAACTTCGAGTTCTTCGCCGAAGTCGCGAGCGCTGTGCATGGTGAGACGTACACGCAGACCAAAGGCTATCTCACCTACGTCACGCGTGAAGCCAAAGGAGTCGCCGCGCTCATCGCACCGTGGAACGCGCCGCTCGCACTGGCATCGATGCGCGTTGCGACCTGTATTCCATGGGGCAACACCTGTGTCTTGAAGCCATCGGAATACACGCCGCTGTCGATGCGCCGCATGGTCGAGATTTTCCATGAGGCCGGGTTGCCTCGCGGGGTCGTCAATCTCGTGAATGGGCGCGGCCCTGTCACCGGTAACGCTCTTGTGAGCCATCCCGACATCGACATGGTGGGCTTCACCGGTGGCACTGCCACCGGGCGCGCGATTGCCGCGACCGCCGGCAAAAATCTCAAGCCCATCGCGCTCGAGTTAGGCGGCAAGTCGGCCAACATCATCTTCGACTCCGCGAGTATCGATCGCGCGCTGGATGGTGCACTGGCCGGAATCTTCGGCAACAACGGTCAGCAGTGTCTCGCAGGATCGCGAATCTTGTTGCACGAGCAGATTGCGCCAGCGTTTATCGAACGCTTCGTCGAGCGTGCCAAACGCATTCGACTTGGCGACCCCCTGTTGGCGACGACCGAGGTGGGTCCCCTCGCCTTCAAGGCACATTTGGAGCGCGTCGAGGCATACGTTGAAGTTGCTGAACGAGACGGTGCCAAGTTGTTAGTCGGTGGACGGCGCTCGGCGGCGTTCCCACGCGGTTTCTTCATGGAGCCGACGGCCGTGCTCGCGACGAGTAACGATTCGCGCATTTGCCAGGAAGAGATCTTCGGCCCCTTTGCCACGTTCCTGACATTCAAGACGCTCGACGACGCCATCCGGATTGCGAATGCATCGAAATTCGGGCTTGTCAGCTATGTGTGGTCGGACGACTTGCACACCGTGATGCGCTGCTCGCGCGAGATCCGTGCAGGCACTGTGTGGGTGAACACGCCCATGATGCGCGAATTGCGCGCGCCCTTCGGGGGCTATCGCGAATCGGGCATTGGTCGCGACGGTCCCGCGTCGAGCGTCGACTTCTTCACCGAACTGAAGGCAACTATCGTCCCGATCGACGCACCCGTTTTGCCGCGCTACGGCGCTTCGTCTTGAGCGCGCGCTTGGCTGGCTTGCGCGGCTTCGGCTTCGAACGGCGCACCCAAGGGAACTGGTTCGACAAGCCCAGCTTGCCCGGCACGAGATTCTGAATGAAGTTGCACAGCACGCCATTCGGGTCGCGCAGGGTCATTTCTTGTGAGACCACGCCGTGCGACGGAATCTCGAGTCGTGTCGGCGGGCACAACACGGTGAGGCCCAGCGCACGCGCCTCCTCGTAGACGCGCTGTACGTCGACCGTGTGAAACACCAAACAAGCCTCGCCACGATTCGCCCGATCGATGTTCGGGTGTGTGTCATCGGTGGGCGCTGGATTCGTCAGCTCGAACAGCCCCACCATGCCGAAGTCGACACCGTGTGCTTGCAGAATCACCCAGCGCGTGTCGCATGGCGGCATGCCCAGCAGTTGATACATGGCGGGAAGCTCCGCGCCGGCGCGGCCCTCAACCCATACCGTCATGCCCAGGACGCCTTGGTAGAACGCCAGCGATCGTTCCAGATCGCGCACGATGATCGCGGTGCGCTTGAGCGGCGTGACCAGCGCGGAGGGAACTGCAGTACGTGATCGACGTGTGGACTTGGCCAAGGCAAAGCTCCTCGCGCGTTGGGATTGCGCTAACCTCAGCGCGATCATAGCCAGAAAGAGTCCATGCGGCGCGCCTTCCTCGATATCGCTGGTCGTCAAGTTCACTACCGGTTCGCCGGCGACGGTGCACCCATCGTGATGCTGCATCCCTCGCCACTATCGTCAGCCGTGCTCACGCCGATGGCGACAGAGCTGGCACGACACTTTCGCGTCTATGCACTCGACACACCCGGCTATGGGCTCTCCGACGGTCTCGACAGTCGTCCGGAGAATTTGCAGCCCTACCTACCACTGCTGGCGCAAGCGCTTGATCGACTCAGACTGCCGCGCGTGTGCTTGTACGGTGCTGCGACGGGTGCGCAGATCGCGATCGAGTTCTCGAAGCGTTATCCGGAGCGCGTCGCGCTTCTTGTCGCCGATACGGCGGGCCATATCGGGGCCGAGGAGTGTGAAGAGATTCTGCGGGACTACTTCCCGGACGTCACGCCACGCCTCGACGGTGCGCATTTGGCAACGTACTGGCACATGGTGCGAGAGTTGAATGTGTTCTTCCCGTGGAGCGTTCCCTCGGCCAAGCACCGCATCGCGGGCGACCTGCCGCCTCTGTCCTTCATGCAGCAGTTTTTGCTGGAGTATCTACGCGCGGGGACGCGCTATGACTGGGGCTATCGTGCGGCCTTTCGGAATGAGCGTGCGGCGGCGGCGCAAGCCGTGACAGTGCCTGCCTTGTTGCCGCGCTGGGCTGGCAGCATCGCGGTTCGGATCACCGACGCTCTGATCGACGCAGGTCTCCCGAACAACTTCACGGTGCTGCCGCTCGGCGGCACGATGGCTGAGCGCATCCACGGTATTGCTGCGGCCGTGCGGGCGCGCTACGGCGGTGACTCAGCGCCGACTGTTGTGACCGCGCCATCGGCAAGCGTTGCGCGCTGGCACTCGCAGTTTTTGGATGCGGCGGGTTTGCAGCTGCACGCGCGTATGTACACAGCGGGCTCGGGCCGGCCGTGCCTCGCACTGCACGGCGCAACCGAGTCTGCGGCGATTGCTGCGAGTCGCATGCAGTCGCAGATCGGTGCACAGCCTGTCATTGCGATCGACTTGCCAGGATTTGGCGAGACGGATCCAGGTCTCGACGATGCGCTCAGCATTGAGAGCAGTGCCTCGCTCGTCGAGGCGGTGGTTCAGTCGTTAGGTCTCAGCGAAGTTGATCTCGTGGCGGACGGCTTCGGAGCCTGTGTCGCAGTAGAGTTTGCGCGTCGCCAGCCGCAGCGCGTGCGGGCCGTCAGAGTTCACTCGCCCGATTGGTCGCGACACCCAAAATTCGCAGAGTGGTTGGTGCGGTTCGCGCACGATTTACAGCCGCGTCTCGATGGCGCGCATCTTTTCGCGGCGTGGTTTTTCGTACGCGCGCAAGCGCTGTGGTCGCCACCATTCGACCATTCGCGTGCCAGCATCCGGCCAGGCGAGCCAGCGCTCGATGCCAATCGGCTGCAAATCGCGGTTGCCGAACTGCTCAAAGCAGGCTCGCGCGCCGCGCGCGCGCTGCAGGCAGAGGCTCATTATCCCCTTGCTGAGCGACTCGCGGAGCTGCCGCTCGCGATCCGCCCCCACTAATCACTTGTTCACGAGGAAGCGCACGGCATGATCGATTTGCACACGGTTGCGACCGCCAATGGCTACAAGGCCTCCATCATGCTCGAGGAGATCGGTGCGCCGTATCGTGCGCTGCCTTACGATCTCACTCGCGGGCAGAATCTTTCGCCCGACTTTCTCGCGCTGAATCCCGTCGGTCGCTTGCCGGTCATCGTCGATCACGAGTCGCACGATGCTGCTGGCAAGCCCCTCGTGGTCTACGGGTCTATGGCGATCCTCATCTATCTCGCGGAAAAGTCCGGGCAATTGTTGCCTCGAGCGCCACGCGAGCGCGCCAGCGTGTTCGAGTGGTTAGGGATCATCTCGAGCGATGTGGCACCAGCCTATAGCGGGCAGTTCGTCTTCAACGTGCTCGCTCCCGACAAGCAGCCCTGGCCGATTGAGTTCTACAACAAACTGTGCACTCGAATGTTGCAACCGCTCGAGCAGCAGTTAGCTCGAACGCCCTATCTCGCGGGCGATGCTTACACGATTGCCGACATCATCGCCTACCCGGTTGCTGCCGTATCGGCCAAGCGGTATCCCGGAAATCTCGACGCATACCCCCACCTGGCGCGCTGGGCTGCGCTCGTCGGCGCCAGGCCAGCAGTGCAACGCGGGATGCGGGTGCCAGCCTAGACTGCAGAATCGAAGGTCGGCTTCGCGATACCCAGGTATGCCGCCGCGAGCAGCGCGATCCAAATCGCCAGTTTGAGCGGCCCGAGACGTGCCCATCGAGCGCGCAATTGACGCTCGAGATCGTGCGAAGAGTCTGCCGCGCCGAGGCGCTGCAACGCGTTCTGCAGTGGGCCGGAGAGCACGCAAATTGCGATGCTACAAGCGAGGATGAACGCGAGCAGCGCAAATTTCGCGGCGACGAACTGTGCATGGATGTGCCCCATGCCACGCAAACCTTGCCACGCGTCCCAGGCTAAACCGAAAACGAGCACGCAGCGCCACGCAATGTCGAGGCGGCGCAACAGAGTACCCGTCCGGCTGCCCTCCCAACGTCGAATCGCGAAGATAAGCAGCAGCCACAGGGCTGTGACGATCCATAACACGGCGAACACCGCGTCGGGCACGCGAACGGTGTCGATCGCCCGGGCCAGCGCGTAGCCCACTGGCAGCATCAAGACAAGGCAGTAGTGCGACCATTGCTCAAGCGATTGCCCCAGTTTCGCGGCGAGCGCGCGGGCGTTGCCGGCGAGTGTTGGGGCGCAGATGGCGCGCGCCACCCACGCGGATGCGAGATCGCTGCCCAGCCAGATGGCGAACAGCACCACATGGCTCCACCTCCAAAAGTCGTACAGGTCGATCATTGAACCGACGCGTACGCGCTTGAGCCGCGCGCTCGAATGGGAGGACTTTGTACGGACATTTGGCTATGCTCTTCTGCGGATGACGGAATACTCACTGTGGGCATTCGCCCATATTCTACTGTTCGTGTATTGGCTCGGCGCTGATCTCGGCGTGCTGCTCCTGGCACGTGCTGCACGGCACTCGACCTACTCGTTTGCCGAGCGCGCCTTCGCCTTGAAGATGGCGATGTTGATCGACACGACGCCGCGTGTCTGTTTTGCGTTGATGTTTCCCGTGGGCCTGCACTTGAGTCACAGCGGCGGCTACATCCATGTACCCAGTGGCCTGTTCATCGGCGTCTGGCTCGTTTCGTTTGCATGGATTGGCTTGCTCGTCGCGCTCGGCAAAACTCAGGGCACACCGCGCGGTGAGCAGTTGAACCGTGTGCATCTCCTGTTTCAAGGTGTCGCGGGTGCGGCACTACTCGCCGTTGCCGGATGGTCGTTCGTCGGCGAGGGTCCGTTCCCGGCCGGCTGGCTTGCTGCCAAGGTGCTGTTGTTTGGCGCCATTTTCGCACTCGGGATCGGGATCGATTTTGCATTCCGACCCGTCGTGCCCGCGTTTGTGCGCTTGGCCCACGAAGGCAGTACGCCGCCGATTGAAGACGCGATCACTACCAGTATCAACGGCGCGATTCGCTATGTGCTCGCGTTGTATGCCCTGCTCATCGTCATCGCCTTTCTGGGCGTTACCAAACCGTTCTGATTCTTCCGGAGATCCTCATGCCCATTGCTCGCATCAACAATCACAACATGTACTACGAAGTGCTCGGCCAGGGCGACCCTGTGCTGTGTATGGGCGGGTGGGGTACGTTCGCACACTCGAACCATCACCACCTTGCGCGCGGTTTGACGGATCGCTACCAGGTCATTCTGTTCGACTATCGCGGCATCTGCGACTCCGATGATGACGCGAGTGTGCCTGCAACGATGGCGTTGCACGCGGCGGATGCCATCGGGCTCCTCGATCACCTCGGACTCAAGAACGTGCATCTCGTCGGTCTCGTCGGTATCGGCGCTTGTGTGTGCCAGGAAATTGCCATGCAGCGCCCTGACCTCGCCCGCAGTATGCTCAACATGGGCGCGTGGTGCGAAGTCGACGATTTTTTACGCGATCAACTGGAGATGTTCCGCTGGATTCACGAGAAGTGCGGCTTCTTCGAGTTCCAGAAAGCCGTCACGCTGTTGTCGTTTACGCCCGAGTACTACAACGAGAACAAATCAAAGTTGTTAGGACCCGAGGGCGGTTGGAAGGAACTGAACGGCAAGTTCCCGGCACATTCGCGCTTTGTCGATGCCTGCGTCAGCTATAGTGCGAGCGCGCGTCTGCACCGCGTGAAGTGTCCGAGCCTGATCATTCATGCCGGCCTTGATCAGGTCACGAGCCCGCGCACCACCATTCCCATCGAGAAGGCAATTCCGGGCGCAACGGGCTTGCTCTGGGAGGACGTGGCCCACGTGGTCGCGGGCAAGGAGCAGAAGATTCGCTTTGCGAACACGCTGTTCGACTGGCTCGCGAAGAACTAGGTGGGCTCCTCGCCGAGAGGTTTGGCGCGTTTCACACGCAAGCTCTCGGCCCACTCGCGCGCGAAGTCGCGCTGATAGGCTGCGTTGATTGCGGCGGCGATTGCCATCGTGATCAACGCGCCAAGGCTCGCGAGCGCCATGTCTTTATGCGCGTCCCAGACGTCGCCTTGTGTACCCAGAAATGCGACTCCGAGATCGCCGCCAAACACCTCGGCGGCACCCCACTCAATGAGTTCGTAAAGCATCGACGTCGACATCGTTAAATCGAGCGGCAGAAAGTAACCCCAAAAGCCGTGCACGTTCGCGACACGTACGAAAACTTCGCGAATGGGATAGGCCAGCAGCAGACCATAGGAGAAATGCACGAGCCGGTCGAAGTGATTACGTTCCCAGCCGAACGCTTCATTGATTGACGTGCCGAACCAATCACGCGACCAGGTCTCGTATGGCACTTCGGCGTACGTGTAGTGAGCCCCGACGGCATGCAGCAGCAAGAACAGAAAAAGGCACGTGTACGAGATGCGTGACATCGGGAACTTGCGATACGTCGCGGCGAGAACCGCAAGACCCAGCACAACGAGCGCGTTTTCAAGCAGCCAATCGTCGCGGTGCAGTGGCGCAATTGCGAGCCCAACCCAGACGATGGCATACACGGCGAGCAGAGAGCCAACGAAACCATGGCGAGAAAGCGTGGACATCTGCTGCAGCGGGGCGCCTACGACCCTGCTTGTAGGTAGCGCTCGACCTGCGAAGCGGACATCACCTCCGCGTAACGCCGACCCACGTCGCGCAAGTTGTCGCGGTGCGGACCCTCGTCCGCGTCGCCACAGCAGTCCTCAGCGACCAATACACGATAGCCCCACGAGAAGGCGTCGACGATCGACGCTCGTACGCAGCCGCTCGTCGTGCAGCCCGTCACGATGACGGTATCGACTTGATTGCGGTGGAGGAACGTGGTGAGGGGAGTCTGAAAGAAGATCGACGGCCCGGTCTTGCAAAAGGTGAAGTCGTAGCTCGCATCGTGCACTCGCGGATCGATCGCCGTGCACGGATGCCCGTAGCGAAATTCGTTGCGAACCGCTGGGATCTTCCACAGCGGCATGTCCTTCTCGCTCTCATAAGCCGTGTAGCACTTCGCGACCGGCACGCCTTTGGCGCGCGCGACCTTCAGCAGCGCAGCCGTGCGGTCGGTTGCGGCGTGAATCATAGGCAGGCCGCCCAGCGCGTAGCGGGGATCCGTGAAGGCGGTTTGCAGGTCGACGACCAAAATGGCTGGCCGCTTTCCAGCCTCGATTGCAATGCCGCCGTAACCGACGGAGCTGTACTTATCCGACATCGATTCACCTCAATGAAAAACGGCCGAAGCAGTCGCCTGCCTCGGCCGTCCTTTTAGCACATCACAGCGTCAGCGATCTCAAGCGGCTTTAGTGCCCTTCCCTTTGGACTTCTGGGTCATCGCTTCGGCAGCCTTACTGGCCCACTTCGTGAACTGTGGCGCAGCCGGCGGCTCGAGACCTGTCTCGGCCTTGCAGCGCGCCTTGAGCTCTTCGATGGTATCGAAGCCGCGGGCAAACACCTTCTTGGGCCCGCGCTTCGCGGCAATCTCTTTGCGGAGCGCTGCCGTTGCGGCCTCGTCGACAGCGCCATCTTTGATGACGACGCCGTAACGACGAGCACCTTCCACCGACACCAAGCCAGCCGCGACATCGAATGCGACTTTCGCCGTTTCGCGCTCGAGCGGGTCGCCCCAACCGCCGCCACCCCAAGTGTCGGCTAGCAGCAGATCGCCCGCCTCAACCTTGATGTGATCGATCTTCGATACTAACAACTCTTGCGAGCCGTCTTTGCGAACCAGCGTCTTCTTCGAGCGCGCGCCGGGTTCGCCGCCGTTGGCGCCCCACGGATACGTGAGCCAGCGATCGTCATGGATGGAGATCTCGCCCGGCTCGAGGAAGCGATAGCCGATCCGCAAGCCATTGCCGCCGCGATGCTTGCCGGCGCCGCCCGTGTCGACGATCGTTTCGTAGATGTCGATGCGCAGCGGGAAGTAGCTCTCGAGGAACTCGTTCGGCACGTTCGTGAACGAGGGCCACAGCGAGTGACCGTCCGGGCCGTCGCCGAACGGCTTGCCCGGAATGCCGCCGAAGGTGATCTGGTACAGCTGGTACCACTCGCCGTTCTTGTCGTAGCCCGAGTACATGAAGTGCGGGCTGTCCGAGAAGCCGGCGGCGCACATGAAGTCCGGATTGCCCTGGCCCAGCAAGCCGCCCAGGATGTCGAAGATGCGACCCAGCGCATGCGTGCGGCACGACAACGCGGCCGGCTTCAGCGGCTTCAGCAGCGAGCCGGCCGGGATGCGCACTTCCATGAGGTCATAGAAGCCGTCGTTGAACAGGATCTGCGGGTCGAACACCATGATCATGTAGATGCCCGCGAACATCTTGAACATCTCCTCGTTCAACAGGAAGTTGATCGAGGACATGGACTGCGGGTCCGTACCCGCGAAGTCGAAGATGCACTTGTCACCCTCGCGCCACATCGAGCACTTGATGCGATACGGGCCCATGTTGAGGCCGTCGTCGCAGATGTAGTCTTCGAAGTACTGCTTCTTCTCGGGCACCGTGCGGCGGATCAGCTCGCGCATCGCGCGCTTGTTGCGCTCGAGCATGGCGTCCATCGCCGAGTAGAACACGTCGTCGCCGAAGCGCTCGGCGATCTCGACGCAGCGGTTGCCCGCGGTGCGCAGCGCCGCGACGATGGCGTTGAAGTCCGACAGGTTCCAGTGCGGCAGGCGGCAGTTGTGCAGAATGATCTTCAGCACGTCTTCCTGCAGATGGCTCTTGCCCTTCGCGTCGCCCTTGTAGATCTTGATCGGCGGGCAAATGACGCCCTCTTCGTAGATCTGTCGTGCGTCCGTGGGCAATGAGCCCGGCACTTTGCCGCCGACGTCCGTCATGTGACCGAACATTGCCGACCACGCGATGATGCGGCCGCCCTTGAAGATCGGCATCAGCATCAACCAGTCGTTAGCATGACTGATGGCGCCGTTCACCGAGTACGGATCGTTCGTGAGGAAGATGTCGCCCTCTTCGATCGTGCCATCGTAGCCTTGCATGAAGCCCCAGATGAACGAGCCGAACTGGCCGACGACCATCTTGCCTTCGACGTTCGCAATCATCGGGAATTCGTCGTGCTGCTCGCGAATACCCGGCGACATCGCCGTTCGGAACAACACGGTATCCATCTCGTAGCGCGCATTGCGCAGCGCGCTTTCGATGATGTCGATCGTGACGGTATCGACCTTCACCTTCTTGAAGGGCTTCTTGTTGCGCAGAATGATTTTGGCTGGCATGTGAATGTCCTTTAAGTGAGTGCGGTCTTACTTGCGCTTCTTGACGGTCGAGGTGGCGGTCTTGTAGCCATCCGGATAAATCAGGATGCAACCCACCTTGTCGACGAGGCCGTAGTGCTTCGGCAGGATGACGGACGTGGAATCCATCTCCATGACGATCGCGGGCCCCTTGATCTTGTTGCCCGCCTTGAGCTTCGAGCGGTCGTAAACCGTTGCCGTGACGCTCTTGCCGTCCATGTAGGACGACTGCTTGCCGACCACGGCCGCTTTGGGATCGGCGGTGCCCTTCGGGACCACCGGCCGCTTGACGCTGATGCCCTTGCCTTGCACAGCGGCCCGCAAGCTCACCAGTTCGTGCTCGAGTTGCAGCGCAAAGGTAAACAAGCGCTTGTGCTCTTCGTCGAATTTGTCGGAGAGCGCCTTCAGCCCGCGCTTCTCAAAGTCCTTCATGTCGACCTGCACCGTCAGACGCAAGCCCTGACCGTGGTACCGAACGTCGACTTCGAAGTTGGTGCGCATCTCTGCCTTCGTGACACCTTCCTTCTCGAGTCCTTTGGCCGCTTCCGCTGCGAGGTCCTTCAGAATGCCGCCCACTTCCTTCGAGGTGACTTCCGAGAACTTGCGCACGTACGTGCGTGAGCGTTCGTCACGCACCGCCGTCGTAGCATCGCCGAGCGCGCACAACACACCTGGGCCGGGCGGAATGATCGAGGGCCAAGAGCCTAACAATCGCGACAGCGCGTTCGCGTGCAAAGGGCCCGCGCCACCGAACGCGATGAGGGCGTAGTCGCGCGGATCGTAGCCCTGCTCGACCGATACCAAGCGGAGCGCGCCGACCATGTTTTCGTTGACGATGTTATAGATGCCGAGCGCCGCGTCCTTCAGCGACAGCTTCAGTGCGTCCGCGATTTTTTGTACAGCCTTCGCCGACAGGTCGCGCTTCAGGACCATGTCGCCACCCAGCTTTTGCATTTCAGGCAAATAGCCGAGCACGATGTTCGCATCCGTTACCGTGGGCTCGGTGCCGCCCTTGTCGTATGCCGCGGGGCCCGGTGCGGCACCTGCCGATTGCGGACCAACGCGCAGCGCCTTGGTGAGCTCTGGCACGTGAGCGATCGAGCCGCCACCGGCACCGACCGTGCGAATGTCGACGGACGATGCACGCACCGTCACGTCGCCAACAGTAGTTTCACGCCGCAGGCGCGCTTCGCCGTTCTGAATGAGCGCAACGTCCGTTGACGTGCCGCCGACGTCGACCGTGAGCAGATTCGGAAACCCGGATTGCATCGCCACCCAGAGTGCGCCCGTCACGCCACCCGCCGGGCCCGACATCAGCAGGTTGACGGGGAATTGTTCCGAGGACGTGGCCGAGGCCAAACCGCCATCGGACCGCAGGATGTGCAGCTTGACGCTTTCCGCCTTCTGCTCGACCTTCTCCTTCAAATTCTTGACGTACTTCGCCACACGGGGCCGCACGTAGGAATTTGCGACGGTGGTTACCGTGCGCTCGTACTCCTGCATCTCCGGCACGACCTCAGAAGACAGCGACACTGGAATGCCCGGCAGTTCTTCTTGCGCGATCGCCTTGATGCGTTTCTCGTGCGAGTCGTTAGCAAACGAGTTGATCAGCGAGACCGTCAGCGCCTCGATGTTCTGCGACTTGAGCGCGCGCAAGCTGTCGCGCAGCGCGGCCTCGTTGAGCGGTGTTACCACGTCGCCCTTGGCGCTCACGCGCTCGTCAGCCTCGATCGTGCACGACAGCGGTGCCATCGGCAGGGACTTGTTATAAATCACCCAGCCACCGAGTCCGCCCGGAACGAACGAGCGAGCAATCTGCAGCACTTGCTTGTAGCCCTTCGTGGTGACGAGGCCGCACTTGGCGCCAGTGCTCGTCAATACCGTGTTGGTTGCGACGGTCGTGCCGTGCATCACGTGATCGATTTCCGACGGCTTGATACCGGCTTTGTCGCAAACGCGAGCAATGCCGTTCAAAACACCGATGGATTGGTCTGCCGGCGTGCTCGGCACTTTCGCCGACCATGTGCCGCCGCTCTTTTCATTGACGAGCAGCAGATCCGTGAATGTGCCGCCGACATCAACACCCAAACGATATGACATGCGTTCTCCTGGAGATTCGCTTGACGCTTATACGAGGAATTCTGGTTGAACCACTGGGCTCGTGCGAGAGCTTCGAAGTATCCGAGTTTGCAGGCACACGTGCAATTGCAGCCGATCTGTTAGGCCGCCTGTTGCGCAGGCCGCGGGAAGCTTCCGGCCTTGATGAGCATCCCAGGTACTGGACGACCGAGCGCTTCTTGTAACCACTGGCCGGTCGCAATGAGTGCATCGAGATCGATTCCGGTGCTCACACCCATGCGATGGAGCATGTACACGAGGTCTTCCGTCGGGATATTGCCGGTGGCAGCAGGCGCAAAGGGGCACCCGCCAATGCCTCCGGTGCTCGCATCGAGTGCGGCAACGCCCGCCTCAACGGCAGCGTAGGCATTCGCAATACCGGTGTTGCGCGTGTTGTGGAAATGGCAGCGCCACCGCATCCCGGGCACCGCCTCACGCACGCGCGCCAGCAGCTCCGTGACTTGGCCAGGCACGCCCACGCCGATCGTGTCGGCCAGCGCGATTTCATGCGGACGCCCTTCCGCAACACGTTTGACGATATCGACGACGCGCGCGACGGGCACCTCGCCTTCAAACGGGCATCCAAAAGCGGCCGACACGGTCACTTGGGGACGAATGCCTGCCGCGTGCGCCGCTGCCGCGATCTCAAGCCATGCCGAGATCGACTCCTCGGTGCTGACGCCCTGGTTACGGCGGTTGAACGTATCGGAAGCCACAACCGCCATACCGATTTCATTGCAACCCGCGGCGAGCGCGCGATCGAAACCTTTGCGATTCAGAACGAGGCCGACGTAGTGCACATCCGCCCGCTTGTGGAGCGACGCCAGCACCGCCTCGGCGTCGGCCATCTGCGGCACCTTCTTCGGGTTGACGAACGATGTCACTTCGACGCGGCGCACGCCGGCGGCGATCAGGCGATTGATGAACTCGACCTTGGTCGCTGTCGCCATCACGCCCGGTTCGCTCTGCAAACCGTCACGCGGTCCGACTTCGACGATTTCCACGCTACGCGCCATCTCAGCACCTGTCCGGACAATTGGTCGCTCTGGGGTAGCGCTGATCTTACCGAAATGTCGGTGGCATTGGGCGCGGCCAGAGCGCCTTACTTTTCTTGACCGCTCCGCAGGCTGCCGGTACAAACCCACGACCTGACGTAACCTAGAACTCGTAGAGGAATTTGCATGTCCGCCGCCGATCCAAACTTCAAGAATGGTCCACTCGCCGACTTGCGCGTGCTCGAGCTTGGCACGCTGCTCGCGGGCCCGTTCTGTGGCCAAATTCTGGGCGACATGGGCGCCGAGATCATCAAAATCGAACCTCCGAATCAGGGCGATCCGATGCGAGCCTGGGGACGCCAGAAGGCGGGCGAGCCGTCGCTATGGTGGCCTGTGGTCGGGCGCAACAAAAAGGCGATCACGCTCGATATGCGGCAGGCCGAAGGGCAAAACTTGCTGAAAGAGCTCGTCAAGAAAGCCGATTTCGTGCTCGAGAATTTTCGCCCGGGCACGATGGAAAAATGGGGCTGCGGCTACGAGGATCTCGCGAAGATCAACCCGCGCATCATCATGATTCGCGTCTCAGGGTTCGGGCAAACCGGGCCGTATTCGCACCAAGCGGGGTTCGGTGCAATCGGGGAAGCGATGGGCGGCTTGCGTTATGTCGTCGGCGATCCGTCGACGCCACCCTCGCGCATGGGGATCAGCATCGGCGATGAATTGGCCGCCGTGCACGCGGCCATCGGCGCGCTGTCCGCGCTCCACTACCGCGAAAAAACCGGGCGTGGCCAGGTCGTCGATTCGGCGATTTACGAGGCCGTGCTCAACATGATGGAGTCGCTCGTTACGGAGTACGACAAGACGGGCTATATCCGCGAGCGCACCGGCGCCATTCTGCCAAACGTTGCGCCGTCAAACGTGTATCCCACGAACGATGGCCTGGTGCTGATCGCCGCCAATCAAGACACGGTATTTGCGCGCTTGTGCGAGGCCATGGGCAAGCCCGAGATGGCCAAGGATACGCGCTACATCAACCACCAAGCGCGCGGCGCCAATCAAAAGGAACTCGACGAGAAAGTGGGCGCCTGGACGTCGACACTAACAACCAAAGACGTGCTGAAGTTGATGGACTCGTACGGTGTGCCGGCTGGCCAGATCTATCGAGCGCCCGAGATGCTGGAAGACCCACACTTCAAGGCGCGCGAGGCGATCGTGACGACTAAGCACCCGTATTTTGGCGATCTCAAGATGCAGAACGTGGCGCCCAAGCTCTCGCAAACGCCGGGATCGATTCGCGCACCGGCCCCTGAGCTTGGCCAACACAACGATGAGATCTACGGTGGGTTGTTAGGTCTGGACGCAGCACGGCTTACAGCCCTCCGTGCCGCAAAGGTCATCTGACCATGAGCGAATCACTGCAAGATAACTATCGCCGGGGCGGCTTTGGCCACTCGCTTGCGTGGGGGCGCCGGCCTGCCCTGCTCGTCATCGATTTCGTGCAAGCGTATTTGGTCAAGACTTCGCCGCTGTACGCCGGCGTGGAGGCTGCGCGCGCGGGCTGCGAGCAGTTGCTGGCCGCTGCGCGGCGTGCAGGCATTCCCGTGATTCACACCAACGTCGTGTATCAAAAGGGCGGCCGCGATGGCGGCGTCTTTTTCCGCAAAGTTCCAGCGCTGCGGTGCTTCGAGGCCGGCGCGCATCCTGACTTGGCGGCGTTTGCGCCCGGCCTTGAGCCGATCGACGGCGAGACGGTGATCTCCAAGCAGTACGCCAGCGCGTTCTTCGGCACGTCACTCGCCTCGACCATGACCGCGCTCGGCGTCGATACCGTGCTGATCGCAGGGCTGTCGACGAGCGGCTGTGTTCGCGCCAGCACGGTCGATGCTTGCCAACATGGCTTTGTGCCCGTGGTCGTGCGCGATGCAGTGGGCGATCGCGCGCCTGGACCGCATGAGGCGAATTTGTTCGACTTACAAGCGAAGTACGCCGAGGTCGTCGATCTTGCGTCGGTGCGTCAGTACCTGGAATCGCTGCGGAGCGCCGCGTGACGACGCTCGGCCCTATTTCGTGTGTCACGATTTCCGTCGCCGAGCTGCAGCGTTCGGTCGACGTGTACAAGCTCTACCTCGGCTACGAGGTAGTTGATTCGGGTCGACTCACCGCGAACGACGCGGCGCTGTGGGGCAACCCTGCGCTTGTCGGGCACCGCTTCGCATTGATGTTGCCGGGTGGTGAGGGACAGACCTATATCCGGTTCGTCGAATGCAAGCCGCAACCGAGTTACGTGCCATTCAAGCACTTTGGCTGGAACGCGGCTGAGCTCATGGTGCAAGACACCGATGCGGTCGCGGCACGTTTGGCCGATTCACCTTTCAAGATCATCGGCCCACCCGCCGATCTGTCGTTCAGCGACAAGATCCGCGCAATGCAAGTGCTCGGCCCCGCAAAAGAATCGCTATATCTCACGAGCTTCAAAGAGCGGCTGCCAGAATTCGATACACCCGAAGCGAAGCACTTCGTCGATCGCACGTTCATCGTGATTCTGGGCGGCACGTCAGTCGCTGAACTGAACGCGTTCTACGCCAAGCACTTTGGCACGACGCCCGGTGCGGAAATGCCCGTCGTGATCTCCGTGTTGTCGAATGCGCACGGCTTGCCGCCCGAGACGAAACATCCGCTCGCGGCGATTTCCTTGTCCGGGCAATCGTTCATCGAGGCGGACGGCATGCCGCCCGGCACGCTGCCGCGTAACATCGAACCGAATGCGGTGCTGCCGCCCGGGATCTCGATGGTGTCTTTTGGTGTCGAGGAATTCCCTGCCTCGATCGACACATGGATTTCTGCGGAACAACGTCTGCCCCAAGCGCCGTACCATGGTAGGCCCGCGCGTGTCTGCATCGGCTCCGCGGGCGAGTGGATCGAGTTGATTCGGCGTTGAGTTGTCGCAGTTCGTGACGCTCACCTGCGCCGGCCGACAGGAGTACGACGATGTCTGAATCGGTTCCGCGCCCGCCGTTGAAGGGTCAACGGCCGTACTACTTCGATGACCCGGCCATCGATCAATTGCATTCCGCGCTGCTCGCCGTCACGCAGGAACTGGCGGTCGCGCGCGAGCGGATCGATACGTTGGAACGCCTGCTCGAGGCGTCGGGCCACTTGGATCGCGCCGGCTTCGATCGGTATCGGCCCGATGAGACCGCGGCGCGCGAGCGTACCGCGTTGCGCACGACGCTCGTCGAGCGGGTGCTGGCGCCGTTCGTTGCCTATCGAGAGAGTTTGTTCGCGCGCGGCAAAGCAGAGTCGCAAGACTGAGGCGCGCCGTAGCGTTGTTATGGGAGCACGTCCATGACCGAGTTGTTTCAGCACGAGATGATCCCGACGCGACGCCATGACGATCGGGCGCGCCAAGCGTTCGTCGTCAGCTTGCGCAGTCATCTGTCGGGCAAGGTGATGCCGGGCAATTACACCGTGTATGAGGCCCGCGTCGCGCCTCAGTACCGCGCCGCCCATGGTCGAGCGCCGGCGAACGAGCATGAAGTACGCGACGCGATGCTGCGTGACGACTACTACCAATTCTGGAGTGCGCTGCAACGCCGTAGTCAGGAAATGATGTGGGAGTCGGTCATTGAACCCACGGAGCGCGATCTGCCGCGACTCGTGAAGCAGGCGCAGAAGCTTTCGAAGCGTAAGATTCGCGGCCAGCGCGGCACGTTGCGTTTGCAGCCTCAGTTGGCGATCCCGCGCTATCACACGGCCGTCGACATTCATTTGCAACCGGGTGGGTATCACACGGATTTCACCGCCGACGACGTGGCCGCAGGTGCCGTGTATGACTGCGGCATCAATCTCTACATGGCAGGTGCGCTCGGGCCGTACAACAACGCAACCGGCGATCTACTCGTGACATTTCTGCGCGAGAAGTATCCGCAGTATCAGCCGCGCAAGATCCTCGACATGGGGTGTGCGATCGGAAACAGCACGGTCCCATGGGCGCGTGCCTTCCCGCGCGCCGAGGTACACGGCATC
>CAYUIT010000040.1:0-35148 GCA_964444835.1 uncultured Steroidobacteraceae bacterium
GCGCCCGAACCGCAACCTGCGCCTCCCGAGTCGCCGCCGATCGTCGTCGAAGCGCCCGCATTCCTCGGCGCGGTTGAGGCGCCGAGTGTCGAGGCGAATGCCGATTCATTCGAGGCGCCCAGCATCGAAGGTTTCGAGGTCACCGAGGGCGAACCGATCGAGGAGATCGAAGCGCCCGCGAAGCCGGTCGAAGTGGTTAGTAAGCCCGTGCCAGCAGTGGCTGCGACGGTTGTGACCGCGCGGGATCGCGGTGATACGCCGACCTGGGTTGCGACGGCGCCGACACCGTCAGCCGCAGAGGCCGCGCTCGCGCCGCCCGCACCGGTGCCGCCGGGTCGTGAGCCCGTTGCGCCGACCGATCGCCCCGAGTTGGCTCGCGTCGACGCCGAGTTGCTCGACCAGCTACTGAATAGTTCCGGCGAAGCGAGCATCTCGCGCGCGCGCTTGGAGCAGCAAATCGGTTCGATCGATTTCAACGTGTCCGAGCTGTCGCGCACCGTCGCGCGCCTCAAAGAGCAGTTGCGCAAACTCGAAATCGAGACCGAAAAGCAGATCCTGCACCGCTACGAGGAAGAGGGCGGCGCGCGCGGCGATTTTGACCCGCTCGAACTCGATCGCTATTCGTCGATTCAGCAATATTCGCGGGCCCTCGCCGAAACCGCGAATGACGTGGCGAGCATTCAGCAGTTGCTGGAGACGCTCACCAAAGACACTAACAACCTGTTGCAACAGCAGGCGCGCACGATTACGGAACTGCAGAACGGCTTGATGCGCACGCGCATGGTGCCGTTCCAGCGCCATACGCAGCGGTTATCGCGCATCGTGCGCCAAGCGGCTTCCGACACGGGCAAGCGTGCGGATCTCGCGATTGAGGGCGCGTCGGGCGAGCTCGACCGCCAAGTGCTCGAGCGCATGTTGCCGCCATTCGAACACATGCTGCGCAATGCTGTGGTGCACGGTATCGAAGCGCCCGAGGAGCGCCGCACGAAGGGCAAAGCCGAAGTGGGCCGCATCAACGTCGCGTTGCATCGCGAAGGCGCCGAGGTCGTCGTCGAAGTTGCTGACGACGGCGCGGGCATGAACCTGCGCGCGATTCGCGACAAAGGCATCGCACTCGGACTCATCACGGCCGATCAAAAGCTGTCCGATGAAGACGTGATGCAACTCGTGCTCGAACCCGGCTTCTCTACCGCCGGGTCGGTCACCCAGCAAGCCGGTCGCGGCGTGGGTATGGATGTGGTTGCAACCGAGATCAAAAAACTCGGTGGCGCGCTGCACATGGACACCAAGCCGGGTGAAGGCACTCGCTTTACGATTCGTTTGCCGCTCACGCTGGCGATCAGCCACGCGTTGATTCTGCGCACGGGCGATGAGTACTACGCATTGCCGCTACCGACAGTCGAAGGCGTCGTCCGTTTGGCACGCAACGAAGTCGCTGCGCACCTGGGCTCGGACGCCCCGCCGTTCGAGTACGGCGGTCAGAAGTACCGCTTCCAGCATCTCGCGGTGTATGTGGGTCGTGAGCCGTCGCCGCTGCCGGATACCGACGTCACGGTGCCCGTGGTGTTGGTGCGCGCCGGCGAGCATTCCACCGGCCTCGTGGCCGATGAGTTAGTGGGTAGTCGTGAGATCGTCGTCAAGTCGGTGGGTCCGCAGATTGCTGCCATCCGCGGCATCTCGGGCGCGACGATCTTGGGTGACGGTCGCATCGTCGTGATTCTCGATATTGGCGCGCTCGTCCGTGCGGATTGGCGTGCGCGCTCCGTGCCGGTCGTGCCGCGCGAGAAGACCGACAATCGTACCTTTGCGTTGGTGGTCGACGATTCGATCACGGTACGCCGCGTCACACAGCGCCTGCTGGAGCGCAACGGCATGCGGGTGCTCACCGCGCGTGACGGCGTCGATGCGATGGAAGTGTTGCAAGAGAATGTTCCGGACATCATCTTGCTCGATATCGAGATGCCGCGCATGGACGGCTACGAAGTGGCCGCGCAAGTGCGCAACGATCCGCGCTTGAACCAGATTCCGATCATCATGATTACCTCCCGCGTCGGCGAGAAGCATCGCGCTCGCGCGATCGAACTTGGCGTCGACGACTACTTGGGCAAGCCGTATCAAGAAGCGCAGCTGCTCGAGGCAATCGAACCGCTCGTCGCGCGTCGCCGCGAGATCTTGAGCGTGCAAGCCGGACGCGGCTGAGCGAGGACACCGTCATGGCCGAACGCGTCACCGAAATCTATAGCTTGCTCGTCCCGTTACTCGACGGGCGCTTGATCGTTCCGCGGGCCTGCGTTGCCGAAGTCGTCGGCTACCATGCGCCCGCTGAAATGCCCGGTGCCCCGCCGTGGTACCTCGGCACGTTCGCGTGGGGCAGCCGGCAGATCCCGCTGATCTCGTTCGAGGGCGCCTGTGCGCAGATGATTCCGCCGGTCACCGGCCGTACGCGCGTCGTCGTGTTTCACGCGTTGAGCAGTGCGCTCGACGGGGGTTACTTCGGCATGGTGTCGCAGGGCTTTCCGCAGCTCGTGCGCGTGAGCTCCGATGTGATTCGCCCCGACAATAGTCGCGTGTTCCCGGAACACATGCCCATCATCTGCCAAGTGCGGATGGTGAACGAAGCGCCTTGGATTCCCGATCTCGAGCGCATCGAAGCGCTGATCGCCGAAGAGACCTCCGTCACGGCCGAGTGAGTGACTGCGCTCTCGCGCGGCTACAGATCACCGATTCGATTCTGGATCACGGCCAGCGCGGCAACCGCGCAGGTTTCCGTCCGCAAGATGCGCGGCCCAAACTGCACGGCCTGAAAGCCTGCGCGAGTGGCAGATTGCAATTCGTTGTCTGTGAGCCCACCCTCGGGGCCCACTAACAAGGCGACGCTGTTGCGCGTGGCTGTCAGCGCTTGGCTCAAACTGAGACGACTCGCCGCATCGAATGCCAGCCGCAACTCCGCCGCTGCCGTATCCGCCAACGCACGCGCGAGCGGCGTGGGCGCATCGATGATTGGCAGCCGGTTGCGGCCACACTGTTCGCACGCGCTAATCGCGATCCCTAACCAGTGCTCGCGTCGCTTTTCTGCTTGAGCGGCATCGAGCCGTACCACCGAGCGTTCCACAGCGACTGGCACGATGCGACTGACGCCGAGTTCGGTGGCCTTTTGCACGATCCAATCCATCTTCTCGCCGCGCACGAGCGACTGCAGGAGTGTGAGTGCTACCGGCATATCGGCTTGCACACCGCGCGATGCGCCGACGCGCAGCTGCGCGCCAGCTTTGGGAACCGCAGTGAGTTCCGCTGCGAATTCGGCGCCGCTGCCATCGAAAGCGACCAGCGACGCGCCGACGTCGAGCCGCAGCACTCGCGTCACATGCTCACTCGTTTGGCGCGGCAGCGTGACGAGTGCACCCGGCGCAAGCGTGTCGGGGATGTAGACGCGTGTCGCTCGCATCCGATCAGCCTCGCGTGGCCCGGTTGATCCCGTCCGTCGCGATGCCCGCGAGGCGGTCGATCTCGGCGGGCGTGATGACATACGGCGGCATGAAGTAGACGACGGGGCCGACGGGCCGCAGCAGCGCGCCGTGCTCGAGCGCGTGGCGGTAAATCGTGAGGCCGCGACGCTCCTGCCATGGAAACGGTGTCCGGCTCGCTTTGTCGCGCACGAGTTCGATCGCGAGGATCATCCCATGCTGACGAATCTCGCTCACATGCGCGTGATCGGCCAAGTGGGCCACACTCGCACGCATATGCGCTGCGAGTTCGCGATTGCGCTCGATCACCGGCTCCTCCGCAAAGATCTGCAAGGTGGCGCAGGCTGCCGCGCACGCGAGTGGGTTGCCCGTGTAGCTATGCGAATGCAGAAACGCGTTGAGCTTGGTGTACTCGTCGTAGAACGCGTCGTATGTTCGCTGCTCCGTCAGCACCACCGACAGCGGTAGGTAGCCTCCCGTCAAGCCTTTCGAGAGACACAGGTAGTCTGGACGTATGTTCGCTTGTTCGCATGCGAACAGGGTTCCGGTGCGACCGAAGCCGACTGCAATCTCGTCCGCGATCAGGTGCACTTGGTGTCGATCGCAGGCCTCTCGCAGCAACTGGAGATACACCGGATCGTACATTCGCATGTTGCCCGCGCATTGCACGAGCGGTTCGATGATGACGGCCGCAGTGTCGGCGCCATGCGTTTCGAGGGCTCGTTCCATATGAGCGAATTGGCGCCGTGAGAACTGCGCCCACGATTCGCCTGGCTCACGGTGGTAGCAGTCCGGCGAGGGCACCGTGATGACGTCCATCAGCAGCGGGCCGTACGTCGCCCGATAGAGATCGACATTGCCGACTGCCAACGCGCCGAGCGTTTCGCCATGGTAGCTGTTAGCCAGCGTGATGAAGCGACGTTTGCGCGTCTGGCCCACATTGCGCCAGTAGTGAAAACTCATCTTCAGCGCCACTTCGACGGCTGCAGAGCCGTTATCGGCAAAAAAGCACTTCGTGAGTCCTGCTGGGGCGAGCCGCGCCAGGCGCTCCGCGAGCTCAACGGCGGGAGCGTGCGTGAAGCCGGCGAAGATCACGTGCTCGAGTTGCTGCAATTGCGCGGCAACCGCGGCACCAATCTTGGGATTGGCATGCCCGAAGAGGTTCACCCACCACGAGCTGATCGCATCGAGGTAGCGCTTGCCATCGTAGTCCTCGAGCCACACACCGTCGCCACGGCGAATGGCGATCAACGGCACCGACTCGTGATCCTTCATCTGGGTGCAGGGATGCCACACGTGCGCCAGATCGCGGCGCGACCACGTCTCCGTCAGTCGAGTATCGAGTGTCATTGCAGTATTGTGGCATGATCGCGCGAACCGCCCGACTGCGAAGCGTGAATGACCGAGGGATCGAGCCCGTCTAAGATCGATGTCGCCACTGGCTTGCTGCTCGGCGCGCGCCAAGTACTGTCGCCGCATTTCGATTCGCGTCCGCCGAGCACCACGCTCGATTTGATCGTCATTCATTGCATTAGCCTGCCGCCTTACGAGTTCGGTGGACGGTGGGTCGATCGCTTGTTCACTGGCAATTTGCCGCGCGATGAACACCCGTATTTTGCGGGCATTGCGTCGCTGCGCGTGTCGGCGCATCTGTTGATTCCGCGCGACGGTTCGGTGGTGCAGTACGTGCCGTTTCAGGCGCGCGCGTGGCACGCGGGCCAGTCGGAGTGGCACGGCCGCAAAGCCTGTAACGACTTCTCGATCGGCATCGAGCTCGAGGGCACCGAGACGACCCCCTACGACGAGCCGCAGTACCATACGTTGAATGCGGTACTCGATGCGCTAACAGCGTCGTACCCGAGCTTGTCGCGCGAACGCATGGCTGCGCACAGCGAGATCGCGCCGGGCCGCAAACAGGATCCCGGGCCGCATTTTGATTGGTCGCGCATTCGCGCGTCCGTGTGAACGAGCGTCCCTCGATGGATCCCGCGACCAAGCCAACATCGCTTTATCCGTGGTTCATCGCATTCATGGCGATGCTCGTGCTGTTCGTGAGCAACGGCTACACGGCAACGGCGTTGTCTGTCTTCGATGAGGCGTTGCTCGGCGAGTTTGGCTGGGAACGCGGGCCGTTCAAGTTTCGCGATTTGCTGTCGTTCGCGATCACGGCGCTGCTCGCGCCGTTCGTTGGCGTGGTCATCGATCGAATCAGCCCGAAATGGCTCATCGTCGCGGGCATGGTGCTGTTGTCGGCGGGCTACGTTGGCTATAGCCAGCTCACGCCCGATGGGGCCGGTGGCCTCGCGACGCCGTTAGCCATCGTCGCCATCGTGGGTCTCAGCGCGATGGCCATCGTGATTTGGCGCACGACCTCCGAGGCATGGCTACGGATCTTGGCCGTCGTGGCGTTGTGTGCCGTGCTCGCGGCCGTCGTGTTCTATCGGTTCTTGCAGCCGGATGCGTTGCACCAGGTCTATGTCATCCACGTTGTGTTCTCGTTGGTGTTGTCCACCTCCGGCAGCATGGTGGTGATCGTGCTCGTCACGAGTTGGTTTTTGCAGCGGCGCGGCTTGGCGATCGGCATTGCATTGCTCGGCACAAGCGCGGGCGGAATCGTGCTCGCACGTTTGAACGTGGATTTGATTGCGGCGTTTGGTTGGCGCACGACATTCCTGTTGCTGGCGCTCGGTCCGCTCGTCGTTGCGGCGCTCACGGCGTTGTTTGTCAAAGGCTCGCCGAAGGAGGCGGGCGGTGTCGCGCTCGGACAAACAGCGGGTGCTAACGAGCTGCGGCAGTATGGCTTCACGTTCAACGAAGCAGTGCGGACGCGCACCTTCTGGGCTATTGGTGTCAGTGGCTTTCTGACTTACTACTCGATCCTTGCGCTGTTCAATCACCTGTTCTTGCACATGCGTGGCATGGGCTTCGACCAGAGAGACAGCGCGGCCGCGCTACAAACACTCGGATTTGTCGCTGCGGTATCGAAGCTCAGCGTGGGCGCGCTCGCCGATTATCTCGATCGCAAGCGAGTGTTCTTGGGCGCCTTGCTCGTCATGCTGACGGGTGTGTTGCTGCTCGCGCTCGGCGGGCGCGATTCGGTGTGGTACGCGATCGTGATTATCGGCCTCGGTTGGGGCGGGCTTTTCACGCTGTACAACATGCTGACCGTGAACAATTTCGGCTTGCGTGAGATCGGCCGCATCAACGGCACCATTAGTCTGCTCGAGTCGTTAGGCGGTGGCCTCGGGATCTGGCTCACCGGCAAACTGTTCGATCACTTCGGCAGCTACGAAGTGCCGTTCGATGTGATTGCTGCGGGCGTGTTCCTCGGTTTCCTGATCGGTCTGGTGATCAAGAGCGGCTCACCCGAGGCGATGGGCATGAAGACCGCTGCGTCGACTCGTTAGTTCGCGGCGTCGGTGGGCGGCTGCTGGTCCTTCAGCAGCGGCGTGCAGGCGCCCGCGGCGATCGTGGCGTCGCGGTTGCGGCCGGCAAGAGCATCCTCGTAAGCACGCGTGGCGGCTGTCTGCAGCGCGGCTTTTCGCCGAGGGTCTGCTTCGAACGCAATGCTGCTCTGGCGCAAGGCTCGATCCAACGGCTCGTTGTTGTCCGCTGCGGCACGACCCGCGGCAATCGCAGCATCGATACCGGCACAGATTTCCGGAAGCTCATCCGGCGCGACGTCGTCCGGCGCAGTGCTTGGCGCGCTGAGTTCCGCTCTTTGTTGCGTCGCTTGCTGCGTCGCCAGCGCGGCAGCGATCTCCGGCGCTCGCTGATTGACGCGATACGCGTAGACGAGCGCCGAGATCAGAACCAGCGCGAGTGCGCCCCATCGCAGGAAGACGGTCACAGAAACACCAGCTTTACGCAGCGCGCTGACGACGCGTTGCCGCCTTGATGAGCCGCTCTTCGGGGGTCGCGCCCCGGCGCAGCGCAAAACGCTCCTCGAACAATGCCCGCTTTGAGCCTTTGCGATACCAAGTGACGACGAGCGGGATTTTGGCAAGGCGAAACAAGCCCAACTGTGGGCAGCGCCGATGCGTTTCCGCCGCGAGCGCTCGGATGCGGCCGACGGATTCGCGCGTGGTCAGCGTCAGATCAAAATTCACTTGCTCGTACTTCGGCTGCAAGTGCAAATCGAAGAAGAATCCGCGGATGTCGATCAGCGACCGAATCTTCGTGCTGAGACCGCGATGTCGAAAGCGCTGATCGCGCGCTACTACGGCGATGGTGATGGACGTGCAGGCGGCTAGCGCCGCGAGCTGCGCGTGCACGGGCGTCCAACCGCGTGAGCGCCCACGCAAGTCGGGCGGATCGCCGATGTCAAAGCCCTCTGGCTCGTCGAACATCAACGAAGTCTGGCCGTCGAAGAACGCTTCGACACGCATCTGCTCGTGCGCCTGCGTCGTGATCTCCGAGATGCCGATGTATTGCGGATAAGTCGCCTTCTCTTTCACGCCGAATCCTCCCGTCAGTTCGCAACCGAATCATGCCATGGCGATTGAACGTAACGCGTCCAGTATTCCGCTGTCGTGCCGAACTCTTAGGGCGACCGCTAGATGCGCTCTTTGAGCCGCAGAAACCGTGAACCCGTGACCGACCGCACGCTTTGGCACCGGACTTCGCTCACAGCGGTTCTCAAGGAAATGCTGAGAATGCCGACGCTAAGTAGCGGAGGAGTGCTCGTAAATTTCCGCTGCTCATACGAGAGAAAGCAATCATGAATCTACGGATGAAGGTGTCCGCTCTGGCCGCTTGGGCATTGGTCGGTGTAGCTACGGCCGCCGAGAAGCCAGCAAGCGAATCGGATCTGCTCGATCTCAGTGTGGAGCAGTTGCTCAACACTGAGGTCATGACCGCGTCACGGCGCTCGCAAGCCGCTGGGCTCGTGCCTGCGCCGCTCTACGTCGTTACGCAGTCGGACATTCGCCGCAGCGGTGCGACCAGTATTCCGGAATTGCTGCGCGCAGTCCCAGGCCTGAACGTTGCACAGATCGATGCCAACAAGTGGGCGGTCGGTGCACGCGGCTTCGGCCGGCGCTTCTCTAACAAGCTGCTCGTGCTTGTCGACGGACGCCCAGTGTACAGCCCGCTGTTCTCGGGCGTCTTCTGGGATACCCAAGATACGGACCTGGACTCTATTGAGCGTATCGAAGTGGTTAGTGGGCCTGGCGCGACGTTGTGGGGCCCGAATGCGGTCAATGGTGTGATCAACATCATCACACGCTCAGCGTACGAGTCGCGCGCTCGCGCCTTGACGGCTCGCATCGACGATGACGGGTACGCCAGCGTGCAAGGCCAGTTCGCCGGCTCGCTGTCGGACACCGTCGCAGGTCGGTTCTTCCTCAAAGCCGATGAAGTGGCCGGTAACGAAAGTGTGTTGGGTGTAGTCGGCGATGAGTCGCGCTACGTCCGCTTTGGCGGGCGTTTGGATGGCGAGTCTTTCGGCGGCACATGGTCGGTCTCGGCAGAGGCTTACGACGGTCGCAGCGGCTCGCACGCAACGCAATTCAGCCTCATGCCGTTTTCAGTCACCGCATCCGTTTTCGAAGACGACCTCAATGGCGGCTTCTTGAATACGCGCTGGACGCGCGCCGACCAACATGGCGGCGAATTGTCGCTCGGTGCATCTTTCGAACATTCGCAGCGCGACAGCTTCTTGTTCGACGAGAAGCGCAACACCGCGCAGATCGAGATTCAGCAAGCGTTCCCGCGCATGGGTCGCCACTCGGTCCTGTGGGGCGCGTCGTTCCGAACGAGCAGCGACGACGTTGCGACCGCGGCGCCGGTCGCGGTGCGTGAACCGCGCGAAACCGTCGACGTCGCCGGCATCTATCTGCAAGATGAGTTCGATTGGGTTCCGGACCGTTGGACTGTCGTCGTCGGTGCGAAAGTCGAGTACGAGTCGCTCACGGGCTCTTCGCACTTCGAGCCGAATCTGCGTCTGCGCTACGTTGCCGGTCCGACCACGATGTTCTGGGCTTCGCTTGCGCGCGCCGTGGGTATGCCATCGCGTGGCGAGCGTGATGTGGTCGCTTATGGCCCATTCATCCCGGGAAGCTCGGCGTTCAATCCAACTCCGTATCCGGGTTTGGCCCAGGTGATCGGCAATGCCGACATTCGTGCCGAGCAAGGCGACACCCTCGAGTTCGGTATGCGTTGGCACAGCGAGACGCATCAGGTGCGCATTGAACCGAGTGTCTATTTCTCGAAATACCGCGATCTCAACACTGCGATCGGTTCGGTACCGCTGTGCATGCCTAGCAACACGCCGCTCGGGCCGTTCGGTTGCGGGCCGTTCGATTTCTTCTTGCTGTTCCCCAATTCACTCACTTCGGTTGGGCGTGCTGACGGTAGCGGATTCCAAGTCTCGACTGAATGGTGGCCGTTCACACGACTGCGCCTGATGGCTAACTACTCCTACGCACGCCTCGATGGCAAGGAGGGTTTCAACGCGGCGACGTTGACGTCGGCAGCGCCCCAACACCAGGCATACGCGCGCATGTCGCTCGATCTGCCGAGAGCGGTGACGGTCGATGTCAGCACACGCTACGCGGATCGCAACCCGCTCGGGCCGATCCCGAGTTTCATTGCGACCGACGCGCGCGTCGGCTGGTCGCCCACGACGGCGGTCGAGATTGCGGTGATCGGCAAGAACATCTTCGATGGTGAGCATCTGGAGTACGTATCGGAGATCGGCGATCTCGTGCCGGTTCCAATCGAGCGCTCAGTGTCGTTAGACGTGCGCGTGCGATTCTAAACTCGACCGAGGTTCGGCCTCCCATGAAGAGCGTGCTGCGGCCCTGGGCGATCGTTGCGAGCGCGATGCTATTCGCGGTCGCGCTCGTCCATGCGCGCACGACATCAGCGCCGTCCGACCTCGAAGTCCGCACGGCGCTTGTTTACAAGATCGCGAAGTTCGTCGCCTGGCCCGAGCGTCCGGCGCAGGATGCCTCCGTGCTGCGGCTGTGCCATATGACGGAGCGCAACGCGGCACGCAGCCTCGCGACGCTTGCTGGCCAAACCGTCGGTGCGCGCAATATCGTCGTGCACCCCTTGCAACCCGACGACGATCCCGCGACCTGTCACATTCTCTACATCGCGTCGCAGGAGGAGATCAACGCGATTCCGTTGCTTCGCCGGATTGCCGATCAGCCGGTCTTAACGATCGGTGAGTCGAGCGCGTTTGCATCGCGCTTGGGCGGCGTGATGACCTTGCGCACCGATACTCGGCGCGTGCGATTCGAAGTGAACGTGGGCGCGAGTCGCCGCGCCGGTTTGCAGATCAACTCGCAGCTGTTGAAGCTCGCGACGATCGTTGATACGCGTTCGAAGGTCGATGTTGTGGGTCGAGCGATCGGAGAGGCGTCATGAAGTCGCCGTTCGCACGACTGCCATTACGCTCAAAGCTGATCGCGGCGGGTGCCGTGAGTGCCGGTGTCGCGCTATTCGTGGCAGCGTGCGCGCAAATCGTGTCGGCCTACGTCCACCATCGAGAAGACGCGATCGCTCGCGTTCAGATGGTGACCAGCGTGGTGTCCGCCAACAGCGCGGCGGCGATCGCCTTCGATGATCGCCTGTCGGCGGCGCAGTTGTTATCGTCGCTGCGCGTGGAGCCCGACATCGAATCTGCGCAGATGTACACGCTGACGGGCGAAGTGTTGGCGACCTACCAGTCGCCCGACGCAATCAAGAAGCACTCGCGCACGGGCGCCGCCCGGCGTGCCGAGGCCTCGGCGTGGCTTGCCGAGGCGATGCGCGCACGAAAGGACGCGCATCGCTTCGACGGACTGGCGACTCTCGAGGCGATCCAACCCATCACGCTCGACGGCGAAGTGATCGGCTTCTTGCATCTGCAAACCAGTCTCGCGAGCTTGCAACAAGGCTTGGCCACGCAGCTCGGAATTTTGCTGGCGGCGACGCTGGTAGCGTTGGCTTTGGCGTACGCGCTCGCCGTGCGCTTCCAGCGCGCGGTGAGCGAACCGCTCCTGCATTTGCTGCGGATGATGGGGCGCGTTTCGGCAACGCGCGACTATCGGCTGCGCGCCGAAGTGCATACGAGTGATGAGATCGGGGCGCTGATGACGAGCTTCAACGACATGTTGAAGCAGATTGAAGAGCGCGATGAGCGGCTGCGAACCCATGGCGAGCAGCTTGAGACCCAGGTTGCGGAGCGTACGCGGAAACTCGCGGATGCGAATCAGTCGTTGCTGGCAGCCATGGATGCCAATGTCGAGGCGCGGCGCCAGGCCGAAGCCGCGAATCGAGCGAAGAGCGAGTTTCTCGCTCGCATGAGCCACGAGATTCGCACGCCGATGAACGGCGTTGTGGGTATGACCGAATTGCTCCTCGCGTCCGATCTGTCAGCGCGGCAGCGGCGCTTCACGCAAACGATTCAATCGTCGGCCGACGCATTGCTCGCCATCATCAATGACATTCTCGACTTCTCGAAGATAGAGGCGGGCAAGCTGCATCTCGAGACGCGCGAACTCGACCTACGCCAAGTGGTAGAAGAGGCCGTCGAACTGTTCGCGCAACGCGCGCACGAGAAGCACCTCGAGCTATTGGTCGATGTCGATCCAATGCTGCAGCGCTTCGTCGCGGGCGACGAACTGCGCATCCGCCAGATTCTGATGAACCTCGTATCGAATGCCATCAAGTTCACCGCACGGGGTCACGTGCTGGTGCGCGTGCGGAACAGCGCGCCCGACAACGGTACCACGCAGGTGCGCATCTCGGTCACGGATACGGGTCCAGGTATTGCACCGGAGAACCTGCACTCGATTTTCGAATCGTTCGTGCAAGAGGATGGCTCGACCACTCGCAAGTACGGTGGCACTGGCCTTGGACTCAGCATCAGTCAGCAACTGGCCCGATTGATGGGCGGTACACTGCGAGTCACGAGCGAGCGGGGCCAGGGTGCAACTTTCACGCTCGAATTGCAGATGCCGGTTGTCGCGCGCACGACGACCACAACACGCGAAGTGAGAATTCCGGTCGGTCTGCGTATTCTGGTCGTCGACGACCATCCGACCAATCGAGAGATCATCGAATCGCAGCTCAGCGCCTGGGGCGCGGTGGTGCAAACGGTCGACAGTGCGAACAGCGCAATTCAGGCGCTCGCCGCAGCGCAGGCCGCCGACCAACTACCTGGCGTGTTGTTAGTCGATTGGAATATGCCCGAGACCGATGGCGTAGCCCTGTTGCGGCGTCTGCGGGAGATGCCGCATACGGCCGACATCCCGGCGGTGTTGGTCAGTTCGGTCGCGGAGGATTTGACGGCTGACGTAGCGGCGGCACTCCGCCCCGTGTCGCGCGTGTCGAAGCCGATTCGCCAGGCGGCGCTGCGAGCCGCTGTGTTACGCGCGTTCGATCGGGTCGATGAAACCACGGTGGTACAACCGCCTGCATTGGCCGATAGCGCTATTCACACCAAGCTGCGCGCGCGGGTGCTCCTCGTCGAGGACAATGCGGTCAATCGTGCGCTCGCGACCGAGATGTTGAGCTTGTTAGGTTGTAGCGTGACGCATGCGGCCAACGGCTTGATGGCGTTGGAGAAGCTGTCGACCGCGAAGTTCGACGTCGTGCTGATGGATTGCCAGATGCCCGTGATGGACGGCCTGACAGCGACGGCCCGCTGGCGTGCCACGGAAGCTGAGCAATCGCTGCCGCGGACGCGAATCGTGGCTCTCACGGCCAATGCGCTCGAGGGCGACCGCGAGGCCTGTTTGGCGGCCGGCACGGACGACTTTTTGGCGAAGCCGTTCCGACTGGAGCAACTGCGCAATGTGTTAGCGCTGGCAGCGCCTACCGCGCCCGTCGAGGCGCCGCCACCGACGACGCAGAACGTATTGGATGCCGCAGCGATCGATGCGGTGCTATCGCTCGATCCCGACGGGAGCGCAGGCCTGTTCGGTCGATTGCGCGAGCTCTATGTGACGGATTCGCAGCAGTTGTTAGTGGCGCTCGAGAGCGCAACCGCGGCCGGCGATGTCGAGGCTGCTGCCAAGGCGGCGCATACGCTGAAGTCTTCGAGTGCCAATCTGGGCGCTACCCGCGTCGCGGAGTTGGCGGCGAAGATGGAAGCCGAGGCGCGCGGCGGCCAATTGCAGGAGACGATTCGCCAGCTCACCGAGCTGCGAGCGGCGCACGCCAATGCGCTCGACGCACTGAATGCAGTGGCCGAACGGCGGGTGGCGTAACGTGACACGAACACCCGAACAACGGCCGCGCATCCTCGTCGTCGATGACGATGCCGGCTCACGCTTGCTGATGCGCAGCGCGCTCGAGCGTGGGCAGTTCTCCGTCGTCGAGGCGCCCGACGGCGCAGCCGCCGTGGCGCTCGTCAGCCAGGACGCCTGCGACGCCGTCTTGATGGACGTCGAGATGCCGCGTATGGACGGGTTCACCGCCTGCGCAACGATCCGCGAAATGCCACACGGCGCCAATCTGCCGATCATGATGGTCACCGGGCGGAACGATCTCGCTTCGGTTGATCGCGCGTACGAAGTCGGCGCCACGGACTTCTTGCCGAAACCCATCAACTGGGGCTTGTTAGCACACCGCGTACGGTACTTGGTCCGCGGGGGCCGCCTTGTGCAAGATCTGAATGCCAGCGAGCGGCGCCATCGCGCACTGCTCGGTGCGATGCCTGATCTCTTGTTAGTGGTGGATAGCAATGACCGCGTCGTCGACCAGCTGGGTGCCGCCGCGTCGCACCCGCTGATCGGCGCTGAGGGCGCGCACGGACGCAGCTTGCGCTCGTTAGTCGGCGATGCGACGGCCGAGTCGCTCGAACAAGCGGTCGGCGCGAGCCGCAGCATTGGGCGACGCGTCGAACTCGAGTTCGATGTGCGCACGACGCAGGGCGAGCGGCGTTTCGAGACCCGCGTGTTGCCCTACGATATCGGCCGCACGCTGTTGCTGCTGCGCGATGTCACCGAGCGCCATCACGCGCAAGCGCGCATCCACGAGCTCGCCTATTTCGATGCGCTCACGAAGCTGCCGAACCGACAGTTCTTCGAGCAGAGTCTCGCTGAGGCGATTACCGAGGCGAGCGCGAGCGGCGAATCGTTCGCCTTGATCCGCATCGGTGTCGAGGGATTGAAGCGCATCCACGATAGCTTAGGTTCCGTGATTGGCGATGGCGTGACGGTCGCCGCGGGCGAGCGCCTCCAAGCAGTACTCGAGCCCTCCGAAGTGGGTCCGGTCACGTTGCCATTGGCGCGCATCGCAGCGGATGAGTTCGTCGTGCTGGCGCGTCACATCGCGAACGCCGACGACGTCGAACAACTCAATCGGAAGATTGTGCAGAGTTTTGTCCAGCCCGTGCATTTTCGGCAGCGAGACTTCTTCCTAACGACTTACACGGGTGCGAGTCTCTATCCCGAGCACGCAGGTGACGTCGAAATGCTGATGCGCTCGGCGAGCGCTGCGCTCGGTGTGGCGAAGGATGGCGGTGCTACGCGCTCTGCGATCTACGACAAGCAGATCCATGATCGGGCCACTGCGCGCCTAGAACTCGAGACCGACCTGCACCGGGCCCTCGAGCAGAACGAGCTGTTCGTGGTCTATCAGCCGCAGATCGACATCGCCTCCGGCCGTATTGTCGCGGTCGAGTCGCTGGTGCGCTGGCGCCACCCGACTCGCGGCATCGTGTCGCCGGTCGAATTCATCCCCATCGCCGAGGAGGCGGGCCTGATCGAGCGGCTGTCCGAATTCGTGTTGCGCGAGTCGCTGCGGCAAGTCGCTGCGTGGCGCGCACAAGGTGCAACGGATCTGCGCGTCGCCGTCAACATCTCAGGCTTGCACTTCGGCGGCTCCGAGTTTGCGCGTTGGGTTCACAATGAACTCGCTTCGGCCGGCATGCCGGGCAGCGCACTCGAACTCGAAATTACCGAGAGCATGCTGGTCGCGGATGAGGCCGCAGCAGGCCGCACGCTGGCAGCGGTACGCGCGCTCGGCGTCCACGTCGCGATCGACGATTTCGGTACGGGTTACTCGTCGCTCGCGTATCTCAAGAACTTTGCGCTCGAGGCATTGAAAGTCGATCGCTCTTTCGTAGCCGATCTTGCGCGTGGCCGCCAACAAGCGGCTATCTGCAGCGCGATCATCGCGATGGGCCGGCAACTCGGACTGACGATCGTGGCCGAAGGCGTCGAGTCGCTCGAACAGCTCGCCATCCTGCGCGACCTAGGCTGCACGCTGGCGCAAGGCTATGTGATTGCGCGGCCGCTACCCGCAGTCGAGATCACGAATATGCTGGCCCTGTGGCGCGATAAGCCCGGCGCCGGTTTGCCGGAATTCACCTTCACCGCGACCGCACCGCTTACCGATGCCGAAGCGGAAGGCGTACTGCGTCGCGGCCGCGCCTAGGGCTTCTTGCCGCGGTCGTGCCGCCACAGCACTTCGCCGCCTTGCTCGTGGCGCGCGAGCACGCGGGCGATGACGAACAACAAATCGGATAATCGATTCAAGTAACGTGGCACTTCGACGTTGACCTGCTCACGCTCGGCGAGCGTCCAAACGCAGCGTTCTGCACGCCTAACAACCGTACGCGCGAGGTGACACGCGGCCGTGGCCGGGCCACCACCCGGCAGGATGAAATCCTTGAGCGGCGGCAGCGGATCGTTGAAGCCATCCAACTGTGTCTCGAGCCGAGCGATTTGCTCAGGCTTGATGAGCGAGTGACCTGGAATGCAAAGCTCGCCCCCGAGATCGAACAGATCGTGCTGCACTTCCGTCAGGCATTCGACGACCGCGCTCGGCAAACCGGGCACCGCTAACACCATCCCGATGGCACTGTTGGCCTCGTCCACGGTGCCGTACGAATCCACTCGCGCATGGTCTTTGCGCACGCGTGTGCCATCGCCGAGGCCGGTAGTGCCGTCGTCGCCGGTGCGCGTGTAAATCTTGGAGAGTCGGTTGCCCATGGGAAGGTCTCGTGCGAAGGAGCGCGTGACTATAGCGCAGCGCGCCTCAGTTGACAGCGCGCGGTTCGCTCGCGCACGCTGCGCGCATGTCGAATTCATCGATGAGCGCGGAGCTCGCGACAGCGCTCGATGCTGCGCGTGCAGCCGCCGTCGTCATCCGCGAGCTCTATCAGCGCAACATCGCCGTCACCACTAAGGCCGATAAGTCGCCCGTCACCGAGGCCGACGTGCGCGCCGAACAGGTGATTCGCGAAGTGTTAGCGCAACGCTTCCCGAGTTACGGTTTCTTCGGCGAAGAAACCGGGCAACACGCCATGGACGCGGAGAACGTGTGGCTCGTCGATCCGATCGACGGCACGAAATCGTTCGTGCGCGATTGCCCATTTTTCTCGACACAGATCGCCTTGCTGCGCGCGGGTCGATTCGTGCTCGGTGTCTCGAGTGCACCGGCCTATGGCGAGCTCGCGTGGGCGGAGCAGGGTCGCGGTGCATGGTTGGATGGCAAGCGGATCGCCGTTTCGACGACCGACTCGCTCGGGCAAGCAATCGTTTCGACCGGCAATCTCAAGTCGTTAGCCGCATCTGCAGCGTGGCCGCGCCTAGGCGGCCTGATCGGCGCTGTGAATCGGATTCGCGGCTATGGCGATTTCGTCCACTATCACTTGCTCGCCCGAGGTGCACTCGATGTCGTTGTCGAATCCGATGTGAACATTCTCGACATCGCGGCGCTCACCGTCATCGTCGAGGAGGCCGGCGGTCGCTTCACCGATTTGCGGGGCGAGCCAGTGGGCCTCGCCACCACTACCGTGCTCGCAACGAACGGCCGTTTACACGATGCGATTCGGACGTCGATTGCCTACTGAGATGCCGCGCGGCTAGGGCTGCAAGCGCGTCGCGCTCCACGGGCCCGGTGTAAATCCTACGGCCGCAGGTGTGAGCGAGCGCTCCCAGCGTGCGCGCTCGTGGTAGCGCGACTCACCTTCCACCCACAACTCCACTGCCTCCGCCCACACGTGGAATCCACCCCAAAAAGGCGGCCGCGGCACGGCGTAATCGCGCCCGGTGTTCTCGTTCTCGCGACTCGGGACGGGCGTGCCAAAGCGTCGTGCCGTCGCTTCGATAGCCTCGAGTAGCTGCTCGCGGCGCGCCAACGGCTGGCTCTGTGCGCTCGCCCAAGCACCGACGCGGCGCTGCCAATGGCGCGACGCAAAATACGCATCGCTCTCGCTCTCGGGCGCACGCACGGCACGGCCTTCGATTCGCACTTGGCGATGCGAGTGGTCCCAATGCATGACGAGCGCCACACGTCCCGTCGCGGCAATTTCGCGGCTCTTGTGGGAGTCGTAATTGGTGAAGAACGTGACGTAGCCCGGTTGCGGCACGATCTCCTTGCACAGCACGACGCGTGCTGAGGGTGCCCCAGCGGGTGTTGCCGTCGCGAGCACCATGGCGTTTGGGTTCGGTTGCTGCGCCGCAGCCCAGGCATCCGCCAGCCACGAGGCTGCGAGGGTCAAGGGTTCGCCAGGCAGGGGATTCGGCAACAGATCGTTATAGAGCGTCATCCGCAAATGGTACCGCACGCAAGTTTTGCGTCGAACGCTTGCGAGCCGGCGCACGGGCCGATACAAGGAACGTCATACGAATTCGTTTTGTTCCACCGCCTAGTGATGAGCCCAATGACTCTCGAAGAACTGCGCAAGAAACTCGATGCGATCGATCGCCAGATGATCGAACTCGTTGCCGAACGGCAAGCGGCCAGTCGCGAAATCGCGGCCGCGAAACGCTCCACGGGTTATCCGACGCGCGATTACAACCGCGAGCGCGAAGTGCTGGTCGGTGTGCGCGAGCATGCCAAGTCGCTGGGGGTGTCTCCGCAGGTCGCCGAGAACCTGATGCGCATGCTGATTCGTTCGTCGCTCACCACCCAGGAGCGCGCCAGCGTGGCCGCTCGCGCCGTCGGCAGTGGCCGCCGCGCACTCGTCATTGGCGGCGCGGGCCGCATGGGGCGTTGGTTTGCCGATTTCATGGCCTCCCAGGGCTTTGCGGTCGAAATCTCCGACCCCGCCGGTGCACCCGCACCGCATGCCGACATCGGCGACTGGCGTGAAAGGCCGCTGACGCACGACTTCATCGTCGTCGCGACGCCGCTCAGTGCCACGGACGCGATCCTGCGCGACCTCGCGCTGCGTCGGCCCAAAGGTGTGGTCTGCGATTTGGGGTCGCTCAAGTCACCCATTCGCTCTGGGCTCATGGCGCTCAAGTCGCACGGTGTGCGAGTCACGTCGCTGCACCCGATGTTCGGGCCGAGCACCGAGCTCCTGTCGGGTCGCCACGTGATCTTCATCGATCTCGGGGTGCCCGAGGCGGTGCAAGCCGCGCGCGAATTGTTTGCGCCTACGATGGTCGAACAAGTGGTGATGGGACTCGAGGAACACGACCGCTTGATCGCCTACGTGCTCGGGTTGTCGCACGCGTTGAACATTGCGTTCTACAACGCGCTCGCCGAAAGCGGTGAGGCCGCGCCGCGTCTGGCCAAGATGTCGTCGACGACGTTCGATGCGCAAATCGACGTCGCCAGCGCGGTGGCCCAAGACAGCCCTGACTTGTATTACGAGATCCAGAGCCTCAACGACTACGGCGCCGAGTCGCTCGAGGCGCTCGCGCAAGCGGTCGAGCGCTTGCGCACGGCGGTGCTCAAGCAAGACAAGGCAACCTTCGTGGCATTGATGGAGCGCGGCAAGGAGTACTTCGAGGATCGGCGCATCGTGACGGAGCGGCGTGCATGAGCACGCGGGGCGTCGGCTGTGGCTGCGGCTGAGCGCGATCGCCCCCCTGGTCGTCGGAGCGGCGGCATGGCTGCGGCGCCGCGCGAAGCACGCGAGCCCACACGCCGCGATGCCGTGTCTGCGGCCGACTATGCCGCGTTGCAAGAGCGCTATCGCACGCTGCTTGAGGCGGTGTCGCGCAATGAAACGCTGCTTCGCAAAACGCAACAACTCGAGCTCGAGTTGTTGCGCGCCAGCAATCTCGGCGAGTTGTTAGGCAAGATCGTTCTCGGCTTGCGCGACGCGTACGCGCTCGACGTCGTGGCGCTGAGCTTGCTCGATCCGCAGCACGAGCTGCGCCATATTGCGAGCGGCGCCGGCTATGTGCCGGAGGTGATGCGCCACGTGCGGTTCATCGAATCGATCGCGCGGCACGTCCCGCAGCTCGAAACCGGCGACCGGCCGTGGCTCGGCGCATACCGCGGCGCCTCGCACCGCGCGCTCGTGCCTGAATTGCACAGCGGCAGTGTCGCGCTCATCCCGTTGCCGCGTGAGAATCGCTCGATTGGCGTGCTCGCGTTTGGTAGCCGCGACGCGCAGCGCTTTACGCGCAATTTGGCGAGCGATTTCCTCGCGCATTTGGGTGTGATCGTCTCCATCAGCGTCGAGACGGCAGTCAATCGCGCGCGGTTATTGCACAGCGGCGTCACGGACTACCTCACGGGTTTGCACAACCGCCGGTATTTGCAAGATCGACTGCGCGAAGAATTGGTGCGCGCGGAGCGCGCGGGGGGTGAACTCGCGTGTTTGATGATCGACGTCGATCACTTCAAAGAGATCAATGACCGGCATGGCCACCTCGGCGGCGACGCCGTGCTGAAGGAAATCGGGCGCCGCATCTCCACGATTATCCGCGGCAGCGATACCGGGGCCCGGTTTGGCGGCGATGAATTTGCCTTGTTACTGGCGGGTGTGACACTGGCAGAGTCGGAGCGCCTGGGTGAGCGCCTCCACCGGGCCGTGGCGAGCACACCGGTCGCGCTACCCTCGGGAGTGGAGGTGCGCCTCACCCTGTCCATTGGAGTCGCTGCGGCGCGGCCTGCAGCCGGTTCGCGAGACTTTTCCGTACTTGCGGACCAGCTCCTCGCCGCGGCCGATGAGGCGCTTTATCGTGCCAAACGCGGGGGTCGAAATCAGTTGTCCAGTGCGACCAGTATTTTGACTTAATCTCGCGAATTGCCTTGTCGCCACCGGGGTCGCTCGGTAAAAAGGGAGCAATGACGGATCTGATCGATGCAGAGGGCTACCGCGCGAATGTCGGCATCATTCTGATGCGCGACAACGGCCAGGTATTCCTTGGGCGTCGGACGGGCGGGCGCGGCTGGCAGTTTCCCCAAGGCGGCGTGCGCCATGGCGAAACGCCAGAAGACGCGGTTTATCGAGAATTACACGAGGAAATCGGCCTCAAGCGGGAGGACGTGGAACTCGCTGGCCGCACAGCCGATTGGCTCCACTATGACCTCCCCAAGCGCTACCAGCGCCGTAATGGCGGCTCGTTCGTCATCGGGCAAAAGCAGCGCTGGTTCTTGTTGCGATTTGGACGTGCGAATGCACGCTTCAGTTTCGATCACACGGACGAGCCGGAATTCGACGACTACCGTTGGGCCGACTACTGGGAGCCTGTCCGCGAGGTCATCTTTTTCAAGCGGCCTGTCTACGTGCGTGCGTTGCAGGAGCTCGCCACGGTCGCACATCCGCGCGGCGCTCCGCCGTACCCGGACTGGTGGAATGCCAGCGCCGAACAAGCGTCACACGCGTAAGAGGTCCGAGGGCTGATGGCCGACAAACTCGTCGTCAAGAGTTATTCGCCTACGCGCCGGTGGATCGCACTCGGCGCGTTGCTGTTTGCGATTTGCGCCGGGCTCTATGCCACGTACGAGCTCGGCCGTTATCACGCGGGCTTCGACAGTCTCGAAGCGCGCCGCTTGCGGGCGTCGCTCGAAAAACGCGTCGAGGCAAAATCGGCAGAAGTTTCGACACTGCAAGCCAAGGTCGTGCAGCTCGAGACGCTCAGCGTCGGCCAGACGCGCGAACGTTCTGAAGTGCAACGCACCATCGGTGAGTTGCAAGCCCAAGTGGGCCGACTGAATCAGGAACTCGCGTTCTACCGGGGCATCGTGACGCAAGGCGCGAACGCGGCCGAGGTCAAGATTCAGCAATTGCGCATCGCACCCACGGAGAGCGCCGATCGCTTTCGCATCAAGCTCACCTTGGTGCAGCCTGTGCGCCCGGATACGGTCGTGAGTGGCAGCATCGTGTTCGCTGTCGAGGGCACGCGCAACGGCAAGAACGAGCGGCTCGATCTCTCGACGCTCACCGCGGGAAAGTATCGCGAGCTGCCGTTCACGTTTCGATACCTCGAGAACGTTGATCAGGAAATTCAGCTGCCGGCGGGCCTGAAGCCCGAACAATTGACCGTAGAAGTTCGCTCAAATAAGCGCGGCGTCACACCGCTGCAGCAGTCTTTGATATGGAATGTGGAAGCAACGTGAGGAGAGCAGATTATGTTCGGTCGTCGCAAACCCACTTCTTCCAACATCGATACGCTCGTCGGCAAGTCCGCGCGCTTGGTCGGTGACATCGAGTTTTCCGGCGGACTGCATCTCGATGGTCGCGTCGTCGGCAACGTTCGCGGCGTCAACGACGGTAAGTCGCAGCTGTCGGTGAGCGAGCACGGCGTGATCGAAGGCTGCGTCGATTGCGCGGCAGTGATCTTGAACGGCACTGTCAACGGCGACATCTTTGCGCGCGAGCGCTTGGTGCTGGGCTCGCAAGCGAAAGTAAATGGCAATGTGAGCTACGGGGTCATTGAAATGGCGCCGGGCGCCGTCATAACAGGCAAGTTGCGTCCGATCGGTGCTGCTGCGCCGAGCGGCGGCGGCGATCGTGGCCAGTTGAGCGTGAGCGAGCTGGCGTCCGAGGGGGCGCCGAAGGCTGCTTGAGCGCTTTTGACCGGTCTCGTCGGATTCTCTAAACTATTGATCGTCCAGCGTTTACCGGTTACGGCCCATGAGCACATCCGATCTTCTGATCTTTACCGATGCGGCCGCCCGCAAGGTCGGCGCGCTCATTCAAGCGGAAGGTAACCCCAACCTGAAGCTGCGCGTGTTCGTGCAGGGCGGCGGCTGCTCAGGGATGCAGTACGGTTTTGAGTTCGACGAAGCCGCCCAAGAGGGCGACACAACCGTCGAGAATCAAGGCGTTACTTTGTTGGTCGACCCGATGAGCGTGCAGTACCTCACGGGCGCCGAGATCGACTACCGCGAAGGCCTCGACGGTTCCCAATTCGTCATTCGCAATCCCAACGCCCAGACCACCTGCGGCTGCGGTTCCTCGTTCTCGACCTGACGCGGCGCTCGGCTCGTGAGCCCGCGTGCTGCACCGCCGGTGCCAGATGTTCTGGCGGCCGTCGACCTCGGCTCCAATAGCTTTCACATGGTGGTCGCGCGCTTTTCGCACGGCCAGCTTCTTATTGTCGATCGGCTGCGCGAAATGGTGCGCCTAGGCGCAGGGCTCGATGCTGACGGTCGGCTCGACAAAGATGCCGCGAATCGCGCCATCGAATGCTTGGAGCGTTTCGGCCAGCGATTACGCGACATGCATGCCGACAGCGTGCGCGTCGTTGGCACGAACGCGCTACGGCGCGCGAAAGCCAAAGGCGCATTTCTCGCGCGGGCTCGCGCGGCGCTCGGTCATCCGATCGAAATCATCTCGGGCATGGAAGAGGCGCGGCTGATCTACTCGGGCGTCGCGCACACGATGTCGACGGACGGCGGTCGACGGTTAGTCTGCGATATCGGTGGCGGCAGCACTGAGGTGATCATCGGCGAAGGGCTCACGCCGCTCGAGCTCGAGAGCTTGCAGATGGGCTGCGTGCGCATGAGCGAGGAGTACTTCGCAGACGGGCGGCTGTCGCCGAAGCGCATGGAACGCGCGCGCGTCGCAGCGCAGCTTGCCATCGAACCCTACCAAGCTGCGTTTCGGCGACGCGGCTGGGATCAAGCGGTGGGGAGTTCCGGCACCGTGCGTGCGATCGGCGATGCGGTGCGCGAGTTGAACCCGCAAGCAACGCAGATCACCGTCAATGGCTTGCATCAGTTGCTCGCTGAGCTCGCCGAGATCGAACACATTCGCGACCTGCGCCTCACTTCGATTACCGACGATCGCAAGCTGTCGTTTGCGGGTGGTGTGGCCATTCTCGCCGAGATCTTCGAGCAGCTCGGCATCGAGGAGATGCGCGTGGCCGATGGTGCCATGCGCGAAGGCGTGCTGTACGACTTGTTAGGTCGCTTTACGGACGAAGACGCACGCGAGCGCACGGTACGCAGCATGCAAGCGCGCTACCATGTTGATGTCGCCCAGGCCGAGCGCGTCGAACGGACGGCGCTCGATTTGCTCGCACGCGTCGAGGACGCTTGGGATCTCGGCTCGCCCGCCATCGAGCAAGTACTGCGCTGGTCCGCGCGTCTGCACGAAATTGGTCTCGATGTCGCACACAGCGGCTATCACCGCCATGGTGCCTACTTACTCGAACACGCAGACATGGCAGGCTTTCCGCGCGAGGAGCAACTGTTGCTCGCGCAAATCGTCGGCATGCATCGACGCAAGCCCGTGCGCGACCGGCTCTCGGAGCTGGTGCCGCCGTGGGATGAGCGGGCGATTTCGTTGATCGTCTTGTTGCGCATCGCTGTCCTGCTCAATCGCGGGCGCAGCGCGCAGCCGCTGCCAGAGATCGACCTCACGGCCAAACGCGGCTCGCTCGACCTCAAGTTTCCGGCGGGTTGGCTCGATGGGCATCCGCTGACGGACGCCGACTTGCTGCAGGAAGTCGAGCTGTTGAAGGCGCTCGACTTTCGCTTGCGGGTTACGCCGAGTAGGTAGCGACGCCGAGCGCGTAGGACTCGAGCAGCTCTGCCTGCGCGTTCACGGGCGGCTCCGAGCCCGGCGAGCGGCGCACGTACGTGCCGTCGGTTTGCAGCTCCCAGGCCTGCACGTTGTCCCACAGGTAGGTGTCGAGATCGCGCAGAATCCGCTCGCGATGCGAGCGCTCTTTGATGGGGAAGGCAATCTCGACACGCCGGAAGAAATTGCGCTCCATCCAGTCCGCACTCGACAAATACAGCTCCGGCTGCCCGTCGTTCTCGAACGAGAACACGCGCGAGTGTTCGAGGAAGCGGCCGACGATCGAGCGCACTCGGATGTGCTCCGATACGCCAGGAATTCCAGGCCGCAGCGCACACACGCCGCGCACGATCAAATCGATTTTGACGCCCGCACACGATGCGGCGTAGAGCGCCTCGATCGCTTGCGGATCGACCAGCGAGTTCATCTTCGCAATGATGCGCGCCGGCTTGCCCGCGCGGGCATGCTCCGCTTCGCGTCGGATCTTCTCGATCATCGCGGCATGCAGATCGAAAGGCGACTGCAGCAGGCGTGTCAGCCGCGGCGTTTGCGTGAGGCTCGTTAGCTGCAAGAACAGCTCATGCACATCCTGGCCAATTTCCGGATCGCAGCTGAATAAACTGTAGTCGGTGTAGGCGCGCGCCGTTCGGGGGTGATAGTTACCCGTGCCCAGATGACAATAGCGACGCAAGCCGTCGGGCTCACGGCGCACGACCATCGCCATCTTCGCGTGCGTTTTGAAACCGACGACGCCGTACATCACGTGCGCGCCGGCCTCTTGCAGGCGGTTTGAGAGTTCGATGTTGGCTTCTTCGTCGAAGCGCGCCCGCAACTCAACGATGACGGTGACGTCCTTGCCAGCATGAGCCGCCGCGACTAACGAGTCGACGATCGGCGATTCATCGCCGGTGCGATACAACGTTTGCTTGATCGCGAGCACGTTGGGGTCGGTGGCCGCTTGGCGCAAGAAATCGAGCACCGGCCCGAAGCTTTGGAACGGGTGGTGCAGCAAGACATCTTTCTGGCGAATCACACTAAAGATATCGGCTTGACCTGCAAGCCGCTTCGACAACCCGGGCGTGAAAATCGGGTACTTCAAATCCGGGCGTTGCACGAGGTCGTAGATGGCCGAGAGCCGGTTGAGATTCACGGGGCCAGTCACTTCGTAGAAGTCGACCTCGCTCAAGGCGAATTGGCGCATCAGGAAGCTGTCGTACTCCGGCGGGCAGTCCTTGGAAACTTCGAGGCGCACGGCCGCCCCGTAGCGGCGCTGCGCAAGCTCGCCTTCGAGAGCGCGTCGCAAGTCGTCCACTTCTTCGTCGTCGACGAACAGATCGCTATTGCGAGTGACGCGGAACTGATAACAACCCAGCACTTCGATGCCCGAAAAGAGCTTCGACACGAACTGCTGCACGATCGCCGACAGCAACACGAAGCGCTGCGCACCGTCGCCTTCCGCCGGTAATGGCACGACGCGCGGCAAGCTGCGCGGTGCTTGCACGATAGCCAGATGGCTGTCGCGGCCGAACGCGTCGGTGCCGGACAAGCGCACGATGAAATTGAGGCTCTTGTTTTGAATCCGCGGAAACGGTCGCGCCGGGTCGAGCCCGAGCGGCGACAACACCGGCTCGACTTCGCGTTCGAAGTACGTCTCGAGCCACGCAGTGATTGCCGGAGTCCAAGCGCGGATGGGTACGAGGTCGATGCCGGCTTCGCGCATCTTCGGCAGCAAGACCTCGTTGAGGCAGCGCGCCTGCGACTCGATCAGTCGCATCGTGCGCGCATGAATGTCGCGTAGCTGTTCATGGATCGAGCGGCCGTCCGCACCCGGGGCTTGCGAGCCGAGTTCCAGGCGTTGCTTGAGGCCCGCCACTCGAATCTCGAAGAACTCGTCTAAGTTGTTAGACGAAATGCAGAGGAACTTGAGCCGCTCGAGCAACGGGTTGGTCGGGTCGAGCGCTTGCGCCAAAACGCGCTCGTTGAACTCGAGCAACGACAATTCGCGATTGATGTAGTGCTCCGGCGCGCGGAGCTCGGGTTGGTCAAGAGTCTGCATGCGTGGCCTGAATTCCATGTGACCACACTCTGCGTTCAGCGTTCCATTACAGTTTTATGACGACGTTAAGTCGTTCACATCAGCGCGCAACGAGCAGCGGGCCGACGGGAAAATCGAGCGTCGAATTCAATTCAGCCGTCTGTTGCTGGAAGGTCGCTAACAGCGTGGCCGGGATCGGATCCGCTTTCGGCAGCGGCACCGTTTGCGGATCCTTATGTACACCGCGCACGCGATACTCGTAGTGCAAGTGCGGGCCGGTTGCGAGACCGGTGCTGCCCACATAGCCGATCAACTGCCCTTGTGCGACACGTTGTCCGCGCTTGAGCCCTTTCGCGAAACGCGACAGGTGACCGTAGACCGTGACGATGCTGTGCGCGTGCTCGAGCTCGATCACGTTGCCGTAGCCGCCTTGCCGACCGACGAATCGCACGCGCGCTTCGCCTGCCGCTCGCACCGGCGTACCCGTGGGTGCGGCATAGTCGACGCCTTTGTGGGCACGAATGCGATTCAGCACGGGGTGCCGCCGCGTCGGGTTGAACCGCGAGCTGATGCGCGAGAACGCGACCGGTGCTCGCAGGAACGCTTTGCGCAGGCTCCGGCCGTCCGGCGTGAAGTAGTCCGCCTTGCCGGCGTCGTTAGTGAAACGCACTGCGCGGTACTCGCGCCCGTCGTTGATGAACTTGACCGCGAGGACGTCACCGTCTTTCAGGTACTCGCCGTCTTGGTAGATCTGTTCGTACGTGACGACGAAACGATCGCCACTCTGTATCTCGAGGACGAAGTCGATGTCGTACGCAAAGATATCGGCCAATTGCAGTGCAATGTTGTCGCCCACGCCAACGTCGCTCGTGGCTTGGAACAACGACGAGCGAATGACGCCCTGCGCCGTACGAACGCGCTTCTCGAGCGGGTTCTCCAGCACTTCGGTTTCGAAGCCAGCGGCATCGCGAGTCACCTTGAGCGTTTCGCTCGGCGACAGTTGTCGCTCGAGTTCTAACAACTCACCATCGCGGTGGACCACCTTGAGCGACTCGCCCGGATACAGGCGGTCGAGCTGCGCGCGCAACTCCGGCAGCGCCCGCAGGCGCGCGAGATCCGCGACATCGAGTTCCAGGCGGCGGAAGATGCGATCGAGCGTGTCGTTGTCGCCGACGATCACCTCGATCGATGAACCAATGACGGTGGGGCCGGCACTGGGCGAGCGCTGACCGTTAGGTCCGGCGCTTGGCGGCGGGAGCGTGAGCGGTGCTGCCCCTGAGGGTGGCGCTACGCCCTGGAAAGGTGCTGTGGCAGCCGGCGGAGTGGACCTGGCAACCGTCGCGGGGCCTTCCGGGGCGGTGCTCCGCCACCAGCCGAAAGCCAAAACGGCGAGCAAAATTCCTTGTAGAAACAAGGCGCGGCCACGGGGCATCCCGGGCCAACTGGGTTGGACGACGATCGCCATGCTCTAAACTTATGTCACCAGGGAATTGTGCACCGTAACCTGCCGTTTAGGCACGGGTCAATCGATCGAGTTCCGATCTGTGACCGGCACCAGTTTTCCCGCCACAATGTACAAGATGACTACGCAAACGACAGACCTGACCGAACAATTGGCTGAACTCAAGCGCGGCGCTGTAGACGTCCTGCTCGAGGCGGAACTTGCCAAGAAGCTCGCCCGTGGCAAGCCGCTCAAGATCAAAGCGGGGTTCGATCCGACCGCCCCCGACCTGCATCTCGGCCATACGGTCCTGATCAACAAGATGCGCCAGTTCCAGCAGTTCGGGCACGAGATCACGTTCCTGATCGGCGATTTCACCGGCATGATCGGCGACCCGAGCGGTCGCAACGCAACGCGGCCGCCGTTGACGCGCGAGCAGATCGAGGCGAATGCGCGCACCTACCAAGACCAGATCTTCAAGATCCTCGACCCCGTGAAGACGCGGATCGACTTCAACTCGCGCTGGATGGGCGAGATGAAGGCCACGGGGCTCATTGAAATCGCAGCCAAGCACACCGTGGCGCGCATGCTCGAGCGCGACGATTTCGCCAAGCGCTACAAGGCCGGGCAGCCGATTGCGATCCACGAGTTCCTGTATCCCCTGGTGCAAGGCTACGACTCGGTGGCCCTGCAGAGCGATGTCGAGCTGGGTGGCACCGACCAAAAATTCAACTTGTTAGTGGGGCGGCAGCTGCAAGAGGCGTACGGCCAAGAGCCGCAGATCGTCATGACGATGCCGCTGCTCGAAGGCCTCGATGGCGTCAACAAGATGTCGAAATCGCTCGGTAACTACATTGGCATCAACGAGCCCGGCGACGTGCAATTCGGCAAGTTGATGTCGATCTCCGACGACTTGATGTGGCGTTATTTCGAGCTGCTGTCGTTTCGGCCACTCGCCGACATTGCGGGCCTGAAGAAAGCTGTCAGCGACGGTCGCAATCCGCGCGACGTCAAGTTCGAGCTCGGGGTGGAAATCGTCGATCGCTTTCATGGCGCCGGCGCCGGCGTCAAGGCACGCGATGCGTTCGTGGCGCGCTTCCAGCAAGGCGCGGTGCCCGAGAAGATCGACTCGATCCAGCTAACGACCGATGGCACCGCGCTGCGTCTGGCAAACGTGTTGAAGAGCGCGGGTCTCGTGGCGAGCACGTCCGACGGCAATCGGATGATCGATCAAGGCGCGGTGCGGCTCGGTCGTACCGCGGAGTCGCTCGACAAAATCACCAATCGCGATTTCACGCTGGGCCAGGGTAAATTCTTGCTGCAAGTCGGCAAGCACAAGTTCAAGTGGGTTAGCATCGGCGAATGATATCGAGGCGCGCAGCGCCCACTCAGAGGGAGCACCAGATGCCAATGTCGTTCAGTCGCCGCCGAGCGGCACGGGTGTGTGCCACCGTTGCCGGTACGGCTTTGTGGATGGCCTTGCCTCTCGCCAGCGCGCAAGAAGCGGAGCCCGAGTTTTTCGGCGATCCTGCTGATGACGCGATTCCGACAGACCTCGACGAGGACCCGAGCGGTGCCGAGTGGGAAGTCGTCGAGTACGAGGACGATGGCGACGACGAAGAGGAGCCATTTGAGGATCCGGAAGCAGACGACGACGAAAGCGGGATTCGCGAGCCCGGCGATATTCCCACGGTGCGCCGCCCCGAACCCACACCGAGCGGCGACGACAACAGCGAAGATGAAGTGAAAGCCGCGGGCGGTCGGCCTGTGCCCGACAAAGGCGTTCCGTGGCAAGCGCAGATTTATGGCCCAGGCCCTGCCGAGCTGTATCCCGAGAAGTCGCGGGTCGGCAAACAGCTTTGGCAGTTACAGCACTATTGCGGGGGCACGTTGATCGCGCCCAATTGGGTGCTCACGGCGGCGCACTGCATCGATCAAGAGATGGTGCAGGCCGGCTACCGCGTGCGGCTCGGCGCCGAAGATATTTCGAAAGATAACGGTTGGACCTTCAAGATCGACCGGATCGTGCGCCATTCGAATTACAAGACGCGCTACGCGCACGATATCGCACTCATTCACATCGTCGCGGATGGTCCGCAGAAGCCGCTCGACCCGACGCAAGTGCGTCCGATCCCGTTACATCGCGGCCCATTCCCGCGCGAGGGTGAAGAGGTTACCGCCACGGGGTGGGGCAAAACCGAGCCGGTCGAGGGCAACGCGCCCGCAGCGGTCTTGCTGAAGGTCGATCTGCGAGCGTTGAGTACGGCGTCGTGCCAAGCATTACCGAACTACGGCGTAGAGCGTGTGCACGACGGCGTGATTTGCGCGGCGAACCCGCGCCGGTCCGTGTGTCAGGGTGACAGTGGGGGCCCGCTGATTCTCACGAATGGCACGCCGACACTGGTCGGCATCGTGAGCTGGGGCAAGAAGCGTTGTACGGGCGATGGTCAACCCGGCGTGTTCACGCGCGTCGAGAGCTACCTCGGTTGGATCGAACAAGCGATGCGAGTCGATCCACGACGAAATTCTTTGCCCTGAGACGCGCGGAACAAGCCGGTTGTTAGGCCACGACCATTAGGTCGCCGGTGGCGTCTCGCTCGTCTCTTGCGCCGGCGGCGGTGCGCCTTCGACCGGTGGTGCCGTTCCCTCGTTGTTCTCCGGCATCACGGCGCCCGGGCGCACCTTGTCGCCACCCGTCAATTCCGATTCATCGTCGGCGGCAGACGTTGCTGCTGCGGGTGCTGCTGCGGGCGCTGGTTGTTTGGTGCAAGCCGACAGCAGCGCGAGCGCGGTCAGCATGGCAACGGTCGTCGCGATAAGGCGTGTCATCGTTCGTCCCCCTGGTCATTGGAATTGGAATATTTGCATGGTGCGACACGAGCGTAGTCACGCGCGCTGCACCTGAGCGATGCTACTCGAACCCGAGGCGCGACAGCAAAGCCACAAAGCGCGGCTGCGTACGCAGCGGGTCGAGCAACGGATCGTTGCGTGCATAGATCAGGCCTGCGTCGCCGAGCCGATACGCTCGCTCGAGCTTGTCGAGCGCGGCCTCGGTCTCGCCGAGTTGCGCCAAGATCTGCCCCAGTTGGTAGCTTACTTTCTCGCCTTGCGCCGCGATGAGCGCCGCCATGGTGTCCCGAGCCTGGGTGAGCTCGCCACGGCGCGCCGCGACGATGGCGCGACCCGTCAGAGCTAGGTCTTGCGACGGTTCCAGCTGATATTCCGCGTCCGCTTCTGCTCCGCGTCCCAGCATCAACAGCGCATCGCCGATGGCGGCGTGCGTACGCGACATCTTGGGGTTCAGTGACAGCGCGGCGCGCAGCGGCTCGATCGAAGCGGCGTACTCATGTGCAGCGTATTCGATTGAACCTGCCGCGCGGTGAATCAGCGGATTCAGCGGATCGAGCCGCAACGCGCGCCGAATGGATTCGCGTGCCGGCTCTGCGCGGCCAATGCGCGCGCTGTACTGCGCGTAGCGCGCCAACACCGTCGCCTCACCGGCACCCAGCACGCGCGAGCGCTCAAATGGCTGACGCGCCGCGCGAGCATCCAAGCGACACTGGAATTCGATATAGCCGAGCGTCGAGTGCGCGTCTGCCAATTCGGGTGCGAGTGCGATCGCGCGCAGCGCAGCCTCGACAGCTTGCGCGTAGAGCCCGGCGAGCTCGTCGACTTCACCGTATTGGTTTGCCAGAGCGGTCAACGTGCGAGCACGCGCTGCATGCGCTGCGGCATAACTCGGATCCGCAGCAATGGCCGCATCGAATTGCGCCAATGCTGCGCGCTCCGAGGCCTCATCGACGCTCAAATCGTAGAGAGCACGTCCGCGCAAGTAAGCATCGTAGGCTGCAATGTTGGTGGTGCTGCCGGAGCGACTCGCAGAATCCGGATCCGCCGGCGGCGTCTGGGGCCCGGCGACTTGGGTGACGAGCGCCGCCGAGACGGCGTTGGCGATCTCGCTTTGGATGGTGAAGATGTCGTCGAGCTGCCGCTCAAAAGCTTGCGACCAGCGACTGAAACCATTCTTGCCATCGATCAGATCGGTCGCGATTCGCACAGCATTGCCGCTGCGCCGCACGCTCCCGCCTAACAAGTACGCCACGTTGAGCTTCGCAGCGATCGTCACGGCATCGGCATTCTGCTCGCGAAACGCTGCTGCAGACGTCTGCGCCATTACTAACAACTTGGAATTACGCGCGAGCGTCGAACGAACTTCTTCCGTGAGGCCGTCGGAAAAATAGGCTTGGCTCGGATCATTGCTGAGATTCTGAAACGGCAGCACGGCGATGCTGTTGCCCGTCGCGCCATCACGACTGGGAGCGGAGCGACTGCGCCACGCGAACCAACCCGCCACACCGACGATCGAAGCGCCCGCCAGCGTCAGCAGCGCGGTACGACGTGAGGTGGCGCTGCGGCTCGACTCACTCGCCGTGACTGGCGGCCGCTCGGGTTGCGCTTCGCGACGAGCGGCGAGTTCGATACCGCGCAGAATCGCGGCAATTTCCTCGGCAGTGGCGTTGCCATTCCAGCGTGACAGATCGATGGCGTGATACTGCCGAAAGCCGAGCGGCGGCTCGGTCTTGTCAATCGACACGGGCACAAGTTTGCGTCGGTCGCGCCCTGTGCCGGCCTCATCGCGCACCCAGTCGGAGACGACGGATGCGGGTGACCACAGCACGACCACGGCGTCGCAGCGCTCGAGCGCGGCTTCGATCGTGTTGGCGAAGGCGTCGCCGCCTTCAATCATCGCATCCCACCACACACCGCAGCCGGCGGTTTGCAAGGCAGCGGCGAGCTTCGCGGCGACCGCTTGATCGACGCGCGCGTAACTCAGGAACACCGAACGCGCTGCACTGACCGCGTTAGGTTGCCCTGCGTCCGACATGTCGCTCCCATTTCGTCACGATGCGTCCCCCGATGCGCAGCCAAGACTGTAGCCGATTCGATGCGAACTCGCGCGGCGGATGGCGCAGCCGTCAGCAGTGCGGCAAAGAACGCCCAGTTCGGGCATGCTTGTGCTTGGCTAACAAGCGCGCCGATGATTTGCAGTGATGGACCCGGCATCGAACCCTACGCTCGCACCGCATTTCGAATTGCCGCTGCTCGTGGGCGTTGCTGGGCATCGCGACTTGGTGGCAGCGCAAGTTCCGGCGATCCGCGCTGCCGTTGAGAACCTGTTGCGCGAGCTTCAAGGCGCGCACCCCGATGTGCGGCTCAAGCTGCTCTGTCCGATGGCGGAAGGCGCGGACTTGCTCGTCGCGGATGTCGCGCTCGACCTTGGCGTCGACGTACTCGCGCTGCTGACATTTCCGCGCGACGTTTGCCGCGCCGAGCTCTCGACAGACGAAGCGCGTGCGGTGTTCGATCGTGTCTGTGCGCGCGGTGAGTTGTTGGCAGTGCCGACGCCACCCGACGCTGCGATCGCGGATTTCTCACGGCCCGGCGCCGTACGCGATCAGCAATTCCAGCGCGCCGGCTTGATCGTCGCGCAGTACAGCACGCTGTTGATTGCGATTTGGGATGGATTGCCGACGAGTCATCCGGCCGGCACGGCCCGAGTGGTCGACTTCCGTCGTCGTGGCGTCAGTCTCGCGGATGAGCCGGGCGGAGCGCCGGGTGATGTCTTGTTGACGGGCCACGAGAACGACTTGACCTACCACATCCGCTGCGCTCGGGGGTCAACGGTGCCCGCGTCTGCCGCAGAGTCAGCGGTGACCGTCGTCGGCTTTGTGACGGGCGATGGGGCGCACGACAGTGCCGGAACGCCCACGTCCGCGACGCTGCGCAAACTGCTCGAGCGGACCGCACAGTTCAATCAGGATGTGCGCGAGTTTGCAGTCGCGATCGACAGCGGTGGTCGGCGCCTGTCGCAGCCGAGTCCATTCCCGATCGCCGACAATTTGCAGTACGTCGATCGATTGTTTACGGCCACGGACTGGCTCGGCGGCCACTACCGCAAGTGCTTCACACGAGCGCTGAAGTTGCGTTACAGCATCTGGGCGTTGATGGCGTTCCTGTTGCTCGCGTTCAAGAAGTTTTCGACCGGAGCGCTGGGGCTCACCGTCATCGTCGCCGTCCTCGTGATGTTCTTGTCGGGCACGGCACTCGCCGCGTGGGCGCACCGCCGTCAGTGGCATCGCAAATACTTGGATTACCGCGCGCTGGCCGAGGCCTTGCGCATCGATTACTACTGGGAAGTCGCCGGCGTGCGCCGGCGATTCGCGGGTGAGTTTGCGCACGAGAGCTTCCTGCAACGACAAGATGCCGAGCTCGAGTGGATTCGATCGGCGATGCGGACGGTGAGCCTGCGCCTCGCGCTCTCGCCGAGCGCGCAGACGTCTGCAGGCTTTGCACACGCATACGCACAGTGGGTCGGCGACGACGACCCCGTCAACGGCTCGGGACAAATGCTCTATTACCGCGAGCGCGCGAGTTCCTTACACCGCCGCTTGCACACGTCGGAGCGTGTCGACCGCGCCATGCTCGCCACGGGCTTGGGCTTGGCGATCACGTTCGTCGCCGACATCGTGTTCGAGTTGTTAGGCTACACATTGCTGCCTAACAATGTTCGCGGTTCGTTGCTGTGGGCGTTAGCGTTACTCACGGCGTATGCGGCGATTTTCGAGATCTATCTCAACGAGAAGGCGGATCGCACGCTGATTCGCCAGTATCGCTATATGCATTCGCTATTCCGCTTTGCCGGCCGTGAACTGAAGTCAGCCCGCTCCGATAACGACAAACTCGACATCCTGCGAGCGTTGGGCCACGCGTGCCTCGCGGAGCATGCACAGTGGATCCTTGCGCATCGCGACAAGCGCATCCAAGGGCTCAAGTGGTAGCTGGTAGTCGCTAGTTGTTAGGGTGCGTAGTCCGTTGCAGCGGCGGGGCCCACGGGCCGGGCAGCTGCCACGGGGCGCGCGAGCCGTCGTGCGCCGCAGCACGATTCCCGCCTGAATCCGCGCCGCATGCGGTTTGTGAGCGGGTTGGCCGCCCGCGGCAAGCGCTTGCCGTCCGGGGTGCGACGGAGCGCAGGGCGTGGCGAAGATTTGCCCAATAGGGTGCGCGGACAAGCCGAAAATTCCCGATATAATTCAGCCAGTTATATTGATCCGTCACCTCGCTGCAACAATGCGTTGACAGGCCGCTTTTGCTCCCTATAATGCGCCCCCTCACGAGCTAGACACCGATGCGGTTCTCGCTGCGGTGTAAGAAGTGATACGGATGTTGACGGAACGCGGCTTAGGCCTATAATTCCGCCCCCCGCTGCGGCCCACGAGTCGGCCACTTCGGGTTCCAAATCAGCGCGTCCCAAGCGGGCGCGTTCGGCTCGAAAAAATTTGCCAACGTCCTAGCGGCGTTGGCTGCTGTTTAAAAATTTGCAGGTAATTTGTGTGGGGACTCGCGTCGATGCGTCTTTGACGGCATTAACCGAGTAACCGAAAAGTCCAGCAATGGGCCTATCGATTACTCTCTTTACTCGATACTTTGTTGATATTTAAGTGAAGAGTTTGATCCTGGCTCAGATTGAACGCTGGCGGCGTGCCTAACA
>CAYUIT010000041.1:0-34504 GCA_964444835.1 uncultured Steroidobacteraceae bacterium
TGTCGCAGCCCTTGGCGATGCAGTGTCCGTGACCGCGATGCGTGCTGCCGATGTAGTCTGTATCGCGCAGGTGCATGCAGGCACCCACGGCAATGGCCTCTTGCCCGACATACAAGTGGATGAACCCTGGGACTGTGCCGGCGGCGTTCTCCGTCCGCATGCGTTCGTCGAATTCGCGAATCGCGCGCATTCGGCGATACGCATCTAACAACGTGGCTTTATCCATCGACATACCCCCTCCTCGATCTTCGATACTGGGCTAGTGTGCAATTCGGTCGAACGAAACATGTAGCTCGCGCATGTTGCGCCCGAAAAAGCTCGGCACGTACTCGGGCGGCTTCGTGCCCGGCGTCAACCGAAAACGGTCGAAACGCGATAACAACGCGCGGAACGAGCTAATGAGTTCTTGGCGGGCCAACTGCGAGCCGATGCAATGATGCCGACCGATACCGAGCGCCAAGTGTTTGCCCGGTTGCGAGCGATGCAGATCGATACGCTCCGCGCCCGGGAACTGCGACTCATCGCGATTTGCTGCGCCAAAACGCAGGCTCAAGAGCTCACCCTCGCGCAGCGCGGTGCCGCCGAGTGTCGTGTCACGCGTGACGCGACGAAACATTCCCTGCGCGGGAGATTCCAAGCGCAAGATTTCCTCGGCCAACGGCTCGAGCAGTTTCCAGTTCGCACGCACCTCGTTGATCGGCCGGGGGTCTTGAATCAAGAGCCACAGACCGGACGCGACGGCCGCAGTCGTAGTCTCGTTACCCGACGCGAGCAAATCGATCGTCACGATGGTCAGCAACTCACGCATGTCGAACGACTCACCATCCTCGCGCGCCGCCGCCAGGATTTGGCTGATGAGATCCGTGCCCGGCCTGACACGCCGCTCCTCGATCAACGCCGCAAAATAGTGCTGCATCTCGACGACGAGCCGCGCGCATTCGATTTCGCGCTCTTTCGAAACCATCATGCTGAATGGCTCGACGATGGCATCGGACCATGCCTTGAAACGCGCCAGGTCGACGCTCGGAACACCGAGCAGTTCGGCAATGATGATCATCGGCAGCGGATGCGCGAACTGCTGCACGAACTCAACGCTCCGAGCGCTACCAAAGCCGTCTAACAACTCGTTTGCGACGGCGTCGATGCGCGGTGCGATCTCACGCACGCGCTGCGCCGTGAACAGGCGCTCGAGCACGTTTCGGACTCGGGTGTGCAACGGTGGATCGGAAGTCGAGCACGAAGAGTTCGGGATCCAGCCCTCGTGCGTATAGATGTCGATGATCTCTTGCGGCACGCCGCCTGGGCGCAGCGCCATCGGGCTCACGCCACTGGCAAACACATCCGGCTGCCGCATGACTTCGCGACACAAGTCGAACGACGTCACGAGCCAAAATCCCGTTTGCGGCATCCGATAGAGCGGTGCCTCGGCGCGCAGCCGCGCATAAAAGCCGTACGGACACGCCTGCACGGCAGGGTCCATCAAGTTGTGCTGGCTCAAGTCAGACACGGTCTTCTCCAGCTCCCCCCGATCTAGCCTTCGAAACTCGTGCGTAAAGATAGCCGAAAAACAATCAGGATTGACTGTTTTTTTGAATTCTCGTGCAGCCGCATCCGAACCGGCCCGGCCGACGAATCTCTTGGCACGAGCAGAGATGTCTCTCGCTCGGTCGCAGAAATCAAAACTCTTGGAGTACGCATGAATACTTCGATCCCCGTTCGTCTTTCCCGTCGATTCATCGTCGCCGCAGTGCTCGGTGCCGCCGCGATTCTCGCCAGCACGGCGCAGGCCGGTGGCGCAATGCACGCAAAGGCCGCGAAGGCTGACATCGTCGACACGGCTGTTGCGGCCGGTCAGTTCAAGACGCTCGCGGCCGCGCTAACGGCTGCTGGTTTGGTCGACACGCTTAAGGGCGCTGGCCCGTTCACCGTGTTCGCACCGACCGATGCGGCATTCGCGCAGTTGCCAGCCGGCACGGTGGAGAACCTGCTGAAGCCCGAGAACAAGGACAAGCTGATTCAGATCCTGACCTACCATGTCGTCGCGGGCAAAGTTCCGTCTGACAAGGTGGTCACGCTGACATCGGCGAAGACCGTGCAAGGCAGCTCGGTCGCCATCAGCGCCAAAGGCGGCGCGGTCAAGGTGAACAACGCGAACGTCGTGGCCGTGGATGTGGCCGCTTCGAACGGCGTCATTCACGTGATCGACGCGGTGCTGTTGCCGAAGTCGTAATCGAGCGGGATGCGGAGCGCATCGCGGTTGCGCGGTGCGCTCCGTCATCGCAGCGCTTGCGCGCTACCCAATTGCGTACAGATTGCCGTCGGTACTGCCGATGTACACCACACCGCCCTCGATGACGGGCGACGCGAACATCGCACCGACGGACACGTAGCGGAAGAAGTCGATGTACATGTCCTGGAAATCGCCAAACACGGGCGTGAAAGCCGCGGGTTGCAAGCGGCCTGCGGCGTCTAACAACTTGAACGGATCCCGCTTCGAAGCTTCCGTCTGAAAGACTCCCGTGAGTTTGCCGGTCTGGGCATCCAGGGCATACAAGCGGCCGTTGTGGCTGCCGAAATAGGCTCGATCACCGGCCAGGGCGACCGACGAGAACACATACGACTTCGCATCGAAGTTGAAATGCAGTCGGCCGGTTTTCGCCTCGAGCGCGATCACGCGCGAGCTGTCGGACGTGCCCACATAAACCACACCTTGGCGCACGGCAGGTGTGGTGTTTACCCATGATTTGCTCGTCGGATAGTCCCACTTTTTGCGGCCCGTAGCAGCGTCCAACGCATACACATGTGCGTCGCGGCAACCCACGTAGACGACGCCATCGACGACGGCTGCCGAAGCTTGGAAACCCACTTGATTGTGAATCGCGGGATCCTGGCCTGCTGCAAACATCCAACGGAGTACACCCGTGTCGGCATCGAGCGCGTAGAAATTGCCATCCCAACTGCCCACATAGACCGTCTTGTTAGCGACAGTGGGCGATGCGTGCACGACATCGCGCGTCGCGAACTTCCACAGCAACACGCCGCTCTTGGCATCCACCGCGTAGACGTTGCCATCACCGCTGCCGAAATACACGTTGCCGTCGGCCACCGCAGGCGACGACGTATAGACATCCCAAGCATCGGGGATTGTTTGGGCTGCCGGCGCATACCCGTGGAGGCTCTTCGCCTCGAATTTGCGCTCGTATTCGATCGCGAATACCCAGCGTGGCTGTCGGGTCGTTAGATCGAGCGCAACCAGCGAGCCGGCCGAGGACACGAAGTACAAGCTGCCCTCGTGTACGGTGGGCGACGAAGCGATGGGCCGACTCGACTTGAAGTGCCATTGCTCCGCACCCGTGCGCTGATCGATGGCGTACAGATGTCCGCTCAAACTGCCGACATAGACCACCCCGTGCACCACCGCAGCGGACGTCACGATCGGCCCGGCTGCTTGAAAGGTCCATCGTACGCGTTCAAGCGATTCGGGACCGGGTCCGGCATACACCCCAGCGCGAGAGGCGCCACCGTGAAACGTGTCCTGGGCAAGCGCGGGTGTCGCAAAGACGAGCAATGCGAGTGCGCCATATATGAGTTTCATGCGTTTGTGCCTCCCGTCAAACGAGAATAGCGCCGTGCGGGCGCGTGTTTCGCGGGCGGCCGCGCGTACCGGCGTATCCACAGCACCCTCCAGCGAACTTTCGTCCAATACGTGCGCGTGAGGCAAAGCACGCCGCGCGGTCGATGCGCGCTCGATCAGGTCGGGGGGTGTGGCATCATTCGCGCCATGCGCGACAAGTCGCTCGGAGCTGCAAAGCCTGCGGTCGGTAAGCCCCACGTCAAGCCGACGTCGTTCGACATCGCCTATCGCGCAGGCGTTTCCCAACCGACCGTGTCGCGGGCGTTGCGTGGCAGCCCGTCGGTCAGCGAAGAGACTCGCAAGCGCATCGAGGCGATTGCGCGCGAACTCAACTACACCGTCGACAAGAACGCCTCGAACCTGCGCCAGCAGCACTCGAATACGCTCGCACTGCTGTTCTTCGAAGACCCGACGCCCGACGATTCGCTGATCAATCCGTTTTTCCTGTCGATGCTTGGGTCGATCACCAAAGCGTGCGCGCGGCGTGGCTACGATTTGCTGATCTCGTTCCAGGAGCAAACGGGCAATTGGCACGTCGAGTACGAGGATAGCCGCAAAGCCGACGGCATCATCTTGTTAGGCTACGGCGACTATCACGAGTATCGAGCGCGACTCGAGCAACTCGTCGCGCAAGGCACACATTTTGTCCGTTGGGGTGCCGTGATCGCCGGTCAGCCGGGATTGTCGATCGGCTCTGACAACTTCCAAGGCGGTCGCGAAGCCGCGCGACACTTGCTCGCGCTCGGCCGCCGTCAAATCGCATTTCTCGGCAATGCGACCAGCCATTACCCCGAGTTTCAAGATCGGCATCGCGGCTATGTGGCTGCGCACGAGGATGTGGGCGTCGCACTCGACCCGCGCCTGCAATGCGACGCGATCACGACGGAAGCTTCCGGGCATGCCGCGATGAGCAAGCTTCTCGATCAAGAACTGCGCGTCGATGCCGTCGTGGGCGCGAGCGATTTGATTGCACTCGGCGCGATGCGCGCCTTGCAAGAACGCGGTATCGACGTACCGTCAGGCGCCGCAGTGGTCGGCTTCGACGATATCCCGGCGGCAAGCCTCGCCAACCCGCCGCTCACGACCGTCGTCCAAGATACGCGCCGCGCCGGCGAAGTCCTCGTCGAGTCGCTGCTGCAATTGATTCGCGGTGAGCCTACCGACGGCCGTGTGCTGCCGACGAAGCTAGTGGTGCGCCGCTCATGCGGCACGTTGCGGTAAGCGTAACACTAACAACCCAGCGATCACGAAACTCACGCCGCCGACTGCGAGTGCGTAGATCGGATGACCGTCGAACAAGAGCTTGACGACAAGCCCGAGCACGCTGGCCGCCACGAGCTGCGGAATAACGATGAAGAAATTGAAGATGCCCATGTAGACGCCCATCTTCTTCGCCGGCAAGCTCGATGCCAATAGCGCGTACGGCAACGACAGAATCGACGCCCAGGCGAACCCCATCGCGACCATCGGCGCTAACAACCACAATGGATCGCGAATCACGAGGAACGACAACAGCGCGAGCGCACCGAGCCACAGATTGAACATGTGCGTCTTTTCCATGCCGATCCGTCGCACCAGCATCGGAATCACGACGGCGGCCAGCGCCGCAAAGCCGCTGTACGCGGCGAACAGCACGCCGACCCAGTTCGCGCCTTCGTTGTACGCGGCCGACTTCGGGTCGTTAGAGCCAAAGTGCACTTCGGCGACCGCTGACGTCGTGTAGATCCACATGGCAAACAACGCGAGCCAAGTGAAGAACTGCACGGCGGCAAGCCGGCGCATCATGAGCGGCATCGCCTCGAGATCGTTCAAGATCGTGCCGACCATCCCATCGCGTTGGATATTCCCTTGCACGAGTCGCGCGATGCCCCATACGACGACACCGGCGCAGACGATGTAAAGCTGTTGATCGAGCGCCCAGTGACGCACGGCCACCGCGCCGAGCACACCCGCAATCACCCACACGAGACCTTGTGAGCTCGAACGACCACGTGTCGCGGTAGAAACCGGATCACGGACTTCAGGTTCCGCGTCGGCGAATGACTGCAGCGCTTCCGGCGGATACTCGCGCGAGCGCCAGACTGTCCAGCCGATTGCGAGCAGCAATACCACCGCACCGATGTCGAACGAGTAGCGCACCGAATCCGGGACCGCATCCATCCCCTCAGCGCTCGAGCCTTCGTTACTCACGCCGAAATTCGTGAGGATCCACGGCAACATGCTCGCGACTACGGCACCGATACCGATGAAGAAACTCTGCATGGCATAACCGGTCGGCCGCTGCTTGGGCGATAACTGATCGCCGACGAAGGCGCGAAACGGTTCCATCGACACGTTGATGGCCGCATCGAGTATCCACAGCATCGCTGCGGCAACCCATAAATACGGCGAGCGTGGCATCGCAATCAGTGCGAGCGTCGCGAAAACAGCGCCGATCAGAAAATAGGGACGTCGCCGGCCAAAGCGCGTCCACGTGCGATCCGACAGGTAACCGACGATCGGTTGCACGAGCAAGCCCGTGAGCGGCCCGGCAATCCACAAGAGCGGGATCTGCTCGATGCTGGCGCCGAGCGTTTGGAAAATCCGACTGACATTCGAGTTCTGCAACGCGAATGCGAACTGCAAACCCAAGAACCCGAAACACATGTTCCAGATCTGCCAAAACGACAGTGTCGGCTTCTCGTTCGCCATGTGCTCGCCCGCCCCCTCGCGCGCCGTGCAGCGTGCCGGCCGCGCATTCTATCGACACCCAAGGCAGCCGTGCCGCGCGCGCATACGTATGCTACGGCTACCTGCACGGTCATCGCATATCGTGGCGCGAAGGGGGGATCACATGCTTGCAAGCGTGACCAATGACGTTGGAGTTCGCGGCGCAGTGCGCGGTATTGCATGCGCCGTTCTCGGGTGGATCGCAATCGGTTTGCCGTCGGTTGCTGTTGCGGATGAGGCCAGCGCTTTTCGCTTGCGTCCGCCCGAAGATGAGATCGTGTACTTTCTGCTGCCGGATCGCTTCGAGAATGGCGATCGCAAGAACGACCGTGGCGGCCTGCGCGGCGATCGCTTGAAAACCGGCTTCGATCCGACTCACAAAGGCTTCTACCACGGCGGCGATTTGGCAGGCCTCACGGCGCGCCTCGACTACATCGAATCGCTCGGCGCGACGGCCATCTGGCTCGGGCCGATCTATCAGAACAAACCCGTGCAAGGGCCGAAAGGCGATGAATCGGCGGGCTACCACGGTTACTGGGTTACAGATTTTCTCAGTGTCGACCGGCACTTTGGTACGAACGCGGAGCTGCGCAAGTTCGTCGATGCAGCGCATGCGCGCGGCATCAAGGTGTATCTCGATATCATCACGAACCACACCGCTGACGTGATCAGCTATCGCGAATGCCCTTCATCGTCTTGCGCCTATCGCTCGCGCGCTGACTATCCCTACTCGCGTCGCGGCGGACTCGCGGGCCCGGCGATCAACGATAGCTTTCTCGGCGACGCGGGCGCGCACCAAACCACTGACAACTTTGCGCGTTTGACCGACATGAGCTTCGCGTACACGCCATTCATCCCGAGTGGCGAGGAGAAGGTCAAGAATCCCGCGTGGCTGAACGACCCGCGCTACTACCACAATCGCGGCAACACCACGTTCGCCGGTGAGTCCTCGACGATGGGCGACTTCATGGGGCTCGATGACTTGATGACCGAGCACCCGCGCGTTGTCGAGGGATTCATCGAAATCTTCGGCTGGTGGATCGACGAATTCGGCATCGACGGCTTTCGTATCGACACCGCAAAGCACGTCAATCCAGAATTCTGGCAAGCGTTCGTGCCGGCCATGCGCAAACGCGCGGCAGCGCGCGGCATCCCTAACTTTTACATCTTCGGTGAAGTTGCAACCGACGAGATGGACCCCGTGACGCTGGCGCGCCAAACCCATATCGCTCGGTTCCCAGCCGTGCTCGACTTCGCGTTCGCGGCAGCCGCGCGCGACACGATTGCTGGCACGCGCGGCACACAATGGTTGACTCGCTTGTTCGAAGCGGACCCGACCTATGCGGGCGTCGACCATACTGCGCTAGCCCTACCCACTTTCGTGAGCAATCATGACGCTGGGCGCTTCGCCTACTTCGTACGTAAAGCGCGGCCCGACGCCACTGACGCCGAACAACTCGCCCGCGTGAAGCTGGCGCATTCGATGCTGTTCCTGCTGCGAGGCGTGCCGGTCGTGTACTACGGCGATGAGCAAGGCTTCATCGGCCTCGGCAACGACCAAGCGGCACGCCAGTCGATGTTTCCGAGCCAAGTGATGTCATACAACACCGATAAGTTGTTAGGCACGACTGCGACGACCGCGACGAGCAGCTTCGAGCGCGAACACCCGCTGCGCAGCCATATTGCGGCGCTCGCCAACTTGCGCAAGGCGCAAGGCGGTCTGCGGCGCGGTGCGCAAGTCACGCGATTCGACTCCGCCGAACCCGGTCTGTTCGTCGCGTCGCGATTCGACCCGCAAACTCGGCGCGAGATTCTCGTGGCCTTCAACACCGCGACGACCGCGCAGTCGGCGCAGGTGGAGATCGCAGCGCAGTCGTTGCGCTTCAAGGCTCTGCTCGGTGCCTGCCCTGCGGCAGCGGACGCACCCGGCAGTGTACGGATTACGGTGCCCGCGCTCGAAGCGATCGCATGCGCCGCGGAGGAATGATTTCGTGACTGGTTCGATTGCAGCGCGCGCCGCATCCGTCGCCGCGCGCCGATGGTGGCAAGGCGCGGTGGTGTATCAGATCTATCCGCGCAGTTTTGCAGATTCGAATGGCGACGGTATCGGCGACCTTCCGGGCATCACCGCGCGACTCGACTATGTCGCGTCGCTTGGTGTCGATGCCATTTGGCTGTCGCCGTTCTTCAAATCGCCGATGAAGGATTTCGGCTACGACGTGTCGGACTACTGCGACGTCGATCCGATCTTTGGCACGCTCGCAGACTTCGACCAACTCGTCGATCGTGCCCACGAGTTGGGATTGCGTGTGATCATCGATCAAGTGATGTCGCACACGTCCGATCGCCACGCGTGGTTTCGCGACAGCCGCGCCGATCGGACCAACCCCAAAGCCAATTGGTATGTTTGGGCCGACCCAAAGAGCGATGGCACGCCGCCTAACAACTGGCAATCGGAGTTCGGCGGGCCGGCTTGGACGTGGGACGCACGCCGCGGCCAATACTTTTTGCACAACTTTCTCGACTCGCAGCCCGATCTGAACGTGCACGAACCCGCCGTGCAAGACGCACTGCTTGAGTGCCTGGAATTCTGGCTCAAGCGCGGCGTGGATGGCTTTCGCCTTGATGCGATCAACTACGCCATGCACGACCTCGCATTGCGCGACAACCCGCCCGCCCCGCCGTCGGGCCGCCCGCGCAGTCGTTCGATCGACTTCCAGCAGCCGATCTACAATCGCTCGCACGCGAGCATTCCGCTATTCCTGGAGCGGATCCGCACCTTGCTCGATCGCTACGGCGATCGCTTCACCGTGGCGGAAGTGGGCGGCCCGAACGCAGAGCCCTTGATGCATCAGTTCACGGATGGCGACCAGCGTCTCAACAGTGCGTACGGCTTCAACTTCCTATACGCCGCGGCGCTCACGCCTGCGATCGTGAAGCAAAGCCTCGAGAAATGGCCTAACGATCCCACGCTCGGCTGGCCAAGCTGGGCGTTCTCGAACCACGATGCGCCGCGTGCCGTGTCGCGTTGGGGCCAGCCGCAAGAGCGCGATGCGATCGCGCGGCTCGGGATGTTGTTGTTGATGTGCTTGCGCGGCAACGTCTTCGTCTATCAAGGCGAGGAGTTGGGACTCGCGCAAGCGCAACTACGCTATGAAGACCTTCAGGATCCAGAAGCCATCGCGAACTGGCCGCTGACGCTCGGGCGTGACGGCGCGCGCACACCCATGCCCTGGAGCGCGCGCGCCCCGAACGCGGGCTTTACGAGTGGCAAGCCTTGGTTGCCGATCGCCCCCGAACATCAAGCACTCGCCGCCGAGCTCCAAGAGCGCGACGCGCAGTCGCTACTCGCTTGGACGCGACAGCTAGTCGGCCTGCGCAAGCGTCGCGAAGCACTCACATTGGGCACGATGAACGTGCTCGAATGCACGGACTCGTTGTTAGTCTTCGAGCGTCAGTTCGATGGCGATCGCTTGTTGTGCGCGTTCAACTTGGGCCGCGAACCGATCACGTACCGCCCGGCACAAGCCGACGCGTGGCGCATACTCGAGCGAGTCGGTGCCGGCACGGCGTGGACGCTGGCACGCCACGCAGCCCTCATTGCGGAGAGAGTGGGATGAAAGCGATCGCCATTGCTTTTCTGATCTTGTTAGCCTTGCCGGCCACGGCGACGCCGATCGCCACGGTAGAGTCGCCGTCTGCCGTGCTGCGCGTCACCGTCGGTATCAACGACGAAGGTCGGCCATACTACAATGTCACGCGCCGCGGCACGGCGGTCGTGGCCGACTCGCGGCTCGGGTTCATCCTCGCCAACGCGCCTAAGCTCGAGCGGAACTTCACGCTGCTCGACAGCCGCACGCACAGTGCCGATACCACCTGGGAGCAACCGTGGGGCGAGCGTCGCTTCGTTCGTGATCGCCACAATGAACTCCACGTCCGACTCGTCGAGAAAGCAGGCGCGAAGCGCGAGTTGCATGTGACGTTTCGCGTGTTCGACGATGGCGTCGGCTTTCGGTACCAGTTCCCAGAGCAAGCGTCGCTACGCGATGTCGCGATTCTCGAGGAGCTCACGGAGGTCGCCGTGGCCGAGCCAGCCACGGCTTGGTGGATTCCCGCCGGTGAATGGAACCGTTATGAGTATCTTTACCACCGCACACCACTGACGGAACTCTCGCAGGCACACACGCCGATCACGCTACGGACCGCGAGTGGCCTACACATCGCGATCCATGAAGCGGCATTGGTCGACTATGCAGCCATGTGGCTGCGACGCGTCGAGGGGCAGCGCTTGAAGGCCGTGCTCTCGCCGTCCTCGCAGGGCGCGCGCGTGCAGCGCACGGCGCCGTTTACCACGCCGTGGCGCACGTTGCAGATCACCGACTCGGCCGCGCGCTTGTACGAATCGTCCGATCTGATCCTCAACTTGAACGAACCTAACAAGCTCGGTGACGTATCTTGGGTCAAGCCGTTCAAGTACCTCGGCATCTGGTGGTCGATGCATCTCGATACCGAGAGCTGGGCTTCCGGCCCCAAGCACGGCGCCACCACCGCGAACGCCAAGCGCTACATCGACTTCGCCGCGAAGCACGGCTTCCAGCATTTGCTGATCGAAGGTTGGAACGAAGGCTGGGATGGCGATTGGTTTGCAAATGGGGAAACCTTCAGTTTCACGCGCCCGTACCCCGACTTCGATCTCGAAGCTGTGGCGCGCTACGGCGCCAAGCGTGGCGTGCGCTTGGTAGGCCACCACGAAACGTCGGGCAATATCGCGCACTATGAGCCGCAACTCGAGGCGGCACTCGATCTCTATGCACGGCTCGGCGTGGACAGCGTCAAGACCGGCTACGTCGCCGACGCTGGCGGGATCAAGGCGCGCGCCGCCGACGGCAGCATCCGTTTCGAGTGGCACGATGGTCAGGTCATGTCGCGGCATCATTTGCATGTTGTCACCGCAGCAGCCAAGCGCCGCATCACGATCAATCCGCACGAGCCCATCAAAGACACTGGGCTACGGCGCACCTATCCCAATTGGGTGGCGCGCGAAGGTGCGCGCGGCATGGAATACAACGCGTGGGGCACGCCACCGAATCCGCCCGAACATGAGGCGAACCTGGTGTTTACGCGGATGTTAGGCGGCCCGATGGACTTCACGCCGGGCGTGCTCAGCCTGCGGGGTCGCGGCGGTCAACGCATTCAGTCGACGATCGCGAAACAACTCGCGTTGTATGTCGTGTTGTACAGCCCGATTCAGATGGCGGCCGACCTGCCCGAGCACTACGAGCAGTATCCACGCGAGTTTCAGTTCATCAAGGACGTTCCCACGGATTGGCAACAAACGCGCGTACTAAGCGGCGAAATCGGCGACTACGTCACCATCGCGCGCCAAGATCGCGCCTCGGCCGATTGGTACGTTGGCGCTGTTTCGGATGAAGAGGCACGCACGATTGACGTGCCGCTCGACTTCCTCGACGCCAAGCGGCGTTACGAGGCTACGATCTATCGCGACGGTGACGGCGCAGACTACCGCGGCAACCAACACGCCATTACGATTGAGCGTCGTCGCGTGACGCAGGCCGATCGACTGACGATTCCCGTCGCCGCAGGCGGCGGCTTCGCCATTCGCATCAAGGCTAGTCGTTAGTCGGTAGCGGCCACAGTTGCGGATTGAGCGGCGTTGCGATTCGCTCGCCAGGCGCCGTGCCGGGGCACCACTGCAGCCAGTCGTTGCGTTGCGCCTCGTTGAGCTGCGGCGCGAGCTGCATCTCGGCATCGATGTAAATGATCGTCATGACCGAGCGAGGCACGCGAGTCGTATTGGCGCCGGCCCGGTGAAACGTCCAACCGAGATGGAAGCTCACATCGCCGAGCTCGAATGGCTGCTCATGCAATGCCAAACCGCGCGCCGTCATGTCGGCGACGATCTCGCGCTCGCTTTGATCCGAGATCGGGAGATCGCGGCCGAATGAGATGCGGTGGCTGCCAGCGTAAAACGCAAGCGGCCCCATCTCGAGTGGTACAGACTGCAAAGGAATCCACGCTGTCACGGCTCGATCCGACGCGAACGGCCAGTAATACTGGTCCGCGTGCGTGGGCGTGATGCCGCCGAGCGGCTCCTTGTAGAGGGACTGATCGTGATAGAGGCGCACGCCTCGAACACCGAGCAATTGCGCTGCGATCCGCGCGAGTCGCGGGCTGCGGACGAACTCGGCGACTTGCGGATCCTGCCGCCACAAGTTCATCACTTGCAGGAACGCGCGCGAGTACGTGTCTCGCTCCTCGAGCGGCACTTGCTGCGTATTCAACTCGAGTGTCAGACGCGTGATCGTATCGCCGTAGTGGCGCAGCGCATTGGGCTCGAGCACACCCCGTAGTTGGGTAAAGCCATGCTCCGCGAACTGCGCGCGACAGTGCGCAGGTAACAAGAACGATTCGTGAAGATTGCTCATCATGAGCAGACTCACTCAGGGGCCGAACTGTTAGGAGCAAATTATGGCATAAGGGGCATCGCGCTAGCGCTCCCAATTCGCTGACAGTATCGGACGCAACTCATGTGTTAGCTCGGCTCAGCGCACTTCGAAAGTGGCCACCGCGATGGGTTCGTCGTCGCCATCAGGCTGATCCTTATAGGCGCGAACTTCGTAAACGCCGGGCGCGTAATGCCGAGTGAACTTGTAAGTGCCAGCGACCTCACCCTCGAGATACACCCATGCGCCGTATTTGTCGGTGGGAGTCCCCAAGGGCACAATGGTTATCCAATCGCGGTCGTTTCCAGGCATGCCGGAATACTCGACGCGCACTTGTTGGTCACTGCGGTAAACCGGCTTCAAGGTCCTGATGCTCGGCCCTACGGCCGCGGACGGTACGCTAATCGCGCTAGCCCTGCCCTTGACTAGCGGAGCGTTCAAGTGTGGCAACGTTGCCCCGCCCAGGTCGTTAGGCGCGGTACGGCGCTGCACATCGAGATCATCCATTTCGTCTTCATCACCCGTGCTGCGCGCGACCTGGCTGCCGACAGCAACGGCCCGATTGATGAGAGAAGGCGCGCTTGTCGAATTCGTCTCCGGGAGTAAAACAGCGGGATTTGGCAACGGGATCACGCCCTGATCAGTCGGCGCTGTGCGGCGCTGGACATCCAGGTCGTCCATTTCATCCTCATCCCCGGTGCTGCGCTGAACACTCGGCTTTACCGGTGGCGCGCCGCCTTCCAGGCCGGGCAGAATCACGTCTCTGATAACGCGACCAACCTCTGGTTCGACGGCCGGAAGTTCACTGATATCGGGAAGATTCGGGATGATAGGTGCCGTCTTCTCTGCGGACCCTGGCGGTGCAGTCGTTTGGGCTGCGGCAATTCCCGCGAGACAGATTGCCGCAATCCAAAGAATGTTTTTGCGAATGACTCGACGCATAAGCACAGCTCCACCGTGACGCGTTACCGCGTCTTTACAGTTCACTTACGCGGAATCAACAAGCGAAAAGGCTCAGGTCGCGGAATTTTCTCGGCGCAAACGCCGGGCGACCATATCCGGCGGTGCATACACATCGAAACCGGCCACGCTCAATCGACCCGGACTTGGCACGCGGGCCCACGCGGCCAGACTTTTTTCATACCAAGCGCGTGCCTCGGGCGTCATCACACGTGTGCCGGGCTGCGCGGCGTTCGATACGTCTCCCATACCGGCGCTGGCCTGCGCTTCGAGATAGTCGAGCTCTAGGTAGTCCGGCTGCTCGGTGCGCAGGCGCTCGCTTTCGCTGAGGGCACTAGAGTAATAGCGCGACGCACTTGAGCGATCACCAAGCTGCATCGCCACATGACCTAACATGCTTTGAACAATTGCTCTGTTTACCGCCGCGTCGTGATTCCGCGGATCTGCGGCCAGTACGGCTTCATACGTAGACAATACGCTCTCCCAGACTCGCCGACTCCCCCGTAAATCGCCTCCGAGCTCCAGCGCCCGCCCATACCATGCCTCAATCACAGCGATCGACATCGGCATGGCCTCATAGCTAACAGTCTCGGACAACGCCTTGTATTCATCGACTGCGCGCCGAAGTTTTTCCTGCGCCTCCGAATGCTGGCCAAGATGGCTAAGCGCGTGTCCAACACAGGCCTGACTGTTGATCGCGATGTCGACGATATCTTTGTTAGCGGGATCGGCGGCCAGCAGTGCGCGCGACTCCTGCAGGGCTGCAACGCAACTATCGCGTGACTTGGCCGCATCACCCGCGGCCAGTTGCACAATGCCAGACCGAAAACCGAAAAAAGCTGCATTGCGTCGGTCGCCGGTTTGGCCGGAACGCGTCGCAAGCTCCGAAAATACTCTGCGGGCCTCCTGGAAGTTCGTCACGGACGCCGCGATGTCTCCCAGGCGGTAGGAAACATTGGCAGTCATGGCGGCTGCGATCGCCGCTTTGCGCGCGACGCCTGTGTCTTGCGGTGTCAACAGGGTCAGACGCGCCAGAGTCTGTTCGACAGTCGCCAGCAACTGCAGCGCCTCTTTGGGTCGTCGCGCATCGTTCCCGACTCCCACACCGCCCAATACGCGCACGCGCAGCAACTGACCTTCCAGCAGTTCCGCGAGCAGCGCCTGGTTGTCAGGATACTTCGCCACTAGCGATTCCGTGACATCCAAGGATGCTTGCGACAACAGCAACGCCTGCGGAATGTCGGCGCGCGCGGAGTACTCGAAGGCTGCTAACAATCGACTGGCGCGTGCCAGCGCAATGCCATCCGGGATGTCAACCGGCGTACGAGCTGCAATGCGCTGGCGCAATGCCAGCGCTTTACGGTGATTTGCCTCCGCGCCCGCAAGATCGCCAAGGTTGGCCGCTGCGGTGGCGCCCTGCACCAGGGCAATGCGCTCATAGCTGGCGGCGATTTCCCGCTGTAACTCGAGACTGGAGTCGTTGTCTTGCTCGAGACGCGCGAGATACTCCATTGCACGATCCAGTATCAGCTTGCGAGCGGGGGTAGAGCCCGGCAGCTCAGCGATCAAATCATGCACATCGAAAATGACAGTGTTAGTCAGCTGCCTAACATCGTCGAAGCGTCGCTCGGCAATCTGCCGTTGGCGCACGATTTCCCATACGCCGAAGCTAGCGAGCAGAATCGCCAACGTGAGGGCGCCTACGCTCGCCTTGTTGCGAACAACGAATCTTCGCCATCGATACAACGTGGAGCTCTTGGCCGCCAGCACGGGCAACCCATCGAGATAGCGACGAATATCCACCGACAATTGCTCGACCGAGGAGTAGCGCTCGGCCGGCAATTTGCGCATGGCCTTGCGCGTTATCAGTTCAAGGTCGGGCGCGATATGCCAGCGTTTCGCGCTTGGTTCGGCCAGCCGCGCCGCTGCGAAGCTCGGCGGTTCGCGTTCGCAGATCTCGACAGCAAGCGATTGCGAATTGGCCGCATCAATACTGTACGGCGAGCACCCGACCAATAGCTTGTAGAGCAGCACGCCTAACGAGTACACGTCGGAAGCTGTGGTAATCGCCTCGCCGCGAATCTGCTCAGGACTCGCATACGCTGGCGTCATGACCATGGTCTGCGTCAGCTCGACGCTCCCCGGAGCATCAAGCACTTTGGCAATGCCAAAGTCGAGCAATTTCACGGAGCCGTGCTCGGTAACCAGAATGTTGGCGGGCTTTAGGTCGCGGTGCACAATCAGACGTTGATGCGCGAACTGCACTGCGTCGCAGACATCGAGGAACAGTCGCAAGGTCGCCGGTAGCCCGAGTTGTTGGGCGGTAACATATTGATCGATCGGCACGCCATCGACGTATTCGATAACGAGATAGGGAACGCCGTCCGTGGTAGCGCCGGCATCATAAAGCTGCGCAATATGCGCATGATCCAGCGACGCCAGAATCTGCCGCTCCCGCCGAAAGTGCTCAATAACCAACTGCGCATTTGCGCCGCCGCGAATCAGCTTGATCGCTACCTGCCGCTCGAATTGGCCATCCGCGCGTACCGCTCGGTAAACCTCACCCATGCCGCCGCGGCCAATGTGCGCTTCAATTCGATAGGCGCCGAGATTCTGACCGGAGCGGTTGACATTGCCGAGCGCCGCATCCGTGTTGGCCTGCAGATCGACGACCGGGCGTGCCAAGAAGTCGGCCGCTTCATCCTGCGCCGACAGCAGAGATTCAACTTCATCGCGCAATTCGCGATCCGCGCCGCAGGCGCTCTGCAAATACGCGCCCCGCTGATCTGGCGGCAATTCGAGCGCATGCTCGTAGACGCGCCGGACCGCAGACCATCGCTCCGCCGATAAACTCATTGCGCCCGCGCTACTCCGCTAGCTTTGGTGGCCATCCCGCATTTCCCGATATAACCATACGCGCGCAGTTTCCCAATCGCGCTTGACCGTCGATTTGGAGATACCTAACACCTCAGCCATATCGTCATTCGACAATCCGACAAAAATCTTCATTTCGACGACACGACTTTGCTGCGGATCGAGCTTCGCCAATTGCGTAAGAGCGTCGTCAAGCGCCAGAATGTCGAGGTCCACTGGCGTCGAAATGTTCGCCAGCTCTTCGACTGACAGCTTGACCATGTCGCCACCCCGCTTCGTGGCCTGCTTGCTGCGTGCGTGGTCAACCAGAATGCGCCGCATTAGCAGTGCGGCCACAGCAAAAAACTGCGCCCGGTTTTTCCACTGCGGCAATTCCTGCCGCACCATCCGCTCATAGAGCTCATGCACCAAGGCCGTGCTTTGCAAGGTATGCCCGGCACGTTCTCGATTGAGATAGCTCTGTGCAATCGCTCTGAGGTCCCCGTAAACCAACGGGACCAACTTACCCAACGCCGCTGCATCGCCGCCGCTCCAGCGCTGCAACAACTGCGTAATTTCGTGTTTTGTTTCCTCGTCCAGGCTCACCGACCAAGACTAGCCTAGCGAGCTGGGCTCCGTCGAGAACCAGACCTCGGGCACGCCGACTCCGCGCCATCCCGGGCCCTAACAATTTCAAGGCCATCAGACTCTGCATGACTCGCTCACGCACATCCCCCTGGCGTCGACGGAAACGGGCGGGCCTGGCGACGGACTATTGGCATGTTGCTCTGCCTGTTCGCGTGGTACTCAGTCGCTCCTTGGTACCCAACCGACGTCACTCCCCCCAGGCGAATAGCGTCGGGATCTGGAATCCGGTTGTTAGTGGAGCAGCCTTTGGTCCTGCTTCGATAAACTCCCCTTGGTAGATTTCGATCACTTCGTGCGCAACGAGCGTAACGCCGAGACGATGCTGACAAAACCACCGAGGCTCTTGGTCGCGATATCGAAGTGAAAGCTCTCTAGTCATCTACTGTCCAAATAGTCCCCGCAGGACCTTTTTCGTCTTGTCCATCGCGTTGTTGACAGGATTAGGTTTGTCGGGCGGTGCGGTGCCGGGCTGTTCCGCGGTTGCAGTCACGGTGTCTCCCGCTTCCGCCGGCGGCATTTGATCGTTGCGCTCACCCCAGGCTGTCTTTCGCGCACGATCAAAGTGCCCGGCGATCAGGTCTGGCGCGTACAGCAGGCAAAGGGCCGCGTACTCTTTAGACGACGCGGCAGTGTAGGCACGACCGCCGCAATTCTCCCTGGCAACCTGCTGAAGACTCGCCACCGCAGCGTCGGTACCTTCAGCAATTAGGAACGTCCAGTCCCTCTTAGCCTCGGCATCTGCTAACAACTTGCTGCGCAGTGCGTTAGCAGCGCCTTTGCCCTTACCAAGTCCGCAGAGTTCTGCAGAACTCTGCAGGCTCGCGTCATCGGCAGGCACGGGCGCGATCAGCTTGGCCGTCTCAGGGCCGCCCATTTTGAGACCCTCGTTACGATTCACGACGCTTCGCGCATTACGCTTGCCGGCTATGTGTACGCTTAGGTAGCCGGCCGGGGTCTGAAACGCGGCGCAGTAGGCAGCGACTTCCTTCTTGTTGCCCGCACAAGCCGCTGGCACGCCGGCAACTCCGGTCGGCAGAAAATGACTGGAGTCTCGACCCGTGTAGCGAGGGTCTTCCTTGAACTTGGCGAACTTCAGTGCGTGGGCGCAGGTGTCCACGGGCGTCGGCGCCGCCAGCTTCACCGCGGACATGTCGAGGAACTCACACGCTTGACCGAGGTTGGTTGCCTCGCCGCGCATAGTCATCTCACTACCGCGTGACCGCATCGTCATGTCCGTGATTAAGGTATTGCCCCGCTTCTCGGACTGCATGGTGCCTTCGGCGGCGTCCTTGCCAGTGCAGTTGAACTTCGCCGCCATCTTGTTAGGGCTGGATTGAACATCGTAGATCGTGCAGTTCTCGCCTGGCGGCCTCGATCCTTGTTGGGGGTTTTCCTTTGGCAAGCACACGTCAGCCGACCGTGCCGGCATCGACATGGCACCCATTTTCATTGACATTTTCTGACGCCACATTTCGCCCGGCAGTTTCTTCACACCGTCGGGGAGAGCACCGCCATTCTGGGCAAATGCCGCTGCCGCTAACGCACTGGCCAGCAAGAACGGTCCTACGCCTATTAAAGATGCGCGCATGTCTCGGTCCTCGTAGACAACACCTCAATTGGTAGGCAATACGCGGATTTCGTGCGTCGAAAGGTCCAACGCTCATGAAAGTCGCTCCAACTTTGTTGGGTTCGGTCTTTCAATGGCGTCAGAGACTGGAAACGCGGACGGCCGTCGCAATACGGGTTCTTCAGCCCGTAACGGCTCCGCGACGTGGGCAGCTGACATTTTTGCGCTGGGCGTGAGCCTTTTTGCTGTCCCGTTACGCGTAATGCCGCACGTCGCACACCTGATGCCCGATACGACCGCGGAAACCGTGCCGAGTGCTCGGCCGTTTGCGACGCGAGCTGGATTGACGGCGGTCTACTCCGAGGAGTTAAAAAATGAATCTGCGTCTTGCATCTGCTGCGGTACTGCTCTGCACTGCGCTGCTGTTTTCCACTCGTGCATCTGCAGGTTGCGGTGCTGAAGGTGAGCGAGCCTGCGTGGTTGAAGAACGCGTCCCAAGCTGCGATCTCAATCTGACCGAAGGGCAGGGGCGCTGCTGGCGACCCGCGTGCGGGCAGGAAGGCCAGCGCGGCTGCGGACCGACCGAGCGCGTTACCTTTAACTTTCTATTGGGGCTACCCATGCCGCAGGTTTGCGATGCAGATCTCGTGCACGACCCTATTGCCAACCGCTGCAGACGCCCGAATTGCGGGCGTGAGGGCGGTCCACCGTGCACGGTTTTTCAGCGTGTGCCGAGCTGCGATGTCAATCTCGGCGAGTCAGTTGGGAAATGCGTGCGCCCGCCGTGTGGCGGCCTGGGCCAAGCACTGTGCAGCCCCGAAACACTCGGCGGACTGCTTCGGACAGCGACCATCTATACAGTCGGTCTATGCGATGCGAATCTTGTTCCTGAATACACTAGCAAGACTTGTACTCGACCAGGCCTCACCACGCCTGCGATAGCGACGGCAGTGCCTCGTCCGCAGTCGCCTCCCGTTTCGCAAGCACCCGCGGTGCCGGCTCCCACCGGTGCTCCGCCGCCGCCTGGAATCAGGCTGCCCACGCCGCCAGCTGTTAGTGCCGCTCCCAACGTTCTGCCGCCGCCACCTCCAGTCGTAACCTACGGCGGTCAAACGGCGCAAACGAGCGTGCCGCCGCCGCCCCTTCCCGCCGTAGCGTCCGGCGGAACCGCGATGCCACCTGGCACAGCGCCGCCGCCACCCGCAAGCGGTGCGGCGCCCGCCATATCAAGTGCCGCTGATGGTGGCTACACGGCCGGTTATCAAGCGGGCTTCCAGGCGGGGTTCTCTGCAGGTCAAGCAGCAGCCGTGCCACCAGCGACGAGCCCGCCGCCAGGTGACAATGCCGCGCTCTCACCGGAACCTGGGAGCGCGATCGTTCGCGCCGCACGCCCCATCTTCGGCAGCGGCGAGAACATCGAGGCCAGCTTTGCAGGCATGCCAGGCAGCAAGGGTGACTGGATGGCGATTGCAGCTGCCGGCGCGCCGGACAACTCCTACATCGAATGGACCTATTTGGGTGGCAAGCAATCCGGCGTGCATCGTTTTGCGCAACGGTACAAGCCTGGGCGCTATGAAATTCGCTTGTACAAGGACTGGCCTGCCGGCAACTACCAAGCCGTCGCGCGCACAACGTTTATAGTCCAGTAGTTTCATCGCACTCACCAGTGCTTCGAGGTTGATCCCGCTAGCTGGCCCCGTAATAGCCGCGCTGGCTTTTTCGGGGACGACTTACGCGGCCCCGCATTTTGTCGTCAACAACGTGAAGATTGACGATCTCGGGACTCTCGGCGGTTCAAACGCCGCCGCCAATGACGTCAACGATAGCGGTGACATCGTCGGTTGGTCGCATACAGCGGCTGGCCAACAGAGTGCATTTCACTTTAGCGGCGGATTCATGAAGGACATCGGCGCGAGCATCAGCACGGGTCCTAGTGTTGCAACCGGCATCAACAACGTTGGCCAGATCGTTGGCCTGGCCGATCTGAACCAACAAGTGATGGGCTACCTTTGGTCCGCGGGGCAGACACAAGTCTTGTTAGGTCCGAGCCCTACCAGTCCGCAGGCTCCGACAGTGGCATGGAAGATTAATGACCGGGGCGACGTCGCCGGAAATGTCCAGCTGTCACGTTTCAGGAGCGACGCAGTCACATGGCACTCGAGTGGGTCGACCATTCAGATGCCGAGCCCGGCTACCGACACTAAGGCGTTGGATATCAACGCGTACGGCAGCATGACGGGCTACGCCGGTACGCGCGCGTGGCGTTGGACATTGAAGGGAGGCGTCGTGACTGGCTCGCGGGAGGTGCCTTCGGTGGCTGGGCAACGGTACATGGACGGCGTAGGGCGAGCGATCAACGATCGTGGCGAAGTCGTCGGGCGTTATCTCCTGTCGCGGGTCGGCAGGTTGCGCGCGTTCTTCTGGGACGGCCGCTCGACGCAATCCCTTGACATCGGAGTGCTACCCAACGGTGGCATCACTTCCCAAGCCGAAGACATCAACGAAGAACGCTTCATTGCCGGACATGCAAACGAGCAATCTTCGGTGGGGCCGGGGATTTATCAGACGCGTGCGTTTCTCTATCACGCTGATTTCGGCATGTACGCGCTGCCGATTCTGCCGAGAATGCAGGACGAAGAACCCTGCCGCGCGTACGCGCTGAATGAACGGCAGCCGAAGGGCACGGAAATCCTCGTTGTGGGGGAGTGCTTTTTGGCTAATGAACGGCGCGCAGTTGTTTGGACTGTCGACGTGTCACTCGTGCCGTAACGGCTTCGCGCTGCTCCGGGCTGACACCAGCGATGTGTTTTTTGCGATCAGTATCTTGTTATGCGTCGGTACTCCGTGAAAAAAGCCCTCGCCGTCAACGACGACGAGGGCTTCGGGTTCAACAACCCGCTGCAAACGAGGGTTTATTGCAGCTTGTAGTTGAGTCCTAACAAGTACTGCCGACCGTACTGCTGGAAGTCTTGCTGACGCGTGTCCGTACGCGCGAATGCGATGTACGGTTCGTCGGTCAGATTGTTCACCTGGAACAACACCGACAGGCCATGGAAGCGGCTTTCTTCGCCGAAGCCGTAGCCAATCTGCGCGTCGGTGATCTGATCACCCTTCACGAACTTGAACGAACGGTCATTCGCAAAGTTCGTGACTTCACCGATGTAATCGGAGCGCGCACGTGTTGCGACACGCGCCGAGAAGCCGTTCTTCTCGTAGTACGCCGTGAAGTTCCAGACCGTCTTCGACAAGCCCGGCAGCGGAATGTTGCCGAGACCATTGCCGGAGATGAAGTTGTTACCCGGCGGGTCCTCGATGCGGATATCGCTCTGCGTCTGCGAGATGCTGAAGATCGTGCCGAAGCCTTCGAGCGCTTCGGACAGCATCGTGCCCGGCAGCGATACCGACAACTCCAAGCCCTTCAGCGTGCCTCCACTGCCGTTCACGGGCTGCGTGAAGTTACCCGTCGTGCGCGGCGTAATACCCGGCACGAAGAAGCCGGGAGGCAACGTGGCGAGGTACTCCGAGTAGTCGAAGCTGCCATTGGTCTGGTTGTAGATGTAGCTCTTCAACTTCTTGTAAAAGCCCGCCACCGAGACGTAGCCCCGACCCGCAAAATACTTCTCGTAGGAAATATCGTACGCATCGGCGCGCCAAGGATTGAGACGCGGGTTGCCGCCCGAACCACCCGGAATGCCAGTCGCCGAGTCATAACCGAGTTCGCTCGAGGCCTTGAGCTGATCCATACGAGCCCGAGCGATTTCCCGCGCCAGGCCCAAACGAACCGACTGCTGCCCGTCGAGCACGAAAGCGAAGTTGAACGCGGGCAGGACGTCCGTGTACTTCTTGCCATCGGTACGGTCCGTCACGATGCCGCCACGCGCGTTGTCCTTGAACGGTGCCGTGGAGCTTTGGTCGGTCTCGATGACCTGCAAGCCCAAGTTCCCCTTCAGCACGATGCCGGAACTCAGCTCATGATCCAGTTCCGTGCGCACGTAGGCCGTCGTCACCTTTTCCTCGACACTCCAGTTCTTGCCGATCAAGTAGTCGAAGCCAGGCGTCGTCGGCGTGCCGTATACGATGGGTTGGTAGTAGTTTGCTAGAACGCCCTCGACATCCCACGCGAGCGCTGCACCCGCACCCGCGTACGACAGGTTCGTAGCAGGCAGTAGGTACTGCGCCGCTATCTGATGGTAATTGCCATTCGTGTTGGCACGCGTGTTCAAACCACCTTCGGGTTGCAACTTGTCCTTGGTGCGATCCGAATAATTGATGCCGGCCGCGATCTTCGTGAACGAACCGTCGAGACTACGCTCGAGGTCGATTCGGGCAGACGTCAACTCATCTTCCACATGCGGGATCTTGCTGTAGCCCGCGCCGTAAATCGTCGGCCCAACCTGCACATTCGCCGGATCAGCGTAGTTCTGGTTGAACGTCAGCTGCGGCATGCCGTCCGCCGACAGACCGAACTGACCCGTGTCGTACACGTTGCGCGGCGTCGGCACGAGCGTGCCCGGTGGGTCCATCGGATTTTGGCTCAGCGTGACAGGATGGCAGTTCGCCGCTGCGACAAGCGTCGGGCAGTTTGGCCGCGTATCGGGCTTGTATTGCGCATTGGTCTCGTACTGCTGCTCATCGCGTTCCGCCTTCGAATAGCTGATATCGCCGAGCACTTTCCAGTTACCGAACGCAAGCTCGTTCTTCCAGCCCAACGCCATGATTTCGTCTTGCGTCTTGAACAGGAAGTTGCGAGCCAGCGGCACGCGTTGATTGAGCGTCGCGGCAACCACCGTGTTGTCACGAATCGTCGGGCTCGAGAAGCCGAACACCGTGTTCAGCGGGAAAGTGCCATCGCAACACGGCCCTGGATAGCCACCCAGATTCACTTCCAAGCTGCGAGCATTGTTCACCTGCTCGCGATCCGTGTAGTAGAGATCAAGGATGCTGCTATACGAATCGTTCGGCTTGAACTGCAACGTGGCCAAGAAGCCATCGCGATTGTTCTCGCCCATGTCGGTGCGCACCTTGATGCCATCGGTAATGAAGACATTGGCCCCGACGCCGGGATTCACGACTCCTGTCGGGTTCCCATCCCCCGCATTGGGAGTGCCGTTCGTTTTCCACGGCTCATAAGTTCCGGCACCCTGCGTGGCGAGCGGCGAGTCCAAGCGCGCAAAGCCCAACGCGAGCCCCAAGCGACCGTCCATGAACTGATCGATATAGGAGAAGCTCACGCGGTAGCCATCGTCCTTGCTGTCGGCTCCCAGATCGTTGTGGGAGTTCCGTTCGCCGCGGATGTTGAACACCACCGCGCGCTTGCCGTAATCGAGCGGGCGCGTCGTGCGCAGGTCGATCGTGCCGGCCAAGCCTTGTCCGACGAGGCCCGCGTCCGGCGTCTTGTACACGACGACGCTGCTCAGCAATTCGGAAGGATATTGATCAAATTCGATGCTGCGGTTATCACCCGTGCTCACCTGCTCACGGCCGTTCAACAAGGCCGTGGTGAAGCCGGGGTCCGTGCCACGCAAGCTGATGGCCGATGCGCGGCCCTCTGCGCGTTGCGAAGTGAGGCCCGGCAAGCGCGAGATCGACTCCGCGATGCTGGTGTCTGGAAGCTTGCCAATGTCTTCGGCCGAGATTGCTTCCACGATGCTGAGCGACTCGCGCTTCGTCTCGATGGCATCCTCGATACCGCGCCGAATGCCCGTGACGACGACTTCTTCGAGTTCGCCCTCGGCCGCGGCGGCCGGTGCATCCTGCGCGACGCTGGGCGGCGCGATCAGAACGGTGAACAATGCTGCAGAAGTGACGGAAAGACCTGCAAGTGCCCGCTGAACCGCGCTTGCAACGCGCGTGCGTGATCTAATGACCATTAGTTTCCCCCTCTAGCCGGATTCGGCTGATGCGAATGATCTTAAGGAACGCTGTTTCGGGGTCGCAACACTATGTATACGTATTCAATGCGTCGTGAGGCCAGTTTCTCTGCGGTTTTTTTCGCGCAGCGAGTCTCGTGTAGGACAGCGCACGCCAATCGTGGCGCCGCGCCAACATGCCGTACGAGTCGAGCGCGCAGGCTCGGCCGCGAGCTCTCAGCCTCCTAACGACTGCCATGAGCACAGACAAGCTGTACATCACTGCGGACGATCTGCTGCGCGCGTCGTTCGCTCTCGGTTCGCAGATTTTGGCAAGCGGGTTCAAGCCAACGTTCCTCGTCGGGGTGTGGCGCGGCGGAGCGCCGATCGGCATCGCGGTGCAAGAACTGCTCGACTTCCACGGCGTCACCACCGATCACATTGCCATTCGGACGTCGTCATACCAAGGTATCGATCAACCGCAGAAGGTGGTGCGCGTCCACGGCATCGACTACCTAGTCTCGCGGCTCACCGCCGAAGATCGCTTGCTGTTGATCGACGATGTCTTCGATTCCGGTCGTAGCCTCGAAGCCGTGCTCGATGAACTCGCGCGCCGGTGCAAACGCAATCTGCCCGCGGACATTCGCATCGCAACCGTGTATTACAAGCCGTCGCGGAATCGGAGCCGACTCGAACCGCACTACTATGTCGAACAGACCGAGCGTTGGCTGGTGTTTCCACACGAACTGAGCGGCCTAACGACTGAAGAAATCGCTGCCCACAAGCCGTTTGCAACACCCTTTACGAAACGACCTACCTGAACCCTCACCACGACCATGAGAAACCTGCCATGAAGTTGTTTGCTCTGTTGGTACTGACGACGATCTCGCTCGGCGCATTGGCGGCTGAGCCTGCTGCGAATCCTGCGTCGAGCTCGACACAAAAAGCGATTCTGGTCACGGGCGCGAGCACGGGCATCGGTCGCAAAATCACGGAGCGCCTCGCGGCTGCCGGACATTTCGTCTACGCCGGCGCGCGCAAGCAAGCCGATCTCGATGCACTCAACGCGCTGAAGAATGTGCAAGCTGTGAAGCTTGATGTGACGAGCGCGAGCGATATTGCTGCTGCCGTCGACACGATCACGCGTGCGGGTCGCGGCCTGTACGGCCTCGTCAACAATGCGGGCGTGGCTGTCGTCGGGCCGCTGTCGAAGACACCCGAGGCAGACTTCGACTTCGTAATGCAAGTGAACGTCTACGGTCCGTATCGAATCACCAAAGCGTTCGCGCCGCTCATCATGGCTAGCCGCGGACGCATCACGACCATCAGCTCGATTTCCGGAATTCTCTCGGGCGGTGATTTGGGCGTCTACAGCATGAGCAAGCATGCCGTCGAGGCGTTTGGTGATTCGCTCGCCGTCGAGATGGGCCAACACGGCGTGGCCGTCAGCTTGATCGAGCCAGGCAACTACAACTCCGAGATTGGCGCGAGCGCGGCGAAGCGCGCGGGCACTGAATCACGGCTCGCTGATCGTTCACGGTTCAAAGAGCCCGACGAGGTCGCCGATGCCGTGGCGCTCGCACTGTTCGAGGCAGAGCCACGTCGACGTTACATGGTGGTACCAAACGAGCAGGAAGCCAACCGCACGATTCGCAAAGCCATCGAAGAGCTGGTGCAGCTCAACGAAGGCCACGCGTACACCTACGATCGCGCAGCGCTCGGTGCGATGCTCGACGAAGCACTTGCCAAATCGCGGCCGCGGACCGTCATGGATTCCAAAACGACCACAAATACTCCGTCGCATTGAAATCGAGGAGCGGCGAATCGCTGCTGCTCGTCGGCGCGCGCAGGCCGCCGGGCCATGAGTGCCCGCCACCATGCACGATGCCGGTGCTCGCATCGAACACATCGGGCGGGTCGACGCGGCACAGCACGACGGGCGCACTCGCGCGGTTGCTATCCGCCGCAACTGCGTAGCGTCGGCAGCTCGTGGTCGGCGTCACGTTGGTCACGACGGCTGTCGATGTCACGTTGTTACGCGCGATCCAATCGGTGATCGTGGCCTCCACGGGATAGAACGCGACTCCGGACGCCGTGTCGTCCCCGGCACCGCCGACATAAGGATAGTTGCGATCGTTCGTGGCGTGGATGTGCAACACGGGTATCGGGCGCGACGGATTGCAGTTGTAGAACGGCGTCCGCGCTTGGTCGAATTGCCCCGATGCACCGCCGACAGCGGCGATACCGGCGATTCGATTCGCCATCGCACACGCCAAGCGGTGCGACATCATGCCGCCATTCGAAAAGCCGGTGGCATATACGCGCGCTGCATCGACGGGCTCTCGTGCTAACAAGTCATCGAGTACGGCCGAGATGAACGCGACATCGTCGACATTCTGTGTCTGCGCAGCACCACAGCAAGCGCCCGCATTGAAGGTTTGAATGAGGCCTGTACCTTCTGGCAGCGCGAGCACGATGCCGCGTTGCTCGGCTAGCGTGACGAGCAAGCCTGTCGCGGCGATGTTCTGCGCGGAGCCGCCACCGCCGTGCATCGCGATGATCGCGGGCCGCGAGCCTACGGCTGTCGCTGCTGGCGGTTGATAGACGACGTAACGCCGGACGCCCTGCCCGGCAACGGAGAGATTCCGTGACACGAACGCGCCACTCACTTTGATCGCGAGCGTCAAATTGTTCGATTGGTACTGCGCCGTAATCGTCGCGGTGCCCTCAGTCACGCCGGTGATGACACCCGAGGCGCTCACTGTCACGCGCGCCGGATTCGACGACGACCAGGTAACGAGCGTGGGATCGATGTAACGGGGATACGTCGCACCGCCGCCGCGTTGCACGAAGAACAACGGCAGCGATTGGCCAGTCGCGAGGGTTTGCGCAGCAGCAGGCTCAAGCGATGACTGCACCGCCGCGTTGACGGTGATCGACAATGCGAAAGTCGTCGAACCCGCGGAGTTCTGTGCTGTGATGGTGTAGTTGTTAGCCGGTGTCGCGGTCGTCGGCGTGCCAGTAATGACACCCGTCGTAGTATTCAGTGACAACCCGGCCGGCAAGGCGGGTGCGGCACCGTAGCTCGCCACGGTGCCCGTCACCGTGGGGCTCAGGGGCGTCATCGCCGTGCCCACAGTCAACACTTGCGGCGAGGTGTAGGACAGCGCACTCGGCGCAATGACGGGCGGCGTGGTAGGCGCATCGGAGCCCCCACCGCCACAGGCCGACAGCAGCGCCAATGTGGTGCAAACCAAGAATCGTTTCACGCCTGACCACTCCACCAGGATATCCACCACTGTAACGGGCGATACCCCCTGCGGTTGACGATCCGGATCACGAATTCGCAGCGGCGGCGAGCGGCATGCCGACGGCGGCAGATTCCTCAGGTGTGACGAATTTCGCGCGCGCTACCAGATTCTTGCCATCTTGTTTGGCGCTGTACATTGCACAGTCGGCAATGTGCACGAGCCGGTGCAGATCGTACCCACTGACTGCGTCCGACGTACCGACGATGCCAATGCTCACCGTAACGTGTAGCGCGCTCGTCGACGCATCGACCGGGGTCGCCGCAATGGCCAGTCGCACCCGCTCGCCGATCGCCTCGCCTTCCTCGAGGGTTGCGCCAGGCAATAGCATCACGAACTCCTCGCCGCCCCAGCGTGCCAAGGGATCCGACGGTCGCAGAACTCGGCCACACGTATCCGCCACCATGCGCAGCACCGCATCGCCGACGCTGTGACCGTGCAGATCATTCACCTGCTTGAAGTTGTCGACATCGAGCATCAGCAACGTCACGGGGCGCCGCTCGCCGGCTGCGCGTTGCAGCTCGCGTTCCGCCAGCTCGATCCAGCGCCTGCGGTTATAGGCACCGGTCAACATGTCGGTGTTAGCCAAAGCGTATGCGTCAGCGCGGGCGCGCTCCAAATCGCGCAATAGACGCATCAATACAATGCTCACCGGAGTCGCGACGAACAACGGCACAATCGTCGCAATCGCAATCGGCACGTGCCAGGTCACACCTGCCTCTTCCAAGAAGCGCAGCGACAGAAACGTGAGGAATAGCGATCCGCCAACACTCGCGGCCACGATCACAGCCTCGGCACGGCCACGCGGCAGACGCAGCAACTTGGTGGTTAGGCGGGCGAACGCACTCATGCCTCCAGTATCGGCTGCGATTGCCGAGCCTTGAAGGCCCGAAACACGTTATGTCGAGTAGTGAGTTCTCAGTTCGAACCGAGCGGCCACATGCGACGGAGGACTCCGTCACGCTTAACCCCGTGGTGCCATAGCGCGGATGCAATATGGAGCGTGACCAGCGCAGCGCCTGCCCATAGCCCCCAGCGGTGCAATCGCGCGAATCGTGCGTAGCCGGATGGGTCGTCGAACGGGAGTGGCGTCCAAATTCGCGGCAGTAGCCAATCGAAGCCAAAGAACCACATGTGTGTCGGTCCGAATTGTGCAGTGTCGGCGAGTGCCGAAAGCGCCGTCCAACCCGACCACGGGATCACAATCAACAGGGCTAACAACAGAGCGTGGACACCCATCGCTAGCACACGCTGCGACGCCGACAGCTCAGCGTGCCACGGCGGACGACCGCGCGCGATCCGGCGCGCGACCCATACCAACGCCGCCAGCAATATCAACACTCCGAGCGTGTGATGAATTTGGGCTGCGAGGATGTGCAGCTTCAGCACGCTCGCATCGCGAAAGCTGGGCCCATACGTCCACGACATCACGAAGCCAGCCGGGACGACGATCAGCATCGCGAGCGCGATCATCCAATGGACCGATTTGACGAAGCGACCCCAGGTCGGCGTTACGTGAGTCATGCCACTCCTATAATGTGCGACATCATGAACGGCTCAGCTCCCGTCGGCATTGCACTCATAGGTTGCGGCCGTATTGCGCATTCGCACGCCGCAGCGATCCGCGCGCTGCCCGACGCCGGCAGGCTCGTGGCCGTCGTCGATCCGGATGCGACTCGTGCCGAGGAGTTCGCTGCTCGGCATGGTGTTAGCCGTAGTCACACGGACCTGGCAGCAGCACTGCAAGACGCGGCCGTCACGGCCGTCGTTTTGTGTACGCCAAACGCGTTGCATGCCGAACAGGCCATCGCAGCGCTCGACGCCGGACGCCATGTGCTCGTCGAGAAGCCCATGGCGGAGAACACCGCGGATGCCGAGCGCATGGCCGCCGCGGCGCGGCGCGCGCAGCGAGTGCTGGCCATTGGACAATCGCTGCGGCATACGCCTCCGATTCGTTACTTGCAAGACACGCTCGGTCAGTACGGTGGCTTGCGCGCCATCGAAGTGTCGATGTGCGTCCGCTGGGACGGGCCGCAAGCGCCATGGTGGCAGACGCGCACACGCGAGCAAGGACTGATTCTTTCGCTGTTCGCGCCGCACGCACTCGACTTCGTGCAGTTGGTGTTTGCCGGCGAGCAGCCATTGAATGTGCACGCGGAAGTCGCTCGGTTCCAACACGCGTGGGAAGGTGAGGACGAGGCCATGATCTTGTTGCGCTATCCGCGCGGTCGCCTCGCCCAGGTCCACCTGTCGTACAACCAACGTTTTGTCGTCGATCGGCGCACCGTGCACTTCGAAGACGCGATGCTGCGCATCGAGGACGGTGACTACCTGTGGGTCAACGACCAACGCGTGCTCGAGCCCGACACGCCGGCGGCGAACACCAAACGCATGGGCGGGCGCGACTTCGGTCACTACTTTCGCACGCAGTTTTCGGAGTTCGTACATGCCGTACGGGGCGAGCCGCATCGCTCCGTGTTGCACGACGAGGGCGTTCATCTGACGCGGCTTGTCGAACGCGTGCTGCAATCGGGCCTGAAAAACGCGCCCCACTGGTAAGCCGCTCGCCATCGCGGCACGCATCACTTGCGCTGCAAGATCGTCGGCCCCGCATCCGCCAAGCGACGCTCGAGGGCGGCACGCGCTCGAGGTGCGCCGGCGCCGTACGCTCGCAAAAACAGAGTCGTTAGCTCTGCAGCAGTTTCGAGCTGCGTGGGCTGAGGCGGACCTGGCACTGTCGATTTGCAGATGAGGCCGCCGAAGTAATGATCGACACCGGCGAGTACCAACGCGTAGCGATCGCCGCCAGCCGCGGCCGCATCGTAGGCTGCCAAGTGCGTCCGCCAACTGTCCGGCGGCGTACCGGGAAAGATGTCTTTGTCGCCCGTCTGAATGAGGGCCGGCACGGCTAACGTGGCGTATCCCGCCGCATCGATCAACTTGGGAATGGGAGCCGGCGGTGAGAGCGCAATCGCTGCCGCCACCCGCGGATCGCGCAGCGCTCCGTCGACACCGTCTGGTTGCGCAGCTTGTGCGCCACCCAGCGTCAATGCGACCAAGCCGCCGTAGCTGTGCCCGGCGGCGACGTAGCGCGAGTCCGCGACCGATGCCGCGAGCGCTCGCATGTCATGGATACGCGCAGACCAGGTTGTGAAGCCGGTGTAGTTTTTGGTGTCAGGATGCTCTGTGGAATCGACATGCAACGGCGCCTGCACCTCGAAGCCCGCCCGTACCCACGCGAGAATGAACGGCAAATAATGCCGCGGCGCCGATCCCGCGCCATGCGAGAACAGCACTAGCCCACGGCGACGACCGCGCGGACGCCAGACGGTGATCGTGCAGTCGCGACCATCGCGCGTTCGCAGGGACAACGGGCGCGCCTCCGCGCTCAACGCGACGCCACTAACACACGCGCCAATGGCGAGCGCTAACCACTCACGCCGGGTCACAGCGGTATTCATTTACGGAACTCCGGATACTTGCCGAGGAACAATAGCAAGACTGCGCCGAGCACGAACATCCCCATCGCCAGATGCAGCGCGAGATCGTAGTCGCCAGTCGTATCGCGCGCCCACCCATAGAGCGCTGGCGAGATAGCCGAGGCGATTCCAAACGGCATGAACAAGAAACCATAGATGCGCCCGTAATTCGCCATGCCGAAATAACGTGCCGCAAGATACGCGATGAGATCGGTCTCGGCGCCCGCAGCGAGACCGATGGTGAGCGCACAGCCGTAGGCCACAGCGAGCGTCAGGCCATCGCTGGCCAAGAACAGGCACGCGACCGCAGGCAGGCTCAGTATCGGCAGCGCCACAAGCGGTGCCCACAGCCGATCGAGGAACCAACCCGTCCCCAAGCGCCCCACCAAAATCGCAATCGCCATGCTGCTAACAACCCAGCTAGCATCCGCCCGCGAAAAGCCCGCGAGCTCGATCATCTGTTGCATGTGCACGAAGATGCCGCCGTACGCCAATGCGATCAGCAAAATCGACGCGATCATTATCCAGAAGCGGTAGCTACGCACCGTCGCGTGAGTCGTTAGTCCTAGCGCGCGCCCTTCGGCGAACACACCAGCCGGACGCTCCTCGGGGCGCGGCTCCCGAAACCACAGCCACACGATCGGCAGTGCGATACCAATCGGCAGAATCGCCAACAACGGGAACACCGCACGCCAACCCAAGTGCTCAATCGTCCAGCCCGCGAGCTGCGGCACGAGTACGCCCGTGAAGCTCGTGCCGATCAGCGCGAGCCCGAGCGCGAGGCCCCGCTTTTCCATGAACCACAGACCGATGCCACGCGTCCACGTAATCGATCCCGAGCCAATGCCCACGAGCCCAGCCACACCCCAGGCAAGCCACCAGGCTCCGACATACGGCGGTGTCAGCGCGAGGCTGCCAAACGAGACACCAAACAACACGAGTGCGACGAGCGCCACTTTGCGCACGCCGTGGCGATCTGCAATTGCGCCTAGGAATGGCGCCATCGCCGACGCCGCGAGGCCATAGACCGTGATCGCAAGACTGATCTGCGCGATCGACCAGCCCAACTCCTCGCGCATCGGCCCGATGAGTTGACCGATCGTGTTGTATGGCACCGGAGACGAGCCGCAGGCGACGCCCACCATGGCGGCGAGCACGATGCGCCAGCCGCGGCGGAACTCCGTGGGTCGATCGTCGAGCGAAGCTGCGGGTTTGGCGTCAAGCATGGACGGACGACACGTAACACACCCGTCGCTCGGCCACGTATTTGCGGAGAGCGCGTCCGCCCGTCACGTCAATATTGAAACCTGCGGGGTGAGCCTACCGAGGCAGGCCCGAATCGCCGAACGTGCATGGGATAGTTCTCACGAAGGTCCGTGAGTTGGGGGAACGGCTGACGTTTGGCCGTGGGCGATGCGGAATCTGTGATGAAGAATTTGAAAGTGGCGATCGCTGGGGCCGGCATCGGCGGACTAACAGCTGCGCTCGCGTTGCAGCGCGCCGGGCAACGCGTGTGTGTTTTCGAGCAAGCACCACGCTTGTCACAAGTCGGGGCAGGACTGTCGTTGAGCCCGTCGGCCGCGCACGGCCTCCGTCACTTGGGGCTGGGCCCCGTGCTCGACGCCCATGCGCTCGCGCCAGAACAGCAGTTCACGCGACACTATTCCGATGGCCGTGTGCTGATGTTGATCGACCGCGGTCAACTGCTGCAGACCCGTTTCGGAGAGCGGTACTACCTGATTCATCGCGCCGATCTCCATGAGGGCTTGGCCGAGGCCGTCCGGGCTAACGACCCGGAGGCGATCCAAGTCAATCGTTCGCTGCGGCGCGTGGTACGCGTCGGGCCACGTGTCGAATGCGAGTTTCTCGACGGCAGTGTCGAAGGCGCGGATGTGTTGATTGCGGCAGACGGACAGCGCTCGGTCGTTCGACAGCAGTTGTTCTCGCCCGCACCGCCCAGCTTCACGGGTTACGTCGCGTGGCGCGCCTTGATCCCGATGGAGCGGATCGCCAAGGTGCGGCTCGACCCGCCGTCGGGCATCTTCATCGGACCCGGACACATGGTGAATGTGTACCCGGTGCAGCAGGGGCGCTTACTCAATCTCGTCGCCTTCGCCGAGCGCTCGGGCTGGGCGGAGGAAGGTTGGTCGATTCCGTCGACCGTCGAAGAGTTGTTAGAAGAGTTTCGCGGCTGGCACACGGACGTACGCCAACTGTTCGCCGCGATTCCGGCTGGGCAGTTGTTCAAGTGGGCGCTGTTCGATCGCGAACCGCTCGCACATTGGAGCCACGAACACGTCACCTTGCTCGGCGATGCGGCACATCCGGTGCTGCCGTTCTTGGGACATGGTGCGGTGCTGGCGATCGAGGACGGCGTCGTGATCGGGCGTACGTTCGCCGCGTCTGCGAGCATCGCTGAAGCACTCGCACGCTACGAAGCCGCACGGCGGGAGCGCGCCGCATTCGTGTTCACCGAATCCCGCAAGGCCGTTCGAATTTTCCACGCCAAGGATCCGTCGCAGTACTCGCAGTCTGTCGGTAATCGATCCGTTGACGAGGGACTCGGCCTATTTGCCTACAACCCCGTGAGCTGCAGCGTCTGATGTGGCGCGCGTCTTTAACGTCGGTTGCACTGCTGGCGAGCTGCTCGAACATCGCCGCGACTTCCAAGCCAGATGCTGGCGCCGCATTTCGGGATTGTGCCGAGTGTCCGGAGATGGTCGTGATCCCACCCGGAAGCTTTACCATGGGATCGACGGCTGAAGATCGAAAACGTTTGGGCGTGCTGCCGCAGTTCGATCGCATGGAAACACCGCTGCATGAGGTACGCATCAATTATGCCTTCGCAGTCGGTCGCTACAGCGTCACATTCGCAGAGTGGGATACATGCGTTGCGGCGGGCGGGTGCCGGAGATACGTGCCGCCCGACGCAGGCTGGGGTCGCGGTCGGCGACCCGTGATCCATGTGAATTTTGCTGATGCTCAAGCCTACGTAGCATGGCTGCGCGAACGCACCGGCCAATCGTATCGGCT
>CAYUIT010000042.1:0-34229 GCA_964444835.1 uncultured Steroidobacteraceae bacterium
GCGCGTGTTGGCGGGCGGCCATGAATTCGCGTTGCTGCGTACCTACGGCGACGTCAAGCCAGGGGACTATCTGGCGCTGATCAACTCGTTCGACGTGCTGGAGATCGCTCGGGCGGAGCAGAGCGCTGCGGACGGCTTGGGGCTGGGGCGCGGCGCACCGGTGACGGTTGTCGATGCGCCGCCCTGAGCGCCTCTGAGGCCCCGCAAAAGCGCCGCTCTCGCGGGAGTTGAACCCGCGCAGGAATCCGCTATAGTTCGCAGCCTTGCATGTGCCACCTCAGGCACATAAGTCACTGTTTAAGAAAACATTTTTAGTAGAACGCGATGTCGGAACGGGATAACGAGAGCTTCGATATAGATAGCGAATTCCTAGGCGAGGCTGAGGACAGCACCGATTACGACCGTATCCTGGACAAAGTTGAGCGTCGGGTACGGCCGCAACAGGGCGCCAAACGCGGTAAAGCCGCTTGGAGTCGGCTTGAGGAAGTTTTGGCTGACCGCCAGCTCGAGAAAGACCTGCGCGATATCTACGACGACGAAGCGTAACGAGCGACTTTCGCACTGTGACTTCGCGCCGGGCTCGGGCCGAGCGCGCCAATACTAAGGATCGTGGATGACTGGCAGTTCCAACGCGCCGGCGCTGAGTACGCGCGCGACCTCCTCTTGGGTTGTCGTGAAGTTTGGCGGCACCAGTGTTTCGACACGACCCAACTGGAACAACATCGCGGCGGTGGTCCGGGCAAGGCTTGCGACCGGGGCAAACGTGCTCGTGGTGCACTCTGCGGTCTCGGGCATTACCGATCAGCTCGAAAAGCTACTGTCGAGCGCACTGCGCGGCGATGCCTCCGAGGCCCTGCGGGTCATCGAGGAGCGCCACCGCAAGCTCGCCGATGACTTGGGTGTGCCGGTTACGCCGGCGCTCCACAAGCAACTGCGAGAATTGCGTGAGATTGCAGCCGGCGTCGCCCTGATTGGTGAGGTGAGCGATCGCACTCGCGCGCGGGTACTCGCCGCAGGCGAGTTGATGGCGACGGAGCTCGGCGCGGCCTTCTTGCAGTCGCAAGGCCTGCCGGCCACCTGGGCCGACGCTCGCACGATGCTAAAGGCCGAGGATCGTGGCGCCAATGCCAAGGCGTCTGTGCTGTCTGTCACCTGCGATTTCGCACCCGATGCTGCGCTCGAGCAGCGCTTGGCTCAGCTCACTGCGGTGGTGCTCACGCAGGGCTTCATCGCCAGTGACGAAGCAGGCAATACGGTGCTACTCGGTCGGGGCGGTTCGGATACCTCGGCCGCTTACCTGGCGGCCAAGCTGCGTGCGCGGCAGCTCGAGATTTGGACCGATGTGCCGGGCATGTTTAGCGCGAATCCCAAGTCCACGCCGACCGCGCGCTTGCTCCACGAATTGCATTACGACGAAGCGCAGGAAATCGCTTCGAGCGGCGCCAAGGTGCTACATCCACGCTGCATTCTGCCGGCGCGGCAATACGACATTCCACTTTACGTGTTCGCGACGCAAACGCCGGATATGCGGGGCACGCTGCTGACGAGCGCGGCTGGCGAAGGCAGTGCGCAAGTGAAGGCCGTGTGTACCAAGAAGGGCATCACGCTCATTTCGATGGACAGCCCAGGCATGTGGCACGAGGTGGGCTTTCTGGCGGATGCGTTCCAGGTCTTCAAGGCGCATGGCATGTCGGTCGACCTCGTGTCGACCTCGGAGACCAACGTCACGGTCTCGCTCGACTCGGCGGCCAATACACTCGACGCCACGTTGTTAGCGGATTTGTTAGACGATCTCGGTCGTCTGTGTCGCGCCGAAGTGATCGGCCCGTGCGCATCGGTCTCGCTCGTGGGGCGCAACATTCGCGGTATCTTGCACAAGCTCGGCCCCGCGTTCGAATTGTTCGAGGAACAGAAGATCTACTTGGTGAGCCAATCGGCGAACGACTTGAACTTTACGTTCGTCGTCGACGAATCGCAGGGCGACCGCTTGGTCAATCAATTGCATGATTTGCTGATCCGGCCCGCGCCGAACGATCCGGTGCTCGGAGCTACGTGGGAGCAGTTGTTTGCGAAGCCAGTCGCCGGAGCGGCGCCGCGTACAGCGCCTTGGTGGCGTCAGCGGCGCGCGGAATTGCTGCACTTGATGGCAACGCGCGACAGCGCGTACGTGTACGACCTTGCCACGGTGCGAGCGGCGGCGCAGTCGCTGCGAGCACTGGCATCCGTCGATCGCGTGCTCTACGCGCTCAAGGCCAACCCGCATCCCGCGATCTTGCGGGTGTTGCACGATGCCGGCGTGTGCTTCGAATGTGTTTCGATTGGTGAAGTCGAGCATGTTCTTGCAACCTTTCCCGGTATTGCGCCGGAGCGGATCCTCTTTACGCCCAACTTCGCCCCTCGCAGCGAGTACGCGCGCGGCCTGGCGCTCGGCGTGCATGTGACGATCGACAATCGTTACGCGCTCGAGTCTTGGCCGGAGTTGTTCCGCGGCCGCTCCATCCTGTTACGGATCGACACCGGCGTTGGCCGCGGCCATCACCATCATGTCAAGACCGCGGGTGCGGCGGCCAAGTTTGGCATTCCGGTTGACGAGCTGGAGTCCGTCGCAACACAAGTGGCCCACTGTGACGCAACAGTCGTCGGGCTGCATGCGCATGCGGGAAGCGGCATTTTCGATCCTAACAACTGGCTGCAAGTGGGCGGCGTGCTCGCGCGCGCTTGCGAACGGTTTCCGAGTGCGCAAATCGTCGACATTGGCGGCGGCCTGGGCGTGCCGGATCGCGCGGACAGCGCACCGCTCGACCTGGAGGCTCTTTCGCGGGCGCTGGATAACGTCAAAGGCAGCCTCAGCGGACGACAGCTGTGGCTCGAGCCCGGTCGATTCTTGGTGGCGCAAGCCGGCGTGTTGTTAGCGAAAGTGACCCAGGTTAAGCGCAAGGGCGATACGCGCTTTATCGGAATCGCGACCGGCATGAACTCGCTGATCCGCCCGGCGCTCTATGGCGCGCATCACGACATTTTCAATTTGTCGCGGCTCGGTGAGCCGGCCAACGTGCCGGCGAATGTCGTCGGGCCGATTTGTGAGAGCGCCGACTTCCTCGGCCACGATCGACTGCTACCGCCTTCGCAGGAAGGCGACGTTCTGTTGGTAGCGACCGCGGGTGCGTACGGCCGAGGTATGGGTTCGCACTACAATCTGCGTGCCCCCGCGGAGGAGCTGACGCTTTGAGATTGCCGCGCACGGTGTGGGCACTGTCCGCCGTGTCGCTGTTGAATGATGCAGCGAGCGAGATGATCGCGCCGCTGCTGCCATTGTTCCTCACGCTGACGCTTGGCGCAGGGCCTGCAATTGTCGCGCTGCTCGAAGGGTGCGCCGATGCGCTGAGTAGCACGCTCAAGCTCTTTGCTGGCCGTTGGGCCGACCGCGGTGTGAGTGCGAAGCGCCTCATCCTGAGTGGTTACGGCATCGCAAACCTGGCACGGCCGTTGATGGGCTTCGCTACAGCGTGGTCCGTGGTGTTTGCGCTTCGACTCGCCGATCGCATTGGCAAGGGCCTTCGCAGTGCGCCGCGCGACGCATTGCTCGCTGCCAGCGTGCCGCCCGAGCAGCGCGGGCGCGCGTTCGGTATGCATCGGTCCGCAGATCATATTGGCGCGGTCATCGGCCCGATTATCGCGACCATCTTGTTAGTCAACGATGTGCCCTTGCGAACAGTGTTTCTAATCGCGGCCGGCTTTGGCGTACTGGTGATGCTGACCCTATGGCGCGGCCTACCCGAGGGCGTCGCCCACGCGCCACCGCCGCGCGCAACGCCCTGGCGACCGCAGCCGCTGCCATGGCCCGTACGCCGACTCCTCGTCGCGGTCGGATTGCTGGCCGCATTCGCAGTCCCTGAAGCGCTCGTCGTGTTGTGGGCGACGGAGCGTGGCCTCGCGATTGCGTGGATACCCTTGCTGTGGGCCGCAGCTCACGCACTCAAAGCGGCGATCGCGTGGCCAGCCGGTATTCTGGTTGATCGACATGGCCCGGGATGGGTCTTGGCATGGGGCTGGCCGGCGCGCGTGCTGGCGCTCGCCGCGCTGGCGTGGCTCGATGGGCCACTGGTCGCCGTAGCACTCGCTTTTGCCGCCTATTCCCTGACCTTGGCGACGACCGAAGCGGCCGAGCGTGCTTGGGTGGCTGCGGGTGTCGCCCCCGAGACGCGCGGCGCCGCTTTCGGCTGGTTTCATTTGGTGACCGGGCTGGCGGCGATTCCCGGCGCACTGTTGTTAGGCCTATTGTGGCAGTTCGAGGGGTCCGCCGTGGCGCTGGGCGTCGCTGCCGTTGGCAGTGCCGCCGCCTGTGTGGCTGCCGCTACGCTTTGGCGCGGTGTCGCGCTTCGAGCTCCTTGACGACATCAGCGAGTGCCAGGCCACGCGTTTTGAGGAGGAGGGCGAGGTGAAACACCAAGTCGGCCGCTTCACCAATGAGTGCGGCATCATTCTCACCCACGCCTGCGAGCGCAACCTCGACGCCTTCTTCACCCACTTTTTGCGCGATTCGTTTGGGACCCTCAGCAAACAAACGCGCGGTGTAGCTGCCTTCCGGACGCTCCGTCACGCGTTGCGCGAGCACCTGCTCGAGCGAGGCGAGAAAGCCGAGCTTCTCCGCAGCGGTGCGCGGCTCGGACCCGAAACAAGTGGCGGTGCCAAGGTGGCACGCCGGGCCGCGCGGACGCACTAACAACAGTAGGCAGTCGCGATCGCAATCGACCGCCAAGTCGACGAGGTCGAGGGTGTTGCCTGAGCTCTCGCCTTTTTCCCACAGGCGCTGTTTGGAGCGGCTGTAGAACACCGCACGGCGTCGCTCGAGCGTGGCATCAACGGCTTCCCGATTCATGTAACCGACCATCAGGACGGCCCCAGTGTCCGCATGCTGAGCGACCGCTGTCACGAGACCGTTGCTCTTGTCGAAATCTAATTGCATGGCCGAATCTCGATTCCGCGCTCGACGAGCGCGCGTTTCAAAGTAGGGATCGGAAGCTCGCCCGAGTGAAACACACTGGCGGCGAGGGCGGCATCGACCTGTGCGGTGGTAAACACGGCCGAGAAATGCTCGATCGCTCCGGCACCTCCCGACGCTACGAGCGGCACTTGGCAGACAGCGCGCGCCGCTTGCAACTGCGCGAGGTCATAGCCGCGGCGCACGCCATCGCTCGCCATACAATTGAGCACGATTTCCCCGGCACCGCGTGCCTGCGCCTCGGCAAGCCACTGCAGGGTGTCGCGGCCGCTCTCCTGCGTGCGCGTGGGGTCACCCGTAAACTGGTAGACGCGATATCGGCCATCACGCGTTTGGCTGTCGACTCCGACCACGACACACTGGCTACCGAAGCGCGCTGCGAGCGCCTCGATCAAGCTCGGATCTTGCAGCGCAGGTGTGTTGATCGACACCTTTTCGGCGCCGGCACCCAAGATCGCCTCGGCATCCGCGACCGAGCGAATACCGCCCGCGACGCAGAAAGGAATGTCGAGCACTTCCGCCACACGTCCGATCCAACTTCGATCGACCGATCGGCCTTCGGGACTCGCCGTGATGTCGTAGAACACGAGCTCGTCGGCACCTTCGTCACGATAGCGCGCCGCCAGCTCGAGAATATCGCCCACGACGCGATGGTCGCGAAATCGCACACCCTTGACGACCTGGCCGTCACGGACGTCGAGGCAAGGAATTATGCGCTTGGCAAGAATGGTCGTAACTCCTTGGGTGGAATACGCTCCTCGAGCAACGCTTTCCCACTGATCGCAGCCGCGACGCCGAGATCGGCCAGCGCCCGTAGGTCGCTGGCGTCGCGCACACCGCCAGAAGCTTGCCACTCGATCGAGGGATAACGCCGCACGGCTTCGGCGTATAAGTCGTTAGCAGGACCTGCAAGTGCGCCGTCGCGCTGCACATCGGTGCACAGCACGTGGCGCAATCCGTGCGCGGCATACACATCGATGAGTTGCCACAAGGACTGTCCGCTCGAGGCTGTCCAGCCCCGCGTGACGACGATGGGCTCGCCGTTGTCGTTGCGCCGCACATCCGCCGCGATCGCAATTTTCTCTGCGCCAAAGCGTTGCAGCCACGCCAGCACTTCGCTCGGTGCCTCGACCGCAGCGCTGCCGACGACGACACGATCGACGCCATGCCGCAAGAGATCGTCGACGACCGAAACCGAGCGCACACCGCCACCAACCTGCAAATTCAGGGCTCGCTGCGATGCAAGCCCGAGAATCACGCGGCGGTTCGCGAGTACGCCGTCCTTGGCCCCGTCGAGGTCGACGATATGCAACCAAGTGGCGCCCAAGGTTCGGTAACGGAGCAACAACTCGTGCGGCTCGAGGTCGTAGCGCGTCTCGGCATCGAAGTCGCCTTGGAACAAGCGCACACATCGGCCGCCGCGCAAGTCGATCGAAGGAATGAGCAGCATGGGCTAGAGCTCCAAAAAGTTACGCAAGATGCGCGCGCCGACGCTACTCGAGCGCTCTGGATGAAACTGCGTACCGCAAAAATTGCCCTGACGCACGACGGCCGCGAACGCGCCCCCATAGTCGGCCGTCGCGATCGTCGTGGGCGAGGGCGCCACGGCATAGCCGTGCACAAAGTACACGTACTCGCCCGTCGCGATCCCCGCGAGCAGCGGATCCGCTGCACGAATGGACAACTGGTTCCAACCCATATGCGGCACGGGCAAACCCGGACGAGTCGGAAAACGCGCGACGGTGCCCGGCAGGATCCCGAGACAGTCCTCGCTACCTTCTTCGCTACGCTCGAATAACAACTGCATCCCGAGGCAGATTCCCATCACGGGCTGACGTAGCGCGCGGATCGTGCCTACTAACTGGGTATCGCGCAATCGCCGCATTGCGTTGTTCGCGGAGCCGACGCCCGGCAATAACACGCGCTCCGCCTTGGCAATCGTACGCGGGTCGGATGTCACGACCGCCGACGCGCCGAGGCGCTGCAGCGCGAACGTGAGCGAGGCGAGATTTGCGCCGCCGCTGTCGATGATTGCCACTTGCGCCACGACTACAGCGTCCCCTTGGTCGACGGTAGCTCGATCCCCTCGCGCTTGAACGCTTGGCGCAGCGCACGTCCAACGCCTTTGAAGCAGGCCTCGATCATGTGGTGCGTGTTCTCGCCGCGCACTTGGATGTGCAGCGCCGCACCCAGTGTGTCGGCCAGCGAGCGAAAGAAATGTGGCACGAGTTCGGTTGGCAATCCGCCCACCGCGTCGCGACCGAACTTTCCTTCGAATACAGCATAGGCACGGCCCGACAGATCGATTGCCACTTGCGCCTCGGCCTCATCCATCGGCAGCAGGAAGCCGTAGCGCGCGATGCCCAACTTCGCCCCGAGCGCGCGCCGCAATGCATCGCCGAGCGCCAGCGCACAATCCTCAATCGTGTGGTGCTCGTCGATATGGAGATCGCCTTCGCAGCGAAGCTCGAGGGCGAAGCCGCCGTGTTTCGCGATCTGCTCGAGCATGTGATCGAAGAATCCGATCCCCGTCGCGACCCTGATGGGGCCGGTTGCGTCGAGATCAACCTGGCCGGAGATCCGCGTCTCTTTCGTCACGCGATCAATGGTGGCGCGACGGGCCGTCAATGCACGCGCCACGGCGGGCCACTCTTGCAGCTCATCGAACGGCATCACCACAAAGCCGGCAGCGCGCGCCAAGTCCCGCAAGGCCGCGTCGCGGGCGATCAGTTGTGTTTGCGCAGCCAAGCCACCTGCGAGCGGCACTAGGGCGCCCGCAGCGCCAATGTGGGTCGCAGCAATGGCAACGCCTTGTGACTCACACAGGGCGCGCACTTGCGCTAGGGAACTCTCTGTCGTGCCTAACAACCCGATTCGCAGACCTGCCGCGGCGAGCAGCTCCAGGCTTGCAACGACACGTCGCGCTGGAGGTGTGCCTGTTTCGGGCTGCCAAATGAGGGCACTCTCAATCCACACCGATTGGACGATGTCGCTCATGACAGCCCCGCCAGTAACCGATCATTTTGCTCCGCCGATCCCACCGTGATGCGCAAGGCCTTTCCGAGGCCCGGCTGCGAGCGAACATCTCGCACGATGAGCCCAGCCGTTCGTAGCTGCGCCAGCGCCCGATCCGCATCGACGAACTCGACCAAGAGAAAATTCGTATCGCTCGGCCACACGCGTTCGACGCTCGCGAACGATCGCAGCGCGATCGCGAGACGCTCGCGTTCGCGCAACAGCGTGGCGATTCGTTCGCGACTGACGATCAGTTGTTCGGGCTGCAAAGCGGCGAGCGCTGCCTCGATGGTCAGCTGTGGCATGGCATAGGGCGGGATGATCTTGCGCAGTAGGCCGATGATCTCTTCACTCGCCAACACGCAGCCCACACGGGCACCTGCCAGCCCATGTGCTTTCGACAAGGTACGCAGGATCGCGAGGTTGGGCCGAGCATCCAGCTCGCGCGCACGGCTCGTGATCGAGCTGAATTCGATATAGGCCTCGTCGAGCACTACGATGGCACGCTCCCGGAGCGCATCGACAATCTGCGAGATTGCATCGCCGTCGAGGCTATTCGCGGTCGGATTATTCGGCGTGCACAGGTACACAAGCCGCGTGCGGGTATCGACGGCGTCAAGTACTGCAGCAGCATCGAGCGCAAAGCCGCGCGCACGATCCAGCGGCACACTCACGACTTCTGCACCTTGAATGCGCGCCGCCACGGCGTACATCCCGAACGTTGGCGGGCAAATGATCACGGAATCCTGCCCAGCGCGACAGAACGCTCGTGTCAGTAGGTCGATACCCTCGTCGCTGCCGCGACCCACTAACAATTGCGTCGGACGCACGCCGTAGATATCGGCCAAGCGCATGACCAGATCATGCGGCTGTGGCTCGGGGTAGCGATTCAGACCCGCGGAACTAGGATCACTCAACGAGCGCCAAGGCGATTCATTGGCATGGAGGCGCGTGAGCGCAGGATCCCAGGTCGCGTGTTCATAGGGCTTTAACGCGACGATCTCGGGGCGCGCAAGTTGCAGCACCGAACTCATGTGCGCCCCAAAGCCGCGAGGCGCACGTCGACCGCTGCGGCGTGCGCATCTAACCCCTCGAGCCGCGCGAGCGTTGCGGCGGTTGGCCCAAGATCCGCGAGACCGGCTGCCGACAGCTCTTGCACCGTAATACGCTTTTGGAACTCGGTGAGCGATACGCCGCTATAGGCGCGCGCATAGCCAAAGGTCGGCAGGACATGATTGGTGCCAGAGCAGTAGTCGCCCAGCGGCTCTGGCGACCAACGACCGAGAAACACCGATCCTGCGTTGCGCACGTGCGCCAAGAGCGAGCGGGCGTCCTGCGTCTGAATCAGTAAGTGCTCCGGTGCGTAGTCGTTAGACACGTCGACCGCGACACCGAGATCGGGCACCACAATCGCGCGGCTCGCCTTGATCGACTCCGCCAGAATCGCGCGCCGCGATAGCAGCGCCTGCTGTCGCGCTACTTCAGCCGCGACACGCGCAGCAAACGCACGGTCGTTCGTTACGAGAATGGCCTGCGACAGCACATCGTGTTCAGCCTGCGCGAGGAGGTCGGCCGCGACGAACGATGCATCTGCAGAGGCGTCTGCGATCACGAGCACTTCAGAAGGACCGGCCGGCATATCGATCGCCGCGCCCGCTGGATCGCTGGCCACTTGCTGCTTTGCCGCGGTCACCCACGCGTTGCCGGGCCCCAGAATCTTGCAAACCTTCGGCACACTGCGTGTGCCGTACGCGAGCGCAGCAATCGCCTGTGCGCCGCCCACTTTATAAACCTCGTTGACGCCACACAGCTCGGCGGCGACCAGCACGGCTGCATTGAGATTGCCGTCGCGACCGGGCGGGCTCACTAACACGCGTTGCGGACAACCCGCGATGCGCGCCGGTATCGCCAGCATGATGACCGCCGACGGCAGCGGGGCAGAACCGGCTGGCACATACAAGCCCACGGCGTCGATCGGTCGCACGATGCGTTCGCAGACAACGCCCGGCGACGTCTCAACGGTGAGTGGAGCGAGTTGTTGCGCCTCGTGGAAGCGCGCGACATTCGCGATCGCGCGTTCGAGTGCGATCATATCCGTGGTCGCGAGGCGAGCCCGAGCCGCGGCGAATTCCGCAGGCGACACGCGCAGCTCCGCTAACTCGACGCCGTCGAACTCGCGCGTGTAACGCCTAACAGCCGCATCGCCATCTCGCTGCACCGATTGCACGATCGCCGTGACAGCCTGTGCAACCTCCGGACGTTGCGCCTGCGACGGGCGGCGCAGGGCCGCCACGCGGGCGTCATCGGACAGAGCCACCCAGTCGAGTATCTGCATGGGTTACGCCAACATCTTCTCGACGGGCAACACGAGCACTGCACTCGCACCCGCTTTCTTCAGGCTCTCGAGTGTCTCCCAGAATACGTTCTCGCGACACACGGCATGCACGGCGACTTTGTCCGTCGTGCCGTCGAGCGGCAGAATCGTCGGGTGCTCACTGCCTGGCAACAAGCGGCGAATATCGGCCAACGCGCTGCGCGGCGCATGCAGCATGATGTACTTGCTTTCCTTCACCTGCTGCACGCCGTCGATTCGTAGCAGCAGGCGCTCGATCCATTCTTCCTTCGACTCGACCAGCGAGACCGGCGTGCGAATGATGACGGCGTGACTCTCTTGCACGACGGCGACCTCGCGCAAGTGGTTAGCTTGGAGCGTCGAGCCGGTGGATACGAGGTCGCAGATGACGTCCGCTCGCCCGATACGCGGGGCGATCTCAACTGAGCCGGAAAGCGTGACCACCTCCGCATCCACGTCGGCAGCGCGCAAGAAGCGCCGCAGCGTGTACGGGTAAGTCGTTGCAATGCGTTTCCCGGCGAGCGAACGCGGACTCTCGTACGAGAAGCCCTCGGGCACGGCGAGCGACAGGCGACACTTGCCAAAATCGAGATCGCGTAGGCGCGAGAAGCGGGCGGTACGGCCGCTCGCCTCGAGCTCAAGTTGCTTCTCTTCGAGTACGTTGAGACCGACCAGACCGAGGTCGCAGACGTCTTCCTGCACGAGATCCGGAATGTCGTCGTCGCGCACGAACAGGACATCGAGCGGCAAGTTCTCGCCGTAGCCCATCAGTTGATCGCGACCACGCGACAACTTCAATCCACAGCGCGTCAGCAGATCCAAACAAGGATCTGTCAAACGACCCGATTTCTGCACGGCCAACTTGAGCCGCGGTTGGGAGTCCATCGCGTACCTCGGAAGAATGAAAATGTCAGCTATGACGGTGAGTATCGAGGCGGCGCGTGGCGATTTCGTAACCGCCGTTACCATCGACGAGAAAGCGAGCGACGCGGCCGATTGTCGTGACACTGACGCCAGTGATCCGATGAATCTCGCGATAGGGCAGGCCTTTCTGTAGCCACTCGACCACGGCCCAGCGATCGGCGAGGGCTTGCAGCTCCGCGGGCGTGCACAGGTCACGGAAAAATGCGCGGCATTCGTCTACCGACTTCAAAGTGAGGACGGCGGCGAACAGGCTGCGCTCGGTGAGCGCCTCTTGACGCGCAGTGACATTGCGGTGCTGCTTCATAAGTGTTTCAACGTATTAACGCGCTAGTACAATAGCACGTTAATACAGGTCGCGGCAAGCTTGAAGCGCTTGACCCTAGGGCAGGCGGTTCCGTACACTTCGCGTACTCATCGCGACCGGCTGAGGGAATAGGCCCGAAGATGCCGGGGCAACCGCCAAGTCTAACCAGCTTGGAAAGGTGCTAACTCCTGCGATCGAGGCCCGCGAGGGCGTCGGTCGGCAGATGAGCAGCTCGTGAAGCTCCACGCCGCTTGCGGCCCTGGGGATGGTCACTGGCACTACCGCAAGTCCGGCGGTTGCTCGTTCGAGTGCGCAGAGTGTGCCCAGGAACGAGCTATGTCTGTGTCGGATATCAAAGCCACTTCTTCCAGCCCCGCAACAGCGGCCGGCCACGTCGTTCGCGACGGCATGCTCGAGATACCGGGCGAGGTCGCGCTGCATCACGGTGGGCGGCTGACGGGCGTGCGTGTGGCGTGGCGCATGGTCGGCCCAGCGCAGGCCCCGGTAGTGGTCGCGTTGGGTGGGATCTCAGCCCATCGACGCGTCTACGACATTGAGAATCCGCGGGCAGCGTGGTGGCCCGAGGTCGCCGGCCCCGGCCTCGCGCTGAATGCCGATCAGTTCCGCATATTGAGTTTTGATTTCCTCGGCGGGAGTGCCGAGACCACGGGGCCGACTGCGGGTGAGAACTTTCCGTCCGTGTCGAGCTACGACCAAGCGGAACTGCTGGTCCGTTTGCAGAATCACCTTGGCATCAAAGCATTTCGAGCGATCGTCGGGGCATCCTACGGCGGCATGGTCGCACTCGCATTTGGTGAGCGCTACCCGGAACGCGTGCAGCGTCTGGTGGTCATCAGTGCCGCCGATCGGACGCACCCCATGGCGAGTGCCTGGCGCAGCGTCCAACGCCGCATCGTGCGCTTCGCACAATCGTGTGGCCGCGAGAGCGACGGATTGGAGCTGGCGCGCGCGCTGGCGATGTCCACTTACCGTAGCCCGGAGGAGTTTGCGGCGCGATTCGACGGCTCACCCACACGCAGCGACGGCCGCTTCGTGTTGCCTGTCGAGGAGTACTTGTTCGCGCGTGGCGCCGATTACGCCAAGCGTTATCGCCCCGAAGCGTTCTTGTGTTTGTCGGAATCGATCGATCTACACCGGGTGGATGCGGGGCGCATTTTCGTGCCGACCACCGCAATCGCTGTCCGCGAGGATCAACTGGTGCCGGTTGCCGACCTGCGCGCGATGGCGGCGCGGTTGCCGAATGCGGAACTGCATGAGATTTCCTCCGTGTTCGGCCATGATGCGTTCTTGAAAGAAAATCGCAAGCTGGCGCCGATATTCGCGTCGGCATTTGAAGGTTGAACGATGACCGATTCTGGCTCTGAAAAAACGCGCGCCGTTCGCGCCGGTTTGGAAACCGACGAAGTACACGGTGCGGTGGTCCCGCCGCTCTATCTCACCTCCACATTTGCGTTCCGCGCCTTCGGCGAGAAGCGCCAGTACGACTACAGCCGCTCGGGCAATCCCACGCGCGACTTGTTAGGCGCGGCGCTCGCCGATCTCGAGGGCGGGCATGCGGGAGTCATCACGAGCACGGGCATGTCCGCCATCAGTTTGATCGGCAGTCTGTTGCCGGTGGGCGCGCGTATCGTCGCGCCGCACGATTGCTATGGCGGAACGTTTCGGCTCTTCAATGCCTGGCACAAGCGCGGTGAGTTTCAGGTCGAATTCGTCAACTTTGGCGACACTGCGGCGCTCGACCGTGCGCTTGCGACGAAAGCGGCGCTCGTGTGGATTGAGACGCCGAGTAACCCACTACTGCGTATCACCGACATCCAATCCGTTGCCGCACGCGCACACGCGGTGGGCGCGCTCGTCGTCGCGGACAACACCTTCATGTCGCCGGGCTGGCAGCAGCCGCTCTCCCTGGGTGCCGACATCGTCGTGCACTCGACGACCAAGTACATCAACGGGCACAGCGATATCGTCGGCGGCGCGGTGGTGGCGAAGTCTGCGGCACACGCCGAACAGCTCGCGTGGTGGGCCAATTGTCTGGGCATCACCGGCGCGGCGTTCGATAGTTTCTTGGCGCTCCGCGGGCTGCGGACGCTCCACGTACGCTTAGAGGCGCACGCGCGCAATGCGCAAGCGCTGGCCGAGTGGCTGGCGACGCAGCCAAAGATTCGCAAAGTCTACTATCCGGGGTTGCCGTCGCATCCGGGGCACGAGCTGGCCAAGCGCCAGCAGCGCGCCTTCGGTGCCATGCTGTCGATCGAAGTGGCGGGCGGCATCGATGGAGCGCGGCGCTTCAGCGACGGCTTGCGCTATTTTTCGTTAGCCGAGTCGTTAGGCGGAGTCGAGAGCTTGATCGCGCATCCGGCCACGATGACGCACGCGGCGATGGAGCCGGCGGCGCGTGCGGCGGCCGGCCTCGCCGACGGTCTGCTGCGCCTCTCAATCGGCATCGAGTCGTTAGAGGACTTGCGCGCCGACCTTGCAGCGGCGTTGGCGCGCCTCTAACCGTTCAAGGCGGCGAGTACGGCGTCGCCCATCTCGCGTGTCGACAACGCGCGTTGGCCGGTAGCCGCGATATCGGCCGTACGGGCGCCTGCGTCTATTGCGCGCGCCACAGCCGCTTCCAGAGCTGAAGCTTCCGTCTCCAGGCCAAACGAGAATCGCAACATCAGCGCAGCAGACAGAATTGTCCCGATGGGGTTAGCGATCCCACGCCCGGCAATGTCTGGCGCCGAGCCATGAATGGGTTCGTAGAGGCCGCGGGTGCCGTCGCCCAACGATGCCGAGGGCAGCACGCCGAGCGAACTCGCGAGCATGGCCGCCTCGTCGGTCAGGATGTCGCCGAACATGTTCTCCGTTAGGAGCACGTCGAAATCGCGCGGTCTCTTTATGAGGTGCATTGCCGCCGCATCGACCAGCATGTGTTCGATCGTCACGTCGGCGAATTCTTGCCGGATCACGCGCTCACTCACCTCACGCCACAGACGCGAAGTTTCGAGCACGTTGGATTTGTCGATGGAAGTGATGTGACGGCGACGCTGTTGCGCCAACCGTCCTGCCACTCGCGTGATGCGCTCGATCTCCGGGACCGTGTACAAGCATTCGTCCGTCGCTTGTTGCGCATCGCGAGTTTTCTTGCCGAAATAGATGCCACCCGTGAGCTCACGCGCGAAAATCAAATCGACGCCAGTGAGAATTTCACGCTTGATCACCGAAGCGTCTTGCAGGGCAGGGTGCAGCTTGATCGGGCGCAAGTTGGCATACACGCCGAGCTCGCGTCGCAATCGCAGTAAGCCTGGCTCGGGGCGCACTGGCGCTGCAGGGCCCCACTTGGGTCCGCCGATCGCTCCTAACAACACGCCGCCGGCTTCGAGGCACGCTGCGAGAGTCGCCGGAGGGAGGGGATCACCCGTCAAGTCGATTGCAGCGCCGCCGAAGGGCACCTCGGTGAGCGTGAAGTCGTGGCCGAACCGTTGGGCCAGCGCGCGCAAACAGCGCAACGCTTCCGCGACCACCTCCGGACCGATCCCGTCCCCGGCGATGACCGCAATGCGCGCCTTCATGCGCGCGCCTGGCGCGCCTCGAAGGCAGCGATCTCGCGATCCTTGGACAACAAAAAGCCGAGCTCATCCACCCCGTTCAGCAGGCAATAACGTGCAAAGCCTTCGAGGGGGAACTTCACTGCTTGACCGGTCGGCAACGTGAGCGTGTTGGACTCGAGATCAATCGCCACATCCGCGCCCGGATGGGCCAGCAGCCATGCGTGCGTAGTTTCGTCCACGATCACTGGCAACAAGCCGTTCTTCAGCGAATTGCTGCGGAAGATATCTGCGATCTCGGTACTAACGACTGCCCGGAACCCATAGTCGAGCAAGGCCCACGGCGCGTGCTCGCGCGAGGACCCGCAGCCGATATTCCGCCCGGCGACCAGCACCGCACAGCCTGCGGCCGCCGGCGTGTTCAACACAAAGTCCGACTTGGGATTGCCACTCGAGTCATAACGCCAGTCGGCAAAAAGCTGCGCGCCCAAGCCGTCCTTGGTTGTCGTCGTCAAAAACCGGCCAGGGATGATCTGATCGGTGTCGATATTCGTCTGCGGCATCACGACCGTGCGCGAACGAATCGTCTTCAATGGCTCCACGTCTTAAGCTCCTAACAATTCGCGCGGATCCGTGACGCGGCCACGAATAGCCGAGGCAGCGGCTGTCTCCGGACTCGCAAGCAGCGTCCGCGCGCCGACCCCTTGGCGGCCCTCAAAATTCCGGTTGCTGGTGCTGATCGAGTACTGCCCACGCGGCACGGTATCGCCGTTCATGCCAAGACACATTGAGCAGCCACTCTCGCGCCACTCCGCGCCGGCCTCCGCAAAAATCTTGTGTAGCCCCTCAGCCTCCGCGGCACGCTTCACTTGTTGCGAGCCGGGCACGATGAGCATGTGCACGCCTTTAGCGACTTTATTCCCACGCAACACCTTCGCGGCTTGACGGAGATCCGACAGGCGCCCGTTGGTGCAACTGCCGACAAACACGACATTGACCGGCACGTTGCGAATCGCCTCACCGCCGTGCAAGCCCATGTAAGCCATCGCTTGATCGAACACCGGGTCGCCTTTGCGATCGGGAATGTGTCCCGTGATCGGCGCCACCATGCCGGGATTCGTGCCGTAGGTGACCATCGGCTCGAGCGTCGCGGCATCGATATCGAGTGACTTGGCGAAGCTCGCGCCCGGATCGGTGGCGAGCTGCTTCCACCGTTCGACCGCTGCAAGCCACGCATCGCCCTTTGGTACGCGCGGCCGATCTTTGAGGTAAGCAAACGTCGTTTCGTCCGGCGCGACCATGCCCGCACGCGCGCCGGCTTCAATCGACATGTTGCAAACCGTCATGCGTTCTTCCATCGACAGCGCGCGAATCGCCTCGCCGCGATACTCGAACACACAGCCTGTGCCGCCGGAGACACCGACCTTGCCAATGATGGCGAGGATCAGATCTTTCGCCGTCACGCCGCGCGGCAGGCGGTTCGCAACGTTGATCGCGAACGGTTTGCCCTTACGCTGCAACAAACACTGCGTCGCAAATACGTGGCCGACTTCCGTGCTGCCGATACCGAAGGCGAGGGCGCCAAATGCGCCATGCGTGGAGGTGTGGCTATCGCCGCAGACGATTGTTTTGCCGGGCTGAGTGACGCCCAGTTCAGGCCCGATGATGTGCACGATGCCACGCAGCTCATGCTGCAGGCCCAAGAGCTCGATCCCAAAATCAACCGCATTAACTTCGAGTTGCCGCACTTGTTTGGCCGCCGATTCGATCGTGATCGGCGCACCGCCGAACACTTGCTCGGTACGCGTCGGCGTCGAGTGGTCGAGCGTTGCCAAAGTGAGGTCTGGGCGACGAACTTTGAGCCCGCGCTTCTTCAACTCCGCGAATGCTTGCGGGGAAGTAACCTCGTGCGTGAGATGCAGGTCGATGAACAACACAGCCGGGGTGTCGGCCGTCTCAGGCACCACCTCATGGGCGGCCCAAACCTTGTCGAACATCGTCTTCGGGGCAGTGGTCACAGTACGCAATCCTTCGAGTCGTTAGCCGGCCGCCACTTTTGGCGCTGCAGTCATGTCCACGTGATCGAGCCAACCCCACTTGTCGGGCGTTTTGCCCGAGAACAAGCCGAAGAACGACTTCTGGAGTGCTTCGGTAATCGGGCCGCGCTTGCCGGTGCCAACCGTGATGCGATCGACCGAGCGAATCGGTGCAATCTCGGTCGCGGTGCCGGTGAAGAACAATTCGTCGGCGAGATAGAGAAACTCGCGCGGCACGGCCATCTCGCGCACTTCGATACCGTGCTCTTTCGCAAGGCGAATCACCGTGTCGCGCGTGATGCCCCCCAACACCGAGTGGGCGAGGCCTGGCGTGTAGAGCACGCCGTCTTTGACGATGAACAGGTTCTCGCCAGCGCCTTCGCTCACCGTACCGTCGGGCGCGAGCCCAATTCCCTCGACGAAACCCAGACGCTTGGCTTCCATGCCGATCAACTGGCTTGATAAATAATTGCCGCCGGCCTTGGCCATCGCAGGCAACGTATTCGGCGCGACGCGGTTCCACGACGACACGCACACGTCGACACCTTCATCCTCCGCATGGCCGAGGTACTTGCCCCATTCCCACGCAGCAACGGCCACTTCGATCGGCGGATCGTTCTTCGGCACGACACCAATCTCGCCATAGCCGCGCAGTGCGACCGGGCGCAAATAAGCACCGCGAGCCAAGCCATTGGCCGCAATCACTTCGCGACAGGCCGCGTTGATCTGCTCTTCACTGAACGGCATCTGCATCCGATAGATCTTGGCGGAATCGAAGAAGCGCTTCGTATGTTCGCGCAAACGGAAAATCGCCGGACCTTTCGGTGTCTCGTACGCACGCACGCCCTCGAAAATCGAAGAGCCATAGTGAATCGCATGCGCCAGCACATGCACGGTGGCTTTTTCCCACGGCACGAGCTTGCCGTTGAACCAAATGTATTTCGTCGCCGGAATGGGCATCGTAAGTCTCCTTAAACGGCGGTCTGCGCAACGCGCGCCGCACCAGTTCGTTCATCGCGAGTGCGGGTGAGAGTGGCTTGAGCGAGCTCGATGCGATTGATCACCTCGAGGAACGCCTCCGTCGCCGACTGCACGATGTTCGTGCTGACGCTCGATCCGCGGTAAGTGCGCTTATTGTACTCCACGTAGACGAGCGCCTCGCCCTGGGCGTCTTCGCCTTCCGACACGCTGCGCAATTCGAACTTGCGCAGTTTGGCGTCGATGCCCGTGGCTTGTTCGATTGCCGTGAATGCCGCATCCACTGGACCGTCGCCCGTCGCGCGCGCTTCGAGCTCGCGACCGTCCGAATGCCGCAAGTTCACCACCGCCGTCGCGCTCTTTTCGCCATCCGACGTCGTTGCCAAATTCCCCAACGTCCACGGACCCGCCGCCGAGTTCTCGGCCTGCAGCACGAGCGCTTCGATATCGCCGTCGAAGAGTTCTTTCTTCTTGTCGGCGAGTGCCTTGAACTCCTCGAAGACGCGTGCAAATTCAATGTCGTCGAGTTCGAAGCCCAGCTCCTTGATGCGCTCGCGCAGCGCATGGCGACCGCTGTGCTTGCCGAGCACCAGCGCTGAGCGCGACAAACCCACATCCTGTGGCCGCATGATCTCGTAGGTGGAATGGTGCTTGAGCATGCCGTGCTGGTGAATGCCAGACTCGTGCGCGAAGGCGTTCTCACCGACCACGGCCTTATTGCGCGGGATCGGCATGCCGACGATGTTGGCGAGCAGGCGCGAGGTCGGATAGAGCCGCGTCGTATTGATACGCGTGTCGAGATGGAAGAACGCATCGCGCGTCTTCAGCGCCATCACCACCTCTTCGAGCGAGCAATTGCCCGCGCGCTCGCCGATGCCATTGATCGTGCATTCAATTTGACGAGCGCCTGCGACCACGGCCGTCAAACTGTTAGCAACCGCCATGCCCAAATCGTCATGGCAGTGCACCGACAAACGAACCTTGTCGATTCCACGCACGTTCTTGCGCAGATAGCGGAACAGCTCGGCGAATTCGTCCGGCACGGTGTAGCCAACGGTATCGGGAATATTCACGGTCGTGGCGCCGGCTTCGATGACGGCTTCCACGACTTGGGCGAGGAACTCGAGTTCCGTCCGCGACGCGTCCTCCGGTGAGAACTCCACATCGTCAACGAACGAGCGCGCAATCTTCACGCCCTCGACGGCCGTGCGGATAATCTCCTCGCGCGCCATGTTGAGCTTGTATTGACGATGAATCGCGCTCGTCGCCAAAAACACGTGCACGCGGTGGTTCGTGGCGTCCTTGACGGCATTGGCCGCAAGTTCGATGTCCTCACGGTTGCAGCGCGCGAGGCCGCAAATGATCGGCCCTTGCACCTCGCGCGCGACGGCGTTCACGCTTTCCCAGTCGCCGCGGGATGCGGCCGGGAAGCCCGCCTCGATAATGTCGACCCCGAGCTCCGCGAGCGCACGCGCCACCCGAAGTTTCTCGGGGGCCGTCATGCTGCAGCCGGGCGATTGCTCGCCGTCACGCAGCGTGGTGTCAAAAATCATCACACGATCGCGGGTCGGGGACATAACTACCTCACTAACAAGTCAATGGCGCTCCAAGGCCTACGCGCGACCTTGCTCGAGCCAAGGCATACGCGCGCGCAGCTTCGCGCCGACCTTTTCGATCGGATGCGCGAAATCCGCCTTCAGCAGCTTGTGGTACTTCTTGCGGCCACTCGCGTTCTCCGCGATCCACTGCCGCGCAAACTTGCCTTGCTGAATCTCGGTCAGGATCTTTTTCATTTCCTTTTTGGTCGCCTTATTGACGACGCGCGGGCCGCGCGTGAGATCGCCGTATTTGGCCGTCTCGGAAATGAACTTGTGCATCTTGGTGATGCCACCCTCGTGCAGCAGATCGACGATCAGCTTGAGCTCATGCAAGCACTCGTAGTAGGCCACTTCCGGTTGGTAGCCCGCCTCGACGAGCGTTTCGAAGCCCTTGACGACGAGCTCCGTCGCGCCGCCGCACAACACAGCTTGTTCGCCAAACAAATCCGTCTCGGTCTCCTCGGCGAAGGTCGTCGTGAGGACGCCGCCGCGCGTACCGCCGATTCCGTGCGCATACGCGAGCGCTTTCGCGAAGGCTTTGCCGCTCGAGTCTTGAGCGACCGCAATCAAACACGGCACGCCGCGCCCTTGCTGGTATTGGCGGCGCACCAAGTCACCGGGACCTTTCGGCGCGATGAGTACGACATCGAGATCCTTGCGCGCCTTGATTTGCTTGAAATGGATGTTGAACCCGTGTGCGAACAGCAGCGCGGCGTTCGGGGCGAGGGCGCCTTTGACGGACTGGTAGAGTTCCTTCTGCGCCAAATCCGGCACCAAGAACGCGACGATGGCAGCGCCGCGCGCCGCATCGGCCGGCTCGGCCACCTTCAAGCCATCACGCTTAGCCTTCTTCCAGCTATCGCCGTTCTTGCGCACCCCAACGACGACATCGTGGCCGCTGTCTTTCAAATTGAGCGCGTGCGCGCGGCCCTGGCTGCCGTAGCCCAGGATGGCGATGCGCGCCCGAGCGAGCACCTTCTTGTCGACGTCTTTCTGCGAGTAAATCTTCATCTCTGTCTCCAGTCGTAACAATCGTTTTGCGGGCACCCATCAACAAAAACCCCGCAGCGGCTGGGTGGGCCGGTGCGGGGTTTTGGTGATTACGCTCGCTTTAAGTTCGGAACTTCAAGCAGGCGCCCCGCACCGGCTCCTAAGAAGGAGCGGAAGTACGAGGACGAGATTCTCAATCGCGAGCACGCCTGCAACAGCCTGCGACAGCTGGGGATTGATCGATCGGGCGGCGCGAGAGACCTGCATAAATATCTATGAATAGCACCATATTCATCGTTCGGTTGTCAATGAAAACGCGCCGGTTTGGGCACGATTCTTGCCGCGATATACCGTAAGCTTCCGCGCGTGACGCAGGACTTCTTGAGTGCAGATCGCGCCGGCTCGGCGCGCCCCTTGTGGTTAGTGACCGAGGCCACGCTGGCTGCGTGGCTCGCTGAGCAGCCGCCGGCCGTGCAAACGTGGGTGCGCCAGAATGGGTTCATGGCCGAACGCCACCGCGTATTGGCTTTGCCCTCCGCCGCAGGCGGCGTGAGCGGCGTTGTGGTGGGCCTTGGCTCGCTGCCCGGCTTGGATGCTGTCTCATTGTGGCACTCGTCAGGGCTGCCGGAGAGGCTGCCGGTCGGCGCCTATGCACTGGTGGATACGTTGCCCGCACCTGCAGCGACCCAGTTTGCATTGGGCTGGCAGTTCGGTCTGTACCGCTTGACGCGGTATCGCGCGGGCGCTGCGCCAGAGCGCGCGCAGTTGGTAGCGCCGCGAGGAGCCGATATCGAGTACGTGCAGCGCGCAGCCCGCGCGTGCGCGAATGCGCGCGACTTGATCAATCTACCAGCTAACGACATGGGCCCCGCAGACCTGGCGGAGGCTGCCGGTAAATTGGCGCTGCAATTCGACGCCGAGTGCCGCATCGTGTCGGGCGCGCAATTGCTGACCGAGAACTACCCGCTTGTGTTTGCCGTCGGCAAAGCGAGCCCACGCGAGCCGCGCTTGATCGATCTGCGCTTTGGCGCGCGGAGCGCCCCAAAGGTCACGATCGTAGGGAAGGGGGTTTGCTTCGACACGGGCGGCCTCGATATCAAGCCTTCGTCAGCGATGCTGCTCATGAAGAAGGACATGGGTGGCGCCGCGTGCGCGCTCGCGCTCGCAGAGCTGTTGATGAGCAGCGGTGCCCCGATTCGGTTGCGCGTATTGATTCCAGCGGTGGAGAACGCCATCGACGGTGTTGCCTACCGACCTGGCGATGTCATTCGCTCGCGCAAGGGACTGACTGTCGAGATCGGTAACACGGACGCGGAGGGCCGCTTGGTGCTCGCGGACGCTCTCGCGGCAGCAGACGAGGAAACGCCGGATCTCTTGATCGATCTCGCTACCTTGACCGGTGCTGCGCGCGTGGCGCTCGGGCCTGAGCTGCCGGCTGCTTTCGCGGCACCCGCGACACTCGCTGAGGATTTGCAGCAAATGGGCCAACAGGAACACGACCCCGTGTGGCCGATGCCCTTGTGGAGTGGGTATGACGACGATCTCGCTAGCAAGCTCGCCGACTTAAACAACGTGAGCGCCTCGCCGTTCGCGGGCTCGATCATCGGCGCATTGTTCCTGAAGCGATTCGTCACCGCCACGCCAAATTGGCTGCATCTCGACTTGTATGCATGGAATCCCAAGGAGCGGCCTGGGCGACCGGTCGGCGCTGAAGCACAGTGCGTGCGCGCGCTGTATCAGCTGATCCGGCGTCGCTACGGATGACGAACGTTGCGCCGCGCGATCTTGCGCTGCTCGTGCTCTGCACGTTTTTGTGGGGAATGAATCTGATTGTCAGCAGCATCGGTTTGCAGGAGTTTCCGCCGATTCTGTTCACGACCCTGCGTTTTCTCGCGCTCGCGCTGCTGCTGCTACCCCTGTTGCGGCGACCGAAGGGTCAGCTCGGAACCTTATTGCTCGCGGCCTTACTCTCCGGTGCCGTCCCGCTCGCCTTGATGTTCGCGGGCCTCGCCGGCGCAGAGAACGTCTCGTCGGTGGCGATCGCGACGCAACTCGGCGTGCCGTTCACGACCTTACTCTCGATCCTGTTGTTAGGCGAAGTCGTGCGGTGGCGCCGCTGGACGGGGATCATCTTGGCATTCTCCGGCGTCGTCTTCATGGGTTTCGATCCGCAGGTGCTCGGACAATGGCAGAGCTTGTTGTTAGTGGCACTTTCAGCATTGGCGGGTGCATTCGGCTTAATGGCCGTCAAAAAGTTGTCAGGTTTCTCGCCGCTCGAGTTACAAGCCTGGATGGCCGTCGCCGGTATCGCGCCGCTACTCGCGCTCACGGCGGTCGTCGAGCGTCCGGACATGGCCCTATTACAGGCCGTCAGCTGGCAGGGCTGGGCTGCAGTGGCCTACACCACCGTGATGGCGAGTTTGGTCGCACACACGATCTTCTACTACCTCGTGCAGCGCTACCCGGTGACGAGTGTGGCCCCGGTCACGACCTTGTCGCCCGTCTTCTCGGTGGTGTTCGCCGTGCTGTTGTTAGGCGATGAGCTCACGCCGAAGATCGCTTTGGGTGGCGCCGTGACGCTTGTGGGCGTATTCATCATCACGATGCGTGAGCGTCGTATCGTCGACACGGGCAGTTGATGGGCGAGACACCTCGAACCAGCGCGACCGACGAGCGGATTCCGCTCGACACTCTCGCGGCCGAAGCGGCGTTTCGCCGCGAAATCGCGCCGTGGGGTTTGCTCGGCCTAACACTCGGTCTCGTCGAGGGCGCCACCGCAGCCGTACTCATCAAGAAAGGGTTCGCGCAGGCGGCGTCGCCGTGGGCCGTGAACTTGGCGGTGGCCCTCGTGAGTGGTGCACCCGCACTGTCGAACGTGGTGAGCTTCGTGTGGGCCAACATCGCCCATGGACGCTCGCGCGTGCAGCTGCTGGTGGCATTGCAGGCGGCGTTCGCGGTCGTGGTCGGATTGATTGGGCTTGCACCGCGTGCAGCCGGCGGCTTGTTGTTTGCTGTGCTATCGATTCTTGCGGCGCGCATCATCTGGGCAGGCGTGCTGACAGTCCGCGTCAGCGTTTGGACGGCGAACTACCCGCGCAATGCCCAGGGCCGCTTCACGGGACGTATCGTCGTCGTGGGCTCAATCGCCATGGCAGTGGCCGCCGCGCTCGCGAGCCTTGCGATCGACAGCGGCCGTGTGGACTCGCGATGGTTGTTCGCCGCGGCAGCGGTCGCGGGGCTCATCGCGGCGTGGCTCTATCGCAAAACGCCGGTCCGGCGCGAATTCAGTTTGCTCGCGGAGGAAAACGCCGCGGTCGATCGGTCCGAGCCATTCAGCCTCGCGATGTTGCTCGAGATTTTGCGCGCCGATCGCGGCTTTCGCGAATACATGCTGTGGATGGGCATCTACGGCGGCGGGAATTTGATGCTCACATCGCAACTCGTCGTGCTGTTCAGCGAGTATCTACATCTGCCGGCGAGCACGCAGATCGCGATGTTGTCGATCGTGCCGTTTATCACCATGCCGCTATTCGTCCCATTCTGGGCACGTCGCTTCGACGGTGGTCATATCGTTGAGTATCGAGCGCAGCAAGGGTGGGTCTTGGTCGCTGCGGTCGTCGTGATCGCACTCGCGACCTTCATGAAATGGATCCCGCTGCTGTGGGTGGGCGCGTTTCTCATCGGCGTCTCTTATGCTGGCGCAAATCTCGGGTGGAATCTCGGGCACAACGACTTTGCCGCACTCGGCCGCGCGCAGCACTACATGGGCGTGCATGTCACGCTCACCGGCGTGCGTGGCGCTATCGCGCCGCCAGTTGGTATCTTCGTGTACCAAATACTCGAACGCTTCCAGCCTGGTATGGGCCGCTGGTCATTGGTGTTGCCGGTGATACTCACCACGCTAGGCGCGTACGGTTTTACACGCATGCGAGCGCAGATGCGCCGCGCAGCGACTTGATGGAGAACGAGGCAGATGGCAAAAAAATCTCGCGGTCCGATCGATCCACGTCAGTACTCGCGACTCGTCGTCGATGGTGTCAAGCAGACGCCTTCGCGCGCCATGTTGCGCGCGGTGGGCTTCCAAGATGCGGACTTTGCGAAGCCGCAGATTGGCATTGCATCCACTTGGGCCACGTTGACCCCGTGCAACATGCACATCAACGAGCTCGCAACGGAAGCCATGGCCGGGGCCGATGAGGCAGGCGGGAAGGGCGTATTGTTCAACACCATTACCGTGTCCGACGGCATTTCCATGGGCTCGCCGGGCATGCGCTACTCGCTCGTGTCACGCGAGATCATCGCGGACTCGATCGAAACCGTCGTTGGGGCCGAGGGCTTCGATGGCTTCGTCGCGATCGGCGGCTGCGACAAAAACATGCCAGGCTGCGCCATTGCGATGGCGCGGCTCAATCGGCCTGCCGTATTCGTGTATGGCGGAACCATTCGTCCGGGCGCGCAGCGCCGCGACATCGTGGCGGTATTCGAGGCAGTTGGCGGTCACGCGAGCGGGCGCGTGTCGGATGCCGAGTTGCTTGAGGTCGAGCGTACCGCGATTCCCGGCCCAGGCAGCTGCGGCGGCATGTACACAGCAAACACGATGGCCTCGGCCATCGAGGCGCTCGGGCTCAGCCTGCCGGATAGCTCTGCACAAGAAGCTGTCAGCCGCTCGAAGCGCGAGGACTGTCGGCGTGCAGGTGCCGCGGTGGTGGCGCTCGTCAAACAGGGCATCACCGTGCGCGACATCTTGACCAAAAAGGCGTTTGAGAATGCGATCGTGACGACGATCGCGCTCGGTGGCTCAACCAACGCTGTACTGCATTTGCTCGCGATCGCGCAGGCTGCGCGAGTGAAATTGTCGCTTGCGGATTTCACACGGCTCGGAAAGAAGACGCCCGTGTTAGCGGACGTGCGGCCGAGTGGCAGATACCTGATGTCGGAGCTGATCGCGATTGGCGGCATCCAGCCGTTGATGAAGCGCCTACTCGACGCGGGCATGCTGCATGGCGACTGTTTGACCGTCACCGGCAAAACGCTGGCGGAGAACCTGCGCGACGTAGGCGACTACCCACCCGGACAAGACATCGTTCGCCCATTTAGTAGTCCCATCAAGAAAGACAGCCATCTTGTTGTTTTATCTGGATCTCTCGCGCCGGAAGGTGCTGTCGCAAAGATTACCGGCAAAGAAGGGCTCAGATTTGCTGGACCAGCACGCGTGTTTGACGGCGAAGAGCGCGCGACGGCAGCGATCCTGGATGGCGCGGTGAAAGCCGGGGACGTCGTCGTTATTCGCTACGAGGGACCGAAGGGCGGCCCCGGGATGCGCGAAATGTTGAGTCCGACGGGCGCAATCATGGGGCGTGGCCTCGGGGACCAAGTGGCTCTCATCACGGACGGGCGTTTCTCGGGCGGCAGCCACGGCTTTGTAGTTGGACATATCGCCCCAGAAGCCGCACTCGGCGGGCCAATCGGATTGATACGGAACGGAGATCGCATTGAAATCGATGCAGTGAAACGCACGATCTCGGTCGCACTCTCCGCCGCCGAATTGAAGCGGCGCCGCGCTGCGTGGCGCGCGCCAAAGCCTTATGCAACGAGTGGCGTGTTGGCGAAATATGCGCGAGTTGTGAGGAGCGCTTCGCTCGGTGCAGTGACGGATGAATGAATCCACGCGAATGTCCGGACATAAGTGTCGACGCGAACGAACAGATTTCATGCGCGACTAAGGTTTTGGATGTTGTCAGCGGCGAAGCGTGCGGTTAGAGTTACTCGCGTTCGGGGAACTGCACGCAGCGCAACACGCGGCCGATGTCATCGTCGGTTCGAGTGGCTGCGGTAGATGCACTAGAAAATGCGGATGTTCGACGCGTTAGACCGCGAACGACGCAACGTACGTTATAGGGGTTTGAGGCACGTTCATATCGAACGGCCGGGGATCGGCAAGCAAACGGTTGCAGAGACCGCAATGCGCGCGTAGTGTGCGCACCGGTTTTTGGCAGCTCCGATATTCACTGCAATATTTATCATCGATCGCTGGGAAACATGTCCGCATACGCACAAACACGCGATTCGGGTTACTACACACGCCGCACCATCGTTGCGGCAGTCGCCATCGGCCTGCAGCTTCTGATGCTCTTCGGCCTGGCCTCGGGTCTAGTACAGAAGGCCGTCGACTTCGTGGCGCCGCCGATTGAGGCGGACATCGCTGAGGAAGTGAAGAAAGAGGAAGAGCCCCCCCCGCCGCCGCCGCCGGAATTCGAGCGCCCACCCGTGGAACTGCCGCCGCCGGAAGTGTCGATCGACATTCCGATGGATGCACCGGCGACGAATGCCATTACAGACGTGACGGACAAGCCGGTCCCCGTTGCGCCTCCGCCGCAGCCCGTTCGTGAGACCGTGCGCGTCGCGGCGCGTCTCGATGCGCGCCGCTCGCCGTCGACGGACGATTACTACCCGGAAAGCTCGCGCCGTAACGGCGACGAAGGTGTCGTACAGATTCGCGCCTGCACCACAACCGATGGCCGCACGGCAGGTGACGCCACGGTTGCGAAGTCGTCAGGCTTCCCGAAGCTGGACGAAGCGGCCGTGAAGTGGGCGAAGCGCGCGCGCTTCCAACCCGCAACGGAGGACGGTAAGCCGATCGAGGCCTGCACCAACTTCAACGTACGTTTCAAGATCACCGATTAATCGGAATCAGTTTCAATCCAACGAACCCGGCCAGTGGCACTCTGGCCGAATCATTGTTAACTCAACGAGGAATCCATGGAAAACGCCGCTGCAGCTCAAGAACAAATTTACGGCATCGGGCCGATGCTCAAGGAGGGTGGTCCCGTCACGTGGGTCACTTTCGGCATCATGCTGCTCATGTCGATCGTCACTTGGTACATTCTCTTTACGAAGCTGTGGGATCAGCGTCGTCTCAAGCAAGCGGCGCAACTCGTCGACAAGCAGTTCTGGTCGTCGGGTTCTATCAAGGAAGCCATTGAGCGCCTGCCGAAGGACAACGACTTCCGCTTGATCGCCGAGGACGGCTTGCGCGCATCGGCGCACCATGAGGGCCGCTTGACGGACCGCATCGATCTGCACGAGTGGATCACCATGTCGTTGCAGCGCTCGAGCGATGCCATCAACAGCCGTAACACCGAAGGCTTGTCATTCCTCGCCACGGTCGGCTCCACCGCACCGTTCATTGGTCTGTTCGGCACGGTGTGGGGCATTCTGCAAGCACTCGTAAAGATCGGTGTGTCCGGTCAGGCGTCGATCGACAAGGTCGCAGGGCCAGTCGGTGAGGCGCTCATCATGACGGCCATCGGTCTGTTCGTCGCGGTGCCGGCGGTCATGTCCTACAACTGGCTGATCCGTCGCAATAAGGCGATCTCGGAGAATCTGCGAAACTTCACGTCTGACTTGCATGCCTATCTCGTCAGCGGCGCGCGCGTTGCGACGGGTGGTCAAAGCGCAGCTCCGACAGCTGCGGTCAAGAAGTAAGGCCGGCGCGTCTACGGAAGAGGTTCGAAGCTATGTCAATGTCTGTTGGACCGGCGGATTCGAGTGAAGACGCACCCATGGCGGATATCAACACGACTCCGCTCGTGGATATCATGCTGGTGCTGCTCATCATCTTCTTGATCACGGTTCCCGTGATTCAGCAGACAGTGGCCGTGGAGTTGCCGAAAGCGGCGAACATCCCGACACAGACAAAGCCAGAGAACATCGGTATCTCGGTGGATGCCGAAGGCAATGTGTACTGGAACAGCATGGCGGTGAAGGATCGGCGCCAGCTGCTGGATTTGATCGTGAAAGAAGCGGTCAAGGTGCCCCAGCCAGAAGTGCACATTCGAGCCGATATCAACACGCGCTATGAAGCGGTTGGTAAGGTCATTTACGCGCTGCAGCAGGGCAGCATCCAAAAAGTCGGGTTCATTACAGAGCCCGATCGCGGAATTCGCGGCTTCCGCTAGAGCGGCCCTGTTCGCAGCAACGCGTAACTTTCGAGGTACATGAAATGTCAATGAGTGTAGGTGGCGGCGGCGACGAAGGCACACCGATGATGGAGATCAACACGACTCCACTCATCGACGTGATGCTCGTGATGCTCGTCATGTTGATCATCACCATTCCGATCATGACGCATGCGACCAAGCTCGACATGCCGACGAATCGGAATCCTCCTCCGCCGACGGAGCGGCCAGAAGTCATCGATCTTGAGATCGATTTTGACGGCACGATCGTCTACAACGGGACGCCGGTCAGCATGGATCAGCTCGAGAGCTACTTGCTGTCGCAAAGCAAGAAGGATCCCCAACCCGAGATCCATCTCCGTCCCGATCGCCGCGCTCGCTACGGCGTCGTGGCACAGGTGATGGCAGCGGCACAGCGTAACCGTATGAAAAAGATGGGTTTCAAGAACGTTGCGGAGTTCCGCGAGTAGTTCTGGAACCAATCTCGCACAAGTGCCGTCCAACTTGCATGGACGGGCTTTGGCTGGATAAATTCACGGCCGCTGGATTCGCTCCGCGGCCGTTTGTTTGACATTCGATCACCAGAGGGTGCACATGACGAAGCTTCCATCTCGATCCGTCGTTTCTGCGGTGCTCGCGACAGCGTTGCTGCTCGCGGCTGGCGTCTCCACGCAGGCTAATGCACAGGGCGCTTGCGCCCCGGCCAAGATCAGCCCTAAGGCGTCGAAGCCTATGAAGGCAGCCCAGGACGCGCTCAATGCCAAGCAGTATCAGACGGCTCTCGCGAAGCTTGCCGAAGCTGCCAAGGTAGAAGGCAAGACGACGTACGACCAGCACATGATTAACGAGTTTCAAGGCTTTGCGTACGTGCGCACCGGGCAGATGGCCGAGGCGGCACGTGAGCTGGAAGCGGGCCTCAACTCGGGCTGTTTGGCGGATGCGGAGAAGCCGGGTCGCGTTCGCGCGCTCGCGCAGATCTATTACCAGTTGAAGAACTACGACAAGTCGATCGACTTCGGCAGCCGCGCTATCAAGAACGGTTGGGCGGACGCCGACATGTACACACTCGTCGGTCAGGCGAAGTACATCAAAGGCGACTTCAAAGGCAGCCGCGAGTTCTTCACGGACTACGTTGGCGACATCGAAAAGCGTGGCCAAACGCCGAAAGAGCAGACGCTGCAGCTCCTGATGAGTTCGTGCATCAAGCTTGAGGATGCGGCATGCACGTCTTCCTCGCTCGAAAAGCTCGTGGCGAGCTACCCGAAGCCCGAGTACTGGAACAATCTCGTGTTCTCGCTGCTGCGCGAAGGCAATAGCACTGACGCGCAGCTGTTGAACATCTTCCGCTTAGCGGCGGGCGTCGACGTGCTGAAGCGCCCGGACCATTACTCGGAGATGGCGCAGCTCGCGCTCGAGCAAGGTCTGCCAGGGGAGGCGCAAGCGATCCTGGAGCAAGGTTTCGCGAAGGGCGTGTTCACCGAAGCCCGTGACGTCGACAAGAACAAGCGCATTCTCCAGTCTGCGCAAACGCGTGCCAAGAACGACAAGGCGACGCTGACCGAGCAAGAAAAGTCGACGGCCGCTAACAAGAACGGCGATCCCGACGTCAAGATCGGTGCCGCCTATCTGAGCTATGGCGACGCGCAGAAGGCGGTCACCGCGATTACGCGTGGCCTATCGAAGCCGGGTGTGAAGAACACCGACGAGGCCAATCTGCTGCTCGGCATGGCGAATCTCAAGGTTGGTAACAAGCCCGCGGCTGCTGCCGCGTTCAAGAATGTGAAGAACGACCCCAAGCTCGTGCGCGTCGCGCGCTTGTGGTTGTTGAATACCTGATTCGACTGACGGCGCCCCGTTTGGGGTGTTCATCCACGGGCCGGGGCGTGCAAGCGCCTCGGCTTTTTTCTTGGGCGTTTGCGCTGCTCAGTGGGCTTTACCGCGGGCCGCGGCCACGAGTTCTGGGTGTGCTTCGAGCTGGCGGCACGTATCGCTGTAGCCCGCGTCGATCGCACGCTCGAATGCCTTCCAGTTCAGCATGTCGACCGATTCGAGGTGTGGCTGAAGCAGCAGATCCGTTTCTCTGCGCCGGGCTGCCGTGGCCGTCGCACTGTTGACCATGCCCGAACGCCACAGCACCTGGAAGATGTTCGGACGCCGCCCCCCGCGCCGCAGCATGTTCATGGCCTTCCAAAATGGCGGCGCTTCGGTGTCTTCGATGTCGGTTGTAAAAGCGCGATCGGCACCCACATCAACGCCGATCACCATCCCCTCGGTCACTTCGCGCATCACGTCGACCGGAAGGTTGTTGATTGTCGCGCCGTCCACGAAAACGGCGCCGTTGTACATCACGGGCGGCAGCACACCGGGAATCGCGACGGACGCGCGTAGCCAGCGCCACAACTCGCCTTGGCGATGCACTTGCGCAGTGCCAGTCGTTAGGTTCGTGGAGACACAAAAGTAGGGTAGCGGCAGATCCTCGATTGCAATCGAGCCGAACTCGCGCCGCAAACGCTGACTGACGCGTCGGCCTGTCACCAGCGAGTAGATCGGCAATGTGTAGTCGCCGAGCGGGTTACTATCGACGAACGTGCGCCGGAATACGTCGACGAGTTGGTCGTGTTGCCAACCGTGAGCCACGGCGGCACCCATGATCGCGCCGATGCTGGTGCCGCCGATCAAGTCGAGCGGGATCTCGAACTGCCGGAGCGCTTTCACTGCGCCGAGATGCGCAAAGCCGCGTGCACCGCCGCCGGACAAAACGAGTCCGATCGCCCGCCCTGTGATGATGCGAGCAAGCCGCGCAGTGTCACTTTCACCCGTGACGTGATGATGGGGCACACCGGGCACCATCGCCGTCCACGCGACTGCACGACCGGTTTGCAGGCGCTCCTCATGCAGCAGAACGAGTTCGGAGCGCTGTAAGGCCAACTTGCTGGTCTTGCTGTCGGCCAATGCGGGCCATTCGCCAGGCTCTGCCTCCGCGTTGGCTAGCAGCAGAAGCGCATCGGCTTGCCGCAAACACAGCTTGGTCCACGCCGTAGCAGTGTGCTCGGCAACGTATACGACAAACTGATTCGCGGCCTCGACTTTGTGAAACCAATGGCTCGTGTGATCGGCGCCGCGTACGCTCCACACGAGTTCGGTCTTGCCGATTTGGCTCAATGCGCCCACGAGCGCCACGGCAAAGCGCGCTACGTCCACCTCGAGCGATTGTGGAACGATCGCAAACGTATGCGGCCCGTGCATGCCCTGCAGACGCTCCTCGCGAGGCGATTCGGTGCGCCCAATCGACTGCGTCGCCAAGGCAAGAATTGCACTCGGGTACTGCTTCAACAGTCGGTCGAAGAGGGGGCGCGATACGCGCAAAAGCTCACTGTCACGCAGCGCGACGACTGTCGCGGAACGGGGCCGACCTGAGAGCAAGCCGATCTCGCCCACGGTCTCGCCCGCGCTGATGCGGCCGACGATGCGCTGCGTGCCATCCTCATCCGCGCGCAAGGTGGCGAGATAACCCGACAGCAGCACGTACAAAGAATCCGACGGCTCACCGACGGCAAACAACTCGGTGGCACCTGGTAATGAATGCCACTCCGCTTCGGCGGCAACCGCCGCGACTGCGTCCGCCGGCAAGCCGCGGAACGCCCCAAGCACGCTGAGGCTGCTCGAAAGGTCGGCGCGCTCAGCGAGCGCATCCTCCGGAACGTCACCTTCCATCGGGCGTTTCCTTCTCTGCGGATGCCGCAGGCAACAAAAAAGGCCGATGCGTTCACACGCATCGGCCCTTAGTATGCCGCGCTCGCACGAGCGCTAGTAGCTCGTTAGCGGCGATCGCCGAAGTTGTAGCGGAAATTCACCGCCCAGGTGCGCGGGTTTTGAATGTACGGGAACTCTGCGAGCGTCGAAGCAATCGACGAGCGATCGCTGCAGTTATCGCAGGAGGCGGTGAGCATCCAGCCCGCGTCAGCGTTGGTTAACTGCACCGACGCAGTCCAAGTCGAGTAACTGTCAACCAGCGAGACCGGCGAGTTGTTAGATCCCACCGCCTGGCTACCGACGAACTGCACGCGGAAGTTTGGTGTCAGCGTCAGGGACTCGCCGATGCGGAACTCGTAGTTGCCGCCCAGCGTGTAGGTGTCTGGCGCACGCACAGGCTTCGCGATGCCGCCCGTCGGCGTGACGATGCCGGCACTGCAGTTGTCGCTGATCGTCTGGGCCAACGAACGCGGCGGTACGGCGACACCGGACAAACCGCTCAAGCAGCGGCCTTGTTGTGCAAGGACTTCCGGCGCGAGGTTCTCGTACTCCGCATCCTGGATGCCGACAAACGCAAACAATGACAGTTGATCGGTGGGCTGCAGGATGATCTCCGCCTCGGCACCCTTGTTCTTCAGATCGGCGAAGTTACGCGTGATGAACGCGATGCTGCCGTTGGGACGCACGAATGCGGAAGGAAGCTGGAAGTCTTCCGCCTTGAACTGGAACAGCGTCAGGTTAAAGCGCAACCGACGATCCAACAAATCAGAGCGCATACCGATTTCGTACGACGTCACCTTTTCCTCGGTGAACGGCTGGATCTCATTCGGTGCCGCGCCACGCGCATTCCAACCGCCTGACTTGAAGCCGCGCGTGCCCGACACGAAAAAGTTGATGTTGTCATTCAGCGTGTACTTGAGCGCAACGCGCGGCGTAAAGATGCCAACGTCTTGGCTGAGCGGAATTGCAGGGCCCGTTAACTCCGCTACTGTTGCAGTTGGCGACACATTCAAGATATTCGCGGAATTCACACGCCGGAAAGCGGGTGTGAAGATCCCTGCATTCGTGTTGGAGATGAAATCGACGCTCTTCTTCTCATCGGTATAACGCCCACCGACCGTGAGCGTAAATGCTTCGCTCAATTCAAAATCCCACTGCGAGTACAGTGCGATTGCGCGGGCGTCGTTCTTGAGAATGCGATCCTCAAGAATAAGAGCGAACGATGTGTCCGGCCCCATTGGAGGCGGGAAGGGTGTCCCAACCCAGAAGATATCGCCGAAATCGGTTTCATTGTCTTCGTCGAAGTAGTAGATGCCGGATGTATGGGAAATATTGTCTCCCCACGTGCCACTCAGTTTGATTTCTTGGCTGATCTGTTTGTGCTCGCCGACGTTGGCAATCGTAAATCCGCCAACCGGACGCGGATTGTTGAAGAAGTCCAGCGCGAACTTCTGCTTCATGTCGCGATAGCCCGTGATGAAGTTCAGCGTGCCGAAGCGCGTATCCACGCCGAGGTTCGACGTCACCGATATGCCACGCACTTCGTTACCGAGCGGGATGTACTGCTTCTCGCCTGCAAGAAAGCCAACAAGATTCGACTGGTCGGAACGCAGACCAGTACATGTATAGCGAGAGCGCGTGATGGCGCCGCGGCAGTTCGCAGCAATATTCGTGGCAGCCACCGAGGAGGGCGCGGCACCCGGACGCAAGGGTTCGAGTTCGACCTGCGGGCCGCCTTCTGCCTCGAAGTTCAGGAGGTTTGCA
>CAYUIT010000043.1:0-33316 GCA_964444835.1 uncultured Steroidobacteraceae bacterium
TGGCGGCTCTGTTGAGAGCGCCGCAGGGCGAGCACGGCGCACTCCTGTGCCGCTCTCAATCTGGCCGCAACGCCAGGGGGAAGATGTGCGCCGTGCTCGACCAAGGGTACGGCCGCAGGGAGCGGCGGGCTTTGGCGCCGATGCCTGCGGACGCGCTCGATCCAGAGCCGCCAGGCGTCGTACCCAGGCGGCCCCACACACGCCCGATACTCAGCGGTAAGAATTGTCATAAGTCGTGGATTCTTTGGACGAAATAGCCACCGCCTTGGTATAGTTCGCGGCCTTTTTCTGGGGGTGGCCAGGACAGCGCGTCTTGGCCGTCAAACAACTATTAACTTCGTGCTCGAGAGGGAATCCTAAATGGATGCCACAACGTGGCTTTGGCTGGCGGTCGGCGCCGGCGTGATCGCCGTGCTTTACGGCGTGTTCTCAATGATGTCGATTCTCAAGCTGCCCGCCGGTAACGCGCGCATGCAGGAGATCGCGGCGGCCATTCAGGCTGGCGCGCAGGCATACCTCAATCGCCAATATCTGACGATCGGCATCGTCGGCGTGGTGCTCACCGTCATTTTGACGGTTGCGTTGGGTTGGCCCACCGCAGTGGGCTTCGCCGTTGGTGCGATCCTGTCGGGCCTGGCGGGCTACATCGGCATGAACATTTCGGTCCGTGCCAACGTGCGCACCACCGAAGCGGCCAACAATGGCTTGAATGCGGCGCTGTCCGTCGCATTCCGCGGCGGTGCAATCACCGGCATGTTGGTCGTCGGCTTGGGCCTCCTCGGCGTGGCACTGGTCTACATCCTGTTGTTGCCCATCGCTGGCGACAAGGAAACCCTCCGCGCACTCGTCGGCTTCGCTTTCGGCGGTTCGCTGATCTCGATCTTCGCGCGCTTGGGCGGCGGTATCTTCACGAAGGGCGCCGACGTCGGTGCCGACCTCGTCGGCAAAGTCGAAGCAGGCATTCCGGAAGACGATCCGCGCAACCCGGCCGTGATCGCCGACAACGTCGGTGACAACGTGGGTGACTGCGCCGGCATGGCCGCCGACTTGTTCGAGACCTACGCCGTGACGCTCGTCGCCACCATGTTGTTAGGTGGCTTGATGATGGCCGGCCTGGGCACGAACGCGATCGCCTACCCGCTCGCACTCGGCGCCGCGTCGATCGTCGCCTCGATCATCGGTACGTTCTTCGTGAGCGTGTCGGAGGGCGGCAAGATCATGAACGCGCTGTACAAAGGCGTCATTGTCTCCGGCATCATCTCTGCGATCGCGTTCTGGTTCATCACGCAGAGTCTGATTCCGGCCGAACAAGCGGGCTCATTATTCGCCTGCGCGATGGTGGGCTTGGGCCTCACGGCCGCCATGATCGTGATCACCGAGTACTACACCGCGACGGAGTACAGCCCCGTGCGCAAAGTAGCGGCGGCCTCGCAAACCGGCCATGCGACCAACATGATCGCGGGCCTAGGCGTGTCGATGAAGTCGACCGCGCTGCCAGTCATCGCAGTGTGTATCGCGATCTGGGCTGCGCACACGCTCGGTGGCCTGTACGGCATCGCGATCGCGGCCACGGCGATGTTGTCGCTCACCGGCATGATCGTCGCGCTCGACGCGTACGGCCCGATCACGGACAACGCCGGCGGTATCGCCGAGATGTCCGAGCTGCCGAAGAAGATTCGCGACATCACCGATCCGCTCGACGCCGTGGGCAACACGACCAAGGCCGTGACGAAGGGCTACGCGATCGGCTCGGCCGGTCTGGCCGCGCTCGTGCTGTTCGCCGACTTCACGCACAAGCTCGAAGACGAAGGCTTGTTAGGCGTCGGCAAGTTGGTCGAGAGCTTCCGCCTCGACGATCCGGCCGTCATCATCGGCCTCTTCTTGGGTGGCTTGATTCCCTATCTCTTCGCTGCCATGGCGATGGAAGCCGTCGGTCGCGCCGCGGGCTCGGTGGTGCAGGAAGTGCGCCGCCAGTTCCGCGAGATCAAGGGCATCATGGAAGGCACCGCCAAGCCGGAGTACGGCAAGGCTGTCGACATGCTGACCAAGGCGGCGATCAAGGAAATGATCATCCCGTCGCTGCTGCCGATTCTCGTGCCCGTCGTCATTGCGTTCGGCATGAACGCGTTGATGGGCCCGGGCGCCGGCATTCGCGCATTGGGTGGCTTGCTCATCGGTACGATCGTTACCGGCCTGTTCGTCGCCATCTCGATGTGCACCGGCGGTGGCGCTTGGGACAACGCCAAGAAGTACATCGAAGAAGGTAACTTCGGCGGCAAGGGCTCCGATGCCCACAAGGCTGCGGTCACGGGCGACACCGTGGGCGATCCGTACAAGGATACGGCGGGCCCTGCGATCAACCCGCTGATCAAGATCATCAATATCGTGGCATTGCTGTTGGTGCCGTTGCTGGCCTGATCGCAACCGCGAGCTGAGCTCGATCGAAAGCCCTGGCACGGTCTGCGTGCCGGGGCTTTTTTTCGCCTTGATGTGACGTTCGTCCCCGCAGGCAGGCGCTTGGTCCCGTCGAATCCACCGCGCCTCCCGCGGAGGCGTACTATCGGTCTGGGGTTGCTAACGACATCACGAGGGCTCGGCGTGGAGCGGCGCAACGTACTCGGGGCATTGTTGGGCGTTGCGGCAGGCGGTTTCGCCAGCCGCGCGTGGAGCCATGCACCGCGCACAGGAACGCGGCTCATCGCCGATCCTGCTGCGGCGCCAAGCGAAGAATTGCTGTTCGCCAGCCGCACCACACTCGACCGCATCGGGCGCATCATGGCGCCCGTTACGATCAACGGCACAGGGCCGTATCGCTTCGTCGTCGACACCGGCGCGAGTCACTCGACCATCGCGCCGCAGCTCGCCGCGCGCTTGCAGCTCGATATCGGCGCGGGCCCTACCGTCATGTTGAATGGCGTCACGGGCTCCGCGGAAGTGCCCACCGTCGTAATCGACCGCATCGACGCGGGAGCCTTGTCTTTGACGCAGCAAGTGACGCCGGTGTTGTGGTCGTCGATCATGGCCGACGCAGAGGGCATCCTGGGCGTCGCAGGCCTCACGCGGCAGCGCATCGAAGTTGACTTTCGCAGCAATCACATCGCGATCAGCAATGCACCGGATCGCCGCATAGAGGGCTCGCCACTGCGCATCCGCGCGCGCCGCTTGTCCGGTGGAATGTTAGTGGCAAACGGTCGGGTCGGCTCGCATCGCACGCGTATCGTGCTCGACACGGGTGCGGAGCGTACGCTCGGCAATCTGGCGTTGCTGCGCGCACTCGAGCGCAATCGGCCCGTATCACCGCCGGCCGCCGTGGTCCATGGTGCCACCGCGCAGACTGCTGTCGGTGAGCGCTGGCAAGCGCCGTCGATCGAGTTAGGTCGATTGGTCGTGACCGATGTCGAGGTCACGTTCGGCGAGTTCCATGTCTTCAAAGTGTGGGGCATCGACGAGCGTCCGGCGCTGCTGCTCGGCATGGACGTGATCGGCGTGCTCGATGCGCTGGTCATCGACTACCGCGCCCGCGAGATCACCGTATTCACGAACGAGGCGCGCCGCCCGCCGTCGCCCGATCGCGATCGCACGTGATGCTAGACTGCGCGGCATGGCATCGCAGAATAAGTTTCCGGTCGAAAAATCGGACGCCGAGTGGCGCGTGCAACTCACACCAGAAGCGTTCAAAGTGCTCCGTCAGCATGGCACGGAGCGCGCGGGCACGAGCCCGCTGAATCAAGAGAAGCGCACGGGTATCTTTCACTGCGCAGGCTGCAATCACCCGCTGTTCGAGTCGGACACGAAATACGAAAGCGGCACGGGCTGGCCGAGTTTCTTTCGCCCGCTACCCGGCGCCGTGGAAACGTCGACTGACCGTAGCTTTTTCATGACGCGGATCGAGGTGCACTGCGCCAACTGTGGCGGCCACCTCGGACACGTGTTCGACGATGGCCCGGATCCCACCGGCCAACGCTACTGCATGAACGGCGTCGCGCTGCGTTTCGAGCCCGCGAGTCGTTAGTTCGCGCGCGACGCTGTACTGTTACTTCGCAGCGGCTGGAGCGGACGGCTCAAGCTTGCCGCCGACGATCTTCTCGCAGGTGCCCGTCGGCACCGCAATCCACTCGGTCGGATCGCCATCGGTCGCGGCTTGACCCGCGCAGGCATGCTTGTCGGTACCGCAATCGTTTTTGCCCGCCTTCGCAACGCCGAAGCACTTTTCGAAGCCCTCGCCAGGGCCCATCTCTTCGGCCGACGCGCGCTGCGCAACACCCAAACTGATCAAGCCGCTGACGGCTGCTAACAACATGGCCTGCTTCGCATTCATGGATTCCTGCTCCTCACATGACGAGAAAGTCGCGCGCCGCGACCCATTGCTCGCATTATGGCAGCGCCGCGGGGTGCTCGTGCACGTACCGGGCAACCAATTCGAAGATGATGCGCTTGGACGTGGCTGTGGGCGGACGAACCGAGGATTCGTCGACCGAGCAACCCTTTACGACGACCTTTTCGGTCGAGAGCTCGGCAGCGTTTTCGAGCGCGAACCAGCGGAACCATTCCACCAGCGGCGTTGGCGGCTTGCCCGACGCACGCGCGTGATCGCGGTGCAGGAGGTAGCAACGCCCCGCGTGGTCGACGATGTCGGGCTCAATGCCTGCCGCGATGCAGGCCGTACGCCAGTCGGATGATTCAGCCGGAACCGGCACAGACTCTCGCGCATCGCTCATCGATCCATTATGCCGTGCCACGCCGTTAGGCGGCGAGGGGGAGCGGCGCAGGCCGCGCAATGGCGTAGCCCTGTACGTAATCGACGCCCATTCGGCGCGCCGCATCGAGCGCCGCTGCGTCCTCGACTTGCTCGGCGATGATCTTGAAGTTGAGCGTCCGCGCGAGCTTGATCATCGCCGTCACCATCGCCTGGTTGACTGAATCGCGGCTCAAATTGCGCATGAACGAGCCGTCGATCTTGAGGTAATCGAGCGGCAAGTTCTTGAGATTGGAGAACGAGCCCACGCCCGAGCCAAAGTCATCGATCGTGAACGTGCAGCCCATCCCGTGCAGCACGCCGACGAAGCGCCGCGCGTGTTCGAGATTTGCCACGACCGCGCTCTCGGTAATCTCGAAGCACACTTGGCCGGGGCTGACGCCAGTGCGATCGAAACACTCGACCACGAACTCGAGGAACTGCGCATCGCCGAGCGTTTGCCCGGAGATGTTGATGGCGACGCTGCGCTGCTCCGGCAAGACGATCGTGTTGTTGCTCAAGCCTTGCAACGTGCTCTGCACCACCCACCGATCGAGCTTGCCCGTGAGTCGATAACGATCGGCCGCATGCAAGAACTCGCCCGGCATCACCAAGTTGCCGCTCTCGTCGGTCATGCGTAGCAAGACTTCCATCGACGGGCCGGTCGCATTGGCACCGTACGCGGACACGATCGGCTGGTAGTGCAATTCGAAGCGGTCTTCTTTGAGCGCGCTCTGCAGTCGCTGCAACCATTGCAGCTCGCCAGTTTGGCGTGCGAGCGCCTCGTCGCGCGCCGAGTACACGGCCACTCGGCCCGCGCCTTCTTTCTTGGCGACGTAGCATGCCGAATCAGCAGCAATCAACGCTTGCTCGCCAGTGCCGGCTTCTCGCCCGATCTCGACCAGCCCCACGGAGACGCCCGCGTTGAACACACGGTCCTTCCACACGAAGCGATACTCGGCGACCGCGCGACAGACGTCGTCGGCGATCTGGCGGGCCTTATCGAGCGGACAGCCCACTAACAACATGCCGAACTCGTCGCCGCCGAGACGCGCAACCGTATCCGAATCGCGCACCGCCTCACGCAACAGCTTGGCGATCTCGCGCAGCATGCTGTCGCCGGCCAAATGGCCGCTGGTGTCGTTGACGATCTTGAAGCGATCAAGATCGAGATAGCACAAGACATGCGTCGCATCGCCGCGATGCGCCGATTCGATCGCCGTCTCCAAACGGTGTTCGAACTCGCGCCGATTCACCAAGCCTGTCAACGCATCGTGTGTGGCTTGGTACGACATCTGCCGCTGCATCCCGCGCAGTTCGGTCACGTCATGCAGGATCACGACCGCGCCGAGAATCAGTCCTTGCTCGTCCTTGAGCGGCGATGCGGCAAGCTCGATCGAGCGGTCGCCGCCACCTGGCCGCTGCAGCAGCAACGCGCGGCGCGCGAGATTGATGGGGCTACCGCCCGCCGTCGCTTGCTTGACGGGCTCTGCGATCAGTTTGCGGTCGGCCGCCTCGACAACAGTCGCCACCTCTTCGAGCAAGCGACCTTGCGCCTGCGCTTGCGTGACGCCTAACAACAGCTCGGCCGCCGGATTCAAGTAGTCGATCTTGCCGTCGACGTCGGTCGTCAGGATCGCCTCGGCCAACGAATGCAACGCGTATTGCTGCGGCGGCGCCGGCAGCGCCGCTGCGGCAGCCGCGCTCGACACGTCCGCCGTGCGCGCGGGCTCCAAATTGAGCGCGCGGAGTTCGCGGGTCGGGATCACTTCCACGCCCGTGACCAGGAGCGCTCGCAGACCGTTATAGTCGATCGCGGACGTGGTCAGCTCGAGCAAACTCACCTGCCCTTGCAAACCCACGATTTCCACCTCGAAGCGCGGTGGCGCAGCCTCCCCGGCGAGTGCGCGACGCAGCGTATCGCCGACGAGTTGTGAGTACTCAGGCGCGACCAGATCCTCGAGCTTGCGCCCGACCAAGTCGACGCGATCGACGCCGACGAACAGTGCGAACTGCTTGTTGGCGTACAAGATGCCATCGGAGTGGATCAGCACCGCCTCGTGAATGCGCTCGCCGAGTGCGTTGAACAACTGCGGATCGCTGCGCTCGCGCGCGCGCGACGCGGCGCGTCGTAACAACTGATTTACGGATGTCGCGATGGTGCGCAACGTGGGCTGATCGGCAACGACTTCGAGCTCGCTCGTGGCAGCCGGCGACACCGCCAAATTCTCAATTTGCGCGGCCATCTGCTCGAGCGCGCGCACATCCGCGCGCTGCATCAAATACAGCACGAGTAATGCGAGCGCTGCGACCGCGAGCAGTACGCACACGAGCCCTAAGATCGACATTCCCTTCGCCAGCCCCTGAGTTTTCGTCGCGAGGTCCACTCCGGACGGAGGGGTGCCCGCGCACATTTATCTGTTCGGAGTCTTCCGTAACCCGCATTGGCAGCATAACTGAGCACCTCGTCACGCTATACCCATATTCACCATATGCATGGCGAAAGCGCTTGAGAGAAGTGCCGAAAATTCTTACGCTTGCGCGCTCCGCCTACTGCAGATTAAGTCTCATGCAAACCGAGTTCGCCCGTGTCCAGATGATCACGCAACAAGTGCGCGCCTGGGACGTGCTCGATGACCGCGTTCTCATCGCCATGCGTCAGGTGCCACGCGAACGTTTTGTGCCGTCGCGCTACCGCGAGCTGGCTTTCGCCGATACCGAGATCCCGCTGGGCCATGGCCAACACATGCTGGCGCCGAAAGTCATCGGTCGCATTCTGCAAGCGCTGGAAGTGTCAGCGGGCGCACGCGCGCTCGAGATCGGCACGGGCTCGGGCTTTCTCAGCGCCTGCCTCGCACAGTTGGGCGCGAGCGTGCGGTCTTACGAGATTCATTCAAGCATCGCTGCCTCAGCGCGAGGCAACCTCGCCCAGGCGCAAGTTCGTGGGGTCGAGGTGTTGGAGGGTAACGGCTTCCTCGAGCCGCTTGGCGACAGCTACACGCACATCGCCGTCACGGGCTCCCTGCCGCTCTACACCGAGCGCTTCGCACAAGCGCTCGCGGTGGGTGGGCGCCTGTTCGTCGTGGTGGGCCAGTTGCCGCTGATGGAAGCACGGCTGATCACGCGCATCGCCGCCAACGAGTGGCGCTCCGAAGTGCTGTTCGAAACTGCGATCGCCCCGTTGGTCGGTGCACCTCAGCCGCCCGCATTCGCGTTTTAGTCGGCGGTACATCGACCATGATTCAGGAAATGACCGTTCAAGAATTGGCGGCGCGCCGCCAAGCCGGTTCTGCACCCCTGGTTCTCGACGTTCGCGAAGAGTGGGAACTCGACATTGCCCAGCTGCCGGACGTCCTCCACATACCGATGAACGAGATTCCTGACCGCCTGTCTGAACTCAACCCGTCGCAAGAAGTCGTCGTGATGTGCAAAGCGGGCGGCCGCTCGATGCGCGTCGCGCAATACCTGGCATCACGCGGCTTCGAAAAGGTCCACAATTTGACGGGTGGGATCTTGGCTTGGAGTGCCGAGATCGATCGCAACGTCCCGCCTTACTGAGGCGTCCAACTGATCGGATCGTTGCCGGGCCATTTGGCTCGTGATATAGTGATATACAACACTAAAGGAGCTTCTCTGATGCGCCCCCTGATTGCGATTGGCCTCGCCGTTCTGCTCGCGCCCGCGGCGCATGCCGAGGACTTGCTGCAAGTCTTCGATCGCGCCACGACGAACGACCCGCAGATCCGCGAAGCCGACGCCACGCGCAAGGCCAATCGCGAGGCGCGCCCGCAAGCGTGGGCTGCGGTGCTGCCGCAGTTGTCGGCCAGCGCGGCTGAAACGCGAGACCAGAACGACGGCTTCTCGGACCGCACCCAGATCATCCCGGACCCGACCGCGCCGGGCGGAGTCCGCGCCATCGCCGTGCCGACCGGTGGTCAATCAGAGCCGGAGAGCACGCGTTGGAGCGTCGATCTGCGCCAAAGCGTGTTTTCGTGGGCCGACTGGGTGGCCCTGAAGCGCGCGAGCAAACAAGTCGCGCAGGCGGAGGCGGACTACCTTGTCGCGCAGCAAGATCTCGCACTGCGAGTCGCCACGCGCTACTTCGACGTGCTCGCCGCGCAAGACAACGTGCAGTCACAACAAACTGCGCTCGATGCCATCTCGCGTCAGCTCGAGCAGGCTGAGAAGCGATTCGAGGTCGGCCTCATCGCGATCACCGATGTGCAGGAAGCCAAGGCTGCCCGCGACAATGGTGCTGCAGCGTTGATCGCCGCGAAGCGCCAACTGGCTTCGTCGGAAGAATTCCTGCGCGAGTTGATCGGCGACAAGCCGCAAGTGCTCGCCAAGCCCGTCGCCGAAATGCCGCTCGCCACGCCGAACCCGGCGGAGGAGCAGCAATGGGTCGATCTGTCGATGCAGCAGAACACGGCGCTGACGTCGAGCCGCCTCGCCGCGGATATCGCGCGTGACAACGTGCGCGCGGCCTTCGGCGGTCACTTGCCGACGATCGACTTCGTCGCAAGCCGCTCTGGGTTCAAACAAGACCAAACGGTCGATCTGCCGCCGGAATCGGTCCCGCCGAACGGCCAAACCCTGGCGCTCACGACAGACACGGACGGTACGAGCTACTCGCTCCAGTTCTCGCTACCGCTGTTCTCAGGCGGCGCCGCGCAATCGCGCGTGCGCGAGTCCGAATTTCGTTGGCTGGCCGCGCGTGAACGGCTCGAGCGCACGTCACGCCAGACCGAACGTCTGGCGCGCGACGCGTACCTCGGCGTCTTGAGCGGCATCTCGCGCGTGCAAGCGCTCAAGCAAGCACTCGAATCGACGCAGACAGCGCTCAAGGCTACGGAAGCGGGCTATGAAGTCGGTACGCGCACCGCGGTCGACGTGCTCGACTCGCGACGCCGCCTCGCGCAATCAGAAACAGACTACGCCCGCGCGCGCTACGACTACATCTTGAGCGTGCTGCAGCTGCGCTTGGCCGCTGGCACCCTCGATCGCAAGGCGCTCGAGGAAGTGAATAGCTGGCTGGCGCAGCAGTAAGCGCGCGATCGTTGCGGCTAACGAATCAACGGGTCGATCAAGCGCACCAATCGCTCGACGGCCCCGCGATTCGCTTCGACGACGGCGCGGCCCAATGCGCCGCGTCGCTCGCACTCCGCCCGCGCACCTAACAACTTCGCGACGGCTACACCGAGTTCGGTGGCGTTCTGCACGAGCTGCACGGCGCCGTCGCGCACCAACAGATCGGCGATATCCTCCGAATTGAAATTGTGCGGCCCGGCGACCACGGCCTTCCCGAGTGCTGCGGGCTCGAGCAAATTGTGGCCGCCGATCGGCACCAAGCTGCCCGCCACGAATGCTACGTCGGCGGCGGCATAGAATGCTAACAACTCGCCCAGCGTATCGAGCAAGTAAACCGGTGTCGCACTCGGCACACTCGCGCCGCTCGAGCGCTTGACGTAAGCGATGCTGCGCCGCTCCAACAAATTGGCAACGTCGGCGAACCGTGGCGTGTGCCGGGGCACCAACACGAGCAACGCCTGCGGCCAGCGGGCTCGCACGATGTCGTGCGCCGCGAGCACCTGCTCCTCCTCACCGGCGTGCGTGCTGCCAGCAATCCACACGGGACGATCGGCGCCGAGAAGCTTGCGCAGCGCGGCGCCGCTCGCCTCGATGTCGGCCGGCAGTGTGAAATCGAATTTGATGTTGCCCACCACGTGCGTACGTGCTGGGTTCGCACCAATCGAGCGAAAGCGCTCGGCATCCGCAGGACTCTGTGCCGCGATCGAAATGCCGTTCGACAAGGCTTCGCGGAACAATCCTGTTAGGCGTCGGTAGCGCCCGACGGAGCGCGGCGAGATCCGTGCGCTGGCCAGTATCAGCGGGATGCCGCGTCGGCCACAGGCGTGATAGAGGTTGGGCCACAGCTCGGTTTCGAGGATGATCGCGATGCGCGGATTGACGCGCTGGAAGAAGCGCGCAACGGAGCCCGGCAAATCGTACGGGATATAGCGCACCCGGACCCGTTCGCGAAACAACGCGCGCGCACGTTCGGCGCCCGTCGGTGTCACAGTCGTCACGATCACGGGTATCTGTGGATAACGTGCGAGCAACGCGAAGACCAACGGCGCCGCAGCTTGCACCTCACCCACCGAAACCGCGTGTACCCAGATGCCGCGCTCACCGCGCAAGGCCTCGCCGAATCCGAATCGCTCGCTGAACTGGTGCCAGTAGCTGCGGTCGCGAAATCCGCGCACCCACATTGCTCCGGCAACGATCGGCGCGAGCAAGTAAGCGATGAAGATGTAGAGCAGTCGCAAGGGTGTGTATCAGGCGGCGCGTTCGGCCACGCTCGACTCGCGATAGCCCGCGAGTAACGAATGCCAGTCGTCTTCAGTAAATCGATCGGGCGGCAGCGCCACCGTCACCTTCTCGAGCGAGCGTCGCAGGCGCACGAGGTTCGCATCGCGCCACCAACCCGGTTTGCGCAGCTTGCCGCGGTCGAAGTCGATCAAATAAACCGAATCGCGATTCACTAACAAAATGTTGTGAGCATTCAGATCGGCGTGATAAACGCCGGCGTCATGGAACCGACGAATGCAGCGTCCGATGCCGATCCAGGCCGAGAACGGCACGGGCTCGCGCGCCAGCAGCACGCTCAAGGGCTCGCTGCCTTCGATTCGCTCGGTGATGAGATCGCCCGAGTAGGTGCTGCCGCGCTTCAAGTAACGCGCAGCCACCGGCGCGGGCACGGGCAAGCCTGCGCGATACATGTGATACATCAAGTACCACTCGGCGAATGGGCGCGTGTCGTCTTCGGACCGCCACCAGTAGCGATCTGCCGAAATCTTGGCGATGAGGCCGCCGCGCCGATAATGGCGCAACGCGTACACCGCCGTGCCTTGGCGCACGAACAACGTGCTGCCCCGGCCCCGTGCGGTATCGACAACAGCGGCACGGCGCTCCCAAAACGCCGGCTCGAACCAGTCGCCGCTGAAATTGCTGGCGCGCGAGGTGTCATATAGCATTCGGCCGCCCGCGACGGCGGCTTGTTCGACCTCAGGCCCCAGCGGCCATTTACCGCTCACGATACGCAACTCCTCGGACACTCGCACCGCATGCTGCCACTCCCCCGCGCCCCTGACAGCGTGTGCTTACTGCGACTCTCGGCCATCGGCGACACATGCCACGTGGTGCCGTTGTTGCGCACCTTGCAGCACGCTTGGCCTAACACGCGGTTCACTTGGATCATCGGTAAGTTCGAGGCCAAACTCATGCGCCTCGTGACCGACGTGGAGTTTATCACCGTCGACAAGAAATCCGGCTGGGCCGCACGCCGCGAGCTCGGCGCCGCGATGCGCGGACGCCAATTCGACGTCTTGCTGCACTTACAACTCGCGTTACGCGCGAGTCTCCTGGCGCAGGTGGTCCCCGCACGCATCAAACTCGGCTTCGACCGAGCGCGGGCGCGCGAACTGCAGTGGCTCTTCACGAATGCCGCGATCGCGCCGCGCACGCACGAGCACGTGCTGGACAGCTTTCTCGGCTTCGCCGCGGCACTCGGGGTGAGCGAGCCGCGCATCGAATGGAATCTGCCCTTGCCCGACGACGCGTTGCACTACGCGCGCACGCTCATTCCCGACGCCCAACCCACGCTCCTCATCAGCCCGTGCTCGAGCCACCCGTTGCGGAATTGGTCCGTGAATCGTTATGCCGATGTCGCAAAGCACGCGGTCGAGCGGCATGGGATGCGGGTCATCTTGGTCGGGGGTCCGAGCGCCTTCGAGCGCGACATGGGCGCTGCGATTGAGCGCGCCCTCGTCGTGCCCGTCGTCAATCAAATCGGCAAAGACACGCTGCCGCTGCTGCTCGCGCTGCTCGCACGCGCCACTGCCCTGATCACGCCTGACTCCGGGCCGGCGCACATGGCCACGATGGTCGGCACGCCTGTCATCGGGTTGTATGCCGCTACCAACGTGCGGCGCAGCGGGCCATATCGATCGCAGCAATGGTGTGTCGATGCATACGATGCGGCGGCGCGTACCTTCCTGCAGCGCCCGGCCGATGAGCTGCCTTGGACGAAGAAAATCGAAGTGCCCGGCGTGATGGATCTCATCACGGTCGCGGCAGTCTGCGCCAAACTCGATGAACTGCTAGGCTTATCGCCCGAGGCACGACGCACATGAAAGACATCCTAGTTCCCATCTCGCCTGGCGAATTGATCGACAAGATCACGATCTTGCGCATCAAGGCCGCGCGCATCACGGACGCGCAAAAGGTCGCGAACGTGCGCCACGAATTGCAACTGCTCGAGCGCACGTGGCGCGAGTCGGGCGCAGCGATTCCGGCGGTGGCGGCCGATGAAGCGGCGCTCGAGCGCGTCAATGCAGCGCTGTGGGATATCGAGGATGAGATTCGCGACAAAGAGCTCGCACAAGCGTTCGATGCGCGTTTCATCGAACTCGCGCGCGCCGTGTATGTGACGAACGATGAGCGAGCCGCGCTGAAAAAGCGCATCAATACGACGCTCGGCTCCACGATCGTCGAAGAGAAATCCTACAAGCCTTATAAGGCCTAACGGCCGCTCACGGCGGCACAGGCGTATCGAGTTCGCGCAGCAGGATGTCTGCGAGCGCTTGCGGATGCGCATCGAAAATGCCGTAGCGCCAGTCCGGCGGCGTCTCGATCGCGCGCGCATTTGGCATGAGCGCTGCGATCTCGGCACCTTGCGCATAGAGCGTGTCGCGCACTCGGACGATGATGGTCGGTTGCGTGACGGCGCGATACGTTGCTGCAGCATCATGGCGCTGCAGCGCACCCATCGCCCAACCTGCGCGTGAGCCGGCGCGCTGCTTCTCCGCCACGATTCGCGCCGCGAGTTCGAGCGATTGCTCGGGGGGACGCGTGTCCATCGTGCTCTTCCAACCCGCCATCACGTGCGAGCCATCAGGCGCGATCGGTGTATTCGCATCAAGCCGGGCGAGCTGTTCCGCACTCAATAGCGGTGCCGAGATGAGCACGAGCTGGCGCACGGCGGCGGGATAGCGCGCCGCGATGTCGGCCGCGAGCAAGGCACCCGTGTGATATCCAACCAGATCGACGGGCTCACGCAGGTCGGCCAGGAACGCGTGCAACGCATCGCCGTAGTCGCGAATACTCGGCGGCGCAGCGGGCGCATCGGATTCGCCGTAGCCCGGTGTATCGAGCGCATACACGACCCGGTCGCGCGCGAGCAGCGGCATGACCTCGGTAAACATGCGCCCAGACAGCGGCGTTTGGTGCAGCAGCACGAGCGGCGGCCGCATGCCGACCGACGCGGCGGGCGTTGCCCGTCGAAAATGTAACTGCCCGGTCGTGCCATCGAAGAAACCACGGCGCACTCGCACGGGCGCTGGCGCCACAGCCGAGTCGTTAGTCGTTATATTTGCAACGAGCGGCTCACGCTGATTGAGCTCGAGCAAATGGCCGTCGGGATCGTAGGCAAACACGAAGGTGGCGCGCCAACGTGCGCCGCCCGCCCCCGTCACCTCGTTCGTCTCGGGTGGCCGCAGCATGCGGACGCCACGCGCCCGCATTCGCTCGTAGATGGCTTGCAACTGCTGGGTTTCGATCATCAGCACAACATCTCCAGGCGTGACGAAGCGCGCAGGATCGGGTAGCGGCTTCGCGGGCCCGTACTGCAACAGGCCCACCATGCCCACCCACGGGTGCGTGCCGCGCATCACGGCGAATCGGCTCTCCGCGCCAACGGGCAGATCGACGGGCAGCCCGTTGCCCGACACCTTGCCGCGATTCTCGAGCCAGACCTCGAAGCCGAGCACGTCGCGGTAGAAACGCATCGAAGCTTCGATGTCGTGCACGATCAGCGTCGTGCGGCGCACGACATCGGACGGGACGCTCCGTGCGGCCGGTGTGTTTGTCTGAGCCGGGTTTGTCTGAGCTGGGCTTGTCGGCGTTGGCGCTTGCGCGTGGGCTGCGTTCGCCACCACGCACGCAACCGCCAGCGCGCAGACTAACGATCGCGCTGGAGCGTGTACTCGGCGCTGCAGTAGGGGCATTTCGCCCATCCCGTTTGCTCAATCGGCAAATACACGCGCGGATGCGAGTTCCAGAGCTGCATTTGCGGCATCGGGCACGACAACGGCAGATCGCTCTCGTCGACCACGTACGTGTTCTGTGCGTTCGGCTGGATCAGCGCCTTCGGCGCGCTGGGGCGGGTGTTTGGATCGGCCATACGCTCAATTATACGGAAGTCCCCATCGTCGCGTCCCAAATCGCCGCGACAGCCGCCCGTTCCTCTGCAAACTGGCTGACGGGCACGACCGGCTTCGCGTCCTCCAGGGACAAGTGATGGGTATGGGCGCGGTAAACCCGGTACGCGTTCACGAGGACATCGACGGTGGACTGCGGCACGAGATCGGCCGAGGCCACGGACTCGAGCTGTCGGATCGTGTCGGAGAACATCGCGACAGGCGGGTAATCGTGCGCAAAGTGTAGCGCCCAGTATTGCGCCAAGAACTCGATGTCGGCGACGCCACCACGATCCTGCTTGAGATCGACTTCGCCGGTGCTGGCGCGCGACAACTCTTTGCGCATGCGCTCGCGCATCTCTCGCACCTCCGTCCGCAAGGTCGCCCGCTTCACATGATTTTCCAGCGTGTCGTTCCGCGTCGCTTCGAAGCGCGCGCGTAACTCAGAGTCGCCGGCAACGGCGCGCGCATGCAATAGCGCTTGATGTTCCCACGTCCAGGCCTCGGTGCGTTGATAGTCTGCGAACGCGCCGATCTGCGTGATCAACATACCGCCCTTGCCGCTCGGCCGTAGACGCACGTCGACTTCGTAGAGCCGACCGGCAGCCGAGTGCATCGTCAATAGATGCACGATGCGCTGCGCTAAACGCACGAAGAACACTTGATTGTCGGTCGGGCGTGCGCTGTTAGTCTCGGCGCGCTCGCCAGTCGAATCGTGCAAAAACACCAAATCGAGATCGGACGAATAGCCGAGTTCGAAGCCGCCTAACTTGCCGTAGCCCACGGCGCAGATCCGCACCGCGCGGCGCTCAGCCTCAGGCCCGCACATCGGCACGCCAAACTGGGCGGTCATCTGCCGCCAAGCGAGCCGCATCGCCTGCTCGACGATGATCTCGGCGATCTCGGTCAGCGCGTCGCTGACACGCATCAAGGGCAAACGACCCGTCAGATCCGCGACGGCGACACGAAACACCGCCGCGCGCTGGAAGCGCCGTAATGCCTCCACTTCGCGCTCCGGGTCGTCATCGCCCACCCCGGACAACTTGTCGGCGGCGTCGCGTTCGAGCTCGGCACGCGTTGGCACTTCGCCAAACAAGGATTCATCGATCAACTCGTCGAGCAGAATGGGCGATGCCGCGATCTGCGCGGCTAAAAAATCGCCGTAACCGCACAACTCCAACAAGCGACGTCGCGCCGCCGCATTCTCGTTGAGCAACGCGAAATAGGCCGAGCGCGGCCCGATCGCCTCAATGATGCGAATCACGCGTCGCAACACGGCGGCGGGCTCGGGAACGCTGCAGAGGCCCGCCAAGAGATGTGCGAGCAGCGTATCGAGACGCTTCCGGCCGACCGCATCCAACCGGCGCATCAAGCTCGAGGCATGCAACTCGGCGAGTTGCGTGCCGCAGGCGTCGCAGTCGGTGAGGCCGGCGCGCTGCAAGGCGGCCGCAAACTCGGCCGCCGCGCCACCGCGCTCCCAAACGGCACCGAACCCATCCGCCCCAAGCGGTGTCGGTAAAGCCTCGCGCGCCTCACTGGCTAACAACTCGCGAAAACGGTGCGTGACGCGCTGCCGCTCGGCCTCGATAGCGCTTGCCAACGAGTCCCAGCCAGCGGCTCCCATCGCGACCGCGAGCCGCTGCTGCTCGAGCGGCGTACTGGGCAACGTATGCGTCTGGCGATCCGCTAACATCTGCAAGCGGTTCTCGAGTCGTCGCAGGAAGGCGTAGGCCTGCCCTAAATCGGCAACTGTTTCGGGGTCCAGCAGTTTACCGCCCGACATGCGGGCCAAGGCCTCGCGCAGCGACTGCGTCTGCAGGCGACGATCTTGGCCGCCGCGCACGAGCTGCAAAGCTTGTACGACAAACTCTACTTCGCGAATCCCGCCGGGCCCAAGCTTCACGTGATCCGCCAAATCGCGCCGCGCGACCTCGCGCTCGATCAAGCCTTTCATCTCGCGCAGCGCATCGAACATACCGAAGTCGAGATAGCGACGGTAGACGAACGGCCGTACTGCGAGCTCGTAGATCTTCGCGTAGGCATCCTGGCCGGTGATGGCGCGCGCCTTCACCCACGCGTAGCGCTCCCAATCGCGACCATGGGTCTCGAGATAGCCTTCGAGAAAGCTACTGCTCACAGCAAGCGGGCCGCTGTCGCCAAACGGGCGTAGTCGCATATCGACCCGCATGACGATGCCGTCTGCGGTGGGTGCATCTAACAACTTGATCAGCAAGCGACCGAGCCGCGTGAAGTACTCTTCGTTTGCGATCGATCGACGCCCATCGGTGTCACCAGCCGCCGGAAACAAGAAGATCAGATCGACATCGGAGGAGAAGTTCAGTTCGCCGCCGCCGAGCTTGCCCATGCCGAGCACGATCAGCGCTTGCTCTTGCCCGTCTGCATCGCGCGGCACGCCGTAGGGATCGAGCAGCGAGCGCCGCGCAAATGCGAGCGCACCGCGGATCAATTCATCGGCCGTTGCCGACAGCGCAGTGAGGGTTTCGGTGAGATCTGCCCACCCTGCAAGATCGCGCCACGCGATGCGCACCATCTCGCGCCGCCGCACGCGCCGCAGCAGTGACATGAACTCGTTTTCATCAAGCATCGCAGCACCGTGCTGCGATGCGGCTGCGAGCTCGGCTGCAAGGCCGCTCGCGATTGCAGCCGAAAACGGCTGAGCGAGCCCGGCGTCGCTACCAAGCCACGCGATCAGCTCAGGATCGCGCGCGCAACTGTCGGCCACGAAATCGCTGGCGAGCAGGACGCGTGGCAGCGACTCGCGCAATCGCGCGGGAGCCGCATCCAGAGCGGCTGCCGCGCGCGGCTCGGCGGTGACGCGCGCCAGACTGGCGGCATACAAGCTTGCCAGCGCAGGATTCGCGGAAAGATCGTTCAGCACGGTGGCGACAGTGTAACAAGCGATTGGCGGAGCATTATGGCAAGTCCCTCGTCCACACCGCGAAGCGGAATCGTGGGCATGCATCCCCGCCGCGGATTGCCTAACATGGCGGGCGTACACTCATAGTCGGCAAACGACGCGACGCCGAAGGATTCTGGCCATGCGAAAATTTCCTGCAATCACTGCCACACTGTTGGTCGGCGCGAGCCTCGCGCTCGCAGGCTGCGGCTCGCGCGGCGCTGACGAAGTGGAGTGGGCGCGCGCGGCGCTTGCGCGCAATCCCAATGTGGAAATCGTCTCGGTCGACGAATCGAAGGGCGTCTTTACCGTGAAGGATCGCGCGACCGGTGAAGTTCGCACCTTGCGAGTCGACGAGATCGCAGCAGCCCCGCCGCCACCGGCGGCACCACCAGCACCAGCCGCCGTGGCAGACGCGCCTGCGGCCGCAGACTCCACCACGCCACCGACGGCGGGTGAGAGCGCGATGGTCGTCGAGGAGTCGGTCCCAGCGACGTCCGAGCCAGACCCTGTTGTTAGTGAAGCCGACAGCCCGACACCGAGCGCGACACCCACGCCGACCGGCAGTGGAAAGTTGGTAGCGGCGGGTCCCGGCTACACCATCACGCGCGCGGCCGGGGCGGCGCCTGCACGCACCGAGCCAGCACCGACACGAGCGGCATCGAGCGAGCCGCTGCGCGCCGAACCGATCATCTGCCAAGGCCAGCGATTCATGCGGATCGACGGTCGAAACATCGAGTCGTCGGTCGATGCGATCGTCGCCGAGGATGGTTGCGATCTGCATATCACCAACGCGAACATTCGTGCGGGCGGCATCGCCTTGGTAGTGAGGGACGCTCGCGTTCACATCACCAACAGCACGTTGACGGGCGCCGGCGCATCGTTCGAAGCGTCCGGCACTGCGGAAGTGTTTGCGAAAGGCTCGACTTTCGCAGGCATCACGCGGCGCTTCGATGCCGCCGTCGTCAACGACTTGGGCGGCAACCAGTTCCGCTAGCGCCCTTTCTTGGGGCAACGACGCGCCGAATGAATCAAGACGGCGCACGAGGCGACGGAGGCTTTGCCCCCGCGTGCGCGCCGTGGCAGTCTCTACCGTGTGAGCCGCCCCTACGATGAAATGATCGCGCACGATGGACGCGCGCGGCCCCACTACGCTGCCTACTCCGAGTGGCTCTTGGCCCAAGGGCCAGACCGCTTGCAGAAGAAGAGCAGTGAAGCGGACGCCCTCTTCCATCGCTTTGGTATCACCTTCGCCGTCTACGGTGAATCGGCTGGCACCGAACGATTGATCCCGTTCGATCTCGTGCCGCGCGTGATCCCGCTGTCGGAGTGGGTACTGCTCGAAGCCGGATTGAAGCAGCGCGTGAGCGCACTCAACGCATTCATTGCCGACATCTACGATGCGCAAGACATTTTGCGCGCGGGCGTCGTGCCGGCAGAGCAAGTGCTGTGCAACACACAATATCGACCGGAGGTGCAAGGCATCGCGGTCCCGCAACGCATCTATTCGCACATCGCTGGCATCGACGTGATTCGCGCCGACGATGGCAAGTTCTACGTGCTGGAGGACAATCTGCGCGTGCCGTCCGGCGTGTCGTACATGCTGGAGAATCGCCGCATGATGATGCGCCTATTCCCGGAGCTGTTCGGGCGTTGCCATGTCGCACCCGTCGAACACTACCCCGATGTGTTGCTCGCGAACTTGTGCAGCGTGGCACCGCGTGGCGTCAACGATCCGACCGTCGTGCTGCTCACGCCGGGCTCTTACAACAGCGCCTACTTCGAACACGCCTTTCTCGCACAGCAAATGGGCATTGAGCTCGTCGAGGGCCAAGACTTGTTCGTGCGCGATGACGTCGTCTTCATGCGCACCACACAAGGCCCGAAGCGCGTCGACGTCATTTATCGGCGCGTCGACGACGATTTCCTCGATCCGCTCACGTTTCGCTCCGACTCCACACTCGGGGTGCCCGGGTTGTTAGCTGCCTATCGCGCAGGAACGGTTACCATCGCGAACGCGATCGGCACGGGAATCGCAGACGACAAGTCCATCTATCCGTACGTGCCGGACATGGTGCGGTTCTATTTGGGCGAGGAGCCGCTGTTGCAGAACGTGCCGACGCGTGTGTTGCGTCGCCCAGAAGATCTCGCTTACACGCTCGACAAATTGCACGAACTCGTCGTGAAGGAAGTGCACGGCGCAGGTGGCTACGGCATGTTGATCGGGCCGATGGCGAGCAAGCAAGAGATCGAGGACTTCCGCTCGCGTATCAAGTCAGCGCCGGCGAAATACATCGCACAGCCCACGCTCGCGCTGTCCACCTGTCCGACGCTCGTCGAAGCCGGGCTGGCACCGCGCCACATCGACTTGCGACCGTTCGTGCTCTCGGGCCGCGATATCACGATCGTGCCCGGTGGCCTCACGCGGGTCGCGTTGCGCGAAGGCTCGTTGGTCGTCAACTCCTCGCAAGGCGGCGGCACCAAAGACACGTGGGTGCTCGAGAGTCAGCATGCTTAGCCGGACAGCCGATCATCTGTATTGGCTTGCGCGCTATCTCGAGCGCGCCGAGACGGTGGCACGCATGCTCGAAGCCGAGCATCAATTGTCGCTGCTGCCGCGCCCAGCTGAGGTGGCCCAACGCACCCGACGCGCGACACTCGTCGCGCTCGGCGCTCACGAAGCGTACGACGCAGGCGATCGGGCGGGCAGCGACGACGCGCTCGAGTTCTTGGCGTTCGATCGTGACTATCCAGGCAGCATCGTCGGCTGTATCGCCCGCGCGCGTGAGAATGCGCGTGCGGTCCGCGGCACAGTGGCTTCAGAACTCTGGGAATCGATCAATGCGACGTGGCTCGAGGCGCGTGCCCTCGAACGCCGTTCAGGGCCCGAGCGTAGCCGCAGCTTGATCGAATTGGTCCGCCAGCGCTCGCACACGATCCGCGGCATCAGCGTCGTGGCAATGCTGCGTGACGAGGCCTATCACTTCATTCGTCTCGGTACGTTTCTCGAACGTGCAGACGGTACGGCGCGCGTGCTCGACGCGCGCGTTGCAAGCCTCGACGATCCCGGTCAAGCCGATGCGTATGAATGGACCGTCCTACTGCGGACGCTGTCTTCTTTCGAGGTCTACAGGAAGCTGTTCCGCGAAGCCGTGACGCCGCAGCGGGTCGCGGAGATGCTGATCTTGCGCTCGGAGGTTCCGCGCTCGCTGCGACGCTGTGTCATCGAAGTGCGCGACAACATTCGCGCCGTGGCGAACAGCGCCTCATCGGAAACCGAGCGCAAAGCGGGCGCACTGCAGGCGATGCTGGAGTTCTCGCGACCGGAGGAACTCGACATCGCCGAACTGCCTGAGTACATCACCGACAAGATCGAACGCCTCACACAGATCGGCGACGGCATCGCGCGCGATTTCTTGATCTCGGATGTAGCGGTGTAGCGATGCAGTTGCATATTCGTCACGAAACCGCCTATCGCTATGCCGACACCGTGCGCTACGCAATCCAAGCATTGCATCTCACACCGCGCACCGAGACGCGGCAGCGTGTGGTGTCTTGGTCCATCCAAGCGCCTGGGCGCAAGACGCAGCAAGTCGATGCACACGGTAACGTTGTGCATTATCTCTCCGTGGAAGAGCCGCACCGCGAGCTGCGCGTGATTGTCGCGGGCGTCGTCGAGACCGACGACGTCGTTGGGCAACCGAACAGCGGGCCCGCGTTGATTTCGCCACTTGCGTACCGCGCTCCCACTGCACTGACTGAATGGGATGACGACATCGAAGCATTCGCACGCGAGTGCCTCGCGCCGGCAACAGATATGCGGGATGCGCTACTCACGACCGCGGAGGCTTTGAATGCGAAGGTGGCCTATCGGCCCGGCGCCACCGTTGTTTCCGACCCCGCCGTCGCCGCCTTCGCGCGTGGCGAAGGCGTGTGCCAAGACCAAGCGCACGTGTTCATCGCTGCCTGCCGCGCTATGAACATTCCGGCGCGCTATGTGAGTGGCTACTTGCACACGGGCGACGATGGTGCCGTGGCGAGTCATGCCTGGGCCGAGGCCTGGCTCGAGCGCGAACAATGCTGGTTCGGCATCGATGTCACGCACAAGCGCGCTGTCGGCCCGCCACACTGTCGCCTCGCGGTTGGGCGCGATTACCTCGACGCCGCGCCCGTTCGCGGTGTGCGCCGCGGAGGCGGTAAAGAGGAAATGCTGGTCTCTGTCCTGGTCGCGGCTGCCGTACAACAGTAGAATTGCGGCGCTAACAAGCTCAGGGAGATCTCGATGACTTACTGCGTCGCCGCAGCGGTGGACGAAGGGCTCGTTTTTTTGTCCGATTCGCGCACCAACGCCGGCGTCGATCAGGTCAGCACCTTTCGCAAAATGGCGTTCTTCGAGATGCCGGGCGAGCGCGTCGTGGTGATTTTGAGCGCGGGCAACTTGAGCATGACGCAATCCGTCGTGGGCTTGCTGCGCGATCGGCTCACGAACGCCACGCAGAGCGTGCTCACCCAAAAGTCGATGGCAGATGTCGCGCGGCGCGTCGGCGATGCGGTCCGGGAGATTCATCGACGTGATGCCGAATCCTTGAAAGTGCACGGCATCGAGTTCAATCCAGAGTTCATCGTCGGCGGCGAGATTCGCGGCGAAGCCCCGCGGCTGTTTCATGTCTACGCGGCTGGAAACTTCATCGAGACGACCTCGGACACGCGCTATTTCCAGATCGGCGAATCGAAGTATGGCAAGCCCATCATCGATCGCGTCGTGCGTGCCGATTCTTCGTTGTCTGCCGTCGCGAAGTGTCTGCTCATTTCGATGGACTCCACGATTCGTTCGAATCTCTCGGTCGGTCTCCCGCTCGACCTCGCCATCGTGCGTCGCGGCGAACAACGCATCACGCTGCATCGTGAAATTGGTGCCGAGGATGCGTATTTCCGCAAGATTCGCGAAGGCTGGGGCGAAGCGCTGCGCAACGCGTTCCACGCACTACCGGATGTCGATGTCCCCAAAGCCAGTAGTTAGAGGCTGCGGTTAGATTCGGCGGCGCCGAATCGATGTTTTCTGCGGAACCTCAAGACGCACTCGCGGTCATAACGGCTCACACCGTAGCGGGGCACTCGTGCCGCGCTGCGGCTATTGCGTATCGACTCGCGCTGCGGCGCGTAGTGGTATGCACCACTTAACGACCCTTCTCGGAGTGCATCGCATGGCTAATGCCGACACCGCTCGAATTCTGGATGATCTGCGGCAAATCGTTGACGACACGGAGGCTTTGCTCCGGGATACGTCGCAAGCCGCAGGCGCCGGCGCCGAGAGCGCACGTTCACGAATGCGCGAAACGCTCGACAAAGCAAAGGAGCGCCTGGGCTCGCTTGAGTCTGAGATAGTGTCGCGTTCGCGCGATGCGGCGCGCGAGACCGACCGCTATGTCCGCACACACCCGTGGCAGTCGATCGGCATCGCAGCAGGCGCGGGCTTGTTACTCGGAATGCTGCTCACGCGGCGCTAGCCGCTGGGCACTTAAACACCGTGCAGAGCCCATTATTCGAGTCGCTGCGTCGTTTGCTGGAGCATCTGCTTGCGATTGCGCAAGTACGGCTCGAACTGGCAACCACCGAGTTGTCGCTCGAGGTGCATCGCGCGGCGCGCGTGATGCTGTGGACCTTCATCGCACTACTCGCAGCAGCACTCGGTTGCCTGATGCTCTCGCTGACGATCGTGATCGCGGTGTGGGAAGAGCACCGGCTGCTCGCTGCAGGCCTGATTAGTGCGGTGTTGCTGATCGGCGCGATCGCGGCGGTGTGGATGGCGCGCCGCTCGATTCAAGCACGTCCGCGGCTCCTAGCGGCGACACTCGATGAGCTCGAACGCGACCGCGCCGCGCTCGCAGCCGACGCCCCATCGTAATGGTGCCGTTGCGTGATCTCGAGCTACGACGCGATGCGTTAGTCGCTCGCAGCGGTATCCTGCGCCACAGGATCAGCAGGCAGGCTAACAATCTCATCGCGGCCGTCGCTCCCGCTGAGCAGGCGGTCGCAACAGCGGGTCGTGTCGTTCGCTCGCCGGCCTTCGTGATTGGCGCACTCCTATTCGCGCTGTGGCTGGGGCCGCGCAAACTCGTGCAACTCGCGAGCCGCGCGGTCGCGGGCGTCGCCGTTGTGCGACGTGTAGTCTCCCTTGCACGTGTTTTGCGCTAACCGAGAGTTGCGCAAGGCGCGGCGTTGCTCCTAGACTGCTGCATTGCGTTTTGCACCGTGCCGAGGTCTCCTATGTCCCTGAATCGCAGTCGTTCATTCGTCGTGTTGCTGGCGGTCGTTAGCTTCGCGAGCCCATTGTTTGCGCCACTGGCTCACGCAGGCGTGATCGATAGCGCGACGGTCGTTGAAGTCAGCGAGCGGCAAGCCCATCTGGATCGCGTCACCGCCGTGTTGCGGCAAGAGGCCGTGCAGCAGCGGCTGCAGGAACTCGGCGTAGATCCGCTGGCCGCAGAAGCCCGTGTTGCGGCGTTGTCGAATGCGGAACTCGCGCAGATGGTTGAAGACCTCGAGAACGCACCCGCAGGCGGCGACGCTTTGGGCCTCATCGGCGCTGTGTTTCTCGTGCTGTTGATTCTCGAGCTGACCGGCGTAATCGACATCTTCAAGAAGGTGTGACCGCCCGCGGTTGGCTGGCCATAGCGGCCAGCCTGCTGGTCGCAGGTTGCGCTGCGCGTCCGCCGCAGAATCTCACCGATTTGCGCGCGGTCGCGCCAACTGCCATCGAGTTGGCAGCGACGCCGTTCTTTCCCCAAGAACAGTACCAGTGTGGACCGGCGGCGCTCGCAACCGTGCTCGCCGCGTCTGGTGTCGCAATCACCCCCGACGAGCTGGTGCCGCGCGTGTACGTGCCGGCGCGGCGCGGCAGCCTACAGATCGAGATGCTTGCAGCGACTCGCGCATCGGGGCGTCTCGCATTCGTCATCGAGCCCAATGCGCGAGCATTGTTGGCGGAGTTAGCCGCAGCGCGTCCGGTGCTGGTGCTACTCAACCTCGGCCTCGAGCGCTGGCCGCGCTGGCATTACGCCGTGGTGATTGGGTTCGACCCGGTGCGGCAACACTGGTTGTTGCGCTCGGGTACGCGGCAACGTGAGACGCTCAGCTTGCGGCGATTCGCTGGGGCGTGGCAGCGCGCCGAGAACTGGGGCGTCGTCGTATTGAATCCGGGTGAGCTGCCCGCTTCGCACGACGCCGAGCGCTATTTCGCTGCCGTCGCGTCCTTCGAGCGCGCAGGCAACGCGGCCGCTGCGGCAGCCGCGTATCGGGCTGGTATCGCGCGCGATCCAGCGGCACCTCAGTTGCACTTTGGGCTGGGCAATAACTTGTTAGCAGCCGATGATCTCGATGCGGCGCACAGCGCATTTCGCCAAGCGCTTGCATTGGCACCCGACCAGGTGCCCGCGCGCAACAATCTAGCGGAAGCACTGAGTCGACAAGGTTGCCGAGACGCGGCATTGCGCGAGATTGCGCGCGCGATGCAGGCTGCGCGAGGTGGCCCCTACGAAGCTGCCGTCCGCACGACGCAGTCGGAGATCGAGGCACGCGCAGCGGCGGCCTCCTGCCCCGAGTCTCAGCAGCGTTAACGCCGTCGCCGGGCGGATGGTTTGTGCGTCGCCTTTCCGCTTAGCGGCGGCAGAAAGCGATCCAAGAGCACATCGAGTAGCCGTTGCACGGAGGCCTGCGTCCCCACCTGCAACTTGCCCGTGACCGCCAACATGCACGCGCCGTGGACGCCGCTCCACAGTGCCGTCGAGATTTCATCGAGCGACTGGCCGTTGCCGAGCACGCCGCAGGCATGCAAATGCTCCGCAACGAGCGCAAAGATCGCGTTGGTGTGTGCACTGTAAGTCGGTGGCGCGGGTTGGCCGAGCGGCAAGCGATGCTCGAACACCAGGCGCCAACGGGCCGTATGCAACAAGGCGAAGCCAAGATACGCGGCGACTAACAACCGCAGATTTTGGCGCGGATCCTCGTTCTTGCCGCGAATCTTTTCGAGCGACTGGCGCAACTCGAGCACCGTGCGTTCATTCAGATGAACGATCAGGTCGTCGAGATTGGTAAACACCAAATACAGCGCGCCGACGGTGTAGCCAATGCGGCGCGCCACCTCACGCATCGACAACGCCGTGGCGCCGTCGGCTTCGACAATCTCGGCCGCAGCGCGTAGCGCTAAGTCCTTGAGTTCTTCGCGGCTATGGTCGCTCCGGCGGCCCACGCACCCTCTCCCGCGCACACCAGCGCCCCAGTGTGCCCAGCATATCGAAATATTGAGCAGTGTTCAATTCTTTGCTAAATTGAACATCGTTCATTTTAGGAGGGCCTATGCACCATTCGCTCGAGTCGAGCCGAGGCCGCCGTCGTGCGGCGCTGCTCGCGATGATGGCGGCCATGCCGCTGATGCTGACGAGCTGCGCGCTGCCGAGCCCGTTCGGCGCCGGTCGCGCCTCGCAGCAACACGCGTCGACACCGCTGGTGGACTATCTGTATGGCGACATGGAACCGCCGCAGGAGACGGCCAGCTTGCAGCTCCCAACGCCGCTTGTCGTCGGACTGGCGTTCCTGCCGCCCGCCCGCGGCGCGGGCCCAAGCGCTGTAGAGCGGGAGTCGGTTCTGCAGAGCGTTCGCGCGCGCTTTCGCGCACTGCCCTACGTGCGCGAGATCGTGATCCTGCCTGACTACTATCTTGGTCGCGGTAACGGCCAAGGCTTCACGGCATTGCGGCAAGTTGCCGCGCTCCAGCGACTCGATGTGGTCGCATTAGTGTCGTACGACCAACTCGCTGAGACCACCGAGAACCGACGCTCGCTCGCGTATCTCACGATTGCGGGCGCGTTCCTCGTGCGCGGCAATGAACAGGCCACGCATACGTTGCTCGATTTGGCGGTGATCGAGCCGCAGTCGCGTGCCTTGTTGCTGCGGGCTGGCGGTACCAGCTCGCTGTACGAATCGACCACCGCGATTGAGCTCGCGAAACGGCGCGACCGCCAACAAGCCGCGGGGTTCGCGGCGGCGGTTGCAGCCCTCAACGACAATCTCGCCAAGGAGTTGGTCGAGTTCGAACGTCGGGTGCGCGCGGGACAAGCGCCAGTTCGAATTGCATCCGAGGCGAAGAGCGGCGCGGGGGCGCTCGACCCGATGCAATTGCTGTTTCTCGCCGTGTTCGTTGGGGCAATCGCTCGCGCAGGGCTATCGCAGCGTAAGCGCTAACGACTCGCCCGGAGACAAACTCCCATGCGCACTCTGATTCCGTTCGCTCTGGCCTTCATCGTCACCTACTATGCGGCTGCGATCGCACAAGTCGCGTTGCATCGCTGGCTCGGACATCGTCGTTCAATACCCAACGTTTTCGACGATCACGTTCATGGCCATCATGCGCTCTATCCTGCAAAGCAACTGTTGCAGGATCGCTGGCACCCAACGCCACGCAGTGCGATCTGGCGCGTGGTACTACCGCTGTGCACACCGTCCCTACTCGTTTGTGCCCTGCTACCGAACGCTTGGACGGCGGGACACGCGGCCGGCGTCGTCTTTGCCGTCGCAACGCACGCCTACCTCCATCGACAATATCACGCGTGGAATACGCCCCTCGCGCGGTTTGCTTGGTTCAGACGTCGCCGTGCATTGCACGCCGTGCACCACCAGAATCCGCAGGCGAACTTTGCCTTGGTCGAATCTTGGATTGACGCGCTCGCGGGCACCCGCCGCCGCTGCACGTAGACGCGCAGACCCACGCAGTCGCCGTCGTTTGTCACTACAATCGACGCTGCGAATCATTACTCGGGCGAGACCCCCATGTTCGGTACGATCGGCCCCGGCGCTGCGGTAGTGTTTGCCGTGATGCTTGGCGTGAGCATCAGTGCGCTCTGGATCAATCCGCAGTTGCTCGATCGCTGGGCGCTGCGCCCGTATTACGTTGCGCGGCGTCGCGAGTATTGGCCGCTCGTCACGAGCGGCTTCGTACACGCGGACTTCGGCCATTTATTCTTCAATGCGATCACGTATTTCTTCTTCGCGTTTCCGCTCGAACGCCAGATCGGTACCAGCAAGTTCCTGATTCTCTATTTCGTGGCGCTGGTCCTGAGTCAATTGACGAGCTATCTCAAGCATCGCAACGATCCGCAGTACGCCACCTTGGGGGCCTCCGGTGCGATCACGGCCGTGCTGTTCGCTTCGGTTGTCTACAACCCGATGCAAAGCCTCATCATCTTTCCGATTCCCGTGCCGCTTCCCGCGCCACTCTATGCCGTGGGGTACCTTGCTTACACGTGGTGGGCCGCCCGCCAGGCGCGAGGCCGCATCAACCACGACGCCCACTTCGGTGGCGCACTGGTCGGCTTGGCGTTCGTGGCGCTCACGGATCCCGGCGCCTACTCACGAGCCTTGCAGCTACTCAGTTAGTCGTTAGGAGCTGCACGATAGCATTGAGCAACCCGGCCGGTCGCGGGCCCAGTCGGGTCGGCGCGCCGCGTAGCGCTCGTTCTCCGGCTGCTCGGCATACGGCCGACGCAGCACGTCGAGCAATCGCAGAATCTCGCGGTTGTCGCCCTGCGTGGCGGCATCGATCGCTTGCTGTGCAAGGTAGTTCCGCAACACATACTTCGGATTGAGCGCGTCCATCTGCTGGCGACGCTCGGCATCCGGGCGCGCCAGCGAGCGCACACGCTCGCCGTAACGCCGCAACCAAGCCAACCAACGTGCGCGCAAGTCAGCGGACGGCGGCGCATAGAGCGCCTCCAGGATCGGCCCAGGCAACACCTCATCACCTTGCGCCAGCGTGCCGAGGTCGACTCGAGCGAGATTGCGATGCGCGAGCACGTAGTCCGTCTCGACCTGCTGCAGCAACGCATACCATTCGTTGAGCAGTTCGCTGTCGCGCTGCCGGTCGAAGGTGTCGAACCCGAACCGGCGCGCCGTCATTGCGTGCCACGCGGGTGCATAACCCGAGCCGAAGCTCTGCAGTGCCGCCTCGAGTCGTGCCGTATCCGGCACGAGAGGCTGCAGGGCATTTGCGAGTTGCACGAGGTTCCACAGCGCAATCTGTGGTTGCCGCCCAAACGCGTAGCGACGCCCGTGCGCGTCGGTCGTATTCGGCGTCCAGTCGAGATCGAAGCTTTCGAGCCAGCCATAAGGCCCGTAATCGATGGTATCGCCGAGAATCGACATGTTGTCGGTATTCATGACGCCGTGCACGAAGCCGACTCGCATCCACTCGACTAACAAGTGACAAGTGCGGCGTGCAATCTCCTCGAACCAGGCACCGTAAGCATCGGACGACGGCGGTCCGAGCTGCGGAAAATCATTGCGCAGCGTGAAATCGACCAACTGACGTAGCAATCCGGCGTCACCCCGCGCTGCCGCCAGTTCGAAGTGGCCGAAACGCGTGAACGAGCGCGCAACACGGCAGACGATCGCCCCGGGCTCGAGCTGCGGGCGACCGTCGTAGAACATGTCGCGCTCGACCTGTTCGCCGGTGGCCACTAACGACAAGGCGCGAGTCGTCGGTACGCCGAGATGTGCCATGGCTTCGCTACAGAGAAACTCGCGTACCGAGGAACGCAAGACAGCCAGTCCGTCGGCCGTGCGCGAGTAAGGCGTCGGACCTGCGCCTTTCAGTTGCAAACTCCAATGCTCGCCTGCGCTGTTACGCAGCTCGCCGAGCGTAATAGCGCGCCCATCACCCAATTGTCCCGCCCAGCTACCAAACTGATGGCCGCCGTAGCACGTCGCATGGGGTTCCATGCCTGGCAGCAACTCGTTACCCGAGAAGATCTGCGCGAATTGCGGCTGCGTGCACTCGGCGGGATCGAGGTCCAGGAAGGCCGCAACTTCCGGCGAGAATGCGAGCAGCCGGGGCGCTGCGACGGGTGTCGGACGGACAGACGAATACCACGCGCCATGCACCTGACGACGCATCGGGCTTGCGGTGGAATCAGCCGGGAGTTCGCGTACGAAGCGATTGACGAACTCGAGCATGGACAAGGAACGTGGCACGGCCGGTAGGCTAACCCGCCGATTTCGGTAAGACTAGGCATATGCGCACGCTCTCGCAGAAAGTCCTCGCGCTGATCCCGCCGATGACGCAGCTCAACACGCCCTACCCTTCGACGGCGTACTTGACGGGCTTTCTGCGCTCGCGCGGCATCGCTGCCGTTCAGGAGGATCTCGCGATTCAGCTCGTGTTGCGATTTCTCAGCGCAGACGGCATCGCTGCGATCGTCGAGGCGGCGACAAAACGCCAAGCGAGGAGTCGCTCGCCCGCCCTACGTGCATTTCTTGCGCAAGCCGCGCGCTACCGCGACACGATCGATCCTGCGATCGCTTTTCTGCAGGGTCGCGACGCAACGCTCGCGCATCGCATCGCGAGTCGCACCTTTCTACCGGAGGGCCCGCGTTTTGCGGCTCTCGAGAACTATGCCGACGAAGAAGCCAATGACGCGCTCGCTTGGGCTTTCGGTGCGCTCGGCACTCATGACCGTGCTCGCCATCTCGCCACCCTCTATCTGAACGACATTGCCGACGCGCTCCGCGAGTCGATCGACGCACGCTTCGAATTCGTGCGTTATGCGGAGTCGCTCGCCGCCAGCCAAGCCAGTTTCGAACCGCTCGCGCGCGCGCTCGCAGCACCACCCACGCGGGTCGATCAGACGCTGCACGAGCTTGCACTCGCCAGCCTAACGACTCACCAGCCAACGGTCGTGCTGATCTCGACGCCATTTCCCGGCACCGTGTACGCCGCTTTTCGCATCGCGCAGGCACTCAAGGCGCAGGATCCGACGGTCGTCACCGTCTTGGGTGGGGGCTATGTGAATACGGAGCTGCGCGAGCTGCGAGAACCGCGTGTTTTCGATTACTTCGACTATGTCACGCTCGACGATGGCGAGTTGCCGGTGCTCGCCTTATTGGAGCATTTGAGCGGCAACCGCCCCGTCGAACGACTCGTGCGCACGTATCGCCGTAACGCACACGGCTCCGTGGAGTACATCCATGCGCCCGAGCGCGACATCCCGTTCGCTGAGGTCGGCACACCGACCTGGGACGGGCTGCCACTCGATCGCTATCTATCGCTGCTCGATCTGCTCAATCCGATGCATCGGCTGTGGTCGGATGGTCGCTGGAACAAGCTCACCGTCGCCCATGGCTGTTACTGGAAGAAATGCTCTTTTTGCGATGTGAGCCTCGACTACATCTCGCGCTACGAAACCGCCAACGCCGCGCTGCTCGTCGATCGGATCGAGCAGATCGTGGCTGAGACGGGCCAGACCGGCTTTCACTTCGTCGATGAGGCGGCACCCCCAAAGGCGCTCAAGGCGCTCGCACAGGAGTTGCTGCGGCGCAAGCGCACCGTTTCCTGGTGGGGCAACATTCGCTTTGAAAAGTCGTTCAAGCCGGAGCTGTGTCAGTTGTTAGCTGAGAGTGGCTGCATCGCGATCTCGGGTGGGCTCGAGGTCGCCTCAGATCGGTTGCTCAAGCTGATGCAAAAAGGTGTGTCTGTGGCCCAGGTGGCGCGCGTGACGCGCGCGTTCACCGACGCCGGCATTCTCGTACACGCCTATTTGATGTACGGATTCCCGACGCAAACCGTTCAAGATACGGTCGACTCGTTAGAGTATGTGCGCCAGCTGTTCAACGAAGGTTGCATCCAATCCGGCTACTTCCACCGCTTCACGTGCACGGTGCACTCCCCGGTAGGGCGCAACCCCGCGGCCTACGGCGTGCAGCTCGCGCCGCTGCCCGAGGTGCTGTTTGCCAAGAATGACATCGGGTTCACGGATCCGACGGGCGTCGATCACGATGCCCTCGGGCGCACGTTGAGCGTGGCGCTGTATAACTACATGCATGGCGTCGGCCTTGAACGTGATGTTCGCGAGTGGTTTGACCGACCCGTGCCCCGCACCTCAGTGCCGAAACGGTTCATCGCACGAGCCCTTGCAGAGCCGGCACATTAGGCGGACATTACACGCACAGCTGCCCAAGAGCAGCGTTTAGGGGGCTTTATGTTGCGCAAAATTCTCCTCAGCGTCGTCGGCTTGATCGTATTGTTAGTCGCCGTCGGCTTTCTGCTGCCGCGCCAATCGCACGTCGAGCGGTCCATTGTGATCGAACGGCCCGCGAGCTTGATCTTCGCGACCGTCAATTCATTTCAGCGCTTTGCCGACTGGTCTCCGTGGCAGGAGCTCGACCCGAACATGACGGTGACGGTCGAGGGCCCGCGCTCCGGCGTCGGCGCGAGGTACAGCTGGAAAGGCAACGACAAAGTTGGTGTTGGTGTGCAAACCATTGTGGCAGCCACCGAGAATGAGTCCGTCGTGCACGACTTGCAGTTTGGCGACGGCGCGTCGAAATCGACGCTCACGTTGGCGCCGCAGGATGGCAACACACGGGTCACGTGGACGCTCGACACCGACATGGGCATGAATCCGATCGGGCGCTACTTCGGACTGATGATGGACGGCATGATCGGCAAAGATTATGAACGCGGTCTCGGCAAGCTGAAGGCGTTGGTCGAGAAACTGCCGAATATCGATATCGCAGGGTTCGAAGTGGAGTCGGTGCAAACACCCGCACTGACGGTTGCTTACATCAACCAGACGACGACGCTCGACCCCGCCGCGATTGCAGCCGCGTATGCCGCCGGCTATGGCGAGATCGGTAAGTTCATGGCGACTAACAAGCTGCAGCAAGTCGGTGCTCCACTCGGTATCGATGGCCCGATGGATACGACGAAGTTCACGTTCGATGCAGCGATTCCTGTCGACCGCAGCGATGTCGCGGCTGCAGACGGCGTCGCGGTGAAGCAACTCGCGGCGGTGCCGGCGCTCAAAACGATCCATCGCGGCCCGTACGAATCGCTGGGGCAAACGCATGCCAAGCTAATTGCGTATGCAGCCGCTCACGCCTACGAGGCGGCCGGCGGATTCATCTCCATTTATATCGACGATCCCGCGTCGGTTCCAGCAGAGCAAGTGCGCACGGAGATGTATCTGCCGGTGAAGTAGTCGCGCAACATTGGTCGAACGACGGCGATAGGCTAGTCTAGGCGCTCCTGCCACAGCATTCGCTGGAGTGTCCTCAATGGCTGCTGACGATAGTTTCGAGTTGTACGATTTGCGCGTCGAGGTCGTCGTGCCGCCGGATCAGCGCATTCTGTGCGGCGCGAAACCGGGCGATCATTTTGAGCTCCGAGGCGAGATGCTCACACTGCCGCCCGGCCAAGGCTTCTCGATCTATTCGCTCGCCGCCGTGCTGCCCTTGCTGGCGGCCAAGCAACGTGTCACCGATGCCAACGATTGGATGACGAGCGACGCCGAGGTGGCTTGCCCGGATCCCCACTGTCCGACACGTTTACGAATCGTTAGGACGGGCAAACGCCGCTTC
>CAYUIT010000044.1:0-7119 GCA_964444835.1 uncultured Steroidobacteraceae bacterium
GGATTTCGCCTTGGTAGAACGCCTCTCGACCGCCCGCTGCAATCGCAGCATAGGTATTGGCGAGCCCCGGATTGCGAAACACTTGCCCCTTGCGCGGCGTCTGACCGCCCGGCATGTAGGTTTCCTTGAAGCCCGGATACTCCGCGAGCACTTTGGCATTGCGTTCGAAGTAGTAAGCGATCACCTCGGACACCGGGAAGCCGTTGCGCGCATAGTCGATCGCCGGTGCTAACACCTCGGTCATCGGCAACTTACCGAAGCGCCCATGCAATTCGAACCACGCGTCGACCGCACCCGGCACGGAAACCGGCAATGCGCCGCGCGGCGGAATCGTCGTGCGCTTGAGCTTGCGCAGCTCGGCCTGCAACTTCGCGTACGTCAAGGCCTGTGGCGAACGGCCGCTACCGTTCAAGCCATAGAGCTTGCCCTCCTTCGCATCCCACACCAACGCAAACAGGTCGCCGCCGATGCCGCAGCCTGTGGGCTCCATCAAGCCGAGTGCTGCATTGGCGGCAATCGCCGCGTCCACGGCCGAGCCGCCGCGCTTCAACACATCGATCGCAATCTGCGTCGCAAGCGGCTGGCTCGTCGCGGCCATGCCGTGTTGCGCGATGACTTCCGAGCGGGTGGCCAGCGCAGCGCCGGCAGGCGATCCCGTGGGGCGCGGCGCACCTTCGACGCGACCGCCGCACATCAGCGTCATGCTAACAACCAGCGCAAGGGCCAGAACGGGCCGCGAGCCATCAACTGCGGCCTGGCGCCGCAAGACCCGAATCGAAAACTTGTCGAACTTCGCCATTCGAAATGCGCTCCTGGTAGCGACCCTTCGTGTAGCCCGCTACGACGCGCCGCCAGAAGGAGACGGCGCCGGGATTGCGCTGATACTCCAGGATTTCCCAACGGCCCGCAAAGCGATTCAAGATGAGCTCGACGGCGAGCTTGCCAACCCCGAGACGGCGGAACGCCCGCGCAATGAAGAACTCCGCCATCCGATAGTCGATCGGCGGCCGCCCCGGCCGAACTTCGCCCTTCGCAACCATCGCAAAGCCGACCGGTTGTTCGCCGCGCAGGATCAGCAGTGGCGATACGGTGGCGTCCCCAAACCAACGGGTTAGCTGGTCGGATTCGCTGTGCCCCACTTCGCCGAGCGCTGGGAAGATGCCCGTATTGAGGGGCGCCAAATCATCGAGGTAGTCGCGATAGACGCTCTCGATCCAAGCACGATCCGTTTTCGACCGACGCGCGTCGCGCACGCTTACCGTCATGACACTCTCTCCCTAACAACTCCGGCCTGCATCCTGCGGGCACCCCAAAAAACAAAACCCGGACAGTGCGTGAGCGCTGCCCGGGTCTTGCGTGAGCCTTGCGGCTCAAAGCACTAATCCTTGCGGATTAGTTCTTCTTCACCTCTTCGGCGGCAGCGGCAGCGGCGTCGCCAGCGGCAGCGGCGGCGTCGCCAGCGGCAGCGGCGGCATCCGTCGCAGCAGCGGCAGCAGCGTCGCCAGCGGCGGCAGCGGCGTCACCAGCGGCAGCGGCAGCGTCCGTCACGGCGCCAGCAGCGTCCGTAGCAGCCGTGGCAGCGGCGTCGGCAGCACCGGCGGCAGCGTCAGCAGCGGCACCCGCAGCTTCCGTGGCCGTCGCAGCAGCTTCAGTGGCCGTGCTGGCCGCTTCCTGCTTGCTGCACGCGGTGAGCGCGAGGGCCGCGATCAAAGCGGCAAGAGCAACATTGGTTTTCATCGATCGATACCCCAAAAAGCAAATGGTAGAAATTAGAACAAACGTTTGTCCGCTGATTGCTCAGCGGGCGCGCATTCTATCGCGCTCCCGCGCGCGTTGAAAACACAAAACGCATTTGTTGTCGGCGCACGACGACAGATCCCAAGTCGCCGCCGCACAGGGCCGTCCCTGGGCCACAACGCGACCGCCGGGTTTGTTGGTGCATTGACACAACACGAGATTTGTGCAATGCAGCATTGCTTACAATGCCGAGTATGGACACCGCTCATTCTGCCTCCTGGCAACGCGCCTTCAGCGAACACCTGCACGACTTGAGCCAGCGCACCGCAACGGCCCTTGCGGCCTCGCAGTTCGAATCGCTGCTGCTGTTCTCGGGGCGGGATCGGTACTGGTTCCTCGACGATGCTACGTATCCGTTCAAAGCCCACCCACCGTTCAAAGTCTGGGTGCCGCTCACCGACGCGCCCGACTGCTTCGTGTTTGTCGCGCCGGGGCACAAGCCGATTCTCGTGTTTCACCAAGCCGACGATTTCTGGCACAAGCCGGCGACGGTGCCCGATACCTATTGGACTGGCCACTTCGATATCCGCATCGCGAAAGATGCCGCGAGCGCTCGTGCCGCACTGCCTGCCAATCTGTCGCGTACGGCGTTCATTGGTGAAGCGTTTCCGGAGCTTGCGAGCTTTGGCGTGGCGGCCGTGAACCCGGAGCACCTGTTAGCACGGCTCGATTTTCCGCGGGCACGCAAGCACGAGTACGAATTGATGTGCCTGCGCGAAGCCAGTCGCATGGGCGCTCGGGGCCATCTCGCCGCGGCGCGCGCGTTCGCAGCGGGCGCCAGCGAATTCGATATCGGCCTCGCCTACCAACAAGCCGCGCGGCAGCGCGAAAAGCATCTGCCCTACAACCCCATCATCGCGCTCAATGAGGGCGGCGCAGTGTTGCACTACCAAGTGCAAGAGCTCCGCGCGCCAGCAGCGCATCACTCGATGCTGATCGACGCCGGCTGCGAGTATGCCGGCTATGCCAGCGACATCACGCGCACGCACTCGTTCGCCGACGCCGATTTTCGCGACTTGATCGCCCGCTTCGACGCGCTGCAACTGCAACTGTGCGCAGCCGTCAAACCGGGCGTGGAATGGAGTGACGTGCACGAGCTTGCGCATCATTCGATCGCCGACTTCCTGCGCGAGGCCGACATCGTGACAACGCCAGCCAGCTCAACCGTCGAGAGTGGGTTGTCCCGCGTGTTCTTTCCGCACGGCATCGGGCACTTGTTAGGCATCCAAGTGCATGACGTCGGTGGCACGCTGGGCGGTGCGGATGGTCGGCAGATTCCGCGACCAAGCAAACACCCCACGCTGCGTCTCACACGGCGGCTCGAAGCAGGCTTCGTCGTCACGATGGAACCGGGGATCTATTTCATCGATCAACTGCTCGATGCCGCGCGCAGCGCCCCCTACGCCAAAGACATCCAATGGCGGCGCGTCGAAGCGCTGCGCAAGTTTGGCGGTATTCGCATCGAGGACGATCTCGCCGTCACCCCGACGGGCTGCGAGAACCTCACGCGGGACGCGTTCGCGGCAGTCGCGGCCTCCTAACCGCCCACTGCTGCAAAACCTTGTTTGGCTTATGTAAAGACTGTTGCCTACTCGGACTGTTTTATCTATAATTTCTGTGAATTCAGAAATTACAGGTATTAAGGCTACAGCAGGCTCCTATGCAACTCACGCCCACCATGCAGCGCTACATCGTTCACTGGGGCGAAATGGGCAGCCGTTGGGGCATGAATCGCTCGGTCGCCCAGATCCACGCGCTGCTCTATCTCGCGGAACAGCCGCTCCACGCCGATGAGATCGGCGAAACCCTCGGCATCGCGCGCTCGAACGTGAGCACAGGATTGCGCGAGCTGCAGGCCTGGAACCTCGTGCACGTAACCCATGTGCTCGGCGACCGGCGCGACTTCTTCGCCGCCCAACACGACACCTGGGAAGTGATTCGCTCGATCATCGAGGGCCGCAAGCGGCGCGAGATCGACCCCACTCTGCAAACGCTGCGCGAGTGCGTCGCGCAGCTCGAGCGCGACGACGGCACACCGCGCGTGGTGCGCGAGCGCATCCAGTCGCAACTCGAATTCATGGAAACGATGACGCAATGGTACGACTCGATCAAGCGCATGCCGCGCAAATCGCTGCTGAAGATGATGCGCATGGGCGAGCGAATCGCCAAGTTCGTCGGAGAATGACGCACCGCTAAACCAGGGACTAACAACATGCCGACGCTCACCCACCCTGTTCGCCCCGCTCCTTCCCAAGCGCACGAGGCAATCGGACACGGTGGCGTCCGGCGCGTGCTCGGCGAGGCCGCGTGGGCACGCCTGCCACTCACTGTGCGGCAGCGCTTCGCCGAACCCGCGCAACGCGTCGACTACGTCGGCTCATTCGAAGTCGTCCGCGCGAGCCATCTCGGACGCGCGATCGCAGCATGCTCGCGGTTGCTCGGCACGCCCGTGGTCGCGGACGTCGGCACCGATGTCCCCGCTGTCGTGCATGTAGGTCCGCGCGGCAGCGGCGTCGATTGGCACCGCGAGTATCAATGGCGTGATGGTCACCGCTCGCTCGTTCGTTCCACCAAAGTGATCGATCGGCACGGCCGTTTGGTCGAGCGCCTGCCGGCACGCCTTTGTATGCCCCTCGAGCTGCGCGAGCGCGATGGCGTACTGCATTTCGTGAGCACGGGCTACTACTTCGACCTCACCATCGAATGGCTGCGCCGCGCCGGCTTCGATCACGAGTGGCACCTACCGCTGCCGCGCTGGCTGTCGCCTGGGACCACCCATGTCGAGCACATCGACGAGGCCGACGGTTGGTTCCGCTTCACGATGCGTGTCACCCACCCGCGGTTTGGCGAATTGTTCTATCAAACCGGCCGTTTTCATGCCGCGAAGGTTCAATGATGGCGACTTTGTTCACGCTGCTGACACTGCAAGCAGTTCTCGGAGCGTTCGATAATCTCTGGCACCACGAGATCAACGAGCGCTTGCCGGCCAAGCGATCTGCGCGCGTCGAACTTGCACTGCACGCGACCCGCGAAGCACTGTACGGCTTCTTGTTCATCGCGCTCGCGTGGTACTCCTGGCATGGCGCTTGGGCACTGTTGATTGGCGCCATCGTGGTCGCCGAGATCGGCGTCACGCTGGCCGATTTCGTCGTCGAAGATCGCACGCGCAATTTGCCCGCTGCGGAGCGCGTGTTGCATACGATTCTCGCGATCTCGATCGGTGGCGTGTTAGCCGCGCTCGCGAACGTGTTGCCAGGCTGGTTCGCGCAGCCCACCGCCGTGGTCGCGGCCGATCATGGCAGCGTCTCTTGGATTTTCACGCTCTTCGGCATCGGCGCGAGCTTATGGGCCCTGCGAACCGGCGCCGCCTCGCTGCGCCACTTCGCACCGCCACAGTGGGTCCGTCAGCCGATCGAACGCGGCGCCTCCTCGACCGGGCGTGTGGTGTTAGTCAGTGGTGCCACGGGGTTCATCGGCGGCCATGTCGTGCGCCGGCTCATCGCGCGCGGCGATACCGTGTGGATCTGGACGCGTGACGCGGAACGCGCGCTCGATCGCTTCGGACCACACGTGCGCGTGGTCACGCAACTCGACTCGATCGCAAGCGATGCCCGCATCCATGCGATCGTGCACCTCGCGGGCGCGCCAGTGTTTGGGCTGCCATGGACCGCCAGCCGCCGTCGTCACCTGATCGCGAGTCGTGTCGACACAGCGCAGTCGCTGCTCGACCTGTGCGGTCGCCTGCAGAATCCGCCGCGCGTCTGGGTGGGTGCGAGTGCGATCGGCTTCTACGGCGTGCACGAAGATGAATGGCTCACCGAGCGAGCACCGCCCAGTGAAGGCTTCCAATCGCAACTGTGCGAGGCAATCGAAGGTGCAACTCTTTCGGCAGCCGCCCTGGGTTTGCGGGTGGTCTTGCTGCGCATCGGGCTCGTGTTAGGCGACGGCGGCATCCTGCCGCGCCTCGCGCTTCCGACGCGCTGCGCCCTCGGCGCCGTACTCGGCCGCGGTGAGCAATGGGTGTCGTGGGTCCATATCGAGGATCTCACACGCATCGTGCTGTTCGCGCTCGACACACCGCACCTCAGCGGCCCGGTGAACGCTGTGGCACCACGGCCTGTGCGGCAGCGCGCATTCCAGCGCAGCATCGCCAGCGCCCTCGGGCGCGCCCAGTGGCTCCGCCTGCCTGCGGCGCCGCTGCGGTGGCTGCTCGGCGAAATGGCGCAGTTGTTAGTCGATGGACAGCGCGTGTACCCGGCGCGTCTCGTCGCTGAGCGGTTTCCGTTCCGCTTCGTCACAGTGTCGGTCGCGCTGCGCGACTTGTTAGCGCCTGGCCAACACCCATTCGCCACGGCTCCCGCGCAGGACGCGTGCGAGGTGTACTTCAACGCCGACTGCCCCGTGTGCCGTTTCGAGATGACACATTACGCCCAACGCCTCGCTAGTGTCGAACGGCACGGCGTCGCGGTGCGCTTCGTTGATGGACCGCGCGAGGCCGAGCGCTGGGAGGCCTGCGGTCTGCGGCCCGAGCACTTGGAAGCGCGCCTCTATCTACGCGACGAGCGCGGCCGGATCACGAGCGGCTTCGAGGCGCTGTTGTTACTGTGGGCGCGCATGCCCGGCTACCGATTGGCCGCGCGCATCTTGAGTGTGCCGCCACTACGCGCGCTGGGCGGCGCGCTCTACGATCATGTCATCGCGCCATCGCTGACGCGTTGGGCGCGCCATCGCGCCGCCCGTGCAGCACACTAACTATTCGGCCTGAAACGACGAGGGGCATCGAGCGAACCCGATGCCCCTCGTGTGATCTTGTGCTCGCTAGCGAGCGCGCGACGATCAGCGCTTCGCGAGTAAGTTGCGAATCTCTTCGAGCAGGACTTCCTGCTTCGGCGGCGGCGGCGGCGGCGCAGCCGGATCGGGCTTCTTCAATTTATTGATGCCCTTCAACGCCATGAACAGCACGAGCGCGATGACGATGAAATCGAATACTGTCTGGAAGAACGCACCGTACTTCAGCAGGACATCGGTGGTGCCGTCCGGCGCCTTGCCGAGGCTCACCGCCAGATCATTGAAGCTCACGCCACCGATCGCCTTGCCGATCGGCGGCATGATCACATCGCCGACGAGCGACGAAACGATCTTGCCGAAAGCTCCACCCACAATGACGCCGACAGCCATATCGACGACATTGCCCTTCATCGCAAATTCTTTGAATTCTGACGCCATTCCCATATGCGTACTCCCCGATTAATAACCCCAAACTAGGGCTTCGTCAGAGTACGCAATTGCGCCGCGCGCAGCAAACGCGTGTCGCCCTGGACA
>CAYUIT010000044.1:7219-33295 GCA_964444835.1 uncultured Steroidobacteraceae bacterium
ACAAGCTGCATCAACGCCATCTCGGCGGAGTCGCCGGGACGCGGCGCCATGTGCAGGATGCGCGTGTAGCCGCCCGGACGCGCCTTGAAGCGCGGCCCGATCTCGCCAAACAACTTCTTCACGACATCGTTATCGCGCAGACGCGCGAACGCCAACCGGCGGTTCGCCTCGCTGTCGGTCTTGCCGAGCGTGATGAGCGGCTCGACGACCCGGCGCAGTTCCTTCGCCTTCGGCAACGTGGTGCGAATCGTCTCGTAACGCAGCAGAGAGACCGAGAGGCTACGCAGCAACGCCCGACGATGCGGGCTGTTGCGCGAAAGCTGTCGGCCAGACAATTGGTGACGCATACAGGATCCTCGTTTACATCACGCCGCGGTCGGCGTCGTGCTTCAACCCCGCCGGCGGCCAGCCGTCGAGGCGCATGCCCAGCATCAAGCCGTGGCTCTGCAGCACTTCTTTGATTTCGGTGAGCGACTTCTTGCCGAGGTTCGGCGTGCGCAGCAATTCCACTTCCGTGCGCTGCACGAGGTCGCCAATGTAATGAATGTTCTCGGCCTTCAAGCAGTTCGCGCTGCGAACCGTGAGCTCGAGCTCGTCGACCGGGCGCAGCAACAGCGGATCGAACTGCATCTCGGAGACCTTCTGCGAGGCCTCTTCTTCGCCTTGCAGATCGACGAACACCGACAACTGATCCTTCAGGATGCTGCCGGCGCGGCGGATGGCTTCCTCGGAATCGATCGTGCCGTTCGTCTCGATGTCGAGCACGAGCTTGTCGAGGTCGGTGCGCTGTTCGACGCGCGCTGAATCGACCGCGTACGTGACGCGCCGGACGGGCGAGAACGACGCGTCGAGCTGCAGGCGGCCGATCGGCCGGCTCTGCTCTTCAAACGCCGCACGCGCAGCAGCCGGGCGATAGCCGCGGCCGCGCTCGACGCGCAGCTGCATGTTGAGTTCGCCCGCCTTCGTGAGATTGGCGATGACGAGTTCCGGGTTCACGACTTCGACGTCGTGATCCGTGACGATGTCGCCCGCCGTGACCGGGCCTGGGCCCTTCTTCGACAGGCGCAGCTCGGCGGTATCGCGCGAGTGCATCTTCAGCGCCACTTGCTTGAGGTTCAACAGGATGTCGACGACGTCTTCTTGCACGCCCTCGATGCTCGTGTACTCGTGCAACACGCCATCGATCTCGACTTCCGTGATGGCGCTACCGGGCATCGACGACAACAGCACGCGACGCAGCGCGTTGCCGAGCGTATGACCGAAACCGCGTTCGAACGGCTCGATCACGACGCGCGCTTGACGCGGGCCCGTGGGTTGAACCTTGACGACGCGTGGCTTCAAAAATTCGCCGATTTGCATGTGCACTACACCTTCCGCGCGACGCGCGGCTAACAACTACTCCACTGGCTCGCGAGCCAGCAGAGCTCAAACAAATTACTTCGAGTACAACTCGACGACGAGGTTCTCGTTGATATCCGGGAGGATCTCGTCACGCGCCGGCACCGACTTGAACACGCCGCGCATTTCGCCGCCGTTCACGTCCACCCACTCCGGCAGCCCGACCTGCGTCGCGATGTTCATCGCGTTTTGAATGCGCAGTTGCTTCTTCGACTTCTCGTTCACCGTGACGATGTCGCCGGCCTTGCACTGGTACGACGGAATCGTGACGGTGCCGCCATTCACCGCAATACCCTTGTGCGACACCAACTGGCGCGCTTCGGCGCGCGTGGCCGCAAAGCCCATGCGATAGACGACGTTGTCGAGACGGCACTCGAGCAGCTTCAGCAGGTTCTCACCCGTGGCACCGCTGCGACGCGCAGCTTCCGTGTAGTAGTTAGCGAACTGGCGCTCGAGCACGCCGTACATGCGGCGCAGCTTCTGCTTCTCGCGCAACTGCGCGCCGTAGTCCGACAAGCGCGTCTTGCGCTCGCCCTTGATGCCGCCCGGCGGCACAGACAACTTGCACTTGCTCTCGAGCGGCTTGACGCCACTCTTCAGGAACAGATCAGTGCCCTCGCGGCGGGCGAGTTTGCACTTGGGACCAACGTACTTTGCCATGATGAGTTCTCTTGCTCGCCGTTAGACGCGACGCTTCTTCGGCGGACGACAGCCGTTGTGCGGGATCGGGGTGATGTCGGAAATGCTCGTGACCTTCAGGCCGCACGCATTGAGCGCACGCACCGCAGACTCACGGCCGGGGCCGGGGCCACCGACGCGCACTTCGACGTTCTTCAAGCCGTGCTCTTGCGCAGCGACGCCGGCCTTCTCGGCAGCGACCTGGGCCGCGAACGGCGTGGATTTGCGCGAACCGCGGAAGCCGCAGCCGCCCGACGTGGCCCACGACAACGTGTTGCCCTGCCGATCGGTGATCGTGATGATCGTGTTGTTGAAGGACGCATGAATGTGCGCGATACCATCGAGCACGTTCTTGCGAGCCTTCTTCGGCTTCTTGGCGGCACCGGCGGCTTGGGCCGCTGCGCCTTGGGTTTTCTGCTCAGCCATGCTGTTTTGAGTCCCGTACTAACTACTGTGCCGAAAGGTCGGCGAATTACATCTTGCCCGGAGGCGCGTTCAACTTGACCGCTTGCTTACGCGGCCCCTTGCGCGTACGCGCGTTCGTGCGCGTGCGCTGGCCGCGAACCGGCAAGCCCTTGCGATGGCGCAGCCCGCGATAGGAACCCAAGTCCATCAAGCGCTTGATGTTCATGGAGTTCTCGCGGCGCAGATCGCCTTCGACCAAACCCTTGGCGATCTGTGCGCGGATCGCGTTCACTTCTGCTTCGGTCAGATCCTTCACCTTGGTGGTGGGATCGATGCCCGCCGCGGCGCAGATCTCCGCCGACCGCGACCGGCCGACACCGTAGATGTGCGTGAGGCCGATGACCACATGCTTGTTCATCGGGATGTTGATGCCGGCAATACGTGCCATGTTTTTAGCCCTGTTGCCGCGCGAAAAAGAGCGGCATTTTACTCAAAAACCGTTGTGACTCAATGCTCTAAAAGCGCCAAACGCCCTTAGCCCTGCCGCTGCTTGTGGCGCGGGTCGGAGCAAATGACGTAGACCACGCCGCGGCGGCGCACGATCTTGCAGTTCTTGCAGATCTTCTTGACGGATGGACGAACCTTCATTGCCTTACGACCCTTCTATTAAACCTGGTCATTAACCCTGGGGAGCGCCACCGCGCCCGTACCCCATCAAATTGGCCTTCTTCAGCAAGCCCGCGTAGTGGTGCGACGTCATGTGCGCCTGGAGCTGCGAAAAGAAGTCCATCGCCACCACGACCACGATCAGGAGCGATGTGCCACCGAAGACGAACGGCACGCCCGACTGCGAAATCATGATTTCGGGCAGCAAGCAGACGCCGGTGACGTAGATCGCGCCCCACAACGTGAGCCGCGTCAGCACCTTGTCGATGTATTCGCCGGTCTGCTGGCCGGGGCGGATACCCGGGATGAAAGCGCCTTGCTTCTTCAGGTTGTCGGCGGTCTCACGCGCGTTGAACACGAGCGCCGTATAGAAGAAGCAGAAGAAGATGATCAACGCGGCGTACAGCACGAGGTGCAGCGGTTGCCCGTAACCGAGCGCGGCCGACATCTCCTGCAGAAACATGCCAAAACCCGATGTGTTGTTCGAGCCATAGAAGCTCGCGATCGTGGCCGGGAACAACAGCAGCGACGAGGCGAAGATCGGCGGAATCACGCCCGACATGTTGAGCTTGAACGGCAGGTGGCTCGTTTGACCGGCATACATACGCCGACCGACCTGACGTTTGGCGTAGTTCACGGCGATACGGCGTTGCGCGCGCTCGACATACACGCAGAACGCGACGACACCGAGCACCACGACGATCAACAGAATCGCAAACGGCGGCGACATTTCGCCCGTGCTGATCTGCGTGAACGTGCGGCCGACCGCACCCGGCAGCGCCGAGACGATACCGGCCAAGATAATCATCGAAATACCGTTGCCGATGCCGCGCTCGGTGATCTGCTCACCGAGCCACATCAGGAACATGGTGCCTGTGGTCATCGTGATCGTGGCCACGAACAAGAATTGCCAACCGGCCGCCTGCACCATGCCGCCGTTTTGCAGCGCGATCGCGGCGCCTAACGATTGAATGATGGCGAGGCCGAGTGTGCCGTAGCGCGTGATCTCGGTGAGCTTACGCCGACCGGACTCGCCTTCCTTGCGCCACTCCATCCACTGCGGGATCACCATCGACATCATCTGCACGATGATCGACGCCGAGATGTACGGCGTGACACCCATCGCGAAGATCGACAAGCGCTCGAGCGCACCGCCCGAGAACACGTTGACGATGCCGAGAATGGTGTCGGCCTGATCGCGGAAGAAGTTGGCGACCGCATCCGGATCGATGCCCGGCACCGGAATGAAGCTGCCGATGCGGTAGACAATCAAGCCGCCAATCAAGAACAGCAGGCGGTTGCGCACCTCGGAGAACCGAGTTGCATCGCCTAAGGCCGCTGCCGGATTGCTGACTGTGTTGTTAGCCACTATGGGTTCTCGTTGACGCTAGCGCTTCAGGCCTCGAGACGGCCGCCGGCAGCCTCGATCGCAGCCTTGGCACCCTTGGTTGCGCCAATGCCCTTCAAGGTGATGGCCTTCTTGATCTCACCCGACAGAACCACCTTGGCTTGTTCAGCGAAGGTGGGGACGATGTTGGCGCTCTTCAAGGCAGCCAGGTCGATGACATTGGCATCGATCTTCGCGAGCTCACTCAAACGCACTTCGGCACGTGTCGCCTTCATGGCCGAGCGGAAGCCGACCTTCGGCAAACGGCGTTGCAGCGGCATCTGGCCGCCTTCGAAGCCGACCTTGTGATAACCGCCCTTGCGCGCGCGCTGACCCTTGACGCCGCGGCCGCAGGTCTTGCCTTGGCCCGCGGACGCACCGCGACCCACGCGTAAGCGCGGACGCTTGGCGCCAGGGGCCGGTTTCAGTGTGTTCAAGCGCATGTTCTACTCCAAATGTTCCGTTAGCGACGCGTCGGCGCTCAGGCCTGTTCGACCTTCAGCAGATGCGTGGCGGCATTGATCATGCCGCGATTCTCTTTCGTATCGGCCACCGTGATCGTGTGGTGCCGATAACGCAGACCCAAGCCGCGGACCGAAGACTGAATGCTCTTCAGTTGCCCAGCCAAGCTCTTGACGAGCGTGATCTTGATTTGCTGCTTGTTAGCCATGACTTCTACTTCCCGTCTCAGCCGAGAATCTCATCGACCGTCTTGCCACGCTTGGCGGCGATTTCTTCCGGCGAACGCACTGCACCGAGCGCGTTCATCGTGGCGCGCACGACGTTGATCGGATTGCGCGAGCCCAAGCTCTTGGCGAGCACGTTACGCACACCGGCACACTCGAGCACCGCGCGCATACCGCCACCGGCGATGACGCCCGTACCTTCCGATGCCGGCTGCATGTACACGTGCGTGGCACCATGCGTGCCCTTGACCGCGAAGTGCAACGTATCGTTGCGCAGCGCCACGTTGATCATGTTCTTGCGGGCCGCTGCCATCGCCTTCGAGATCGCGACGGGCACTTCACGCGCCTTGCCGAAACCGAAGCCGACTCGACCCGCGCCGTCGCCGACGACCGTGAGTGCCGTGAAGCCGAACTGACGGCCACCCTTCACGACTTTCGCCGTGCGGTTCACCGCCACCAACTTCTCGAGGTACTCGTCTTGCGCCTGCGATTTTTCAACTCGTGCCATGGTGCAGTCCTGACTTAAAACTCGAGGCCAGCTTCACGCGCGGCTTCCGCCAACGCCTTCACTCGGCCGTGATACATGAAGCCCGAGCGGTCGAACGCGACCTTCGAGATTCCCTTTGCCTTGGCGGCTTCCGCGATGGCACGACCGACGGCCTTGGCGGCCTCGATGTTGCTCGTGCCCTTCAGATCCTTCGCAACGGCATCTTGCACGGTCGACGCAGCAGCAAGGACCTTGCCACCCGTGGCATCGAACACTTGCGCATACATGTGCTGCGAGCTGCGATGAATCGTTAGGCGCGCAACGCCCAACTCGCGAATCTTTGCCCGTGTCTTCACGGCACGGCGTAAACGCCGGTCTTTCTTCGTGATGTTCATGGCTTACTTCTTCTTGCCTTCCTTCAAGGTGATTTGTTCGCCGGAATAGCGAACGCCCTTGCCCTTGTAAGGCTCCGGCGGACGGAACGCGCGGATCTTCGCCGCGACTTGGCCGACACGTTGCCGGTCGACCCCCTTGATGACGATTTCGGTCTGGCTCGGCGTCTCGATCGCGATGCCGTCCGGAATGTCGAAGTTCACAGCGTGCGAAAAGCCGAGCGTGAGGTTCAACACCTTGCCCTGCACGCCCGCGCGGTAACCGACGCCGACGAGCTCGAGCTTGCGCTCATAGCCCTTCGACACGCCGAGCACCATGTTCGCCAAGTGCGCACGCGTCGCACCGGCCGACATACGCGCACCCGCGCTGTCGAATTTGACGGCGAGCTTCTTGTCTTCTTGCACGACGGAGATGCCCGCCGCGATCGGCAGTGACAACTCGCCCTTGGCGCCTTTCACCTTGACCAGGTTGTTAGCCACCGTGGCCGTGACGCCTTGCGGCAGATCGACAGGTCGTTTTGCAACTCGGCTCATAAGCAGAATCCTAGTTAGGCGACGATGCAGAGCACTTCGCCGCCCTGTCCAATCGCACGCGCTTGCTTGTCCGTCATCACGCCCTTCGGCGTGCTGACGATCGCGGTACCCATACCGCCTTGAATCTTCGGGAGCTCGTCCTTACCGCGATAGATGCGCAGGCCCGGGCGGCTGACGCGCTCGAGGCGATCGATCACGGGGCGGCCCTCGTAATACTTCAACTCGATCGTGAGCGTGGACTTGGCGCCGTTGTTAGCGACCCGGAAGTCGCCGACGTAACCCTCGTCTTTCAACACTTTCACGATCGCCTGCTTCAACGTGGAAGCGGCTACCGACACCTCGGTCTTGCGAGCCGTCTGCGCATTGCGAATGCGCGTCAGGAGGTCGGCAACAGGATCAGTCATGCTCATGCCAATAGCTCCTTACCAGCTCGCCTTGCTCAAGCCCGGGATCTCGCCGCGTGCGGCGCCCTCACGGATCTTGACGCGCGCGAGACCGAACTTGCGATACACGCCGCGTGAACGGCCCGTGATCGCGCAGCGCTTACGACCGCGAGTCGGGCTCGCGTCGCGCGGCAACTTCTGCAAGCGCACTTGCGCTTCGGCGCGCGCTTCCGGCGTGCTCTTCGGGCTGCGGATGATTTCCTTCAGCTCGGCGCGACGCTTCGCGTATTTCTTGACGATTTCAGCGCGACGCTTCTCGCGCTCAACCATGTTCGTCTTGGCCATGCCCGTGAGTTCCCTTATTTGCGGAACGGAAAGTTGAAGGCCTCGAGCAGAGCGCGGCCCTGCTTGTTGTCCTTCGCCGTGGTGGTGATCGTGATATCCATGCCCCGCAATTGGTCGATCTGGTCGTACTGGATTTCGGGGAAGATGATCTGTTCCTTCACGCCGAGGCTGTAGTTGCCGCGGCCATCGAAAGAACGCGCCGACACGCCGCGAAAGTCGCGGATGCGGGGAATCGCGATCGTGATCAAGCGATCGAGAAATTCGTACATGCGCTCGCCGCGCAGCGTGACCTTGCAGCCGATCGCGAGGCCGTCGCGCACCTTGAACGAGGCGATCGACTTCTTCGACAGGCAGAGCACCGGCTTCTGGCCCGTGATCTTGGTGAGGTCGCCGACAGCGGCGTCCATGACCTTGCGATCGGCCACGGCTTCGCCGACACCCATGTTCACCGTGATCTTGGTGATCTTCGGCACTTCCATGATGTTGGCGAGCCCAAGATCCTTGCGGAGCTGTGGAGCGACCTTTTCGCGGTAATACTGCTGCAGTCTTGCCATAGTTGTTAGCCTCGAGACCGACGCATCAAGCGTCGATCACCTCGCCGTTCGACTTGAAGAAGCGCACGCGCTTACCGTCGTTCAGCGTCTTGACACCGACCCGATCGCCCTTGTTGGCGCCCGGATTCCAAATCGCCACCTTGCCGAGCGGCAACGGCATTTCTTTCTCGACGATCGCGCCGCCTTGCGGTGCGCCGCCGACGTTGCGCGGCTTGCGGTGCTTCTTCACCTTGTTGACGTTCTCGACGACGACTTGGCCATCGGCCACCGAGAGCACGGCGCCCTTGCGCCCTTTGTCTTTGCCAGCGAGCACGACCACCGTGTCGCCCTTGCGAATCTTTCTCATGACTTACAGCACCTCTGGCGCGAGCGACACGATCTTCATGAAGCGCTCGGTACGCAGTTCGCGCGTCACGGGCCCGAAGATACGGGTGCCGATCGGCTCGAGCTTGTTAGACAGCAACACCGCCGCGTTCGTATCGAAACGCAACAGCGAACCATCCGCGCGACGCACACCGCGCTTCGTGCGCACGACGACGGCGTCGTACACCTCGCCCTTCTTGACCTTGCCGCGCGGAATCGCATCCTTCACGGACACTTTGATGACGTCGCCCACTTGCGCGTAACGGCGGCGCGAGCCTCCCAGCACCTTGATGCACATCAACGTACGGGCGCCGCTGTTGTCGGCGGCGTTCAGCATCGTTTGTAGTTGGATCATGCCAGCACCTGTCTTCTTTCAACGCTCGTGAGCAACATCAAGCCTGCGCGGCACGTTCCACGATGGACACGAGCTTCCAGTTCTTGCGACGCGACATCGGGCGGCATTCCGCGATCGACACCGTGTCACCCTCGCGCGACTCGTTCTTCTCATCGTGCACGAGCAATTTCGTGGTGCGACGGATGTACTTGCCGTAGCGCGGGTGCTTGACGAGGCGCTCGATCTCGACCGCGATCGTCTTGTTCATCTTGTTGCTGACGACGCGACCGACCAGCTGCTTCGCTTGGCCTTTCGCTTCGACAACGTGGCTCTCAGTGGCGCTCATTTACTTCTTGCCTCCGGCAATCTCTTGGGCGCGCATCACCGTCTTCACGCGCGCGATGCTTCGCTTGACCTTCCCGAAATCGGAGGACTTCACGCCCTGGCCCGTGACGGACTGCATCCGCAAGCTGAACTGCTGCTTCTTCAGATTGAGCAGCTCGGCTTTCAACTCCGTGACCGACTTTCCGACCAAATCTTTCGCGCTCATTACCGCACCTGCCGCTTCACGAACATGGTGGCGACGGAGAGCTTGGCGCTGCCCAAGCGAAACGCTTCGCGCGCCGTGACTTCATCCACGCCTTCGATCTCGAACAACACTTTGCCGGGGCGCACTTTGGCGACGTAGTACTCGACGTTGCCCTTGCCCGAGCCCATGCGCACTTCGAGCGGCTTCTTGCTCACCGGCACGTCCGGGAACACGCGCACGTGCAGCTCACCGCCACGCTTCACCGAGCGGGAGATGGCGCGACGCGCCGCTTCGATTTCGCGCGCCGTCATGCGGGCGCGACTCGTGGCCTTCAGGCCGAATTCGCCGAAGGACACGTCGGCACCCCGAGTGGCCAGACCGTAGTTACGGCCCTTGAACTGCTTGCGGTACTTCGTTCGCTTGGGTTGCAACATGATGCTTAAAACCTTGAGTCGTTAGGCAGGCTGGGCCGCTTCGGCGCCCGGTGCGTCAGCAGCCGGCGCAGCGGCGTCCGCCGTGCCCTCAGCCGCGGCGCGCTCGAGCTCTGCCTTGTCGAACACTTCGCCCTTGAAGATCCAAACCTTGACGCCGATGACGCCGTACGTCGTGCGGGCTTCGCCCAACGCGTAGTCGATGTCGGCGCGGAACGTGTGCAGCGGGATGCGGCCTTCACGCACCCACTCCGTGCGCGCGATTTCCGAACCGTTCAAACGGCCCGACAAACGCACCTTCACGCCGAGCGCACCTGAGCGCATCGTGCTCATCACCGCGCGCTTCATGGCGCGACGGAACATCACGCGCTTTTCGATCTGCTGCGCAATGCCGTCGGCAACGAGCTGCGCATCGAGTTCCGGCTTGCGGATCTCAGCGATGTTCAAGCGCACGTCGTTCGCGCTCATGCCGAGCATCTTGGCCGTGTCGGCGCGCAGCTTCTCGATGTCCTCGCCCTTCTTACCGATCACGATGCCCGGACGCGCCGTTTGAATCGTGATGTTGACCTTCTTGGCAGCGCGCTCGATGAGCACACGGCTAACAGACGCATCGGCGAGCTTCGTCTTCAAGAACTCGCGCACGCGGAAATCAGTGTGGACGTGCAGCGGGAACTGCTTCTTACCGGCGTACCACTTGGACACCCAGTCACGCGTGATGCCTAAGCGAATCCCAACTGGATTGACTTTTTGACCCATGGATTACTCGTCCTTCTTGCCGTCGCTAACAACGACGGTGATATGACTGTTGCGCTTGACGATGCGCGTACCACGCCCCTTGGCGCGCGCGGCGAAACGCTTCAAGAGCGGCGCGTTGTCGACATAGATGCGATGCACCTTCAGCTCATCGACATCCAGGCCTTGATTGTTTTGCGCATTCTCGACCGCCGACCACAGCACCTTGTAGACGATCTCGGCACCCTTCTTCGGCATGAACTTCAGCGTGTTCAACGCATTGTTCACGGGCTTGCCGCGCACCACATCGGCGACCAGGCGGCACTTCTGCGGGGAAATGCGCGCGTAGCGGAGTTTCGCTGTTGCTTCCATCGCTGCTGTTTCTCTCTTGCTCTGTGGGCGCCGTTAGGCGGCCGCCTCGGCCTTCTTGTCGCCCGAGTGCGCCTTGAACGTGCGCGTCGGAGCGAACTCGCCGAGCTTGTGACCGACCATGTTTTCCGTGATCAACACGGGGATGTGCTGCTTGCCGTTGTGCACGGCGATCGTGAGACCGACCATGTCGGGAATCACCATCGAGCGGCGCGACCACGTCTTGATCGGCTTGCGATCGCTCTTCGCCGCGGCGGTTTCCACCTTCTTCAGAAGGTGCAGGTCGACAAACGGACCTTTCTTCAATGAACGAGGCACTTGCGCAGCTCCTTAACGAATGCGGTTTTGGCGACGTTGCACGATCATGTGCGTCGTACGCTTGTTGCGACGGGTCTTGAGACCCTTGGTGTTCCAGCCCCACGGCGACACCGGGTGCGGGTTACCTTGGCCAGACTTACCTTCACCACCACCGTGCGGGTGATCGACCGGGTTCATCGCGAGACCGCGGACGGTCGGGCGAATGCCGAGCCAACGCTTCGCGCCGGCCTTGCCGTACACGCGCAGGTTGTGTTCGTCGTTCGACACTTCACCGATCGTGGCGCGGCAGTCGATGTGCACTTTGCGCGTCTCGCCCGACTTCAGGCGGATGTACGCATAGATGCCTTCGCGCGCCGTGAATTGCACGGAGCTGCCGGCGCTGCGCGCGAGCTGACCGCCCTTGCCGGGCTTCAACTCGACGTTGTGCACGACGGAGCCGACCGGCACGTGACGCAGCTGCATCGCGTTGCCCGACTTGATCGGCGAATCGGCGCCCGAGCGCACTTCGTCGCCCGGCTGCATACCCTTGGTGGCGAGAATGTAACGGCGCTCGCCGTCCAAGTACTTGACCAGCGCGATGTGGCTGGTGCGATTCGGATCGTGCTCGATGCGCTCGACGACGCCCTTGATGCCGTCCTTGTCGCGCTTCCAGTCGATGATGCGGTACTTCTGCCGCGATCCGCCGCCCTTGTGGCGCGTGGTGATGCGGCCGTAGCTGTTACGACCCGAGTGCTTCGCCTGCTTCTCAGTGAGCGGCAGGAAGGGGCCACCCTTGTGCAGGTGCGACTTGTCGAGCTTGGTGACGAAGCGCGTGCCGGGCGATGTTGGCTTGAGTTTGATGACTGCCATGTTCGTGACCTTGAGTAGTTAGGCCTTGGGCTTGGCTTCGTAATCGATCGTCTGGCCCGGAGCCAAACGCACGTAGGCCTTCTTCGAATCCGAAGTGCGGCCCTGGATCTTGCCGAAGCGGCGGGTCTTGCCCGGCTCGTTGACGACTTGCACTTCGGTCACCTTTACACCGAACAGCAATTCAACCGCAGCCTTCACATCCGGCTTGCGCGCATCGCGACGAATGCGGAACGCATATTGGTTGGCGTTCTGCATCGCGAGGGATGTCTTTTCCGTGATGTGCGGCGCGAGCAGCACGTCGTACAGTTTTTCTTTCGCGATGGTCGTCATTGCAGGCGCTCCTCGATCAGCTTCACGGCGCCGACGGTCATCAGCACCTTCTCGTGGCTCGCCAGCGACAGCGGATCGACTGCCGCGACCGGCAACACACTGACGTGCGCCAAGTTACGAGCCGCCAAGAACAACTTCTCGTCGACGGCCTCGACCACGATCAGCGCATTCGTCAGGCCCATGGCCTTGAGCTGCTGCGCTAACAACTTGGTCTTCGGCGCTTCGATGGCCAGGTTCTGCGTGACGACCAGGCGGTCCTGCCGCACGAGCTCCGACAGCATCGACTTCAACGCGCCGCGGTACATCTTCTTGTTGACCTTCTGCTCGAAGCTGCGCGGCTTCGCGGCGAAGGCACGACCACCGCCGACCCAAATGGGCGAACGGATGGAACCGGCGCGCGACGTGCCGCCACCCTTTTGCGGGCGTGGCTTGCGGCCACCGCCACGCACTTCGGCCTTGGTCAACTGGGCCTTGCTGCCCGAGCGACCCGCGTTGCGGTACGCGGTGATGACTTGATGGACGAGCGTCTCGTTGAACTCGCGACCGAAAGTTGCTTCGGACACTGCGAGCTCGGCGCCGCCGTTGGCTACTTTGAGTTTCATGTCAGCCACCTAACTACTTCTTGGCCGGCTTGGCAGCGGCCGGCGCCTTGCTCGGCGCAACCTTCTTGCGCAGCGCCTGACGGGCGTTCTTGACCGACGGACGCACGATGACTTCGCCGCCCTCGGCACCCGGAACGGCACCGCGGATCAACAGCAGATTGCGCGCGGCGTCGATCTCGACAACCTTCAAATTCTCGATCGTGCGGCGAGCCACACCCATGTGGCCCGACATGCGCTTGCCACGGAACACGCGGCCCGGCGTCTGACGCTGGCCGATCGAGCCCGGCGTACGGTGCGACACGGACACACCGTGCGACGCATGGTGACCGCCGAAGTTGTGGCGCTTCATCGTGCCGGCGAAGCCCTTACCGATCGTCGTGCCCGTGACGTCAACCACTTGGCCCGGCTTGAAGAAGTCGGCTTTGATCTCTGCGCCCACGGCGAGATCCGCGCCTTCTTTGTCGGCGAGGCGAAACTCGACTAACGACTTACCGGGTTCGACATTCGCCTTCGCGAAATGCCCTGCGGCCGCCTTGCTGAGCAACTGCGGGCGCTTCTTGCCGTAGGTGACTTGAACGGCGCGATAGCCGTCCTTGTCCGCGCTCTTCACTTGCGTGACGCGGTTCGGCAGCACTTCGACGACGGTTACGGGAACCGTTTCGCCCGCATCGGTGAAGATGCGAGTCATTCCGGCCTTGCGGCCGACTAGAGCAATGCCCATGACTTCCTCTCGTTCTCAACGCGCCGAACTACGATTGGCCGGCGCGGACTTGGCGTTATCGAGGAGTGACACAGGAGAACGCAGCGCACGAACGGCGCCGCGATGCTCGAGTGGTCTTGGGCCGGGAGCCTTTCTCGCAAACCGAGAATCGCTCGCCCAACCTCGCCCGATTTCGCTGATTTTCAATCGCTTAGGCACGATGGGAGACCCACCGGCGGTCGGCGAAAGGGCGCGCAGTATAGCAGCGGCGGGCCCCACTGCAAGCGGTTTTGAGAACCGCGTCGTTGCGCTTTGGCAGCAGCCGATCTTGCTCACGGGCTGAAGCCATAATGTCGTTTAAAAACAAATGCTTACTAGCCATGGCCGCGAATACTGCAAATAAATGGCGACCGGCCGATGCGGCCCTGGCAGCCGATCCCTAGAATCGCGGTCGAGCCTCGCCTTGGCTCTTGCCCGCCCGCTTTGTGTGAATGAACTGACGAATGAGCTGCTGATCGGCATCCTCGTGGTGTGCTGCGCCCTGTCCGCATTCTTCTCGGGCACCGAGACGGCGCTGATGAGCATCAACCGCTACCAATTGCGCACGTTGGCCAAGCAAGGCAACCGGCGCGCGCAGATGGCGGAGAAGTTGCTCGAGCGGCCCGACAAACTGATCGGGCTCATCCTGCTCGGCAACAACTTGGTCAACAACTTGGCCGCGACGCTGGTCGCCGTGCTCGTGTTGCGAGTGGCCGACGACGAATGGCTCGCCGTAGGCGCCGGCGCGCTCACGCTCTTCATGCTTGTGTTCTGCGAAGTGGGGCCGAAGACGTATGGTGCGCTGCACCCACGGGGCACTGCCCTGTTCGCCGCGCCACTCTATCGCGTGCTCGCGTGGGTTGCGTACCCGGCCGTCTGGATCGTCAATCAGATTACCAACGCCGCCTTGCGTGTGATCGGCATCAAACTCGATCAACAAGCGCAGCAAACGGCGCTGACCCAGGAAGAGCTGCGCACGGTCGTCGCCGAAGCAGGCGTCATGATCCCGCAGCGCCACCAACAGATGCTGATGGGGATCCTCGACCTCGAGCGCGTGACCGTCGACGACATCATGATCCCGCGGAACGAAGTGACGGGCATCGATCTCACCGACGACTGGGCCACGATCATCGAGCGGATCCGCGACAGTCAGCACACGCGTCTGCCCGTGTATGAAGGCGAGCTCGACAAGCTCGTCGGCGTGCTGCACATGAAACGCGTCGCGAACGAGTTAGCGCGCGGAAAGCTCACGCGCGAAATGGTGCGCGAGCTCGCGACGCAACGCGGCGCGATGTTCGTGCCCGAAGGCACGCCGCTCAACATGCAGCTCGTGAACTTTCAACGTGAGAAGCGCCGGTTTGCGTTCGTGATCGACGAGTACGGCGACATCCAAGGCTTGATTACCCTCGAGGACTTGCTCGAGGAAATCGTCGGCGAATTCACGAGCGACCCGGGCGCTGCCGCGCACAAGGACATCCATGAGGAGTCCAAAGGCGTGTATGTCGTCAATGGGAGTATCACGATTCGCAAACTCAATCGCGCGCTCGGTTGGCACCTACCGACCGATGGCCCGAAAACGCTCAACGGCTTGCTCGTCGAACAACTCGAAGCGATTCCCGAGACCGGCACCGTCATCCGGATCGAGAACCACGTATTCGAAGTGCTGCAAACCGGCGACAACGCGATTCGTACGGTTCGGGTGACGACAGCCCCGGCACTCGCTTCGGACTAACAACCCCTCGAACCAGCCGCGCGGCTGAGATGCTCGGCCGCGCTGCTGCGACGCACGTCACAGTTGCCGACTCCAACCTCAAGGAGCCGCAGCCCCTCACCGATACATAATTCGCACGGGACTTAATACCTCCGTGCCTGTGTGGAATTACATCCGTTGCTTGTGAGGATTTCGTATGGACATGCGCAGCGTCGCCCTGACCCCCAACCCCGCGGACACACGCGCCGCAGCGCCCGTTTCATCGGCGCCGACGTGTAACTACTGCGAACCCGAAGCCGGCTCCGCCAGCGTTTCCGACGCGGTGTTGCGCGAAGCCGTCCTCGAAGTTAAGGCTGCGCTGCAGAAGCGCATGCCGCCCGAGGCCCGCGAAGTCATCACGGCAAGCGATGCCGCGCAGAGCGCAGCGTCGCCCATCCAAGCGATTGCCGTCTCATTGAAGGCGATCCTCGCCCGCAGCGACTCGGCGTCAGGCGACTCGGTTCCGGCCATCCTGAAGGAAGTGAAGCTCGCGCTGAGCGATGCCCGCGGCGCGCTGACGCGCGCTGGCGTCGGTTCGACTGAAGCCAGCGCCGCCGTCACGACGATCGGCGACGAGATCAGCAAGGCCCTAACGGTGACCGCATCCCGCTCGGAACAAACGAGCGCGGCGCCGGCCACGTATGTGCGCAAGCAGAAGGCGAGCTTGGATATCACGACGCAAGAAGGCGATCGCGTGCAGATCCGTTTCAGGGCGCGCGAGCAAGTCGGACCGGAATCTGCGTCAGCCGATACCAAGGTCTTCTCGATGGGCTCGGGCAAAGTGCAGCTCGAGGTCAAAGGCAATCTGAATGCCGACGAACTCGAGGCCATCGAGGACCTCGTCGCCGATGTCGACGCCATCGCGAAAGAGTTCTTTCAAGGCGATATCCAGAAGGCATTCGCCGCCGCTAACCAGTTGGGTTTCGACTCCGAGCAGATTGCGAACTTTGCACTGAAGCTCTCGCTGCGCGAGCGCGGCCGCCCGGTGCCGAGCGAAGTGCCTGCGGCCCCCGCTAACAACCCGACAACGCCGAAGCCGACGACCACGCCGGCGACGACCTCGACGACCAGCACGCCGAAGCCGACGAGCACGGCGACGCCGTCGACGCCGGCCTCGTCGGGCACTAAACCAACGACGTCGACCAGCACAACGCCCGCGACGACGAGCACGCCGACGGCAACAGCCACGAGCTCGACGCCACCGGCGACGACGACCACTGCCCCGGCAACGACCAGCACCCCGCCGGTCGCACAATCGCCGACCGCAGCCATCCAGAACTTGCTCTCCGGCTTCTTGCGCAATGTGATGGAAACGCTCGGCAGCAGTGGCGCAACGAGCGGTCGCATCGAGTTCTCGATGCGCTGGAAGATTGAGCTCGTGAGCGCCGCCGTGGAGGCGCAGACGCCGCCCAACGATACCGAGCAGGCGGCCGCGAACAACTTGTTCGCGAAGACGTTACGCACGCTCTCTGTGACTGGTGCGGCTGCGCCGGCTGCGACGACTCCCGCAGCGACCCAGAAGACCGCGAGCGACGCCGTCGCCTAGCCCAGCACTCCGTCGCGAGCTCATACGGCCCTCGCTGTGTGAGTTCGCGACGGCTTCTCGCGTGCCATGCCGGGCGCGTGTCCCGCCAACGTGGGATATCCGCGCCCCGCTTGCGATCCGACAATCGAACGTCGCGCCAAGGTCGGCGCTCGATCGCGGAGTCGCGCATGTCCCCGAAATCTTCGCTCGCTCTGTCCGGCGTTGCCGCCATTCTTTGCTCACTCGCCGTTCCGAATCCGGCCCACGCGCAAGAACCCGTGCCCGGCGAGAAGTGGCGCCAGAGCGCCACCATGGAAATGAACGGCATGAAAATGCCGGGGCAAACTAGCGAGATCTGCGTCCCGATCAAGCAGCGCGACGAGGCCTTGTCGAGCCCGCCCGAGAACTGCGAGATGTACGACATGAAGCGCTCCGGCAATCGCTTCAGCGCGAAGATGCGCTGCACGGGCGAGAATGCCGGCGAAGGCTCGATCGAGACCATCAGCGAAGGCCCGGACAAGTCGCGCACCACGATAAAGATGACTCGCGAGGGAGGCATGACCATGATGATGTCTTCCGAGATGACTAAGCTTCCCGGTTCTTGCGATGCGGCCGAGATCGAGCGACGAATCCGCAAGGCCGAGAAAGAAGGTCTCGCGGCTGCTGCGGCCGCTAAGGCGAAGGCATGTCGCGATCCGCTCGAGCGTATGAAGAAAGATCCTTACCAGACCGCAATCAACCTAACCACTTACTATCCGTTTGATGGCGGCGGTGGCGACGCGACCGTCTGCGACGATCCCAAGTCGAAGGCCGAGGCCTGCAAGTACGTGGGCACGCGCGCTGGCTTCTGGAGCCTCGACTACGACGAGCGCATGCGCAAGAAGCAAGCGGCGAGCGCTGTCACGCCCGCGCAGAAGAAGCAATTGCTCCGCTACACGCACGCGTACTACACGCGCGATTGTGGCTTCGGCGATATCGCCGTGCTGAAAAAGCGCCTGGTCGAAGAGGCAGAAGCCGCCGGTGACTGGGGCTTTCTAATCCACTTCTCACCCGCGCAGGCCGATGCTATCGGCAAGCAAGAGTGTTCGGGCCGAGGCTTCACCGACGCGAAGAACCCCCAGTACAAGGCATTCTGCGCACGCTGGGGCCTGAAGTTCGCGGCCGAAGGTGCACAAGCGACAGATCTCAGCGCGCCGCCGTCCGCAGCCGGCAGCGCAACGGCCGGCACAGACGCTGCCGCCTCAGACGCGACGAACGCCGACGGGGAAACAGCGCCCGTGTCGGCCAAGGACAAGGCTAAGGACGCGGCCCAAAAGGCCAAGAAGGCGCTACGTAACATCTTCGGCGGTAGCTAACGAGTCGCGCACGACCGCCGTGCGACGAATTCGCGCACGCGTCGCGCTCGCGGCGGCATTGGCGCACGTCGCGTTGGCGGCGGCTACAGAGCCGCCGCTGGCCGATCCCCTGCCGCGCGCAGCGAGTGCCTACGCGGTCGTGGTCGACGGCGCGCTCAAGTGGGGGCGCCGGATCGATCATCCGCATGCGCCAGCCTCGCTCACGAAGCTACTCACTGCACTGGTGCTGCTCGACGGAGGGTGGGATCCGCAAGCCGTTGTGACCGTGAGCACGCGCGCCGCGGCCGCACGAGGCACCCGCATCGCTCTGCGCGCCGGCGAGCAACTCGCCGCTGGCGAGCTGCTCACCGCCATGTTGGTTCGCTCCGGGAACGACGCCTGCATCGCGTTAGTGGAGCATTACTCGGCCAATCAAACGGAGTTCGCCGCAAAGCTCAACGAACGCGCTCGCGCGCTTGGCATGCAGGCATCGCATTTCGTCGATCCTTGCGGCTTCGACGCGGCGGGCCAACGGACGACGGTGCGCGACTTGTTGCGGCTCGGAGCAGCCGCAATCTCGCAACCGGAGATCGCCGCCCGCGTACGCCTGCCTGAGGCAACCCTGCGAACGCTGGCGGGCCGCAGCATCCATGTCACGAATACGAACGCGCTCATCGGTCGGGAGGACGGCGTCGTTGGCATGAAGAGTGGCTTCACATCCGCGGCGGGAAAGTGCGTGCTGGTTTACGCACAACGCCAGGAGCGTCGGATCTGGCTCGTGTTGTTAGACGCACCGAATCGCTGGTGGACTGCTTCCGGTCTGCTTGCGACTGCGAGCGATCCGCTCGCCACCCTCGAAACGCCATGATGGCATTGCCACGCGGCGCCATCGCAGCGGCATGCGGGGCACTCGTCGGCGCGATAACGCTACTCTGGTGGCCCACGCTGCCGCACAGCTTTCAGTTCGATGACTGGAACGTCATCGTCGAGGAAGCGCGCGTGCAGTCGCTCGCGGCCTGGTGGCACTCGATGCCAGGCATACGCCCCCTACTCAAGCTCACGTACGCGTTGAACCACGAGTTCGGGCCAAACCCTGCTGGCTTTCGCGCGGTCAACGTCCTGCTGCATGCGGCGAACGCACTCCTCGTGTTTTGGCTCATCACTCAAGCAGCAAGCCGGTTGCTCCCGCAGGTGACGCAATTGACGGCAGCCGCGGCTGCGTTCGTCACGGCAAGTCTGTTTGCGCTGCACCCGGTGCAGACACAAGCCGTCACGTATGTGTCTGGGCGCTCGAGTTCGCTCGTGGGATTCGCGTGCCTGGTGAGCCTGGCGCTCTTCGTATGGTCGCGACAGCGATCTGCAGCGCGCGCAATACAGCTCGCAGCAATCGTCGCATTCCTTTGTGCACTCGGCGTCAAGGAGAGCGCGATCGCGCTGCCGTTCGTGATCGTGTTGTGGCTCGTCATCATCGACGGACTCGACTGGCGCGCCGCCGCTCGGAAGGCTGCGCCGTTCTTCTGGGCGGCCGCAGGCGCCGTCACGATCTTGTTACTAACCACTTCGTACTGGCGCCTGATCGTGCTCGGTGGTGCCGACAAAACTCTAATGGGGAATTTGCTCACCCAAGCCAATGGCCTCACCTACCTAATCGGTCAGCTGTTGCTCGTTCGCTCGCCGAACCCCGATCCAGCATTAGCCTACGTCAGTGCGCCGGAATGGCCCGTGCTGTTGCGCGGCGCAGCCGTCTTCGCGATCCTCGCACTCGGGTTTTGGAATGTGCGGCGTCGCCCCGCCATCGCGTTTGGCGTGTTGTGGTTCTTCGTGTGGCTTGCGCCGACCAACTCGATCGCACCCCGGCTCGATGCAGTCAGCGACCGGCAGCTTTACCTCGCGCTCATCGGGCCTGCATGGCTCGTAGCAATGGGCCTGCTCCGACTGTGGCGCTGGCAGCCCGTGTTCGGCAGCGCTGCGGCTATCGCCGTCGTGAGCGTGCTCACACTCGCCACCGCGCGACACAACCGCATCTATGCGACCGAAGTAGGCTATTGGACGTATGTCACCGAGCAAGCGCCACGCAACGCCCGCGCGGCTAACAACCTGGGCATGGCATATGCCGCGCGTTGCGAGCGAGATCGAGCGCTGGTCGCATTCGAGCATGCGATCACCCTCGCGCCAGACGATTCGTTAGCGCGCGTCAATCGTGGTCTGTTGCTGCAAGGCGAACTCGTCGACGCGTGCCGCAAGCTCGATCCGGGATACCGTCACCGAAACGCTGTACCTGGTAATGCGCCAAGACAGAGATCGAAGCGGCCACGCGGCAGCCCGAAGGGATTCGGATCACCGAAGAGCGCGAGCTGATCGAAGTTCGCTCGCGCCTCCGTGAAGTGCCGCAGGCTGCCCATGCGGTACTCGCCGCTCGCGAGAATCTGCGCCTGCCCGCCTCGATACTGACGGACGCCGATGTGGCGCGGTCTGTGGGCTAACAACGGCCGCGCGATTAAGGCGCCAACGCTCGCGGCTTGACTGCTGCAGTGCGTCACTCGGATCGGCGCCCATTGCATGAAGCGTCTGCGACCTAGACTTCGAAAAGCCTGAGCGTACCAGCCTTTCCCGACCACTCTATAGATGTTGCGCAACGTGCAGATGGAGAATCTTCCTGCTCGTGACAGAACCCGACTCCTGCACGGAAACCTAACAACAAAATTGGCTATTCATTTCAGCGCGTCTGACATCTTCTTGCAATAGTCCGCGCGCAACGTTTTCCCATAGAGCCATTCGCACAACCTGCTCGACGAATCGGGAGGTCGTATGCGGTCGTTAGTCATGGACGCAACTTTGGCCTGGATTCGAAGTGCGGCTCACCGCGCAATCAAGCCTCGAAACTTGCGTGTACCGATCGCGACGATTCTGCTCACAGCAGCGCTGACGGCACCTACCGCCGCGATCGTGAAGGAAGAATCTGATCGTTGGCAGCCGATTGACTTCCAGCCCGCCGAGTGGCTCGCGAACGTTGGGCGCCATGTCCGTTCACCCTTCGCAACACAGCCAGTACCGCTGCCAACGCCACCGACGCGTTCGTCTGCGACGGACGTGCTCGCGGCATTGTTTGGTCGCGTCGACGCCCAGTCTCAAGCACTCAATACGACCTTCCCAACGGCAGCCGGCCGTACGGCCGGAGAGTTCGCCGTTTCGCCAACCGGCGCGTCGACATACACAATTCCGATTTGGACGCCGCCCGGCATCCGTGACCTGCAGCCCTCACTCGCATTGACGTACTCGAGCCAGGGTGGCGACGGATTGTTAGGGGATGGCTGGTCTCTGAGTGGCCTTGCGGCGGTGACGCGCTGTAACGCGACGTGGGCGCAGAATGGCCAGGCTTCAAGCCCCAATCTGAATTCGCTCGGTGATCGCTACTGCCTGGGCGGCGCTCAGTTGCGACTGCTGGATGGTTCGGCACCAGGAAACGCGATTTACTCGACCGAAGTCGATGACTATTCGCGAGCGACGCCAAAGCCTGCAGCATTTACCTCTGCTATCGAATGGTGGGAGGTCAAGGAGAAGGACGGTCTGATTCACGAATACGGCAACAGCGCCGATTCACGCATTGAGGCGGTCGGATCGAGTTATCCGCGCGAGTGGGCGCTGTCCAGCGTGCGGGACCGCATCGGCAATTCGATGCGTTTCATTTACGACGAGGACGCCCCCAATACGACGGGAGGCTATCGCCCCCTTCGAATTGAGTACACGTTGAGTGCCACTGGGCAGCCTGCTAACTACCAGGTTTTATTTCAGTACGAAGCAAGACCGAGCGGCGATACGTTGGTCGGCTACACGGTTGGTGGCATTGTTAGGGAGTCGAAGCGCCTGAGCGCAATTGTCGTTCAGTCGAGGTCAGGGTCGTCCTGGGTCACGCAGCGCGCGTACAACCTAGCGTACGACCAAAGCGCGACGACGGGCCAGAGTCGCCTGACGGCAGTCCAGGAATGCGGCGCAACGAGTTGCCTGCTGCCGACCACCGTGACGTATCAGTCCGGTGCCCCCGGCGTAGGAGCGCAAATCACCGCTCTCAGCGTTGCCGCGAGCCCGAACGTCATACCGGTCGACTACAACGCCGACGGCCGAACCGATCTGCTCTACCAAACAGTCGGCGGAAACGCGGTCTCTGTGGCACCGGGCCAAGTAAACGGGACGTTCGGCGCCGCCGTTTCGACAAATTTTACGGGCCAGAATGCTCGCCCGTTGCTGCCGTTCGATTTTAACGGCGACGGTCGCGTCGGATTCATCGGCGTACGCGGTTCGTTGGCGCTGAACACTGAGTACGTCGTGGTCGACGCGACTGCATCGGGATGGACATCGACGTCGTTAGGTTTCTCGTACGCCTCCGGAATTTGGGGAGACGTTCTAACTGGCGACGTTGATGGGGACGGACGCGACGACCTGCTAAATGTCAGCGGTACATCCGTGCAGTGGCGCCGAAATACCGGTGGCGCATTCGCGGCCGTGCAAACGCTCCTGACGCTACCCAGTGGCACAATCTTCGGCAACTCGGCGCCTTTTGGTAGCGGCGCGCAGGTGATGTTTCGATCGCAAGTCGAAACGGCGGATTTCAATGCCGACGGTCGACTCGATTTCCTGGTCTACACCTCATCGTCGGCCGGGCTGCGCTGGGAAGTGTGGTTTTCGAACACTTCCGGAGCCTATTGGAGCGTCGATGCGGTTTCGGCCCCATTCAGCGCCCAACCCATTCTTGCCGACATCAACAACGATCGCTGCACCGATCTCGTATTCGCATCTGGCGGCGTTTGGAACCTTGCAGTCTCGCGCTGCGGGCGCGCTGGGGCGACGCTATTCGACCCTCCTGAGCCAATTCTTGCGCCGGCAGTTAGCACCGGCATCACGGATACCGGTGCAACACGCGCTGTTGTCATGGATTGGGACGGCGACGATCGACTCGATATTCTTGCCCCCAATGGCACAGAGTGGCGATTGATTCGATCGCTTGGCGACTCGCTAGCGCCCGCAGTGGGTACTGGCGTAGCCGACCCGGGTGCGTCGGCCATCGCATTCGTCGTCGATACCAATGGCGACGCCCAATCGGATCTCCTGTACTACACGTACAACTTTAGCGGCAACGACATCTTCGTTCGCCTGCACAACGGCGCATTCACGCCGCCGGACCTCGCCACCTCGATTTACGATGGTTACGGCATGGGCCAAGCGATGGCGTACGACAACATCACGCGCAACAACTACGTGGCATATGACGATGCCACGTTTCCCAATCGGGTCTTTAACGGACCGATGTATGTCACGACGCTCGTAACACCGCGCTCCGGGCGAGTTTCTGGCGCGCAGGTCTACGATACTTACACGCAAAGTTATTGGTACTGGCGGGGCTGGCTGAACCTGGAGGGTCGAGGTTTCCTCGGATTCAGTCGCGTCGGCATCACCGACAGTCGGACCACGTTGGTGACAAGCGAGTTCTACAACCGCGACTTCCCGCGCACCGGCACGGTCAATTACCGCGATGTTCGACAGACGAGTGCGACTGGGCCGTTAGTTAGCTCCGTCGCGCAGGACTGGTCTTTCGCGCTCGACTCCTCGGGCCAAGAGTCCCGCTACCGGGTATATCAGACCTACACTGTGGAGAAGGGTTACGAACTCGGTGGACCCAAGAACGGCGTTCAGATCACGGAAAAACGCACGACGGCGTCCGCGCCGAATGTTTACGGCAATGTCACGACGGTCGCAGTCGATTTGGAGGACAAAGACGTCGACTCGCCAGACACCGGCACCAGGACCTATACGACGACAACGACGAACGCGTTCCATGCGCCCGACACGACCAATTGGTGCGTCGGCCTACCCTACACGCAGACCGTGGCGAGCCGGCTTCCCGATAGCACCACGCAAACGCGCTCAGTTGAGATGACAAAGGACACGATAACGCTCGCGGCGTGCCGAAATCGCATTGAAACCATCGAGCCCGCAAGCTCGACGCTGCGCGTCACAACCACGTTTGGCTTTGACAGCTGCGGCAATACGAATCTAGTTTCTGTCGTTGGCAGGCGCCCCGATGGCACCAATATGCCGACGCGTACGACGACCACAAACTTCGGCACCCGCTGTCAGTTTCCTGAGTCCATTACGAATCCGGTCGGCGACATAACCACTAACGAGTACTCGTACGAGTACGGCACACCGAAGCGGCAGACGGATGCAAGCGGCGTTTGGTTGCAATGGGATTACGACGAGTATGGCCGTAAGCGTCTCGAGACCCGGATGGACAACACGAAGATCCGTTGGACTCGCTACAACTGCGTCGCGACTAACAGCTTCTGCGGCGTTGCCGACTTGCGATCCGTCGTTTACCAGGAGCACTTGAGTACTACCGATGCAGTTCTTCGACTCGAGATGCAGTTCTTCGACGGCATGAACCGCCTTCGATACGACGAGAAGAACAACGCAGCCAATAAACTGGCCTATCAAGTCAATGAATATGACTCGCGCGGTCGCCGCGTCGTCGCATGGATGCCAGGGTATGCAGCGCAGGCCTGGGCCTATCACGTCTACACGTTCGATGAGTTGGACCGACCCGCGATTGACAAGTTCTATACTGCGGCGGGCGCGCTCGATCGACAGACAAGCATTGCATTCGAAGGTCGACGGTTGTCCTACACGGACGCGAAGTCGAATGTCACGCAGAAGATAGTCGATGTCCGCGGCAAGACTCGCAGGATTACGGATCCAGGTACGGGCGGCGTTACCACCCACCTCTACGACCACTTCGGAAACCTTATCTCGAGTACCGATCCGATCGGAGTCCTAACCACACACATTTATAATCTCCGTGGTCATCGCACGGGCATGAACGACCCGAATGGCGGGGCACGCACGTTCAATGTCAACTCGCTCGGCGAGGTTGTGAATGAGAGGGACGCCAAAACGACCGCGCCATCTTGGACGCGAAGCTTCATTTTTGACAATGCCGGCCGTTTGCTCCAGCGCCAGGAACCTGGGGGCAACACGACTTGGAGTTACGGCAACGCTAGCACGACGTCCGCGTCCAATCGCAACCACGGTCGGCTCAGGTCGATGACGTTTCCGGGCGGTTCCGAAACGTACACATACGACAGTTTTGGTCGCCCCTTCGTGACGGATTTCATGCTCGACGGTCAGCCCTTCCAGATTGACTATGCCTACAACGCGACCACCGGACTTTTGCAAACGCTCGGCTATCCGGACAGCACCGGTACGCAGTGGCTGCGCGCCGAGCACCTGTATGTCAATAATGAATTAACCAGCATCCGCAACTTTGATGCCCCCGCCACGATATGGTGGCAGTTAGGCGACATGGATGCACGTGGCAATCCGATCGACGAACGATTCGGCAACGGCGTTCGCGTCTACTCCGATTATGACCCGCTCACAGGCCACCTGAATTCTCGGCGAAGCGGCACGAGCGGCGCATACAGCCAGCACCAGAATCTCACTTTTGAGTGGGATCCTAACGAAAACCTCAAGAAGCGCATCGATACCAACCGATCGCTCACGGAGGAGTTTTTCTACGATCAGCTTGACCGGCTGGACTACTCCACCCTCAACGGCTCTACCAATCTCAACGTCACGCTCGATGCAGCCGGGAATATCACCTACAAGAGCGAAGGCATTGGGGCCAACAACGTCGCGTTCAATTACACCTATCACCCGACACGCAGGCACGCCGTTGCAAGCACCTCGAATGGATGGACGTTCAGTTACGACAACAACGGCAACATGACGACGGGACGCGGCAAAACGATCGCATGGACGAGCTTCGATCTGCCGGGGTCAATTACAGAAGGATCTATACAGAGCACGTTTGCCTACAACGGCAATCGGCAGTACTACCGGCAGGTCGCCAATTATGGCGCGAATGGCACCGAGACGACTTACTACGTCGGTGGGATTTTCGAG
>CAYUIT010000045.1:0-3990 GCA_964444835.1 uncultured Steroidobacteraceae bacterium
CGTTGGCGATCGACGACTGCTTCTGGCCGATCGCGACGTAGATGCACTTAATGCCCGACGACTTCTGGTTGATGATCGTGTCGACGGCGAGCGCGGTCTTGCCGGTCTGGCGGTCGCCGATGATCAACTCACGCTGGCCGCGGCCGATCGGGACCATCGAGTCGACGGCCTTGTAGCCGGTCTGCACCGGTTGGCTCACGCTCTTACGATAAATGACGCCCGGCGCCACGCGCTCGACCGGCGCGGTGCGCGTGGTCTTGAGCGGGCCTTTGCCGTCGATCGGGTTGCCGAGCGCGTCGACGACGCGGCCTAACAACTCGGGGCCGACCGGCACTTCGAGAATGCGGCCCGTGGTCTTGACCGTGTCGCCTTCGGTGATGCCTTTGTACTCACCGAGCACCACGGCGCCGACCGAGTCGGACTCGAGGTTCAGCGCGAGGCCGAACACGTTGCCCGGGAACTCGAGCATTTCGCCGTACTTCGCATCGGCCAGGCCGTGAATGCGCGTGATGCCGTCTGTCACTGAAACGACAGTGCCGACGTTGCGCGCTTCGTTGGCATTCGAGAACTTCTCGATGCGTTGCTTGATGAGATCCGAAATTTCCGAGGCTTTGACTGACATGTCTTAGGTATCCCGAAGTAGTGTGACGGCGCCGCGGCTAACTAGCCGGCGATCGTCGTACCGAGCCGCTCCACGCGGCCCTTGAGTGAACCATCGATCACGAAATCGCCCGCCTTGACCACGGCGCCACCGAGCAGCGACGGGTCGACAGCGAGATGCAGCCGCACGGTGCGCTTCAAACGCTGCGTGAGGGCCGCTTGGAACTTCTGCTGCTGTTCGGCCGACAAGGCCACCGCCGAGACCAACTCGACATCGACGGTGTTTTCCTTTTCGGCGCGCAATAGCTCGAACTGCTCGGCGATCTCGGGCAAGAGATCGACGCGGCCGTTCGCGGCTAACAACTGCAAGAAGTTCCGCACGGACTCGTTGCCGCTTGCGCCCGTCACGCCCGCGATGAACTCGACGAGCTCGGCGGGCTGCACGTGCGGATTGCCGATCAACTGTGCGACACGCGCATCGCCGACGGCGAGCTTGGCGCCGCTCAGGAACGTGCCCCACGCAGCCAGCGCATTGCCGGCCACCGCGTGCTCGAAAGCGGCGCGGGCGTAAGGACGTGCAAGTGTTGCGTTCTCTGCCATGGTGCTGCTTCGTGTCTCGTGGGTTGAACCGCTAGGCGCGTGCGATTTCGTCAGCGAGCTTGTCGAGAAGCTGCGCGTGCGTCTTCGCATCCACTTCGCGCTCTAACAAGCGCGACGTACCGGAGACGACGAGGCCGCCCACTTCACGCCGCAGCGCATCGCGTGCGCGTGAGGCTTCCGTAGTGGCTTCCGTGCGTGCCGCCGTAACGATGCGCTCGCCTTCGTGCGTGGCTTGCGCCTTCGCTGCGTCGACGAGCTCGTTCGCTCGGCGATTCGCCTGATCGATGATTTGGTTCGCGCGCTCTTTCGCTTCGCGAATCACGCCATCGGCGCGCGATTGCGCCTCGGCGAGATCCTTCTGCCCCTTCTCGGCGGCGGCGAGACCGTCGGCAATTTTCTTTTGCCGCTCGGCGATCGCCTGGCTGATGGCGGGCGTGACGAACTTCGCGATGAACCAAAGCAGGATCAGGAATACGATGATCTGGCCGATGAATGTGGCGTTGATCGTCATGAACCTTCTCCCGCTGTAACTAACAACCTAAGTATCACGAACTAACAATCGTTAGCCGGTGACCTTGGAGAGCAGCGGGTTGGCGAACGCGAACAGCATGGCGAGACCCACGCCGATCAGGAACGCCGCGTCGATGAGGCCGGCGAGGAGGAACATGCGGCCTTGCAGCATCGGCGTGAGTTCCGGCTGGCGCGCGGCCGATTCCAGGAACTTGGCGCCCATGATGCCGATACCGATACAAGCGCCGATGGCGCCGAGGCCAATGATGATGCCGATGCCGATCGCGGTGGACGCTTGGACGGCTGCAATTGCTGCTTCCATTTCAATCTCCGTAACAGTCGAGTTGGTCTAAACGAACGAAAAATCGATCAATCAAATCAGTGATGCTCTTCCGCCATCGAGATGTAGACGATGGGAAGAACCATGAAAATGTAGGCTTGGAGCAAGACGATCAGGATGTGGAAGATCGCCCACGCTGCGCCGGCGATGATCTGGCCGATGAACAAGCCGCCGCCGAGTACTGACAACCCTGCCGACATCGCGCCCATGCCGAGGAGCGCAATCAACATGAAGAGCAGCTCACCCGCGTACATGTTGCCGAACAACCGCATCGACAACGACACGGGCTTGGACAGGAGTTCGATGAAATTGAGCGGGATGTTGCCGAGGAAGCCCCACGGGCCGAACGGCGCCGTCGCAAATTCGTGCATATAGCCACCGACGCCCTTGGCGCGCACGGCGTAGGCGATCACAAGCACCAGCACCACGATGGCCATCGCCACGGTGCCGTTGAGATCGGCGGTGGGCAGCACGCGGAAGTACTCGGCGCCGAAGACGCTCGCCACTTTACCGGGCAGATCGAGCGGCAACAGGTCCATCGCGTTCATCGCGACGACCCAAGTAAAGAGCGACAAGCCCAGCGCAACGAGGAACGCGCGGTTGCCGTGATAGATGTCGGCGACCTGGTCGTCGACGAACTCGTAGATCATTTCGACGAAGCCGACGAACTTCGAGGGCACGCCCGCCGCGGCTTTCTTCGCACCGCTGTACAGGAACCACGCCACCAGCGCCGCGAGCAGCGACGACATCAGGAGGGTATCGATGTGCCAAGTCCAGAAGCCCTCGCCCACCTTCAAATGCGTCAAGTGGTGGACGATGTAATCGGTGGGCGTTTCGCTTGCGCCGTGTTCAGCCGCCATTCTTGTTTAGCCTTGACCCTTGAGAACCTGCGAGACTCAGTTACCCACTACCTACTAACTACCGCCTGCCGAGCCCAACGAGCGCGGCGGCAGCCGGCGCGCCGCCAAAACGGGCACCAGCCAAAACACGACGATGGTGGCCATGTAGCCCACGATCGCCGCTGCCCACACCACATCGGGCGTGCGAGCAAGGACCAGAAAGCCCGCGAGGGTCATGAACACCTTCGCGCCCTGGCCCAACATCATGCGTCCCAGTGCTTGGCCCGCACTCGCTGCCGGACGGAGCGATTGCAGAGCCATGAAAAAATTGGCGACGACACCGATGCCGCCTCCCGCGAGAGCCGAGGCTGCAGCGTCTGGGCCCACCACGAGGTACGCAACGAGTGCGATGCTCAGCGTGGCGGCGACTTGCGCTGCGAGGATCCACACTGCGAGCCGCCGAACTTTGCTGATGCCTAGATCAGCCGACGGGGCACGCTCCGCGGACACTCTCTTGACTCCGTTCCCGGGGGGCTAAAAGCCGCGCGCCCGAGAGAGCCGCGCAGCCTTGCTTTTACCTTTTCCGGCAACCACTTAGAGGGGCTGCCGGCGAAGGCGCGCGAGTATACGGGACGATCCCCGTTTGTTCAAGACGCTGCACTGCAGCATTCTGTGAAATTTTACTGCTGGCCGAGGCGACCGCTATTGGATATGGGCGAGGATGCCGTCGAGTTCATCAAGCGAATTGAAACTCACGACCAGCTTGCCTTTGCCGGCAGCAGTGGCCTGGATGGCCACCTTCGCGCCGAGCTTCTCGGCGAGGTCGTCCTCGAGCTTGCGTACGTTCGGATCGCGCTCGTCGTCGCCGCTGCGGTCGCGCTTGCCCGCCGGTTGCTGCATCCGGCGCACGAGCGCTTCGGTCTCGCGCACCGATAAGCCCTTCTTCGCCACGAGCCCGCCCACTTCGACTTGCTGCCGTCGGCCACTCAATGCCAGCAGTGCGCGGGCATGGCCCATTTCGAGCTCACGCTTCTCGACGTACTCCATGACCTCGGGCGCAAGTTCGAGCAAGCGCAGCAAGTTACTAACAGCCGCACGCGA
>CAYUIT010000045.1:4090-32548 GCA_964444835.1 uncultured Steroidobacteraceae bacterium
CGAATCGACGCCGCCAATTCTTCGAGCGACTCCTGGCGCATGTCGACGCGCGGCTGATATTTGCCGCGCTGCAAGAGATCGACGGGGAGCCGGGCAAGCTCATCGCCCGGAAGGCGCGGTGCCGCGGTCGCTGGCTCGTTAGCCGTGCCGGCCGCCGCCGGCCGCGGCGACATCTGGCCCAGCAACGCTTCCAGACCGCGCCCCAGACTCGGCTTCTTCTGACTCATGCGCGCGATCATAGCGAATTCGCTCGTCAGCAGCGTCGTCGATCGCGTCGTCCGCTTGCGGCCTCCAGCGCTCGAGCACGGTCGCGAGCTCCGCAATCCGCATGGGCTTGGCCAGGAAATCGTCCATGCCGGCGACGCGTGCATTACGACGATCGGTCTCGAATGCATTCGCGGTGAGTGCCACGATCGGCAGGTGTTTGCCGGCGCGCGTGCGATGGCCGTACGCGCGAATGCGCCGCGTCGCCTCCAAGCCGTCGATGCCGGGCAGTTGAAAATCCATGAACACGAGATCGTAGGTGTGCTGCGCCAAACGCTCGAGTGCTTGTTCGCCATCGTGCGCAAAATCGGCGTCTTGGCGGAGCTGCGTGAGCATCGCCTCGATCAACGTGCGATTGATGGCGTTGTCTTCGACGACGAGGATCTTGCAGCCGGCCGGTGCGAGCGTCGTGGTAACCGGCGCTGCGCTCGCGGCCGCACGCGGGGCGCTTTCGGCCGCCGCAAACTCCGCCGTGAACCAGAACGTCGAGCCAGTGCCCACGGCGCTCTCGACACCGATGCGGCCATTCATCAAATGCGTGAGCTCGCGCGCGATCGCGAGGCCCAAACCCGTGCCACCGATGCGCCGCGTGGAACTCTCATCGCCCTGCGTGAATGCGGCGAAAATCCGCTCGAGCGCCTCTGGCGCGATGCCGCATCCGGTATCGATCACCGCAAAACGCACGCTTGTCTTTTCGGCGGGCACAGCCTCCACCGACACCCGCAGATGAATGCTGCCGCGCTCGGTGAACTTCACCGAGTTCGACAGCAGGTTCATCAGGACTTGTTTCAAACGCAGTGCATCGCCCATGGCGATCACAGGCACGTCCGGGTCGATGGCGTAGTCGAGTCGCAAGCCCTTCGCACCTGCGGTGGGAGCAAACATGCCGATCGATTCGGCCACGAGTTCACGGATATCGAACGGCTGTGATTCGAGTTTGAGCCGGCCCGCTTCAATGCGCGCGACGTCGAGCACGTCGTTGACGATGCCGAGCAAATGCTCCGCAGATTGCGCCAGGAGCTGCACGTGTTGTTGCTGTTTCGGCGTGAGCGTCGATGCGCCTAACAACTCGGTCATGCCGAGCACGCCGTTCAGGGGCGTGCGGATCTCGTGGCTCATGTTGGCGAGGAAACGTGATTTAGCGCGGTTCGCTTGCTCGGCAGCACTCTGCGCCGCCGCGGCATCGAGCAACGCTTTTGACAGCGCGAGCTCTGTAGCCAGGAGCCGCGTGTTCGCGCGCCACGCCATGTAGCCCGTGAACAGCAGCGCTGCGAGGCCCATCAAGATTGCAAAGCCTAACAAGCGCGGCGTGCCGCCCGCGTTGATGAGCCAGAAGCAGGCTGGCGACACCGCAAGCAACAAGAAGGATATGTACGAGGGCAAGTGCATCGCAAGCGAGGTTGCCGCCACGGACGCGACCGAGAAGAGCGGCACCAACACGATGGCCACTTCCCATTTCTCGGCCACGGGCAACAGCGTGACCGCGCCGATCGACCACGTGAGCGCTGCGGCGCAGGCGGTGAGGAAGAACATCCACTCCCACTGGCGCATGTCGGAGGGCGCTGGGCGCACGCGATCGTGCCAACGCCATAACGCAAACCGCAGTACTGCCACCACGATGACCGAGCCGAGCCACGCACGCAGCATGTCGAGCGGGAACAGTGACGACAGCAAGCCGTAGAACAGCGCGGCGGCCCCGATCGTGATCACGGCGGAAGCGCGCAGCCGCTCGTAGGCCTGCGCGAGCTGCGCCGAGCGAATGCGCAAACCCGGATCGATTCCGGAGTCGGCGCCGCTCAATTCGTGTCGCGGCAGGGTGGCAGTCATACCCGCAATCTAGTGCGGTTGGCCGCAAATCGCAGTGCCGTACGTCACGGCTCGATGTGACACATTTCGCGGCGTGAAGGCTGCGAAATCTAGTTAGGCCGCCGTGGGAGTAAGGGCCGCGGATGCGACATAAGCGACAGCCTGTCAGCCTAAGGGTTCGCCTCGGGGCTCACGCTCTGGCTCGCTTGGCGGAGCGCCGGCGCGGCTGTCTTCGTCACGCCGAATCATCTCGCCCGCGAGGGCGAGGTACGCGAGCGCTCCGCGCGATTCCTTGTCGTGCAACAACACGGGCTTCCCGAAAGACGGGGCCTCGGCGAGCCGCACGTTGCGCGGCACGATCGTGCGAAACACCTTCTCGCCGAAATGCGTCATCAACTGCGACGACACTTCGTTCGCGAGATTATTGCGCGGATCGAACATCGTACGCAGGATGCCTTCGATTTCGAGATCGGGATTCACCGACGCGCGAATCTGCTCGATCGTGCTAACAAGTGCCGAGAGGCCTTCGAGTGCGTAGTACTCGCACTGCATCGGGATCAATACGCTATCGGCCGCGACGAGCGCGTTCACGGTGAGCATGTTGAGCGCGGGCGGACAGTCGATCAGGATCACGTCGTACTGCGAGCGTATCGGCTTCAGCGCATTGCGCAGCCGCATTTCGCGGCCGGCCATCATCGTGAGCAGACGCACTTCCGCCGCCGTGAGATCCTGGTTCGACGGCAGCAGCGACATGCCGGGCGTAGACTCAAGCGCGATGATCGCCGATGCCGCATCGGTATCGCCGACGAGTACATCGCCCGAGCCGCGCTCGAGCGACGACTTGTCGACGCCGCAACCCATCGTGGCATTGCCCTGTGGGTCGAGGTCGACCAGCAGCACGCGCCGGCGTGTCGCCGCGAGCGACGCGGCGAGATTCACGGCTGTGGTTGTCTTGCCGACACCGCCCTTTTGGTTGGCGACGGCGATCACCTGTTTCATGGGCGTGAGTGTAGCGCAGCAGGCTCGTCGAGCGGGCGTGAGCTAACGAAACGCGGCGCTAACGCGTCGGTGTGAGGCGCACGAGCGTGCGCTCGGCTTCGAGCGACGGCACGGTGAGCGGCTGGGCGTCGACATGCCAGCCGCGCGGCAGTGCCGCAATTTCAGCCTCGGGATGCTTGCCCTTCATCGCCAGAATGACACCACCGGGTTTGCGCAACAGGTGGCGCGTCTGCTTGACGATCGTGTCGAGAGACGCCACGGCGCGCAGCAGTACGATGTCAAACGGCACCGCAGGTTGGAACTGCTCGGCGCGCGCTGCTTCTGCAGTGACGTTGGTGAGCCCGAGCGCTGCGATCGCCTCTTGCACGAACGCAATTTTCTTCTGCGTACCGTCGATCAATACGAACTCGCGCTGCGGGCACGCGATCGCCAGTGGCAAGCCCGGAAAGCCGCCGCCAGTGCCCACATCGATGATGCGGCGCCCCTCGCCGAGATGCGGGGCCACCGACAAGCTGTCGAGCATGTGTACGCCGAGGATGCCGTCGAGCGTGTCGATCGACGTGAGGTTGACGTGCTGATTGCGCTCGCGCAGCAGATTCGCGAGCCGCCACAACGCTGCGAGCTGCGCCGCGTCGAGCGGCACGCCGAGCGAGTGAGCGCCCGAGGCGAGGCGAGCTTTCCAGCCAGCCTCGCTCGGGTTGTCTGCTGTCATGCCTAACTACTGATTCGTGACGAGCTGCGCCACGAACTCATTCACGGGCAGCGAATCGAGATCGGCGCGCTTGAACATCGCGTTGATCGCTTCCGCTTGCTTTGCCGGGAAGTGCGCCGCGACCGACGCTTCCACTTTCTTCACGAGCACTGGCATGCCCTCGGCGCGCCGCTTGCGGTGGCCGATCGGGAAATCGACATGCACACGCTCGGTCTTGCTGCCGTCCTTGAAGAACACTTGCACGGCGTTGCCGATGTAGCGCTTGTCGCGCTCGTAGTATTCCTTCGTGAAGGTTTCGTTTTCCTTCACTTGCATCTTGTTGCGCAAGCCATCGACGCGCGGATCGTTCGCGATCTTGTCCTCGTAATCCTCGGCCGTGAGGCGACCGAAGATGAGCGGGATCGCCACCATGTACTGAATGCAATGGTCGCGATCGGCCGGGTTTGCGAGCGGGCCCGTCTTGTCGATGATGCGCACGCCAGGCTCTTGCGTCTCGATCACGATCTTGTCGATCTGATCGATCTTGTCCTTCACGTGCGGATGCAGCGTCATCGCGCACTCCACCGCGGTTTGCGCGTGGAACTCAGCCGGGAAGCTGATCTTGAACAGCACGTTCTCCATCACGTAGCTGCCGAGCGGCTGCGGAATCACGATCGGCTTCTGCTTGAACAGCACATCTTGGAAGCCCCAGGTCTTGGCCGACAGTGCCGACGGATAACCCATCTCGTTCTTCAGCGCGATGAACGCATGGCGCACAGCGCGCGACGTGGCATCGCCGGCTGCCCAGCTCTTGCGCGAGCCGGTATTCGGCGCATGGCGATAGGTGCGCAACGCGCCGCCATCGATCCACGCATTCGACACGGCATTGATGATTTGCTCTTTGCTGCCGCCGAGCATTGCCGTGACGACCGCCGTGGAAGCGACGCGCACTAACAACACGTGATCGAGGCCCACGCGATTGAAACTGTTCTCGAGCGCGAGAATGCCTTGCACTTCGTGCGCCTTGATCATCGCCGTGAGCACATCGCGCACCGTCAGCGGCTTTTGCCCTTGCGCAATGGCGCGACGCGAGAGGTAATCGGCGACGGCCAGGATGCCGCCCAAGTTGTCGGACGGATGACCCCACTCCGCAGCGAGCCACGTGTCGTTGAAGTCGAGCCAGCGCACCATCGCGCCGATGTTGAACGCACCCATCACCGGGTCGAGCTCGTAGCTCGTGCCTGGCACGCGCGCGCCGCCCGGCATCGTGGCGCCCGGAACGACCGGGCCTAACATCTTGGTGCACGCGGGGTATTTGAGTGCCTGAAAGCCGCACGCGAGCGTGTCCATCAAGCAGTAGCGCGCCGTCTCGTAGGCTTGGGCGCTATTGATGACGTAGCTCTGGGCGTACTCGGCGATGTCGACGAGAACTTGATCGGGATCGGGGCGCTTCGCGGACTTGTAATCGTGTGCGGACATAACTCTCAGGCGTGGTTGGGCGTAGGGCGCCGGATGCTGCCGCACAGGTCGACTAAAGTCCAGAGCGCACCGGCCGCGTGGCCGACAGGTGCGCTGGCGCTACTGCAGCTTCTGCAATTCCTCCCGCGCACCCTTCATCTTCGGGTCGAGCTTGAGCGCGGCCTCGAATGCCGCTCGCGCTTCGACAACCTGGCCCGCGTGCGCATAGATCTGGCCCATGCGGTAGTACGCGTGCTGGGGTTCCGGATCCCCGGGGCCGCGCGGCACCTCGAGGTAGCGCTTCATGGCCGCCACGCCTTGCTCATGCCGGCTGTTCGATAGCGCCGACGTGCGCCCTAACTGATACCAGGCCCGCGACACCGTCGGTGCCTCGCGAGTCCAGGTAGTAAAGTGTGCGAACGCATCGTCCCAGCGTTTGGCCTGCTGGTAGACGAGACCGATCGCGAGGCGCGCGTCGATCGAATCGGGCTTGAGCCGAATCGCGGCTTGGTACTCCTTCACGGATTCGTCCACTTTCTCTTCCGCTGCAGCCACGGTGCCGCGCGCGAGATGGCCTGCGTAAGCGTCCCGCTTGGCAATCTCCGTCGCCTGGGCGCGCGCCTTGTCGATACCGCCACCGATGACTCGTGGTGCCCGCGTGTAGAACTCGACGAGCGACTGACGCGCCTCCAGGTTGTTAGGATCGAGTGCGACCGCTTTCTCGAACGCGTCACGCGCTTTGGTCGCCATGCGCATTTGCGTGAGCATCCCGCTGGCCAGCGCGTTGGAACCATAGGCATTACCGAGCCAGAAATGCGCACGCGAATTGTTAGGATCGAGATCGACAGCGCGCTTGGCGGAGTCGATCGCCGCAGGCAGCTTGCCGCCCGTGAGCTGTGCACGAGTGAGTAGCACCCAGGCGTCCGCATTCTTCGGGTCAGACTTCGTGAGGGACAGCGCCGCCGCGAGCGCGCGCGGATCGCGTCCTTCGATCAGCGTCTGTACATCGCTGGTAGACGACGCAATGGCGAAGTCGTGCGGGACCAGCACGACTAGCGCGATCAGGAGGTATCGGTGCAGCCGGTGTGCCATGGGAGCCCTTCGCGGTTTTAGTTTCGTGTCAGCGAAGCTAGGCGAAAGCGTCTGAACCCATCCTGAACTGACAACCGAGTTCCGTCAGTCGCAATGCCACGCTACGGCCGCTGTGCGAGCGGCACGAACTTCTGGTCTTCTGGCCCCGTGTAATTGGCGCTCGGACGGATGATCTTACCGTCGATGCGTTGCTCGATCACGTGCGCGCCCCAACCCGTGGTGCGCGCGATGACGAACAGCGGCGTGAACATCGCCGTGGGCACGCCCATCATGTGGTAGCTCACGGCGCTGAACCAGTCGAGGTTCGGGAACATCTTCTTGATGTCCCACATCACGCTCTCGAGCCGCTCGGCGATGCTGAACATCTTCATGTCGCCCGCTTCTTGCGAGAGCCGCTTGGCAACGCCTTTGATGATCTGATTGCGGGGATCGCCGATCGTATACACCGGATGGCCAAAGCCGATGACGACTTCCTTGTTAGCCACGCGAGCGCGGATGTCGGCCTCAGCAGCATCAGGCGTGTCGTAGCGCTTTTGCACTTCGAACGCCACTTCGTTGGCGCCGCCGTGCTTCGGCCCGCGCAGCGCCCCGATGGCGCCAGAGATACAAGAGTGCATGTCCGAACCGGTACCGGCGACGACGCGCGCCGTGAACGTGGAGGCGTTGAACTCGTGCTCGGCGTACAAATTGAGCGACGTGTGCATCGCGCGCACCCAAGACGCGCGTGGCTTTTCTTGATGCAGCAGATTGAGGAAATGGCCGGCAACCGAGTCGTCGTCCGTGGCGACATCGATGCGCTTGCCAGCATGCGAGTAGTGATACCAATAGCAAAGCATCGAACCGAGCGACGCGATGAGCCGATCGACGATGTCGCGGGCCCCCGCGATATTGTGGTCGTCCTTCTCCGGCAGTGCGCAGCCGAGCGCCGAGACGGCCGTGCGCATCACGTCCATCGGGTGCGAGGCGGCCGGCAGTTGCTCGAGGACGTTGAGCACGGTGAGCGGCACTTCGCGCAGGCTCTTGAGCTTGTTCTTATAGCCCGCGAGCTCCGCCTTGTTAGGCAGCTTGCCGTGAACTAACAAGTGAGCGATTTCTTCGAACTCGCAGGTTTCTGCGATTTCGAGGATATCGTAGCCGCGATAGTTCAGGTCGTTGCCGCTGCGGCCCACGGTGCACAGCGCCGTGTTGCCAGCGGGCACGCCCGACAGGGCGACAGACTTCTTGGGCTTGGGGCCGGCGGCGGCCGGCGCGGCAGGTTCACTCATGGCACTCGCTCACTTCTTCTCTTTGCCGAACAACTCGTCCAATTTGCGCTCGTACTCGTGATAGCCGAGTACATCGTACAACTCCATCCGGGTTTGCATCGTATCGACCACAGCTTTCTGCGTGCCGTCGCGACGAATCGCGCCGTACACGTTCAACGCAGCCTTGCTCATCGCACGGAAAGCAGACAACGGATACAACACGAGGCGCACGCCAACACCGGCAAGCTCTTGCGTGGTGAACAAAGGCGTCTTGCCAAACTCAGTGATGTTCGCGAGCACGGGCACCTTCACCTTGGCGGTGAATTGCTGATATTCCTCGAGCGTAGCCAGCGCCTCAGCGAAGATCATGTCGGCACCGGCCTCGACATAGCTCAGCGCACGATCGACGGCAGCTTGCTGCCCTTCCACGGCATGCGCGTCGGTACGCGCCATGATGACGAACTTGGAATCGGTGCGCCCATCGACCGCCGCCTTGATGCGATCGACCATCTCTTCACAACTGACGAGCGCTTTGCCTGGCCGATGACCACAGCGCTTCGCCATGACTTGATCTTCGAGATGCATGCCGCCGGCGCCCGACTTGATGAGATCGGCGCACGTGCGCGCGATGTTGAACGCAGCACCCCAGCCGGTATCGGCATCCACTAACAACGGGAGCTCGGTGGCCGAGGTGATGCGGCGCACGTCTTCGCACACATCGTTGAGCGAAGTGATGCCGAGATCGGGCAAGCCGAACGACGCGTTGGCGACGCCAGCGCCCGAGAGATAGATGGCACGGAAGCCGCTCTTCTCGGCGAGCAAGGAGGTGTACGCATTGATCGTGCCGACGACCTGCAGGGGGCGTTCGGCTTCGACAGCGGCACGCAAGCGCGCACCAGCGGAGACAGGAGCTGACATACGGTGAAGGCTTCCTCGGAGGGTGACCGGCTAGGCCGGGCCTCCGAGTTTAGCGCAACTACCGTAGTCTCTCGACGTTCACTCCGGGACCGTGCAACGCGGCGTCCATTGTGGGAACAATCAGTCGCCGCGCAGCAGGCCGCTCTGGGTGCTCGTGCTGCAAAGCGCGTCCGTGCCCTGCACCGCGTTCTCCCACAAGTAGCCGTTGCTCCACAGGTAGCCGTTGCTCCACAGGTAGCCGTTGTTCCACAAGTAGCCGTTCGACCACAGATAGCCGTTCTGCCACAAGTAGCCGTCGGACCAGAGATAGCCATTGGCCGACGTGTAGTTGTTAGACCAGAGGTAGCCGTTCTGCCACAGGTACCCCGAGCCCCAGATCGCGTTGCCCCAGAGCTTGGCCGTATCTTCGACCATGATGGCCGAGCCCAAGCTCGAGCGCGTCATCTTGGGCGACAACGCCTGCGTCGTCATGACGCCTGTGTCGTTGAGCGCGGCCGGCACGTTGAGCACGCCCGCACCGACCGACGTCGGATCGCCCGCAATCTTGCGCGCCGAGCGCATCAGGCGAGCCTTCACCGTCGACGGCGACAGCGTCGGATCCTTCGTCAGCATCAGGAGCGCCGTGCCGGAGACCATCGCGGCCGCCATGCTGGTGCCCGAGAGCTCCATGTAGTTGCCCGCGCAACCCGCACCGCACGCCGGCACGCGGTCGGGGTTCCCCGTCCGTAAGCGCGAGTCGGAGCCGACCGCGGCCACGACGCGATTGCCCGGTGCTAACAAGTCGGGCTTCAGCGTGTGGTCGATCAACGTCGGACCGCGCGACGAGTACGTCGACACGTAGTCGTCCGTGAAGAGATTGCCCGTGTTGTTGTCCGTGATCGAGCCGACCGTGATGATCTTGCGCGAGTTACCGGGGCTCGTGATCGTCATGTTGCCGAACTGGCCGAAGTTACCCGCCGAAGCGACGACGACGATGCCCTGGTCCCACACGCGCTCGGCGGCGAGCACGAGCGGGTCGTTCGCGACACTCTGCGTAACGCCCGTGCCGAGCGACATGTTGACGACCTTGATGTTCTGCGCTGTCGCGTTCGAGGCCACCCAGTCGAGGCCCGCGATCAGGTCCGCCACCGTGCCGCGGCCACGACCGTCGAGCACGCGCACTTGGTGAATGCGCGCACCGCGTGCGACACCGGTGAAGTTAGCGGCGGCGCTGTTGCCATTCGAGCCGCCGATGATGCCCGCGATGTGTGTACCGTGACCGAGCTGGTCGTTGACGTTACCGCGCTCGAAGTTGATCTCGAGGTTATCGATACGCAGCACACCGACGGCTGCGCCGTTCAGCACGCGGAAGCGAATGCGCGTATTGGCTGTCGCAAAGCGTGTGATGTCGTAGCGAACGTCGGCTTGCCAGGTGTTGGAGTTGGCGCGTCCGAGCTCCGTCCAAGTCGTACCGCCATCGGCCGACACTTCGAACACAAACACGCCAGACGAGGGAAAGCCCACCGTCTTGTAGTCGAACGAAACCATTGCGGAGAACACGCCCGCAAGATTCATCGAGCGCTGGATGCTGTCGTTCGTGCCACCGCTCGCCGCCAGGCGTAAGCACAAGCTGCTGGATGACGGACAGTTGAGGCTCGACTCGATGCGAATGGAGCCGGCGCTCGGGCTCGTGGTGCCGTCGCCGCTTTCCGTCCAAGAGGACGAGAACGCCAGCGGCGAGTACGAGTTGCCGCTGTAGTTCACGACGTCGAAATCGTCACGGTAGTACTCGCTCGTGCGGAACCACACGCCGACGTTATCGAGCGTGAAAATCGCGCTCGGATCCGGATCAGTGACGCGGAAGCGGATCTTCGTCTTCGTCGACATGTAAGGCGTGATGTCGACCGAGCTGCCGTAGCTCATGTTGCCAGAACCGGTCTGCGCAATCGTCTCGAGCGGGCCGCTCCAAGTTTGACCGCCGTCGGCCGAGGCTTCGAGCACGAACGCCGCCGTGCCCGACACGTTCGTCAGGTTGTAATCAAAGAACAACCAACCTTCACGTGCACCCGTGATGTTGACGGTGCGCTCGATCCAGCTCGCCGTCGACGCGTTGCCGTCTAACTGCAAGCACTGGTCGTAGAAGTACCACGGGCAGTTCTCGAACACGATGCGCTGCTTACCCGACTGGAAGCTGCCGTCGTCGCCAACTTCGGTCCACGGCGTCGCACTCCAGTTATCGGTGCCGTGGCTGTTGTTGTAGCTCACTTGGTAGAAGCCGTCGAACAGGTCACCGATGAAGCTCGAGGTCGCGTCGTTGAACACGACGCGATTGACGACGTTGAGGTCGGTGTGGGTCGACACGCCCGAGTCGAGCACTGCCACGCCCATCGTAGTTGACACCGGGAAAGCCGTGCCGACGCCCGAGTTGGGCACACCCGCTGTTTGGCGCGCCGCGGCGGAGGACGCGTAGACGCGCGCGTTCAGATCCATATAGCCGACGTCCTGCGCGCTCGCGAGCGCCGCAAGGCGATTTGCCGGCACGCGCACGGCCGTCAGCGGGAAGTTCTCGTACGTGCGCAGGACTTGGCCACCGAGCGCCTCAACGCGCTGGGTGTCGAACGAACCGTCGTCGGCGTGGCGCACCATCACTTCGACCGAGCGAGCTGAGTTGGCTTGCGCGAATACCGCCAAGCGCTCGCTCATGCGGCCTTCCTCGACGGCCTCTGCAACAGCACGTTGCTCGTTCGTCCGCTGCGCGACGCTCTGCGACGATTGCGAACCGAGCTGCTGGTTCGAGTTGTTACCTGTAGTCGTCGTCGATTGGTGCCCGTCCCACGGGTTGCCCGCGACACGCGTGTCGATCTTGCGTTCCGTCTTGTTAGTAGCGGGTGCAGCGGCCTGGGCCGCTTCCAGCGCCTTGACGCTCGTTTGCGTCGCGAGTGGCGCGGCCACAGTGCTCGGCGCCTCGTCTTGCGGCTGCCACCAAAGCGCGGCGGCGGCTGCACAGGCGGCGGTTCCGAGTCCTAACAACTTGAGCGTACGCATCGTCTTTAAACCTTCGAGGTGGAGCCTCTTCAATGCCGCCATTGTGTCCAGGGGGCCAACCGAGGGCCCGCAGGTGGCGCAACCTCGACCGGGGGCAAAATGTGACGGGGTTCAAATAACATTAGTGTCAAATTCAAGGCCTATTGCGCGCCCGCCGCCCCAAAAGACAAAGGCCGGCATGCGCTGCATGCCGGCCTTGTCTCGATTCGCGAGCGGCTGCTTATTGGCCAGCGACCGGATCACCCTCAGGCATCGAGCTCATGAAGCTCGCGGTGCCGAGCGCATCGGAGCCCGACACAGCGCTCTCCCAGAGATACCCATCGCTCCACAAGTACCCGTTGTTCCACAGGTAGCCGTTGTTCCACAAGTAGCCGTTCGACCACAGGTAGCCGTTCTGCCACAGGTAGCCATCCGGCCAGAGATAGCCGTTGGCCGACGTGAAGTTGTTAGACCAGAGGTAGCCGTTCTGCCACAGGTAGCCCGCGCCCCACATCGCGTTGCCCCACAGCTTGGCCGTGTCTTCAACCATGATGGCCGAACCGGCGCTCGAGCGGGTCATCTTCGGCGACAACGCTTGCGTCGTCATCACGCCCGTATCGTTGAGCGCAGCCGGCACGTTGAGCACACCCGCGCCAACCGACGTGGGATCGCCCGCAATCTTGCGCGCCGAGCGCATCAGGCGAGCCTTCACCGTCGACGGCGACAGCGTCGGATCCCTGGTGAGCATCAGCAGCGCCGTGCCCGCCACCATCGGCGCCGCCATACTGGTGCCCGAGAGCTCCATGTAGTTGCCCGTGCAGCTCGTGCCGCAGTTCGGCACACGCTCCGGGAAAGCAGCGCGCATACGCGAGTCGGAGCCGACCGTGGCGATGATGCGATTGCCCGGCGCTAACAAGTCGGGCTTCAGCGTATGATCGAACAGCGTCGGACCGCGCGATGAGAACGACGAGACGACGTCGTCGGTGAGCACGCTGCCGGTGCCATTGTCGGTGATGGAGCCGACCGTGATCACCTTGCGCGAGATGCCGGGGCTCGTGATCGTCATGTGGCCGTACTGGCCATAGTTGCCCGCCGACGCGACGACGACAAAGCCAGCATCCCACAAGCGCTCGGCTGCGATGACGAGCGGATCGTTGGCCGCGTTGGTCGCAACACCCGCACCGAGCGAGAGATTGACGACCTTGATGCCGCGCGATGCACCGTTCGCGAGAATCCAATCGAGACCGCCGATCAAGTCGGCAACCGTGCCGCGGCCGCGGCCGTCGAGCACGCGAACGCTGTGGATACGGGCGCCGCGCGCGACACCGGCGTAGCCCGAGTTCGCGCTACCGCTACCGCCGACGATGCCGGCGACGTGCGTGCCGTGACCGAGCTGGTCGTTCTGGTTACCGCGCTCGAAATTCACTTCGACGTTGTCGACGCGCAGCGTCGCCGCCGTGTTCGCATTCAAGATGCGGAAGCGCAGCATCGCGTTCGACGTCAGGAAATTCGACAAGTCGTAGCGCACATTCGCGGAGGTGACGTTCGTGCGGAACTGCTCAAGCACCGTCCAGCTCGTGCCGCCATTGGCCGACGCTTCGAGTACGAAGTCGCCCGCCGCACTCAAGCCCGACGTCGCGTAGTCGAACGACAGCATCGCGGCGAACGTGTTGCTGAGGTTCATCGAACGCTGGATCAAGTCACCCGCACCGCCTGCCGCATCGAGGCGCAAGCAGCGGCCGCCCGTCGGGCAAGCCGTCGAAGACTCGGTACGGATCGCGCCAGCGGTGGCGCTGACCGTGCCATCGCCGATCTCGGTCCAGGCCGACGCCCAGCTATCCGTGCCGTCCCAGTTGTTATAGCTCTGCGTCTCGAATGCATCGCGGAAGAACGTGCTGGTGCGGAACCACACGCTGATGTTGTCCACCGCAAAAACAGCGGTGCTATCCGGATCGTTGACGCGGAAGCGGATCATCATCCGCGATCCCAAGTACGGCGCCAGGTTGACACCACCGATCGAGCCGCTGCCGGCTTGATTGATGCGCGCGAGCGGCGCGCTCCACGTCGCACCGTTGTCCGCCGAGGCTTCGAGCACGAGCTCGGCCGAGCCGGACGCGTTGCTCAACGCGTGATCGAAGTACATCCACGCTTCGCGAGCGCCCGTCAGCATCACGCGCCGCTCGATGGCCGTCGTGGTCGAGTTGTTCGCATTGATGCGCAAACAACGAACATAGGTGTAGGGGCAGTTGGTAGCGCCGATGTTGATCGTGCCGGCGGTCGGCGAGCTGTCGTCGCCACGCTCAGTCCACTGCGAATTCCAGTTGTCGGTGCCGTGGCTGTTCGAGTAGCTAAACTCGTAGAAGCCATCGAACACGTCGCCCATGAAGCTCGAGCGCGCATCGTTCGACACCACACGCGTGACGACATTGAGATCGCCGTGCGCAGCGACACCCGAATCGACCACCGCGACGCCGAGCGTCGTCGACACAGGGAAGGACGTGCCGGTGCCCGACAGCGGCACACCGGCCGTCTGGCGAGCGGAGGCCGAGGCGGCCAAAATGCGAGCGTTCAGATCGACGAACTGCACGGCGTTGTTGCCGAGCAGCTCACCGACGCGACTCGCCGGCAGGCGCACGGCGGTGAAGGGCAATTCCTTGTAGCTGCGCAGAACCTGGCCGCCGAGCGCTTGCAGCGCCGCGTCGTCGAAGCCGCCGCCATCGGCGTGACGCGCGACCACTTCCACCATGCGATTCGAATCGGCTTGAGCGATGGCCGCCAAGCGCTGGCTGATGCGGCCTTCGGACACAGCGCGCTCGAGTGCGCTCGATTGGGCAGGTGTGAGCTTCGCGATCTGCGTTTGCGCAGACTCGCTAGAGCCAAAATTCCCGGCCGTCGTTTGCAGCGAGTCCTCGCTCTGGTTGTGACCATCCCAAGGATTGCCTGCGACTCGAGTGTCGACGGGCTGCTGCACTGGCGCGAGCGCTTTCACGCCGCCGGCGCGCGCCGCTTCCAACGCGGGAACGCTCGTGCTCACGGTAGCCGGCGAATTCGCAGGGGCAGACTTTTCGTCCGCTTGCAGGAACCACCAGGAGGCAGCCACGGCACACGCCGCGGTCGTCAATCCCAACAACTTCGAGGTACGCATCGTCTTCAGCCTTTCGGACAGTAGGTCCATCTAGGGCCGCAAGTCTGACGATGTGTGCTTTCGGCGACGGCGCGCTGCCCACACATCGCGTCTCGGCGAAATGTGAAGCCGCACTCATAATCTCGCGTCAAATTGCCGAGCCAAAGGCCCGGACGCGAGATTTTCACATAACGATCAGCCGATTTTGACGAGCGTGCGTCCGGTCAATGTGCCTTGCATGAGCGCCGGAAATGCGCCCGGCAAATCCGCGAACGGCACCGTCCGCGTAACGATTTGGTCGAGGTGCCGCGGCCGTAAATCCGTGCCGATCCGCTCCCACACGCGCAACCGCTCGGGTCTGCGCGTGGCTGATGAATTGATCCCTAACAAGTTCACGCCCCGCAGAATGAAGGGCATCACGGTGGTGTGGAGCTCGGCACTCCCGGCGAGACCGATGCTGGCGATATTCCCCCAGAAATCCACGGTGCGCGTGAGCCAGGTGAGCACTTCGCCGCCGACATTGTCGATCCCGCCCGCGAACTGCACGGCCTCGAGTGGCCGCGACCCAAAGTTCACTTCTTTTCGCAGCAGCACCTTGCTGGCGCCTAACAACTTCAAGTAGTCGCTCGATTCCGCTTTGCCGGTCAACGCAACCACTTCGTAGCCACGCGCGGCCAGCATGTCGATCGCGATGCTGCCGACACCGCCGGTGGCGCCGGTGACGACGATCGGCCCTTTCTCGGGCGACTGGCCGTTGTGCTCCATGCGATGGATCGCGAGCCCCGCCGTGAAGCCCGCCGTGCCGAGCGCCATCGCGAGCCGCGCGTCGAGGCCCGGGGGCATCGCAATGACCGAATCGCCGCTCACCCGCGCGTACTCGGCGTAGCCGCCATCGTGCGTTTCCGACAATCCGCAACCTGTCACGAGCACTGCATCGCCGGGTTTGAACCGTGTATCGCTCGAGGTCTCGACCACACCCGCGAGATCGATGCCGCCGACGAGGGGATACTTGCGCAGGATCTTGCCGGCGCCCGTGGCCGCGAGTGCGTCCTTGTAGTTGATGTCCGAGTACTGCACGCGAATGACGACGTCGCCGGCGCCCAAGTCATCGAGCGTCAGATCTTCGAATTTCGCGACGATCTTCTTGTTCTCTTCGTGAATACGGAATGCCTTGAATCGTTTCATCGCTAACACCTAACTACTAGATCGAGACACGCCGCGTCAGCGGCACTGGAAGAGCGTGGTGCGAACTTGGGCCGATACGCCAACGACTCGCACGCGTTCGTCGCCAGCATAACGCACCGTCATTCGACAGCGCGCCCCCGTCGTTCGGTCGCGCACGTCGATGCGCAAGGTACGCGCCACCGGCGTCAAGGTGACTTCCTTCGCTGTTGCGAACTCGGCCATACAGGCGGCGCGCGGATCCTGGCCGTCGGAGGCTACAGCGACGCGCGCTAGCACGTGGTCGCTCGCACAGGCCGCCGCGACGAGCTCGCCGCTGTCCTGCGGCCAGCGAGCGGCCTGCCAACGAAACTCCGCGGCCGCCACACCGATGGCCAGCGGCCGCAGCCGATCGCTATGCCACGCGGTACAACCCGCGAGGCTCAGTGCGAGCACGATCCAGGGAACTATTCGCAGGCGCATCGACTCTGTCCGAAATGCATCACGGGCGTGCCTCGGCCGCTGTCGTCGCGGCCGGCGGGCGCGAGCAGTGTACTACTCGCCGCGCCTCGATCGGCGCGGTCGTGCTCGCGGCGCACGCTGGCGTGTTGGCCTATCTTGTGGCCGCTACGTCGAGCTCACCGGCGCGGCACTCGGCCCCGCCCGACGCCTGGCTCACCTGGCTCGAGGTCGCCGCAGCGCCGGAGGCGGCCGCTATGAATCCCACTAACAAGTCAGCCGCAGCGCAACCGGAGCGCGTCGCTCGACCCAGCTTCGCGCCGCCCGGGCCGAAGCCGCCGCTCGCCACCGACCCTACCCCTGCATCAGCGATCGATTGGCGCAGCGAAGTGGGAGCATCCGCAGCGCGCGTGCTCGAAGCCGAGCGCCTCTCGCGCCGCCAAGCACGCGCATTCGATCCGCAGCGCACACCGGGCCTCGCCGAACCGCCGGCGACACCCCGCGCGCCGCCGCACTTTCGTTGGTCGGAAGCACACACGAAGCGCCTAACGCGCGACGCAAACGGCAATACGATTCTGCGTTTGAACGAGCGCTGCGTGATCGTCAATTTCGTGCTGCCCGCCTGCGCCATCGGCGAGATCCCGACGTACGGCGATCTGTTCGAGGACATGAATCGCGCCGCGGAGTTCGGCGATTGGAACGACGACTCGGCAACGAGACGCGATAACATGCCGCCATGAAGTACGACTACGACTTGTTCACGATCGGAGCCGGCAGCGGCGGCGTACGGGCATCGCGGATCGCAGCGCTCGCAGGCGCACGCGTAGCGGTAGCCGAAGAGTATCGAATCGGCGGCACGTGTGTGATTCGCGGTTGCGTGCCGAAGAAGCTGCTCGTCTACGGCGCCGAGTTTCGGCAGGCTTTCCACGATGCTGCGGGATTTGGTTGGCAAGTGGGCCATCCGCATTTCGATTGGCCCACGCTGCGCCACAACGTGCAGCAAGAGGTGTCGCGCCTCTCGGGCCTGTACTCGCAGAACCTTGCGAAAGCGGGCGTCACGCCGATCGAAGATCGCGCGGAGGTCGTGGATGCCCACACCGTGCGGCTCGTGAAGCAAAACAAACTCGTCACGGCCGAGCGCATTCTCATCGCCACGGGTGGCCGCGCCGTGATTCCGAGCGAGTTGCCCGGCGCCGAGTTCGGCATTACCTCGAATGACGCCTTCATGCTCGAGAAGCTGCCGCGTCGCATCGTGATTGCAGGCGGTGGCTACATCGCACTCGAGTTCGCCACCATTTTCAACGGGCTGGGTGTTGAAACCACCGTGCTCTACCGTGGGCCTCAAGTGCTGCGTGGCTTCGACGACGACGTGCGCGCGCACGTGCAAGCCGAGATGCAACACTGCGGCATTCGCTTCCATATGAACGCGGTATTCACGCGCATCGATGCGTTGTCGAGCGGCTACCACTGTGCGCTCTCCGACGACACCACGCTCGAAGCGGACCTCGTGATGTTCGCGATCGGCCGCGAGCCGTACACCGCGGGTCTCGGCCTCGAACGCGCTGGTGTAGCCCTAACACCTGCAGGCGCCATCAAAGTGGACGCGTATTCGCAGACGAACGTTCCGTCGATCTATGCCGTTGGCGACGTCACCAATCGCGTGAACCTCACGCCCGTGGCGATTCGCGAAGGTCATGCGTTCGCCGATACGGTTTACAACGGCAAACCCACCGCCGTCGATCACAGCGACATTCCGAGCGCGGTGTTTTGTCGGCCGCCGGTCGGCGTTGTCGGCCTCACCGAGAGTGCGGCTCGTACGAAGCTCGGTGCGGTCGATGTCTACAAGACGACGTTTCGCCCGATGAAGAACATTCTCGCTAACAACCCGGAACGCATGCTGATGAAGCTCGTCGTCGACCCGCGCACCGACGTAGTGGTCGGCGTGCACATTGCCGGGCCCGATGCGCCGGAGATGGCGCAGCTTGCGGCCGTTGCAGTGAAGGCGCGGCTCACGAAGGCGCAGTGGGACAGCACCGTGGCGCTGCACCCGAGCGCGGCCGAAGAGTTGGTGCTGCTGCGCACCAAGGCGAGCGCATAAGCCTTAGCTTCAGCACGCGTTCACACTTCCGCGCTAAGCTTCGCGCGGCGTTTTTTGTCGCGAGGCGCGATCAAGGGGAGTGATTGTGAAGCATCCAGCGACGGCGCGAGTTGTGATGGGCCTGCTGCTCGGCACCGCACCGGCAGCGTTCGCTGCACCCGACTTCAACGACGAAGGCTTCGTCCGTGCCGCGACGGTCGTGATGACCTACGACTACCTCGCGGGCGGTTGCGCTGAGCGCGGCGGCTTGTCGAGCGACGCCCGCAAGCTTGTCGCCGAATGGGAAGCACGCAATCAAGTGGCGCTCGTACGGCAACGGCTCGCCGAGCTGGAAAACGATCGTGTTGCGAGCGGCAAGATCGAGCAATTGCGCGGCGGGATTCGCAAAGCGATGCAGTCGGTGTATCCGCAACAGAGCTGTCCGGGTGCAGCCGCGCTCGTGAAGTTGCCGGCTTCGCAGATTGCGACGGAGTCGCCGACGGTTCTCGCGGCGCTCGCATCGAGCTCCAAGGCTAGCGCCAACGCGGCAAGCGCAGCGGCGAGTGAGCCGCCGGTGAATGCACCGCCCGTGAAGGCAACGAGCAGTACCGCATCCCAGCTCGCACCCTCGATCGACAGTTTCGGATTCGACACGCGAATGACGATGGGTATCGGCGGCTTCCTAACCACTACGGCCTATCCGATCGTGCTGTTTCGCGATGGCCAAGCCTTGAAAGACATCGAAGCGCTATCGTTCGCGGGTGGCCTGCAAGCGCATCAACGCGCCAACCCCAAAGACTGGACGCGCTGGCGTCGTAGCGGCAGCGAGGTGCAGATCATCAACACGAAAGGCGAATGGGAGAAGCTGGCGTTCTCGAAGACTTATGGGATGCTGCCAGCCGGATTTCGCCTCGATGGATTCTTCCGCTCGCTTTCGGGTGCCGGCACGGTCGCCGTCGGCGGCTCCGATTCCGTCGCGGCCTGGCGCAGCTATGCGTTCAGCAAGAATGGCTTGGTCGTCCGCGGCGGCGGCGCTGGCGCCTATGCGGCTGTCTCCGGCGGCTCTACGGCGGTATCGAGCATTGCGCCCTCGCAGCGTGGCCGCTACCGCATCGACGGCATCACACTCTCGATCACTTACGACGATGGCTCGAGCGAGAGCCGCCTGATCGTTACCGACCCTAAAGACCCCACCGGCGCGATTTGGCTCGACGGCATCGGCTACGCGCAGCGGCGCAACTGACGCCTAACAACTCGGCACTAGCCGTCGATGAAGATCGTCGCAGGGTGCTCCAGGCGCTCCTTGAGTGCTTGGATCATCGCCGCGGCATCGTAGCCATCGACGAAGCGGTGATCGAACGAGGAGCTCAAATTCATCATCAAGCGCACCGTGACCGCGCCGTCGACCACCACGGGCCGCTCGATCGCTTTATTGATTCCGACGATGGCCACCTCGGGCATATTGATGACCGGCGTCGAGACGATGCCGCCGAGCTTACCCAAGCTCGTGATCGTGATCGTCGAGCCCGTGAGCTCGTCTTTGGGCGACTTGTTAGTCTTGGCATTGTCCGAGACACGACGAATCTCGGCAGCGAGTTCGTGTAACCCGCGCGCCTCGGCGTTCTTGACGACGGGCACCTTCAAGCCTTGGGGCGTCTGCGTCGCGATGCCGAGATTTACCGCACGATGGCGCACGATCACGCCTCGCGCCGCGTCATGCACCGCGTTACATTGCGGAAATTCTTCCAGCACGCGCGCCAGCGCCGCAGCGATCAGCGGCAAGAACGTGAGCGTCGGGGCGCCTTTGGCGAGCTTGGAATTGAGATGCTTGCGCAGCGCCTCGAGCGCCGTCACGTCCACCTCCTCGACATACGAGAAATGTGGAATCGTGCGCTTTGCCTCGGTCATGCGTTCGGCGATCACGCGCCGCAGCCCGATGACTTTGATTTCCTCGGTGCCGGTGCGAGCGACGCGCATGCCGCCGCGCGCGGCGGGCCGCGTTGTGCCCCCTGCCGCAGCGAGCACGTCGTCGAGGTCTTTGCGTTCGATGCGGCCCGCAGGACCGGAGCCCGCAACGGTTGCGAGATCGACGCCCGCTTCCTTCGCCCGACGTCGCGTGGCCGGCGAGGCCATGATCCGGCCGCGCGCGGCACTCGGCGCTTCGACGAATGCGCCGTTACCGTTCTTGGCCGCCGCCGTACTAACCACTGCCGCTGCAGCGGGCACTGGCGCTGCGGGCGCAGCAGCCGGTGCTGCCGGCGCCGCCGTATCGGTTTCGAACACAACGAGTTCGGCGCCCACCGCGACCATATCGCCGGGTTGGCCTGTCAACGCAACCACGCGCCCGGTCACCGGCGACGGCACTTCCACCGCCGCTTTCTCCGTCATCACCTCGCACATCACTTGGTCTTCGCGCACGAGATCGCCGGGCTTGATGTGCCATGCCACGACTTCCGCCGACACCGTACCTTCACCCAGATCCGGCATCTTGAACACGTACTTGCTCATGAGCCTTCGCCCTCCGCAGCGCTCGCGGTTTGCCCCATGACGCGGCGCAGTGCTAACGCGACGCGTGCTTGGCCCGGAAAATACTCCCATTCGAACGCGTGCGGATAGGGCGTATCCCAACCGGCGACACGCTCGATCGGCGCTTCGAGGTGCCAAAAGCACTCTTCTTGGATCGTTGCCGACAACTCCGCCCCGAAGCCGGAGAAGCGCGTCGCCTCGTGTGCTACCACGCACCGGCCGGTTTTCTGCACGGATGTGCAGATCGTGTCCGTATCGAGCGGCGACATGGTGCGCAAGTCGATGATCTCGGCATCGAGGCCTAACAACTTAGCCGCCGCTTCGCAGACATAGACCATCGTGCCGTACGTCACGATCGTCACTTGCTCGCCCGCCTTGACGATCTCGGCCTTGCCGATCGGCACGGTGTAATACCCATCGGGCACGACGCCTTTCGAATGCGAACTCCACGGCACGGCCGGCTTGTTAGGATCGCCATCGAACGGCCCGTTGTAGATACGCTTCGGCTCGAAGAACACGACCGGGTCGTCATCCTCGATCGCAGCGATCAATAAACCCTTCGCATCGTACGGATTCGAGGGCATCACCACTTTGATGCCGCAGATGTGCGTGAACAAGCTCTCCGGGCTCTGCGAGTGCGTCTGTCCGCCGCGAATGCCGCCACCGCACGGCGCGCGAATCGTTACACCCGCTGAGAACGCGCCCGCGCTGCGATAGCGGATGCGCGCGAGTTCGCTCGCGATTTGGTCGTACGCTGGATAGATGTAGTCGGCGAATTGAATCTCGGCCACCGGCTTCAAACCGTTCACGGCCATTCCAATGGCCGCGCCCACGATACCGCCCTCTGCGATCGGCGAATCGAGCACGCGCTGATCACCGTACTTGCGTTGCAGCCCGTCGGTGACGCGAAACACGCCGCCGAAGTAACCCACGTCCTCGCCGATGACGACCACGCGCTTGTCGCGCCCCATCATCACGTCCATAGCGGAGTTCAGCGCCTGAATCATGTTCATCGTGCCCATGCGTTACTCCTTCGGCCCCGAGAGCCCGAGTTCCGCATTCAGGCGAATCTCCTCCGCGAGCGCTTCGCTCTGGCGCTGCAAGCGCGCCGGGAGTTCCTTGTAGACATCTTCGAACATCAAATGGCGATCGAGGCGCGGCCCTTCATTCAAGGTGCCGTAGCTAACAGCTTCCTTCCACGCCGCAGCGACTTGCTCGTCGAGTTCTTGCGTGAGTGCGGTGTGGCGCGCCTCGGACCACTCGCCGAGTGCGATCAAGTGATTCTTCAGCCGCAGCACGGGATCGCCGAGCGGCCAGCACTCGTAGTCGTCTTTCGGGCGATAGCGTGTGGGATCGTCGCTGGTTGAGTGCGCCGCGGCACGGTACGTGACGAGCTCGATGAGCGTCGGCCCAGCACCCGTGCGCGCACGTTGCGCAGCCCATTGCGTGACGGCATACACCGCGAGGAAATCGTTGCCATCCACGCGCACACCCGCCATACCGTAACCGGGTCCGCGCGCAGCGAACGAGCGTTGCTCACCGCCTGCATAGCCTTGGAACGTGGAGATCGCCCACTGATTGTTCACCACGTTCAAGATCACGGGCGCTTGGTACACCGAGGCGAACAACAATGCGTGGTGGAAATCAGCCTCGGCACTCGAGCCCTCGCCGATCCAACTGCACGCGACATGATCCTCGCCCTTGATCGACGCCGCCATTGCCCAGCCCACTGCTTGCGGGAACTGAGTTGTTAGATTGCCGCTGATTGAGAAGATGCGCCCGGTGGTCCAGTGGTACATCACGGGCAACTGGCGCCCTTTACACATGTCGCGCGTGTTGGAGAGCAGCTGACACATCAAGTCGACCAGAGGCCGACCGCGCACCATGTACAAGCCTTGCTGCCGATACGACGGGAACAACATGTCGCCCGGTTGCAGCGCCATGCCTTGCGCCACGGCCACCGCTTCCTCGCCGTACGAGCGCATGTAGAAGGAGATGCGGCCTTGCCGCTGCGTGCGCTGCATGCGCTCATCGAAAATGCGCGTGAGCAGCATGTGCCGCAGGCCGACCTGCAGATCTTGCGGGTGCAGGTGCGGGTCCCACGGCCCGACAGCCACATGATTGTCGTCCAGCACGCGCACGAGCCCCGTGGAGAGAAACTCCACTTCGCGCGAGCGTGCGTTGAACGGCGGCTTTGCGATCGCGCCGGCGGGCGAGAGGGCGACATAGCTGAAGTCCGGCTTGTCGCCGGGGCGGGTTGGCGTAATCGGAACGTGCAGACGCGGCATGAGCGAGCGAACCCTCTGCGAGAGACCAATCCGCCCATGATAGTCGCCTCGCGCTGCAAAGTTCGTTGCGAGGCATTCGGCCGGACGAGTCAATGTGGAATAATCATTGCGTCTTCGCACATTTTGGCGGAATGAAATGACGCTAGAACTCGATAGAACGGATCTACGCATCCTTGCCGCGCTGCAGCAGAACGCTGCGCTTTCCGCCAGCGAGCTCGCGGAGCGCTGCAGTGTCACCACCACCACGGCTTGGCGCCGCCTGCAGCGGCTCGAGAAGGGTGGCGCGATCAAGGGCCGCGTGGCATTACTCGATCGCAAAGCGGTGGGGTTGCACGTGCTCGTGTTCGCACAAGTGAAGCTGGTCGCCACCGGGCGCGAGTCGCTGGCGCGCTTCGAGCAAGCAGTGCAGCGCCATCCGCAAGTGCTCGATTGCTACTCGTTGTTAGGCGACAAGGACTTTCTGCTGCGCATCGTCGTGCCGAGCATCGAGGCCTACGAGGCATTCTTTCTCGATCACTTGTCGCGCATTCCGGGTGTACAGGCGGTGAACTCGACCATCGCATTGTCGACCATCAAGGAATCGACGGCGCTGCCACTGCCCGTGTGAGTGGTTAGTGCCCCTGGCGCGCAAGCCACGCGACCAGGCCGGCAGCGTTCAACTCGAAATCGCCGGCTAACAACTCGTCGATCGCGGCATCGCTGAGCTTGCAACCGTGTTCACGCAGTCCGCGCACAGCCAATTCGCGCAGCGCCGCACGAATCCGCGTCTGCGCATCCGGCGCCCCGGCATGTTCGCGCGCGATCGCTGCAAACGTCGCCACCTGTGCCTTGAGCTCAGCCCCGAGCCGCGGCACATCGGTGACGCGGCTGTAATGCGTGAGATAGAGCGCAGGCGGTGCATAGGCGAGCAGTCGATCAATCGACGCCGTGAGCTGCTCGGGATCGAACTGCGTCGGCGTGGTGGTCGGCAGGATGTACGCGCCGCTCGCCGTGTCGAACTCGCGATAGGAAATACCGAAGGTGTCGCCCGTGAAGATGCAGCGTGTCTGCAAATCGACGATCGCTTGATGGTGCATGGCATGGCCGGGCGTATGCACGAACTCGAATTCGCGCCCGTTCAAGCTCAAGCGCTGCAGATCGGCGGTAGCCAGTACGCGCTCGGCAGGGATCGGCCGAATATCGCCATACAGCTTTCGATACAGCGCCTCGCCGTACACGGCAATCGAGCCTGCGATGAGCTTCGCAGGGTCGATCAGGTGCGGTGCGCCCCGCGGATGCACCACCGCGCGCGCATTGGGCAGCGCCCGCATCAGCATGCCCGCGCCACCGGCATGATCGAGATGCACGTGCGTGAGGAATACGAAATCCACTGCCTCGGGTAACACACCGAGCTCGTCGAGCGTCGCCAGTACGAGTGGCACCGAGTGGTTAGTGCCTGTGTCGACGATGGCCGCGCGACCGCGCTGCACGACGACGTGCACGGCATCCATTTGGAGCCGCAGATACTCGCTGTCGACGGCGGTGACCCCGTCGGGGTGGTGGGTGAGTTTCGGAATCGCCATCAGCTACGCCGCGCTACTTCTGCAGCACGTCTTTCCATTTTTCTTCGAATGCCCAAACGTCGCCGAATCCCACCATCTTGCAGAATTCATCGAATGAGAACAGCGGCACGTTGGGAGAGGCACTCGTGCCGTTCGCGCGCAAATTGAGCATCGCGCGCTCGATGGCGTGGCTCGCCGCGAGCGCCGCCATTGCCGGAAAAATTGCGAGTGAGTAGCCCAGCGCGCCGAGTTCCTGCGCCGAGCGAATCGGCGTCTTGCCGCCATCCGACATGTTAGCCATCATGGGCTTGCCGATCGCGGCGCATGCACGGCGCATTTCGTCTTCCGATTGCAGCGCCTCGACGAACACGACGTCGGCGCCTGCCTCGGCATACGCCACGCCACGCCGCACAGCCTCATCGAAGCCCGAGCCCGAACGGGCATCGGTGCGCGCAATCACCATAAAGTTGGGGTCGTCGCGCGCGTCGAGCGCGACGCGGATCTTCGCGACCATATCTTCCATCGGCACGACCCGCCGATAGGGCGTGTGCCCGCACTTCTTCGGAAACTCTTGATCTTCGATCTGGATCGCAGCCACGCCAGCGCGCTCGTAGCCGCGCACGGTGTGATGCACGTTGAGCAAGCCGCCGAAGCCCGTGTCGGCATCGGCAATTACAGGCGCCGTGGATTTCTCGACGACCTTCGACACACGCGCGAGCATGTCGGTATAGGTAGCAATCCCCGCATCGGGAATGCCGAGATATGACGCCGTAAGCCAGTATCCAGAGGCATACACCGCATCGAAGCCAACACGCTCTGCGAGCATCGCGGAGATCATGTCGAACACACCCGGTGCCACGATGAACTCGCGACGCTCCAGTTTGGCCTTGAGTTTCGCGCGGCGTTCCCTGACAACGTCCATGGACTGATCTCGAAGTTGTGCGATGAATGCGGCAACATAGCAAAACATTCTTTGCTTGAAACGATTTTTCACATCATGAACCGTTTACTTGCGCTTCTTGCAGGGTTCCTCGTAGCGACCACCGCGCATGCCGTAACGCGCGAAGAACGCGGCAGCCTGATTCTGGAAAATGTGCCGCCCATTGCACACGAGCGTGTCGCCGAGCTCGAGCGCTACCTGCAGAGCCGCAGCGCTAGCTTCGTCGACTGGCTACCCGATGGCGGCATGCTGATCAGCACGCGCTTTGCCGACGCGACGCAATTGCACCGCGTCGCCGGCCCCATGATGGCGCGCGAACAACTGACCTTCTTTGGCGAGCCCATCTCGCGCGCGGCCAGTCCACAAACTGCAACCGCACCGGGCTTCGTGTTCTTGAAGGACGTCGGCGGCAACGAGAACGCGCAGGTGTATTACTTCGATTGGGCGACGCGGAAAGCCCAACTCATCACCGATGGCAAGTCGCTGCATGCGAACGCCCTGTGGAGCCGCAGCGGCAAACGACTCGCGTTCGTCGGCAACGGCCGCGATGGCGTGAGCTACGACCTCTACATCGCCGATCTTCCCGGCAACGTGCCGCCGCGCTTCGTCGCTAACGGCATGGGCCGAACCTGGTCGGTACGCGACTGGGCGCCCGACGACCGCAGCTTGCTGATGCTCAATTGCTTGTCGATCAACGATTGTTATCTGCATATCGCCGACGCCGTGACAGGCACTCTCACGCCCGTCGATGCGGCCAAGGAGCCCGTCAGCATCCGCGCCGCCAAGTTCGCACCCGATGGACGGCGCGTATACGTGGTCTCGGACAAGGGCAGCGAATTTGCACAGCTGCGCATCGTCGACCTAACAACCGGCACGACGCAAGTCATCACGAGCCATATTCCCTGGGATATCGAATTGTTCGACGTCAGCGTCGATGGGCGCTATGTCGTGTATGTCGCCAACGTCGACGGTATCAGTGCCGCCACGCTGGTCGATCTCAGTTCGCGCAACGAAATCGCCATCCCGGTGAGTCGCTCGATCATCAGCGATGTGAAGTTCGATCGCACCGGAACGCGCATCGCATTCACCATCGAGTCGGCTACCACCCAACGCGACGTGTGGGTGATGGACGTCACGCGCAATGCGATGCAGCGCTGGACGAAAAGCGAACTCGGCCCGCTCGACGCTCAGACCTTCGTCGACGCAGATTTGATTCGCTTCCCCACATTCGATCGTGTCGGTGGCAAGCCGCGACAGATCCCCGCGTTCATCTATCGTCCGCGAGGCGCGGGGCCGCACCCCGTGATCATCGACATCCATGGCGGCCCCGAAGGCCAGGCCACGCCGGCCTTCAAAGAGTTTACGCAGTACTTGGTGAACGAGATGGGCGCGGCCGTCATTACACCTAACGTGCGCGGCTCCACGGGCTATGGCCGCACGTTCTTGAATCTCGACAACGGTCGCTTGCGAGAGGATGCCGTCAAGGACATCGGTGCGTTGCTCGTGTGGATTGGACTGCAGCGCGATCTCGATCCGAAGCGCGTGATCGTGATGGGCGGTTCGTACGGCGGCTATATGACACTCGCCTCGCTCGTCCACTACAGCGATCGGTTGTTAGGCGGCGTCAACAGCGTCGGTATCAGCAATTTCGTCACGTTCTTGCAGAACACGTCGGCCTACCGACGCGATCTGCGGCGCGTGGAGTATGGCGATGAGCGCGACCCCCGCATGCGTGCGTTCTTGCAGCGCATTTCCCCGCTCAACAACGCCGAGCACATCACGCGCCCGCTGCTCGTCGTGCAAGGCTTGAACGATCCCCGCGTGCCGGCGAGCGAATCGGAGCAAATGGTGGCCAAAATTCGCAGCCGCGGCGGTGAGGTGTGGTATCTCGCGGCCAAAGACGAAGGCCACGGCTTCCGCAAGAAAGGCAACCGCGACGTCTACCAGCGAACGATCGCGGAGTTCATCGCACGCCAGCTACATTAGCGGCGTTTGCTGGTGTGCAGACCTGGCTTGCGCTGCGAGTAGTAAGCCGAGACGACCTTGATGTCCTCGGCCGTCAGCGCGCCCGCAAAACCGGCCATCACCGGGTTCTTGCGATTGCCGCGCTTGTAGTCGGTGAGCGCGCGCTCGAGATACTCGCGGTGCTGCCCCGCAAGCGTCGGATATTCCGGCACGATACCGATGCCATCGGTGCCGTGGCACGCGGTGCACGTTTCGACCGCCTTGGGCACGGCAGGCGCAGCCGGTGGGGCCGCAGGTGTTGCGGGCGCTTTGAGCACGGTGCCGGCGAGATAGGCCGCAACGTCAGCCATGTCTTGTTCGTTCATCGATACAGCCTGCGCGTGCATCGTGCCGTGCGCACGTTCGCTGTTCTTGTAGGCCGCGAGCGCGAGCACGAGGTACTCCGGGTGCTGGCCGCCGAGCTTCGGCACCGGGTACACGGGATTCACGTTTTTGTAGTTAGGAATGCCGTGGCAACCCAAGCAGGTGTAGCCGAGCTTGGCACCGCGCGCCGGATCGCCGACGACTTGCGCTTCCGCTTGAGCCGAAGCCAGAACCGCAACCAACAACCACCCTAAAACCGCCGTGCAACGCGTCGCCATGATCAACCCGAAAACCCCGCGAGACCTGTAGAAATGCGCTCGGCATATTAAGGACTTACGGCCCTAAATGCCATCGCCGCGTGGCGCGGGCACCGATTGCCCGGCCAGCGGCGGTGCTGGACAGGAAATCAGCTCGATCGGGCGTTGTAGTAGGCCTGCTCGCCGATCTTCGACCACGGCCGAATGCTCGCCTCGAACTTGCTGGCGGACTCGAAGACCTTGCGGAACATCGGGTCGCGCGCCGCGCCTTCACTAACAACC
>CAYUIT010000046.1:0-29596 GCA_964444835.1 uncultured Steroidobacteraceae bacterium
GGTGGGGGCGCCGAAGCTCTTCTCGAGCACCGCATTGCGGCCCTTCGGGCCGAGCGTCGCCTTGACGGCGTTGGCAAGAATGTTGACGCCGCGGAACATCCGCTGGCGGGCGTCGTCGCTAAAACGAACTTCTTTAGCTGCCATGGTGATTACTTCCCTTCGATGACGGCCATGACGTCTTCTTCACGCATGACCAGGAGATCTTCCCCGTCCACCTTCACTTCGGTGCCGGAGTACTTGCCGAATAGGATCTTGTCGCCGACCTTGACGTCGAGGGCACGGACGTTGCCGTCCTCGAGGATCTTGCCTTTGCCGACCGCAACGATCTTGCCCTGGACGGGCTTTTCGGCAGCAGTGTCCGGAATCACAATGCCGCCGGCCGAAACGCGCTCTTCTTCGAGACGCTTCACGATCACGCGGTCATGAAGAGGACGAATCTTCATGGGTTCGCTCCTTAACTATTAAAAGTGGGTTTGGGATTGCCGAGAGGGTGCTATTAGCACTCCCCTCGATTGGCTGCTAATTCTAGGGGCGGATTGTGACAGATCAAGGGTTATTCACGCCGATTTGTCATTGCGTTGCAGCAATTCAGCGACAGCGCGTTCGCAGACACCCAGCGCGTCGCTCCTGCCCTGCTAGCCTGCTGAGCCATCAAAGAAGCGCTATCCTTATGAATTCACAGCACTTAACCGTTCTCTGCGCTTGCCCAGACGAGGCCACAGCCATGGACATCGCAAGCGAGCTGGTCGCAGAGCGGTTGGTGGCTCGTGTAAACCGAATGCCCTGCGTGCGGTCTACTTATGTCTGGAACGGCCAGGCGGTCGAGGATGCCGAAGTGATGTTGGTGATCAAAACCACGGTCGAGCGATACCCCACTTTGGAACTGCGGCTCAAGTCCATGCACCCCCACGAGGAACCGGAGATCATCGCACTGCCCATCGTGGCAGGGTCGGCGAGTTATTTGGCTTGGCTTGAGCGGCAGGTCGCGCCGCATTCGGCCAGTTCGCAAGCTTGAGCGAAAAGAGTTAGGCGCTGCATATGAAGTTTCGAGCTCAGTTGTTAGGTGTGTTGGCGCTGTGCGCGCTGAATACCGCAATCGCGGCGGACGACGAGTTCCTGCCGCCCGAGCAAGCGTTCCGCTATGCCGTGAGCACCGACGGCGCGAACCTCAAAGTCGACTGGACCGTTGCGCCGGGCTACTACCTGTACCAAAAGCGCATGGGCATCGAGACCGATGCGCCCGGCGTGACCGTCGGCACTCCTAACTACCCCAAGGGCGAGATACACACCGACGAGTACTTCGGCGAGCAAGTGGTCTTTCGCAACCAGTTCAGTGTGACGGCACCGATCAGCGGCGCGAGCGCCGGCGACATCGTCACGCTCAAGCTCAAGTTGCAGGGCTGTGCGGATGCCGGCCTGTGCTACCCACCCACGACGTGGGACGGCACGGTGATGATTCCCAAGGCCCTCCCGACCAGCGGGGGCGGCAGTGCCGTGGATGCGGCGTTCAACGCAGCCGCGAGTTCGGGCGGCGACGAATTTCTCGATCCCGAGGTGGCATTCCAACTGACGGCAGCGCAGAGCGGCGCCAATACGATCGAGCTCGATTGGGTGATCGCCGAGGGGTACTACCTCTACAAGAAGCGCATGCAAGTCGAACCGGTCAATGGCGGCACGCTCGGCACGGTTGTGTTGCCGAAAGGCGAGCCGCACACCGACGAGTATTTCGGCGAGCAAGAAATCTATCGCCGCGCCGTCCAGGCAAGCTTCTCGGTGCCGCCTGGCACGAGCAGCGTAGCTTTCAACGTGACGTATCAGGGCTGCGCGGACGCGGGCCTTTGCTATCCGCCGATCACGAAAACCCTGACCGCAGCGCTCACCCCCGGTGGTGGCGGCAGCATCGACGCTGCGAGCGCTGCCTCGACTAACAACTCGACCTTCGTCTCGGAGCAGGACCGCCTCGCCGCACTGATTCGCGATGGCAACCTGCTGCTTGTGCTGCTGAGCTTCTTCGGCGCAGGCCTGCTGCTGGCGTTCACGCCCTGCGTGCTGCCGATGGTACCGATCCTCTCGGGCATCATCGCCGGCCAAGGCGGCGAAGTATCGTCGCGCCGCGGCTTCTTGCTGTCGCTGGCATACGTGCTCGGCATGGCGTTCATGTACACCGGCGCCGGAATCGCTGCGGGCGCGCTCGGCTCGGGCTTCAACTTGCAGGCCACGTTCAACCAACCGTGGATCGTGGCGCTGTTCGGTGCGCTGTTCGTCGTCCTCGCGCTGTCGATGTTCGGCTTGTTCACCATCCAGATGCCGGCCGCGATCCAGACACGCCTGGCCAATACATCTAACAACCAGCGCTCAGGCACGTTCATCGGCGTGGCCGTGATGGGCGCGTTGTCCGCCCTCGTGGTGACGGCGTGCGTGGCGCCGCCCTTGATCGCCGCTTTGACGGTCATCAGCCAGACGGGCGACATGTTGCGCGGCGGCAGTTCGCTCTTCGCGATGAGCCTTGGCATGGGCACGCCGCTGCTGCTCGTCGGCGCCTCGGCGGGCAAGCTCCTGCCACGCGCGGGCGCGTGGATGGACACCGTCAAGAATTTGTTCGGCGTCATGCTGCTCGGCGTGGCAGCGTGGATGTTTGCGCGCATCGTGCCGGGCTGGCTCGGCATGCTGCTGTGGGCCGTGCCGCTGTTCGTCGCCGCTTGGTTCTTGGTGCGCGCGGTGACGCGTTCGACCACGGCACGCTGGAGCGCGCGCGTGGCGGGTGCCGCTGCGGGCTTGTACGGCGTGGCGCTCGTGGCGGGCATGGCACTGGGCGCCACCGACCCGCTCGCCCCGATTCCGCAACTCGCGGCGAAGCAAGAACACCTGGAATTCAAGCGCATCAAGACGGTCGCCGATCTCGAGCGCGAGGTCGCCTTGGCGGCCACTAACAACCGCCCGGTGATGCTCGACTTCTACGCGGATTGGTGTGTGTCGTGCAAGGAAATGGAAAAGTACACGTTCACCGCACAGTCGGTGCATGCCGCGCTCGGTGACGCCGTGCTGCTGCAAGCCGATGTCACGGCGAACGACACCGACGACCAAGCGCTGCTCAAGCACTTCGGTATCTTCGGTCCGCCGACGATCGCGTTCTATGGCCCTGATGGCACGGAGCGCACGAACTATCGCGTCGTGGGCTTCATGAAGGCGGAAGAATTTGCGGGGGTCGTGACCCAAGCGACGGCAGGAGCAGCGCTCGCTGCAAATTGAACGTTGAGCGCCGTCAGGCGTTGCGGCGCGTTGGGCGAGCGCGCTGCATAATGGCGCCGTGGAACCCACTTCGAACCCCAGCTCCCGCAGCCGCATCGGCGCGCTGATCCTCGTCATTGCGATATCCGCCTTGGGCGGCTATCTGATCTACGGCACATTGCAGGGCTGGCGCGCTGCGCCCGCCGCAGCGCCCGCTGTGGCGACTGCAGGTGGCTTTAAACCGGATGTCGTGCCGGACTCAAACGCCGACACCCCGACGCCGCCAACCGCGAAGCGCGCAGTGCCCGACCGACTGCCCGATTTCGAACTCGCGGATCGCGCAGGTAAGCCCACTAAACTCTCCTCATTTGCCGGCCGCCCGCTGCTCGTCAATTTCTGGGCGACCTGGTGCGCGCCCTGCCGGCGCGAGATTCCGCTGCTTAATGAATTACGCGCGGAACGGCACAGCCAAGGCTTGGAAATCGTTGGCATCGCCGTCGATTTTCGCGAGGATGTACTGGCGTACGTGCAACAGACTCGGGTCGATTACCCGTTGCTGATTGGCGAGGATGACGGTCTGGCCGCGGCCGATGCGTTCGGTATCGGGCTGGCGTTCCCGGTCAGCATCTTCGCGGACAGCAAGAGCGAGATCCTGGCGGTTAAGATCGGCGAACTTCACCGTGACGAGGCGGAATTCATCCTCGATCGCGTCGCCGATGTCGACCAAGGTAAGCTTTCGGCCGATGATGCCCGCCAGTTGATCGTCGCCAAGCTCGCCGAACTCGCCCAAGAACGCGCAAAAGCCGCCACCGCCGGTTAGTAAGCGGCCGTTTTCCCGGAAATACCCCCCAATACCCTGAAATTGGGGTACATTCGCGCCCACTTTGCACGCATCACGGAGGGGTGGCCTGGCCCATGGCTAAGCTGCTTCTGTTAAACGGACCGAATTTGAACCTGCTCGGCACGCGCGAGCCCGAGGTGTATGGCGCTGCGACACTCGCCGACATCGAGAAGCGCGTGCGCCAGCTTGGCGCCGAACTCGGCCATGAAGTTGTGGCCTTCCAAAGCAACGCGGAGCACGAGTTGATCGAGCGCGTGCAAGCCGCACCGCGCGAAGGTGTGCAATTTGCGCTGCTGAATCCGGGTGGCCTCACTCACACGAGCGTTGCGCTGCGCGACGCACTTCTCGGCGTGAAGTTGCCCTTCATCGAAGTGCACTTGTCGAACATTTTTGCGCGTGAGGCGTTCCGCCATCACTCATATTTCTCCGACGTCGCCGTCGGCTGCGTGATGGGTCTCGGTGCGCTCGGCTATGAATTGGCCTTGCGCGCTGCGGCACACCACCTCACTACTAAACCAAAAAGCTAAAGGGGCATACCTCGCATGGACATTCGTAAGGTCAAGAAGCTCATCGAACTGCTCGAGGAATCGGGCATCGCCGAGATCGAGATCAAGGAAGGCGAGGAAGCAGTCCGCATCAGTCGCATGCCGACGGGCGGTGTCACCACCCATATGATTCCGCAGTACGCCGCACCGCCGCCGGCCGCGCTCGCTGCACCTGCGAGTTCTGGTCACGCCGCCGAGGCGCCCGCGAGCAAGCCGCGCAGCAACGAGCATGTGGTGTCCGCGCCGATGGTCGGCACGTTCTACTCGGCGCCATCGCCCGGCGCGAAGCCCTTCGTCGAGATTGGCTCGGAGGTCAAGGAAGGCCAAGTGCTCTGCATCATCGAGGCGATGAAGATGATGAACCAAATCGAGAGCGACAAGTCCGGCAAGGTCACCGCGATCATGGCGCAAAACGGCGAGCCCGTAGAGTTCGGCCAACCGCTGTTCGTCATCGAGTAGCGCCCGCACCATGCTCGACAAAATCGTCATCGCCAATCGTGGCGAGATCGCGCTCCGCATCTTGCGCGCCTGCCGCGAGCTCGGCATCAAGACCGTCGCGGTGCACTCCACCGCTGACTACAACCTGAAGCATGTGTTGTTAGCCGACGAATCGGTGTGCATCGGCCCGCCGCCGTCGCCGAAGAGCTATCTGAACATGCCGGCCATCATCAGCGCCGCCGAAGTCACCGACTCCGTCGCAATCCACCCCGGCTACGGTTTCTTGTCGGAGAACGCGGACTTCGCCGAGCGGGTCGAGCGCAGCGGCTTCGTGTTCATCGGCCCCAAGGCCGACGTCATTCGCATGATGGGCGACAAGGTCTCGGCCATCAAAGTGATGAAATCGCATGGCGTGCCGTGCGTACCCGGCTCCGACGGCCCCCTCGGAAACGATCAGGACGAGAATTTCCGGATCGCCCGCCACATCGGCTACCCCGTGATCATCAAGGCGTCGGGCGGTGGCGGCGGCCGGGGCATGCGCGTCGTGCATAGCGACGCCTCGCTATCGAGCGCCATCGCCGTGACACGGGCCGAAGCGGCGGCGGCATTCGGCAACGACCAGGTCTACATGGAGAAATTCCTCGAACGGCCGCGTCATATCGAGTTCCAGGTGTTAGCCGACAATTACGGCAACGTCATCCACTTGGGCGAGCGCGACTGCTCGATGCAGCGGCGCCACCAGAAGATCATTGAAGAAGCGCCCGCGCCTGGCATTACCGACAAACAGCGCCACGCAATGGGCGAGCGCGTCGTCGAAGCGTGCCGCGCGGTCGGCTATCGCAACGCGGGCACGCTCGAGTTCCTCTACCAAGACGGCGAGTTTTATTTCATCGAAATGAACACCCGCATTCAGGTCGAGCACCCAGTGACGGAACTCGTGACCGGTATCGATTTGGTGAAAGCGCAGCTGCTGATCGCCTCGGGCGAAAAGCTGCCGTACGTGCAAAACGACATCAAGATCACCGGTCATGCGATCGAGTGCCGCATCAACGCTGAGGATCCGAAAACGTTCATGCCGTCGCCTGGCCCGATCAAACTGTGGCATCCGCCCGGGGGACCAGGCATCCGTGTCGACAGCCACATTTACTCGGGCTACAACGTGCCACCGAACTACGATTCGCTGCTCGCCAAGGTGATCGCGCACGGCGACACGCGCGATACGGCCATCGCGCGGATGCGCAACGCGCTCGCCGAATTGGTCGTCGAGGGCATCAAAACCAATACACCGCTGCACCAGGAAATCTTCACGCACGCCGCATTCAAGAACGGCGGGCAAGACATCCACTACCTCGAGCGCCGATTGGGCTTGAAGTAGTTAGTACGGCGTCATGCCGCAGCTCGCGGTCAGCATGACTTTGGCGGGCCTCGACGCGGAGCGCGTCGAGGACGCTTGCTTTGCGGCCGGCGCACTCGCCGTGACGTACCGCGACCTGCGCGACGATCCGATCCTGGAACCCGCACCGGGCGAGTTCCGCCTATGGCCTGAGTCGCAACTCGAAGCGCTCTTTCCGATTGAAGCGGCGCCGCTCGAGATCGTGGCCACCCTGGCGGGTGCGCTTGAAATCGCCGCAGAGCGCGTGCAGTTGCGTGTGATCGCCGATCGCGCCTGGGAGCGCGAATGGCTCAAAGACTTCAAGCCGATGCGCTTCGGCGCACGCCTGTGGGTCGCGCCGCACGGCTCCACGGTGACGGCACCCGACGCGATCGTGCTGAGGCTCGATCCGGGCCTTGCTTTTGGCACCGGGACGCATCCCACCACAGCGCTGTGTCTCGAATGGTTGGATCGCAGCACGACGCCGGGCATGCGCGCCATTGATTACGGCTGCGGCTCCGGCGTGCTCGCGCTCGCAGCCGCCAAACTGGGCGCGACGGACATCCAGGCTTTCGATATCGATCCACAGGCGTTGATCGCGACGCGCGACAATGCCGATGCTAACGACCTCCGTGCGCAGCTCCGTATCGTCGAGCGCGCGAGCGACCTGCAGGGCCCGGTCGATGCCTTGATGGCGAACATCCTGGCAGGCCCGCTCTGCGACCTGGCGGAGTCCTTCGCGCATTACGTCCGGCCCGCAGGTCAGATCGTGTTGGCCGGCCTGTTGACGAGCCAAGTGGCGGAGGTCACGGCCGCCTACGCGCCCTGGTTTGTGCTGCGGGAGTTTCGCAGCCGGGACGGCTGGACGGCGCTCGAAGGCACCCGACTCGCGGCGCGGGGCGCGTAGTGCTTCGACACGCCGCAGCGCCACACTTATCATGCGCGCGTCACGGCGCTCACGATCACCCCTGTGTTTACCACCTGCCCTAACTGCACCTTGATGCTCGTCGTCACCGCGCCGGATCTGCGCGCGGGACAGGGCTATGTGCGTTGCGGGCGCTGCGCCAACGTGTTCAATGCCTTGGTGAACTTGAGCGAGGGCTCGATCCCACGCGCGGTCGGCAGCGACACGATGCCGGTCAGCGAGGCCGCCCCGGCAGCCGGGCCTGCATCGGGATCCTCAGTGGCGAGTGAGGCCCCCGCACGACCCGCGTCGGTGCCCGCCTCCGCAGCACTCGACGACATCGCGGTGGCGGATATCGAAGAGCTTCCCCAGTTCGAACCGGACATCGTCGAGCCCGTGATCGCCGATGGCGAGCTCGAGTTTCACCCAGAAAAGACGCCGGTGACCGACATCTTTGTCGAAGCGCCGCATGACAGTAGCGATATCGCCAGTGGCACGTTCGAGAGCATCGTTCTCGAGGGCGATCCGACGGAACCGAGCCCGCCCGGCACGGCGGAACTCGCCGACGTCGAGCTGCCGCCGCCGCCCGCGGCTGAGCCGCTTGCCGCGAAGCCACCGGACCCGACGCTCGAGTTCGAGCTCGATGTCGAAACACTTGCGGCGGCCGAAGCGGTGCCCGCCGCGCCACCGCCCCGCCCGGCCGATAATCTCAATGTGCTGGAGTTGTTAGAGCAGGAAGGACTCACGGCAGCGGCATCGCCCGCTCGCCAGGCCCCAGATCCGCTTGCCACCTCCGGCATCAGAAAGGGCGTTGACATTGCACCCCCCGAACCCGTGTTCCCCGACGCGGAAGCCATCGCCGAACGCTTCATCGAACGCAAGCAAAACGAACGGCTGCGCACGCTGACGATCGCGGGTTGCGTCGGTCTGGCGCTGTTGTTAGTCGCGCAAATCGTGCATCAGTCGCGCCAGACGCTGGCGGCGAGCGATGTTTGGGGCGCACCGATTCGCAAACTGTATGGCGTGTTCGGCGTCACGTTGACGCCTGAGTGGGACGTAGCGGCCTACGATGTGCGTCAACTCGGCGCGGAAGCGGAGCCGGGTGATGCAACGCGGTTGGTGGTGCGCGCGAGCGTGCGCAATGCTGCCCTGCGTGCGCAGCCGATGCCGTTGCTGCGGCTCACCCTCCAAGATCGGTACGGCAAAGCAATCGCGACGCGCGATCTGCAACCCGCCGAATATCTGCCGGAAGCCTCGCGTGCGCTGCGGGAGCTGGGTGCCGACCAACGCCTCGATACCGAGATTCGCGTCGTCGATGCGACGCGCAGCGCCGTCGGCTTCGAGATCGACGCGTGCTTGCCACGCGACAGCGGCGTTGTGGTGTGCGCAAACGACGCGCGGCGGCGCGCACAAGCGGCGACTCGTTAGTCGTTGCACGGTCGCCACGATGCGTATCGGTCCCTACGAATTCACACAACCCGCCGCTTTGCTCGCGCCGATGGCGGGCGTCACCGATCGGCCCTTTCGCATGCTCGCGCGTCGGTTTGGGGCGTCGTTAGCAGCATCCGAAATGATCACCTCCGACGTGCGCTTATGGAGCACGGCCAAATCGCGCCGCCGCATGGACCATGCAGGGGAACCACAACCGCGGGTCGTGCAACTCGCAGGCTCCGACCCCAGCGCATTGGCCGAAGCGGCGCGCCGCAACGTCGATCTCGGCGCCGAGATCATCGATATCAATATGGGCTGTCCCGCGAAAAAAGTGTGCAACGTGCTATGCGGGTCGGCGCTGTTAACGGACGAGCCCCTAGTGGCGCGCTTGTTGAGCGCGGTCGTCGCAGCCGTCAATGTTCCGGTCACCTTGAAAACGCGCACAGGCTGGGATCGTGAGCACAAGAACGGTGTGCGCATCGCGCAACTCGCTGAGCGCAGTGGTATTGCAGCACTGGCCATTCACGGGCGCACTCGCGCAGATTTTTACGAGGGCGAAGCAGAGTACGAGACGATTCGCGCTATCAAAGAATCAGTCCGAATTCCAGTGATTGCGAACGGTGATATCGATAGTGCAACGAAAGCGCGCGCGGTACTTGATTTCACTCGCACGGAAGGAGTAATGATCGGCCGCGCCGCGCATGGTTCGCCGTGGATTTTTCGCGATGTCAACACCTATCTCGCGAGCGGAAAATTGCCGCCAGCACTTTCGCGCGCCGAACTGCGTGATATTATTTTCGCGCACCTCGAATCCCTCTACGCCTTCTACGGTGAAGACACTGGCGTTCGAGTCGCACGTAAACACCTCGGTTGGTATTTGGCGAAATTGCCCGACGCGCCTGCGATCAAAAGCGCGTTGATGGCGGCGCCCGACACCGCGACGCAGTTTGCGTTGACCAAGCAGGGCCTGGACGGATGGGCGGAGTGCTCAGCGGCGGCGTGAACGCTGTCGCAACTGCAGCACTCACACTCGCCGACCAATTGCAGATAACAAATAGATTCGGCGTAAGCCAGGACGACTCGAACATGGTGGCAAAAACGTCACGCACGCGCCGCGAGAGCACGGACCGCGTCGAGGGGCAAGACATTCCGCTGCGCAACCACGCGGAACAGGCTCTCGAAAACTATTTCGCAAATTTGAATGGTCATCGTCCGGCGCACCTGTACGATCTCGTGCTGCGCGAGGTTGAGGAGCCGCTATTTCGCGCCGTGCTCGATTACGCGGCGGGCAACCAGAGCCAGGCCGCAGTCATTCTCGGCATCAACCGTGGCACGTTGCGCAAGAAGTTGCGTCAGTTCGGTCTGAGCCACTAACTTCGGCCCGCCTCGCCCGGGAGGGCGCCGCTCATGTGGGTTCCCGTCAAGCGCGCACTGCTGTCCGTCTCCGATAAAGCGGGGCTCGTCGAGTTCGCGCGCGCGCTGGCCCAGCGCGGCGTGCACATCCTCTCCACAGGCGGCACAGCCAAGCTGCTCGTCTCGCACGGCATCCCTTGTCAGGAAGTATCCGAGCACACGGGCTTTCCCGAGATCATGGATGGGCGCGTCAAAACCTTGCACCCGAAGATCCATGGCGGGTTGTTAGGGCGACGTGGCGTCGACGACACCGTGATGGCAGCACACGACATCGCCCCGATCGACCTGCTCGCGGTGAACCTGTATCCCTTCGCAGCGACCATCGCACGGCCCGACTGCACGTACGACGAAGCGATCGAGAATATCGACATTGGCGGGCCCGCCATGGTGCGCGCGGCGGCGAAGAATCACGCGTCGGTGACGGTCATCGTCGATCCGGCCGACTATGCGCGCGTGCTTGCGGAGCTCGATGCAAACGGCGGCGCCACCAGTATCGATACCCGCTCCCACCTCGCGGCCAAGGCGTACGCCCACACGGCGCGCTACGACACGATGGTGTCGAGCTACCTACTCGGCCGCGATTCGAGCCCTAGCGAACCGTTCCCGGACACGCTGCCGCTCGTGTTCGACAAGGTGCAAGTGTTGCGTTACGGCGAGAACCCGCACCAGGCCGGCGCGTTCTATCGCGACGTGTTGGCGCGCGGCGCGCAAGTGGCGACTGCGACAATGCTGCAAGGCAAGGAGCTGTCGTTCAACAACTTGGCCGACGCGGAAACCGCCGTCGAGTGCGTGCGCCAGTTTGCCGAAGCAGCTTGCGTGATCGTCAAACACGCCAATCCCTGCGGCGTGGCCGTCGCGAGTTCTCTCGCGGCCGCCTACGAAGGCGCCTACCGCACCGATCCCACGTCCGCATTCGGCGGCATCATCGCGTTCAATCGCGAGCTCGACGCGGGGACGGCTCGCACGATCGTCGATCGTCAGTTCGTCGAAGTAATTGCGGCGCCGAGCATCGCCGCCGACGCCCTGCCCGTCCTCGCGACCAAAGCCAATATCCGCGTGCTCGCGCTTGGCAATCTGAACGTGGCCTCGACGAGCGAACTCGAGTATCGCAGCATCGCCGGCGGGTTGTTAGTACAGAGCCGCGACTTTGGCAGTGTCAGCGCAGCCGACCTCAAAGTCGTCACGCGCCGCGCACCGACGGCTGCCGAACTGCGCGACCTGCTGTTCTGCTGGCGTGTCTGTAAGTTCGTCAAGTCGAACGCCATCGTGTACGCGCGCGACAACGCCACGGTGGGTATCGGTGCCGGGCAAATGAGTCGTGTCTACTCGAGCCGCGTGGCCGCCATGAAAGCGCGCGACGAAAAACTCGAAGTGGCCGGCGCCGTGATGGCCTCCGACGCATTCTTCCCGTTCCGCGATGGCCTTGATGTGGCGGCCGAGTACGGCATTCGTGCCGTCATTCAACCGGGCGGCAGCAAGCGCGACGAGGAAGTGATTGCCGCCGCCGATGAACACGGCATGGCGATGGTGTTCACCGGCATGCGGCACTTCCGTCACTGAGCGGGGGGCGCGGCCTCCGTGCCCTGAGCGCCTGGCGCCAGCAGTTTGTCGATGTTCATTTCCTTCAGATAACGCTCGAAACCCGACATGGCTTGCGCCACTTGTGGACTACCGAAGATCTCCGTGGCGGCCGCTTGGCCCAGCGCCTCGAAGCTGCCCACTAACGCCGTCTGACCTTCGAACGCGAGCGCCTTTTGCGTTTTCTCCTTGCAGTCGACCGTCACGAGCCGCGCAAAGATCTCCGCTAATTGCTTGTTCGCTTTGTCGCGCTTCGGTTCCTCGACGGACACGAACGAGGACACCGCCGGGTGCGCCGACATCGCCGCGAACATCCAACGCACGAGCGCAGCGCGATCGTCACCCGAGGTGGACTCGACGAGACACTTGGCCAAATCGTCGCGATACGGCCCAGCCGTCGCCATCATCGGTACGCACAACAACAATCCAACTGCGATCATTCGGCGCATAGCGCTCAACTCCCTAGGTAGTGGTAGCCGCTACATTAGCCCACTTTTCGCCGCGAATTCGGCCGAGCGACCACGATCCCCGTGATCCGCCTCGCAAACTGGTGGGCTGGTCGGCACACTAGCGACATGAAAGTACTGGTCGTCGGTTCAGGGGGGCGAGAGCACGCGCTGGCGTGGAAGTGTGCGCAGTCGCCCACGGTCACGGAAGTCTTGGTCGCGCCCGGCAATGCGGGTACGGCGATTGAGCCGCGGGTTCGCAATGTGGCCGTCGCCGCGGAGGATGTATCGGCTCTCGTCGACCTCGCGCGCCGCGAGGGTGTTGGGCTCACGATCATCGGCCCCGAAGGCCCGCTCGTCATCGGCGTCGTCGATGCGTTCGAAGCGGCTGGCTTGCGCTGCTTCGGCCCGCGCCAGGCTGCGGCGCAGCTTGAGGGCTCAAAGGCGTATACCAAAGAGTTCTTGCGCCGCTACGGCATTCCAACGGCGAGCTACCGCACGTTTACGCGGGCGAACTTCGACGCGGATTACGTGCGCAAGCAGCGCACGCCGATCGTCGTCAAGGCGAGCGGTCTCGCGGCGGGCAAAGGCGTCGTCATCACCGACACGGCCGACGAAGCGATCGCGACGGCCGAGCGCATGTTCGCGGGACAGTTCGGCGCCGCTGGCAACGAGGTGGTCATCGAGGAGTTTCTGCCCGGCGAGGAAGCCAGCTTCATCGTGATGGCCGACGGCAAAAACATCCTCGCGTTCGCCACCTCACAAGACCACAAACGCTTGCGCGATGCCGATCAAGGGCCTAACACCGGTGGCATGGGCGCCTACTCACCCGCACCTGTAGTCACGCCCGAGATGCACGCGCGCATCATGCGTGAGGTGATCGAGCCCACGATCCGCGGGCTCGCGAGCGACGGCACGCCGTACACCGGATTCTTGTACGCGGGCATCATGGTTGCGCCCGATGGCACACCGAACGTGCTCGAGTTCAATTGCCGTTTCGGCGACCCAGAAACACAGCCCATCATGGCGCGGCTGCAATCCGATCTCGTCGCTCTATGCGAGGCAGCACTCGACAAGCGACTCGATCAAGTGCGCGCGGAGTGGGATCCGCGCGCCGCACTGGGTGTCGTGCTCGCCGCACACGGCTATCCCGATACGGTGCGCAAAGGCGACGTCATTGCTGGGCTCGACGCGGCGGCCCGCCTGCCCGGCAAGGTGTTCCACGCCGGGACTGCGCAACAAGGCGCCAACATCGTCACGAGCGGCGGGCGCGTGTTGTGCGCCGTAGGGCTCGGCAACACGGTGCGCGCTGCGCAAGCGCAGGCCTACGCACTCGTCGATTCGATTTGCTACGACGGCATGCAGTTCCGTCGCGATATCGGCTATCGGGCCATTGCGCGCGAGCGCGCGTGACGGCGCTGTCACCCTTTGACGCAGCGCGCCATACGATTGCGGCGGGGGCACGACTGAAACTGTGTCGGATGTCGCAGTCGGGCCCTCGCCCGCGAAGCGGCTCGTGAGCGAAAATCGCAGCATGCAAGAGCGCCGCAAGCCACGCCTCGGGCGCACCGTACCTGGGATGTCGCCGCGCCTGCAGCGACGTTTGAAGCACTCGTTCGCCATTACGCAACGAGTCAGCTCGCGCCTTGCCGGTCGCCTCGCGCTCGAGCTCTTCCTAACGCCTCCCAAGCGCAAGATCGAAGACATCGATGTGCCCACGTTGGCGCAGGCCAAGCGCAAGAGCGTCAAAGTCAACGGCGGCTCGGTCGCCACCTATGCGTGGGGTGAAGCGGGCCCCACGGTGTTGTTACTGCATGGCTGGGGCTCGCATGCAGCGCGCTTCGGGACATTCGTCGATCCCCTGATCACGGCGGGCTTTCGCGTGCTCGCGGCCGACGCACCAGGCCACGGCGAGTCGACAGGCCGGCAATCCGACTTGCCGCAATTTCGCGATGCGCTGCGGGTGCTGCTCGAAGCCGAGGGGCCCGTCCACGGCATCGTCGCGCACTCGCTCGGCGCAGGTGCAAGCTTGATGTTGTTAGCAGAGTGGCAGCCGCAAGATTTGCGCTCACTGGTGATGTTCGGTGTGCCGCGCGATATCGACTACGTCATGGACTCCTTCGCCGCCGTCATCGGTCTGGAGACCGACGCGAAGCGCGCGCTGCGTAGCGCCTTCATGCAGCGTTTCCATGTCAATCCGGACCATTTTTCGGCGCCGCGCTTGGCGCCACGCATTCCGGTGCCCGCGCTCGTCGTGCACGACCGCGACGACGAAGTGGCACCGTTCGATCACGCCGAGGAATTGCTGCGCTCGCTACCCAATGGCGATCTGCACGTGACCGAAGGCCTCGGCCACAGCGGCGCGCTGCGCGATGCGGCGACGATCGAGCGAGTCGTTAGCTTCTTGCAGCGCTGACGGCGCTCAGAAGCTGACGCGAAAGAACAGCTCCGGACCTTTCACGTCGAGATTGAACAAGCCGGGGAAATCGGTCTGGCCCGACAAGATATCGATCTGCGTGGCTGAATAGCCAAGACCGATCGCCAGGTTCTTGCGCCAGCGGTACTGCGCATCGATGTGGTAGTCACCGAGCGAGCCCTCGGTATCGCTGACATTGGCCGAGAAGTACTGCCCGCGAGCCGTGATCGCCCAACGCTTGGAAATTCGGTACGCGGCATCAACTGCAACCGTGGCGAAAGCCGCTGCGCCCGTTTCCTCTTCACGCAAATTCCGCGCCTGCACACGACCGCGCGCTTCCGCAACGAGGATGTGTGCACCGAGGCCAGCGCCCATTTCGAAACGCTCGAACTTGAACACGGAGTACGTGTACGTCAGCGAGATCATGCGGAAGTCGAGCAGCGCTTGTACGCGATCGTTCACCAAGAATTGCTGGTCGCCGAACACGATGTCGCGCGAGATGTCTTGAATATTGTTGCGATCGAGTTGCAAGAAATCGACGCGCAGGCGATTGCGCTCGCGCATACGCAAGCTGAACTCGAGACGGCCCTGGTCGGGCTTCTCCTCGAGACCAAAGTCCTGCTCTGCCGACAGCAGCGTTCCGAGGTTGCCGTTCTGGCCGTCGAGACGAAACTCCGTGGTGGCCGTCGGCGCGAAATAGCCCGCCCGCACGTAGAAGTGGTCGGACACTGGGCTCGCCAATTGCTTGCGCGGCGCCTTCAAAACATCGCTCGGCTTCTCGCGCGGCTCTTGCTTGCGCGGCGCACTCGCGACTTCGCTGTCGTCGGCTGGCTCGTTTTTGTCACGACCCCAACCGAACACGGAGCATCCGGAAAACAGCAAACAAACCAAGACGACGGCTGCGCGCATCCGCAATTCCTACCTAACCACAAGCCCTGCCATGATCATACAGGGCCGGTAGGGATGCCAGCGTCGCCCCTGCGCGACGCCGCTGGCTGTGAACCAACGCACAGAACGCGTCGGGGCGCACGCCACGGGCGGGGCATGCAGCCCCGCCCGCGCGAATGTCAGCGCTTGCGCTTGCCGCGCGGCGCTTGCGGCAACGTGCCGACGAAACGGGCACCGACCAAGCCACGCATCACGGCGGCCGCAGGGCCGCCAAGCGCTGTCTCCGGGGTCACGGTCACCTGAGCGATCGCAATGGCTGGCATCTGCTTCGCTTCGAGCAACTTGTTGAGGGGCTCCAACTGCTTCGCCGCCAGGTCCGCGAATGCAGCCTCGACCTCACCGAGCTCCTGTTCGAGCACGTCGATGCGGGCGAGCGCATACGGCGTCGGTCGCGATTCGACCGACATCACCGCGCCGTAGGCATAGTCCATCTGCTCACGGAGTCGCTCCTCGCCCGTAATCGCACCGCCCTCTTTGGTGGCGACAATCTGCTTGCGAATCGCATCCGCATTGCTCTCGAGCGCTGCGAGTCGCGTCCGCACCGGATCTTTCGCGCCGAGCTTCTCGCTCATCGCAGCCGCTTGGCCTCGCACCGCATTGATCTTTGCGACGAGCACGCTCATGCGCGTGAACAAGCCTTTGACGCGATTCGCCGCCTCGAACTGCGCTTTGCGATCGTCGACCGTGAACGTGGCGCGCCGATCGAGCCCGATCACGAGCGGCATCGTGTATTCCTTGCCTGCCTTCGTAAGCCGCACCGTGTAAGTGCCCGGTAACACCCGCGGCCCGAGCGTCGACGAGAATGCGAGCGTCGCCGCCGGCGGCACGGTGGGCGGCTTCGTGCGCATCGACCACTCGACGCGATTGAGGCCTTTGCGCTTCGCCGTGGGCAACGATTCGACGACATTGCCCTCCGCATCGAGCACCTCGAGCTTGAGCCGACCGATGACATGCCGCGACTTCTGGTAGTACGTGATCACCGCGCCCGAGGCCGGATTCTCACCCGCATACTTCGCATCGCCGCGCGACCATCCGCCGTTCGCTTGAATGCGCTGCTGAACCGGCCGACCTGCGATGAGCGCGGCCTCCTCGCCTGCGAGCGCTGCGCTAAGCGTGCGAAGCGGCGTCACGTCGTCGACGATCCAAATGCCTCGGCCGTGCGTGCCCAGCACGAGATCGTGATCGCGCGTTTGCAACGCGATGTCGCGCACGGCCACTGCGGGGAACGTGCCTGGCTTGAACTCCGCCCACTGCGCACCGCCGTCGACCGATACGAACAAGCCGAACTCGGTGCCGACGTACAACACATTCGGCGATACGAGATCCTCGCGCACGACGTGCGCGTAGCCGCGTACGCCGGGTGTGTTAGGCCCGATCAGCTGCTGCCACGTCCGGCCGAAATCGGTCGTGCGATAAAGATACGGCACCATATCGCCGTACGTGTGGCGATCGAATGTGGCATAGGCAGTGCCGTCAGCATGCCGACTGGCCTCGACCCAGCTCACCCAGCTCGCTTTCGGCAAGCCGCGCACGTTACCGACCACATTCGTCCAGCGCGCGCCGCCGTCGCGGGTCAGCTGAATATTGCCGTCGTCGGTGCCGACCCAGATCACTTGGCCATTCCGGGGGCTTTCCGAGATCGAGTAGATCGTCGTGTGCATTTCCGCCGACGAGTTGTCGACGGTGATACCGCCCGATTCTTCTTGCCGCTGCTTCTGCGGATCGTTAGTCGTTAGATCCGGTGAAATGCGCTCCCAGTTGTTACCCTGATCGCGCGAGCGGAACAAGAACTGCGCACCGATGTAGATCGTGCCCTTCTCGTTGGACGAGAGATGAATCGGCGTATTCCAGTTGAAGCGCAGTTTCTCTTTGTAGCCCGCCTTCGGCTGGATGTCGCGCGCTTGCATCGTACGGCGGTCGATGCGGGAGATGTTGCCGCCTTGATACTCCGCGTAGGCGAAATTCGGATCGCTCGGGTCTTCGAAGGTCCAAAAGCCGTCGCCGCCGTACAGGTTCTCCCAGCGGTCGTTGGTGATACCGCCCGGGTACGCCGAGTCACCGACCCACGACGAATTGTCCTGCAAGCCGCCGAACACTTCGTAGGGATCTTTGTTGTTCACACTCACGTGATAGAACTGGCTGATAGGCAGATTATCGCCCTTCCACCACTTCACACCGCCGTCATAGCTGTACCACATGCCGCCGTCATCGCCGCCGATGAGGTGCTTGGAGTTGTTAGGATTGATCCACAGATCGTGCCAGTCGGCATGACTGCCGCCCGCAGCGTCGGCAAAACTCTTGCCACCGTCCTCGGACACGATCATGCGCAAGTTCATCTTGAAGACACGTTTGTCGTTGTTCGGATCGACGACGAGGCGTTGGAAATAGAACGGACGCCACACCATATTGCGGCTGCGATCTCGCTCTTCCCAAGTCGCGCCGCCGTCCTCCGAGACATACAGCGCCGAGCGCACGTTCTCGATCGCCGCATAAATCATTTGATTGTTAGACGGCGCATGGACGACTTCGACGCGGCCCCACGGCTTCGCCGGCAAGCCTTTTTGCGTCGCGCCGGTCATCTCCGTCCACGTCTTGCCGCCGTCGTTCGAGCGGTAGAGGCCGCTGCCTGAAAACGCGGTGGGGCCCTCACCACCCGAGCGGAACGTCCAGCCTTTGCGCCGAAAGTCCCACAAGCCGACTAACAAGGCTTCCGGGTTCTTCGGGTCGAGCGACACGGATGAGCAGCCGGTCGACAGATTTGCTCCCTTCAACACGAGCGCCCATGACTTGCCGCCGTCCTGGGTCTTGTAGAGACCGCGATCAGCGGAGTCACTCCACAACTTGCCCGGTACGCACGCATAGACGACATCGCTGTTGCGCGGGTGCACGACGATGCGCGTGATGCGCTCGGAGTTCGGCAAGCCCATGTTGGTCCACGTTTGGCCACCGTCGGTCGACTTGTAAATGCCGTCGCCGATCGACACGGAGTTGCGCGTCCAGCTCTCGCCGGTACCGGCCCATACGACGCTCGGATTGTTAGGATCGAGTGCGAGCGCACCGATTGATTGCACCGCTTGCTTATCGAACACGGGCTTGTAGCTGGTACCGCCGTCCTCGGACTTCCAAACGCCGCCGGAGGCAGCGCCGATGAACACGGTGACCTTGCCGTCTTTCTCTTGCCGCGCCGCAATCGCCGCAATGCGGCCACTCATTGCGGCCGAGCCAATGTTACGGACACCCAGCCCCGAAATATCGCTCGAGGTGGCGGCACTAACAACCCCCACGCCAAGCAAACCGCTACCAGCGACCGCCGCGACGATCGCGAGCACCCTACGTTGTGTTTTCATGTGACTTCTCGATTCTCGTGTAGAGGGCTTACGACTTACTCGCTGGCATCTTGAAGATGCTCGCGTCGAGCGGCACGTTCGCCTCGATCTTGTCGTAGTTGAGTTGCTGGCGCTGCGGCGAACCGCGTGCGGCCTGCTCCACCGACAATGGGAAATAGACGCCTTCGACGCGCTCATAGTCGCCGAGTTCGTATTCCGTCTCCTGTTCGGCGCCGCGCAAGCGGCGCTTCTCGACCATCTTGATCTCCAAGAAAGTGTCGGGATCGAGATAGTAGGTGTACTCGTCGCCGTCTTTTTCGACCACTCGCAACTTGTACGCGAGCGTGCCGTCGACCTCTTCTGTGCCAAGTGACGTCACGGCACTACCTTTGCCCTTGGCTGCGAGCAACACGCCCTCGACAGCCATCTGGTCGGCGAGCGAACCTGCATCGTCGTCGGACATCTTCTCGGCATCGCGTCGGCCTTCGAATGGCTGGATCTGCCAGCCTTGTGTGCCATCGTAGGCTTGCACGATCGTGAAGCCTTGGAGCGACCCTTCGAAGCGATACCCTTGGCCGCGCGCCACGTAGTTGACGATGGCGAGTTCGAAGTCGCCGATCTTCATCTTGCCCGTCATCTTGACAGTGTTGATGGCAGCTAACTTGTCAGCACCGCCGCGGGCTTCCAAATTGCGAGCGACCAGTTCTTCGGCTGTTAGGCCTTGGGCTGCCAACGGCGCGGCGAGCACAATGAGCAGAGCATAGGCTCCACGCTTGATCATGATTTTCTCCCCAGTTGTCGATTTGTCGCGTCGCGAGACGATGTTCGTAGGCTAGACTAATCACCTGTTTCAGTCACTGCGAACTGCGATAACTCCCGTGAACAACGCGGACACTGCGGACAGCTACACTCACCGTGTGCGCGCTTTCGCGGCGATCGCGTTCTTACCTTGCGCGCTGGCGCACGCGCAAACACCACCCGACGAAGCGCTCACCACCGTGCAAGTCACAGCGCAACGCATCGAGTCACCGATCGCGCGCGTCGCTCCGTGGGTCAGCGTCGTCGAGCAGGACGCAATGCGCGCCGCAGCACCACAAGTGCCCGCCGAGGCGCTGCGCGGTACGCCGGGCGCATTCTTCCAACAAACAGCACCGGGCCAAGGCATGGCCATTGTACGAGGCCTCAAGGGTGCGGAGGTGCTTCACCTCGTCGATGGAATGCGTCTGAATAACGCATTCTTCCGTACGGCACCGAGTCAGTACGTGGCACTCGTCGATCCGCAGTCGGTCGATCGCATCGAGCTCGTGCGCGGACCCGCCGCCACACTCTATGGATCCGACGCCATGGGCGGCGTCGTACATATGATCACTGCTGAGCCGCAATTTGCTTCGAGCGATTGGCAAATGCGCGGCACCGCGTCCGCCAGCTACGCGAGCGGCGACGTTGGCCGCCAAGGACGCCTAACAACCGTGATCGGGCGCACCGGTTTGTCGTGGTCGCTCGGCGCTTCACGCAGCGAGTTTGGGACGCGCGACGTCACGGGTAGCGGGCAATCCGCAAATGGTGCCGGCGTTATCGCGCTGACCGATCGCGTCGCCCCGTCGAGCTATGAAACACGCGGATTCGACACGAAAATCTTGTGGGCGCCCACTGCACGGAGTGAGTGGCTGTTCTCGGCGCAGTCGTTCGAAGCGCCGAATCTGCCGCGCTACAACGAGGTCGTGCCTGGCTTCGGCACGGCGGCTGCCGGCCAAGCCGATGCGGCGATTTCGCAGTACGACAACGCGCGCCGCTTTGCGCATGTCCGCTATCGCGCGCGTTTCGAGACGGGCCGGATCCGCTTGGTCGAGTTACACGCGGCCCGGCAAACGGTCATCGACGATCGTTTCGACCGCTCACTCGATCTAACAACCGATGCTGCGGAGCGTAACCGCTCGACACTCGATGGCTTCACGGCGATGGCGCATGCGGTGCTCTCGCCCGCGTGGTCACTCACGTTCGGCACGGATGCGTACCGCGACTCGATTCGCAGTAGCCGCGCTGACACGCGCGCCGGCGTCACAGTCGTCAACGGTCCCGCTAGCAGCGTCAAATCGCGCTTTCCCGATGGCGCGACGAGCGACTCGCTGGGGCTCTATACCAATGCGGCATTCGCGCCCGCCAGCGCCTGGCGCTTCGACGCGGCGCTGCGCGCTGATCATGTCAGCGTCGATTTGCCCGTGGCCGACCGATTGAGCGGCGGTCGTTTCGAGGAAACCGCGTTGTCGGGCGGCGCCGGGGCAAGTTGGGCATTTACTCCCACGTGGAGCTGGCACACCAACCTTCGGCATGGCTTCCGCGCACCGAACGTCAACGATCTGGCGCAGATCGGTCGCCGTACTAACAACCGCATCGTGATCGCCAACACGGCCCTCGGCGCGGAATCGCTGTGGTCGCTTGACACTGGATTGCGTGGCGCGGGTTCCTCTTGGAGTGCTGAAGCGGCGCTCTTCTATGCGCGGTACCGCGACCGCATCACGCTCGTCGACACCGGCGTGGTGTACGCCAACGGCGTGAATGGCTGCAGCCGTGCCGCGGGGTGCCTCGAGGCGCAGAGTCGCAACATCGCACGCGCGAGCTACTATGGCTTCGAAGGCGGCTGGCGGTGGCAGGGCGCGCAGTTGGGGCTCGCCGCCACACTCAACTACACATTTGGCGAACAAGAGTCCGCCGGCGTCACCACGCCCGCAAACCGAGTACCGCCCCTGAACGGCATGTTGTCGATGTCATGGCGCGCGAGCGATTCCGTCGACGCTGAGCTGCGTGGATGGTTTGCCGGGCGCCAAGACCGGCTCGACCCGAGCGACCTGCGCGACAATCGCATCGACCCCACAGGCACGCCGGGTTACACAACCCTCGATGCAGCCGTCGCTTGGCGACCGAACGAGTCGTTAGTGTTGCGGCTGAGTGGCCGCAACCTGCTCGATCGCGACTACCGCGAGCATGGCTCGGGCATCGACGCGACCGGCAGGTCGGTGGTGGTATCGGCGCAGTACCGCTTCGGCGCGCTCTAACGCTTCATCGCGTCGAAGAACTCGCCGTTCGTCTTCGTGTCCTTCATCTTGTCGAGCAAGAACTCGATCGACGCCAGTTCATCCATCGGGTGCAGGAGCTTGCGCAAGATCCAGATCTTCTGCAGCTCGCCGTGCTCCGTGATGAGCTCTTCTTTGCGCGTTCCAGAGCGGTTGATGTTGACCGCCGGGAACACGCGCTTCTCAGCGATGCGACGATCCAGATGGATTTCGCTGTTGCCCGTGCCCTTGAACTCTTCGTAGATCACGTCGTCCATCTTCGAGCCCGTGTCGATCAGGGCCGTCGCCAGGATCGTCAAGCTACCGCCTTCTTCGATGTTGCGCGCGGCGCCGAAGAATCGCTTCGGGCGCTGCAACGCGTTCGCATCGACACCGCCGGTGAGCACCTTGCCCGACGACGGCACGACGGTGTTGTACGCGCGCGCGAGACGCGTGATCGAATCGAGAAGAATCACGACGTCCTTCTTGTGCTCGACGAGGCGCTTGGCCTTCTCGATCACCATCTCGGCCACTTGCACGTGACGCGCAGCGGGTTCGTCGAACGTCGACGACACCACTTCGCCCTTCACGGTGCGCTGCATCTCGGTCACTTCCTCGGGCCGCTCGTCGATGAGCAGCACGATCAAGTACACCTCAGGATGATTGCTGGTGATGGCAGTGGCGATGTTCTGCAACAGCATCGTCTTACCGGCTTTCGGCGGCGACACGATCAGGCCGCGCTGGCCCTTGCCGATCGGTGCTACCAAGTCGATGGTGCGCGCCGTGAGATCTTCGGTCGAACCGTTGCCGCGCTCGAGCTTCAAGCGCTTGGTCGGGTGCAGCGGCGTCAGGTTCTCGAACAACACTTTGCTGCGCGAGGAATCCGGCGAATCGAAATTGATTTCGCCCACCTTGAGGAGAGCGAAGTACCGCTCACCGTCTTTCGGCGGACGAATCAAGCCGGAGATGGTGTCGCCGGTGCGCAGATTGAAGCGCCGGATCTGACTCGGGCTCACGTAAATGTCGTCGGGCCCCGCGAGATACGAGCCATCGGCGGAGCGCAAGAAGCCAAAGCCGTCTTGCAGAATCTCGAGCACGCCGTCGCCGTAGATGTTCTCGCCGTTGCGCGAGTGCGCCTTCAGGATCGCGAAGATGATGTCTTGCTTGCGCGAACGACCCATCCCCTCGATGCCCATCGACTCGGCGAGCTCGACGAGCTTTTGAATCGGCCGAGCCTTGAGCTCGGTCAGATTCATCGACTTCTTGGAAAGCGACAGCTCTTCCTTGCTGATGATTTCGGAGTCGTCGACTTCGTACGCCTCCGGTGGCAGCTCTTCGTGACGCCCACCGTTATTGCCACGGTTCGGATCGCGATTGCCATCGCGCTCGCGGTGACCGCCGCCATGTCGCGGGCCCTTGTTAGGCCGATTACGGCCCTGATTACCGAGGTAGCCTCTCACAGGTTGCTATCCAAAAATGCAGTGAGTTGGGATTTGGACAGCGCCCCGACTTTTTGCGCTTCGACCGTGCCGTTCTTGAACAGAATCAGCGTGGGAATACCGCGAATGCCGAACTTGGGCGGCGTCTGCGGATTCTCGTCGATGTTGAGTTTGGCGATCCGTAACTTGTCTTTGTACTCGACCGAGATCTCGTCGAGGATCGGCGCGATCATCTTGCACGGACCACACCATTCGGCCCAGAAATCGAGAAGGACGGGCTTGTCGGACTTCAATACGTCTTGGCTGAACGTTGCGTCCGAGGTGTGCACGATGTGCTGGCTACTCACGCGGATAAACCTCCGTTTGGAAAGGGACTCGATTGAGTGTTGGCGAGTCGAAAGTCGATGTATTTGCTGTGGATGGGGCGCCGGACCGCTGAAAAGCAATGCCAGAGGCGCCAACAAAGGATTAAAATGACAGCTTGCGCTTGCGGGTGTGACCCTGAGGAAGATGGCTTTGGGGGATTTGCTCGAGCGGCATGGGTAGTGAAAACCGGCCGCGTCTTGAGTGCATTTTTTAACCCTTCCGCTGGCTTTTTGCAAGTAGCGTCGCGAATCAGAGAATGACTGACAAACACCTGTCCGACTTGACATTCGACTCCCTGCAGCTCGTGCCGGAGGTGGCGCGCGGCATCGCAGATGCAGGCTTTCAGCGCTGCACGCCGGTGCAGGCAAGCACCCTACCCATTGCGCTGCAAGGCAAGGATGTCGCGGGACAGGCACAAACGGGCACCGGGAAAACGGCCGCATTCCTGGTTTCGCTGTTTCAGCGACTGCTGACGCACCCGGCGGCGCCTGGCCGCGGCGCTGCGGGTATTCGCGCGCTCGTGTTAGCCCCAACCCGAGAGCTCGCCGTACAGATTTTCAACGACGCCGAAGTGCTCGGCAAACACACCGGTCTCAAGATTGCCGTGGTGTATGGCGGCGTCGATTACGAAAAGCAACGCAAGCAGTTGTCCGATGGCATCGACATTCTGATCGGCACGCCCGGGCGCGTCATCGACTACTACAAGCAGCACGTGTACGACATGCGCCACGCGCAAGTGGTGGTGCTCGATGAAGCGGACCGCATGTTCGACCTCGGCTTCATTGCCGATATCCGCTACATCCTGCGCCGCTTGCCCGCGCCCGAGCAACGTCAGTCGATGCTGTTTTCCGCCACGCTATCGCATCGCGTGCTCGAGCTCGCCTACGAGCACATGAACAATCCGGAGCTCGTGCGCATCGAGCCAGATCGCGTCACCGCCGATCGTGTGCGGCAGATGATCTACTTCCCGGCAATGGAAGAGAAGATCCCGCTGCTGATCGGCCTGCTGCGCGAAGCGGACGCGCACCGTACGATGGTGTTCGTGAACACCAAGCGCGTGGCCGAGAAGCTGGAGGCCGCGCTCATCGCGAACGGCTTCGCGGCGCAAGCGATGTCGGGCGATGTGCCGCAAAAGAAGCGCTTGCGCTTCCTCAAGGATTTCCACGCTGGCGAACTGAAGGTTTTGATTGCCACGGACGTGGCCTCACGCGGCTTGCATATCCCCGAGGTAAGCCACGTCTTCAACTACGACCTGCCACAGGACTGCGCCGACTATGTCCACCGCATTGGCCGAACGGCTCGCGCCGGCGCCGAGGGTGACGCCATCAGCTTCGGCTGCGAGGAATATGCGGTGTCGCTACCGGAGATCGAGGCGTACATCGGGCACAAGATTCCGGTTGCGCCCGTGCGGCCGGAGTTGTTAGCGAAGGACTTGAAGCGTGGCGTCGTGCAGCGGCACGAAGCTGAAGATGGCTTTGTCCCGAGACGTCGCGGCGGCGGTGGTGGTGGTGGTCGCTCCGGTGGCCGGCCGCGCCACGGCGGCGGTGGCGGCCGTCAAGGCGGGCCGCGACGGGGTTCACGCTCGGGCGGCGCGCCGCGTTAACACGCAGAACGGACGAGCTCAATCACGCCGTCCACGCTCAAGAATTCTTCGTGTCGCCGTGCGTCCTCCGACGTATCCGGCCGACGGACCGCATAGATCCAGCGCATCCCCGCCTCACGCGCAGCTCGCAGCACTGCGGTACTGTCATCGGCAAACAAGGCGCGACGCGGATCGAAGTCGAGTTGCGCTCGTGCGCGAGTCCAGAAATCGGGATGCTCTTTCGGTGCGCCCATGTCGTGCGAGCTAACAGCTCCATCGAGATGATCAAGCACGCGCGTGTAATCGTGTTTAACGGCGAGCGTGTGCGGGTGCGAGTTCGTGAGCAGCAATAGCCGTTTGCCACGCTGGCGCAGCTCGCGCAAGAACTCGGGCACACCCGGCAACCAACCGACTTTGTCGCGGGCGTCGTGATGGAGCGCCACGACATCGACGCCGAGTTCGCGAGTCCAAAACTCGACGCTGTACCACTCGAGCGTACCCTCGCAGGCGGCGAAGCGCGGCGCGAGCTCGCGATAGGCGTCGCTCAGCGACAAGCCGCGTGTGGCCGCATAGCGCTGCGGTAACAAGTGCCGCCAGATGTAATTGTCATAAGCGAGATCGAGCAACGTGCCGTCGAGATCGAGGCACACCGTATCGATGGCCTGCCAATCGGGCCATTGGTCGTCGTTCGGGGTCATGCGGCGCGTATGATACCGGCATGGCTGAATCGAGCGCGGCGAGCGACGAAATTCGTGTCGACTTGCACACACACAGTGTGCACAGCGACGGCGTGCTGACGCCGACCGACCTCGTGCAACGCGCCGCCGCGCGCGGCGTGAGCCTGTTGGCGCTGACCGATCATGACACCTTGAGTGGCCTACCCGAGGCGGCGGTCGCGGCTGCCGCAGCGGGAATTCGCTTCGTGCGGGGCATCGAGGTGTCCGGGAGCTACCGCAATCAAGCGATCCACATTCTCGGTTTAGCGGTAGCGGACTCTGCCCCTGAGCTGGAAGCGCACGCTGCGCGCGTCGCCCAGCAGCGACGGGATCGCATCGCGGAGATCGGTGCTCGGTTGACCAAGCGGTCACAACTCCCTGGCGCAGACCTCGCAGAGACCGTATTGGCTGAGACGCAGTCGCCGACACGCTTGCACATGGCACGCGCACTGGTGGCGGGCGGTCACGCTAAAGACCTCGACGAAGCCTTCGAGCGCTGGCTCAATCGCGGGCAGCCAGGACATGTACCGATTGAATGGCCGAGTCTTGCCGAGACAATGGCGGCATTGCGCTCTGCAGCGCCGGTCATCGCACTCGCCCATCCGCATCGCTACCGGCTGTCGGCGGGCGGCCTGCGTGAGCTGGCCGTCGCATTCAAGGACGCGGGTGGCACTGGGCTCGAGGCCAGCGTGGCGGGCATGGGCCCTAACGACGCGGATCGGATCGCCTCCTTGTGCCGAAAGTTCGATCTCGATGCGTCAATAGGTTCGGATTTTCACGACCCCGCAATCCCGTGGAATCCGCTGGGCCGCTGGCTTAAGCTACCCGACGGGCTTCGGCCGATCACGGCCCGGCTCTAACGCCTCGCGCCCTTACATTCTGCGCCGTTAGCGAACCATGTCGGAAACCGAAGACAACGTCGATCGCGAATTGTTCAAGAATGTCGAGCGACTGCGCGATCTGCGGATCCAACACCGCGACCTCGATGAAGTGATTACGCGTCTGACGATGGATATCCATGTGGATCAACTCCAGCTCAAGCGTTTGAAGAAGCGCAAGCTGATGCTGAAGGACCAGATCACTCGCCTCGAGAGCGAGCTGATTCCGGACCTGAACGCCTAGACGTCGCGTGCGGGAGTTTTTCCAACAATTGACGAGCGCCGAGATCCTGGCGCAAGTAATCGCGGTCGGCGTCGCCATCCTGCTCGCGGTGCTCGGCGCACATTTCGTGCGGAAGTGGTCCGCGAAGCACCCCCCCGATGGCACGCACCCGCAATGGCAAACCGCCTTTCTAGAAGGCTGCGTATTGCTGTCGCCGTTCGTCTTCGCGGCGATCGTGCTGCTGTTGATGCATGCGGCTTTCGACTTGATGTCGCAAAGCACGCGAATCGTGCAGATCGCCTTGCAGCTCGTGACGGGGCTGATACTCGTGCGCCTCGCCGTGTACTTGCTGCGCCTACTGCTCGGCCCGAATAGCTGGGTGCGGGCGTGGGAAACGCAGATCACGGCGCTCGTGTGGCTGATGCTGTCGTTCGAGTTGTTAGGCTGGTTCGATGGGGCCGAGCGCACGCTCGACTCATTCGATCTGCTGCCAGGCAAAGCCAAGTTCAGCCTATGGCAATTGATGAAGGGTCTCGTGGTGGTCACGGGCTTCGTGATCATCACGTCGTTGATTGCGCGCACGATCGAGCGCCGCGTGATGAAGCTCGATGGTTTGGCGCTCTCCACGCGTATCGGCATCTCGAAGTTTTCCACTTTCTTCCTGATCGGCCTCGGCTTGCTGCTCGGCATCAATGCAGCGGGTGTCGATCTCACGGCGCTCACGGTGCTCACGGGCGCCATTGGCCTCGGGCTCGGCTTCGGCTTACAAGCGATCGCGAGCAATTTCGTGTCGGGCTTCGTGTTGCTGATGGATAAATCCATCAAGCCGGGCGATGTGATTAGCTTCACCGGCACCACGGGCACCAGCACCGAGAACTTTGGCTGGGTGCAAGAACTGCGCGGTCGATACATCGTGGTGCGCGACCGCGATGGCGTGGAAACGCTGGTACCGAATCAGAACCTCATCACCAACTCCGTGATCAACTGGAGCTACTCGGATCAGCGCGTGCGGTTACGTTTACCCGTGATGATCAGCTATCAAGACGATCCAGAACTCGCATTGCGCTTGCTGATCGAGGCCGCTTCGCAACACCCGCGCATCCTGAAAGAACCTGCACCAGTGTCGCGGCTCATGAGTTTCGAGGATTACGGCATGCGCCTCGAATCGCGTTTTTGGATTCGCGATCCGATGAACGGCGTCAACAACGTGCGTTCCGACGTCAATCGTGAGATTTGGCGCTTGTTCAAAAAGCATGGCATCACAATCCCGGTGTCGCAGCACGAAGTGCGAGTCATCACACGCCACGAGCACTCGCTCGGCAATCCACCGGAGCAGGTACGCTGAGCGCCTGCGGCCAGCGGTAGCACGGTTCGTGGCGATCCTGATCCGACCCGGGCTGGAATTGGCTGACGATCTGCTCGAGTACACAGCCATCCGCTCGTCCGGCCCCGGTGGGCAGAACGTGAACAAGGTGTCGAGCGCGATTCAATTGCGCTTCAATCTCGGACGCTGCGCAGTGCTGCGCGACGAGGCAAAGCATCGGTTGCGCGGCCTGGCCGGTTCGCGGCTCACGGACGACGATTCCATCTTGATCGTGGCCCGCAACCAGCGCAGCCAGGAACAAAATCGTCGCGACGCCGACGAGCGGCTCGCAGCCTTGGTGCGTGCGGCGCTCGTCGTGCCCAAGCAGCGGCGCGCGACCAAGCCTACGCGCGCTTCGAAGGAACGCCGTTTAGAATCGAAATCGCGTGCCCAGCGCACGAAGAGCCTGCGACGCAAAGTGCGCTACGATGATTGAGACGACAGGGACACCCGTATGAGCAAAGGCAAAACACTCGAGAACATCATCGAACGCGGCCTGTTTGCGTCGCGCTGGATCTTGGCTCCGCTGTACCTGGGCCTTTCGCTCGCGCTGCTGGCACTCGGCATCAAGTTCTTCCAAGAGGCGTACCACGTGCTATCGCACATCGTGGAGCTGTCCGAAGCCGAGATGGTGCTCACGGTGCTCGCGATGATCGACATCGTGCTCGTCGGCAGCCTCATCGTCATGGTGATGTTCTCGGGCTACGAAAACTTCGTCTCCAAGCTCGACGTGGCCTCGGACGGCGGCAATGCGTCGCTCGATTGGCTCGGCAAGCTCGATGCCGGCACGCTCAAGATCAAAGTGGCCGCTTCGATCGTGGCGATTTCCTCGATCCATTTGCTGCGGGTCTTCATGGATGCCAAGCAAATCGATAACGACAAGATCATGTGGTACGTGATCCTGCATCTTACGTTCGTCGTCTCGGCGCTGCTGCTCGGCTACCTCGATAAGATGTCGTTCGCGAGCCATCGCGAGCACTAACTACTGACACTTGGCCAGCCGACCGCGAGTCTTGGGGGATTGGCTGGCGACGCACGCCCGCGCGCGAGCGGCGCAGCTAGCGTGCATCGATCTCGGGACGGGTCGCCGCTT
>CAYUIT010000046.1:29696-32478 GCA_964444835.1 uncultured Steroidobacteraceae bacterium
CGAGAAGCCTGGCGCTTTGGGGCATGCCGCGCTCGACACCGAGCTCCGTGTCGTCGATGAGCACGATCGAGACTGTGCAGCAGGCGTGATCGGCGAGATCCTGATTCGTAGCCCTGGTGTCACGCCAGGCTACTGGCGACAACCCGCAGCGACGCGGGCAGCATTCCTCGGGGACTGGCTGCGCACCGGCGATTTGGGATATCTCGACGATACCGGTTGTTTGTTTCTCGTCGATCGAAAGAAGGACATGTACATCTCGGGTGGCGAGAACGTTTATCCGGTCGAAATCGAGAACGTACTGGCCGGCGTACCCGGCGTGGCCGCTTGTGCCGTCATCGGCGTTCCGCATGACCAGTGGGGCGAAGTCGGTGCCGCGTTTGTCGTCGGCCAGCCCGGCCACGAACTGGAGGCTGCGCGCTTGCTCGAGCGGTGCCGAACACAGCTCGCAGCCTATAAAGTGCCTAAAACCGTTACAGTGGTGGAGGCCTTGCCGATGAGTGCACAAGGCAAGGTCTTGAAGACAGCGCTCCGACACATGCATCGCACATTGGCTCCATGAATCCCAACCATCCGGCGGCTGCCAAAATCGCAGCACTACGCGCTCGACTCGCTTTGCCCGTCATCGCGGCGCCGATGTTCTTGGTGTCGGGTCCGGAACTCGTCCTTGCAGCGTGCAGAGCGGGTGTCGTGGGCTGCTTCCCTACGCTCAACGCCCGGCCACTCGCCGAACTCGAGCGCTGGCTTGAGCAGATCACGCAGGAACTCGACGCCGACCGCGCGGCGGGACATCCCGTGGCGCCGTGGGCCGCGAACCTCATCGTGCATCGGAGCAATCCACGCGCGGCCGACGACCTCGCCATCGTCCTGCGCTACCAGCCGGAACTCGTCATCACGGCGCTCGGCGTACCCACGGAGGTTGTCGCGGCGGTGCACGCCTACGGCGGCCTGGTGTTCGCCGATGTGAACTCGGTGAAGTATGCGCACAAAGCCGCCGCCGCAGGTGTCGATGGCCTCGTGTTGTTAGCCAGCGGCGCTGGCGGTCATACCGGGGCGCTGAGCGCATTCTCGTTCGTGCCGGCCGTGCGCGCGTTTTTCGACGGTGCCATCGTGTTAGGCGGTGGTATCACGAACGGTCGCGGCGTGCGAGCCGCCGAAGTGTTGGGTGCCGACTTCGCGTACGTCGGCACCCGCTTCATTGCTTGCCATGAAAGCCGCGCGAGTGCCGACTACAAACAGATGCTAGTCGATAGCACCGAAGAGGACATTCTCCTCAGCTCGCATTTCACGGGTGTGCCGGCTAACTACTTGCGCCCGAGCATCACCAAAGTAGGCATGGATCCGGACAAACTTGGCACGCGGGCAGAGAAGAAATTCGATCATGGTGATGCGCCGGACGGCAACGAAGCCAGAGCCTGGCGCGATATCTGGTCAGCAGGCCATGGCGTACGTGCGATTGAGCGCGTGCAGAGCACGGCAGAACTCGTGGCGGAGCTGCGCGCGGATTACGCCGCCTGCCTTCCGCAGCAGGAGATGCGCCGATGAAAAAGCTGAAACACGAGAACGAACTGTTCAAGGCCGCTCTCCTCGCTGGCGTCAAATACGCCGAGGATCGCAAAGCCGCGGAGTTCGAAGCGACCGACTCGGCGAGCGAGAAAGCGCTGTTCGTCTACCGCCTGCTCGTACACGACAAGATCATCGCACCGATGCCCGAGGCGCAAGTGAGCGAGAAGACCATCCGGCACCGGCTGGCCACTTGGTACGCTCACCAGCTACCGAAGGGCCATCCGTTGCTCGACTAGCGTCCCGCGATTGCACTGCGCTAGAAGCTCAAATTGATCGACGCTGAGAAACTCGTCCCGAGGTCGTACCGGTTGTAGAACACTTTGTTGCCTTCGCGTTCTTGAAATTCGCGATAGCCGCGTCCAAACAAGTTGCGAGCCTCAAGCTTCATCTCAAAGTCGCGCCCGAACCAATTCAAGCCCTGGCGCATGACGAAATCCACCGTCAGTCCAGGCGATTCGAAGATGTCCGGCAAACCTGCCGCACCACGGCTCGTAACGCGGTCGCTGACGTAGGACACCAGCAATGTCTGTTGCGACAGCTTGTCAGTGTGCTCAAGGCCGAGCTGCAGGTTCGCGACGTGGTCCGATTGACCCGTCAACGGGGCGCCGTCGACGAAGAAGTTACTCGCCGGCTGCGTGTTCGTGCCGAAAACCTCGACCGTATCGCTCGCGCCCACTTCGATCTTGGAGCGCGTGAAAGTGTAGTTACCGATCAAGACGGCGCGGCGAGCCGCGAAGAACGGAGCCTTCGAGAAGCTATCCATGTAGAAGAACTTCTGTGCTTCGAGCTCGAGCCCGGTCAGCGTCGCACGTGGCGCATTGGCGAAGCTCGTCACCGGGCTATTGTCGTTGAAGCCCGTGAACGCCTCGATCGGGCGATCGATGTCCTTGTAGAACGCGGCCACGGAGAACCGCTGCTCGGGTGCGAAATACCACTCGTAGCGCGCCTCGGCATTGATGAATTCGCTGTCGACGAGTAACGGATTGCCGCGAAACGCCCGATTCGTTTCCGGATCGAAGAACGCCTGGAAGATCAACTCGCGAAACTGCGGCCGCGCAATCGTCTTCGACGCATGCAGCCGCAACTGCATCGTATCCGCAAACTTGTAAGTCAGCGTCACGCCCGGCAACACGTAGTCGTTCTCGAGCTGCGTCGCTGCATTGAGCGTGCTCGCCGTGTTGAACACCTGCACGGCGTTCACCGACTGCGTACCGCGCTC
>CAYUIT010000047.1:0-29275 GCA_964444835.1 uncultured Steroidobacteraceae bacterium
GGGATTCGAACCCCCGACCCTCTGCTCCCAAAGCAGATGCGCTACCAGACTGCGCCATGCCCCGCACTTTCCGAGTTCGCCAGCCTCGCCAGCAACCCCGGCCGGCGGGGGCGCGAATCATACGGAAGCGCTCGCACCAGCGTCAAATCGGCACGTGTCCGCAGTGCGGCACGCATGCGACAATGCCTGGATGGCGGCCCAAATCATTGACGGCAAGGCAATCGCCCAGCGCATCAAGGCGGAAGTGCGGCAAGAAACCGAAGCGCTCGTCGCGGCAGGCTTTCGGCGGCCCGGCCTGGCCGTGGTCATGGTGGGCGACAATCCTGCCTCCCAGGTCTATGTGCGCAACAAGCGCAAGGCTTGTGATGAGGCTGGGATCGTATCGACCGCATACGACCTGCCCCACTCGGCCACTGAGATGGAACTGCTGTCGGTCATCGACAAGCTCAACCGCCACCCCGATGTCGACGGCATCCTGGTGCAGCTGCCGGTGCCGGACCACATCCGCCAATCGGCCATCATCGAGCGCATTGATCCTGCCAAGGACGTCGATGGCTTCCACCCGTACAACATCGGACGCCTGGCGGAACGTGTGCCACTGATTCGCCCGTGCACACCCTTTGGCGTAATCAAGTTGTTAGACCATATCGGCGTCGCATACAAGGGCGCGCATGCCGTGGTGATCGGCGCTTCGAATATCGTCGGACGCCCGATGTCGCTCGAGTTGTTACTGATGGGCGCCACGACGACGGTGTGTCACCGCTTCACCGGAGACTTGCAACGTTACGCGTCGCAAGCGGATATCCTGGTCGTGGCGGTCGGGCGGCCCGGCATCGTGCGTGGCGAATGGGTCAAGCCTGGGGCGGTCGTGATCGATGTCGGGATCAATCGTCGCGAGGACGGCAAACTCGTCGGCGACGTGGAGTTTGAGGCGGCGGCCGAGCGCGCCGCCTGGATCACCCCTGTGCCGGGCGGCGTCGGGCCGATGACCGTGGCGATGTTGATGCGCAACACGCTCGAGGCGAGCTTGCGTCGGCAGAACCCGGCCTAACAACTCGAAGCGATCAGTGTGAGTGAGGCGGCTCGCTATCTTGACGAGCTGCCGCGTCAGGTCCGGTGCTAGCGATCGCCAGCACTTTGAGTGCCACCGGCACTTTGCCCGCATGTCTGAATTCGAGCGTGACGGGCACCACTTCGCCCGCGACGAGCGGCCCTTTGAGGCCGATGAGCATCAGGTGTAGCCCGCCCGGTTTCGCCGTGACGGTCTGACCGGGCGAGATCTCGACGACTTTCGCTGGGCGCATGCGCGAAACGCCGCCCTCTTCGATCGTTTGATGTAGCTCCACTGCGCGCGCGCGCGGCGAAGCCGCGCCGATCAATTGATCGGCGCGCTTGCCGCGGTTCGTGATGGAGAAGTAACCGACACCCATCGTCATGCCCGGGGGTGTTGCGCGCGACCAGAGTTGGTCGATCTGCAGCGCATTTCGCGGCGACTCACTCGCCGACACTGCCGGGCCGTGCAGCGCGGCGCTACTCGCCGCGAGCACCGCCAGCAGGACTTTTCTCAAGCCTTCGCCTTCTTCGGCACGTAGACCTTGCACCAGCCATTGGCGTGCACGAGATTCTTTGGGAACGCGCCACACGGACGCCACTCATCGCCGTCCTTACCTTTGATCTGGAAGCAGTTCGAGCACAACTGTCCGGGCTTGTAGTTAGGCGTCTTCTTGACATCCACCTTCTTCGCATCGTGGACATAAGCGAAAGTCTTCGCCAACGTATCCGTTTCCTCGAGCTTCACGAGCGCCGGGGCGGCTTTGGCGGCCGGTGCGGCGGCAGGCGCAGGGGCCGGTTTGGCTTGCGCATGAGCCGTAGCTGCGATGACGGACCCTGCGGCAATTCCAGCGGCGCCGCACAACAACGCTCGACGCGACACGACGTTCGACATTTGCAATCTCTCCTAGATGATTCGCTTGGGGGAAACTATTGACGGCGCCACACGGTGATACCACCCGGCTTGTCTTCTAAGACAATTCCATGGCGCGCAAGTTCGTCCCGAATTCTATCGGATTCCGCCCAGTTTTTTGCCTTCCGTGCGGCAAGTCTCAAGGCGATTTGCGAATCAATCTCATTATCAGCCAGCCCGTGCGCTTGTCCTGCACGCGACCACGTTTCCGCGTCGAGCTGTAGCAAGCCGAGCGCGCCGCCGAGTCGTCGCAATTCCGCGGCTAACAACTCGACCGACGCGCCTTCGCCACGATCCCGCGCACTATTGATTGCGCGTGCGAGCCCTTGCAGCACGGCAATGGCCTCGGGTGTGTTGAAATCGTCGTCCATCGCCGCTTCGAACGTAGCGGTTGCTTCAGAGCTTGCGACGGATTGCGTACTGGACACCACGCCGCGCAGCGCGTTGTACAGCCGACCGAGCGCAGCCTCCGCATGTTCGAGCTGCTCGATGGAATAATTCATCGGACCGCGATAGTGGCTCGACAACAGCAAAAACCGCAGCACTTCCGGGTGTTTGACCTTCGCCATCACCTCTCGCGCGGTGAAGAAGTTGCCGAGCGACTTCGACATCTTCTCGTCGTCGATGTTGAGAAAGCCGTTGTGCATCCAGATCGAGGCGAAGTGATCGCCAGTCGCCGCGCACGACTGCGCAATCTCGTTCTCGTGGTGCGGGAACTTGAGGTCGAGGCCACCGCCGTGAATATCGAACCGCGTCCCGAGCTCGTGCGTCGACATCGCACTGCACTCGATGTGCCAGCCCGGGCGCCCCGGGCCCCAAGGTGAAGGCCACGAGGGCTCGCCTGGTTTGGCGGATTTCCACAAGACGAAATCGAGCGGATCGCGCTTCGACTCGTCCACCTCGACTCGCGCACCCGCACGCAGATCCTCAAGACGCTTACCGGACAACTTCCCGTAGCCCGGAAACTTGTGCACGGCATACAAGACATCGCCGCTCGCACCCACGTAGGCGAAGCCTTTATCGACGAGCTGGCCGATCATGGCGAGCATCTGCGCGATGTACTCGGAGGCTTTGGGTTCGATCTCGGGACGCGCACAACCGAGTGAAGCCAAGTCTTCGTGCATCGCCGCCGTGTAACGCGCAGCGAGTTCGCGCCAATCGATTCCTTGCTCTGCGGCTCGTCGAATGATTTTGTCATCGACATCGGTCACGTTGCGCACGTAGGTGACTCGATAGCCGCGGTACCGCAAGTAACGACTGACCATGTCGAACACGACTAACATCCGGGCGTTGCCCACATGAAAGTAGTCGTAGACGGTAACGCCGCACGAATACATGCGCACGTGGTTGGTCTCGAGCGGTTGCAATACTTGCTTCTCGCCCGTGAGCGAGTCGTGGATTCGGATCATGACGCGAAGCGGCGCAAGCGCGCCTCCAACTGCGCGAGCGGAATCGCGCGCAATAACGGCGCGAACTCAGGGCCATCCGCGCGGCCTGTCAACGCGAGGCGCAACGGCTTCCACAAGGCACCACCCTTCTTGCCGGTGGCCGCCTGAATCGCACTAACGACTGCCTTCGACTCCGGCCCATGCGCTTGGATCGCGTCGGCGGCGGCCGCAAAAAAAGCAGGCCCGGCGTCAGTCACGATCTGCAGCTGCGCCGCATCGAGCGCCGGCGGCTCACCAAAGAGGGTAGTCGCCCACGCGGCTGCTTCCTTTGGCAACGCGACGTTGAGTCTTACGGCCTCGATGAATGCGCGGCGCGCCTCCGGCGCAAGGCCGGGTGGCACCGCAGCGGCAAGCCAGCGCTCGGATTCTTCGATCGACATATGATGCGCAACTTGTCGTTGCCACACATCGAGCTGCGATTCTTCGAATCGCGCCGGCGCTCGGCCCAAGTGCTTGACGTCAAACGCTTGCGCCAACGCCGCAGGCGACAGCACGCCCAATTCGCTGCTCGAGTGCCCGAGCCGAAACAAATGGTTGATCACCGCGCTCGGTAGGTAGCCGCGCTCGCGCAAATCGCGCACGCTCGCCGCGCCGTGCCGCTTCGACAGCGGCGAACCATCGGCGCCCACCAACAATGACACGTGCGCGTACACCGGCTTTGGCAACCCGAGCGCCTCGAGCAACATGACTTGCCGCGGCGAGTTCGTCAGATGATCCTCGCCGCGCAGTACGTGCGTCACGCCCATCAGAGCATCGTCGATAGCGTTGCAGAAAAAAAACGCAGCACTGCCGTCCGCCCGCCGAACGATGAAATCGCCAATGTCGTCCGACAGGAAATCTTGCTCACCGTGAACGAGATCGGTGAAGCGCACGCGCTGTTGCGTCGGCACGCGGAAACGCAATGTGGGTTGCACACCGGCAGCTCGCTTGCGTTCGACCGCCTCCGCCGACAACTCACGGCACGTGCCGGCATAACGCGGCGGTCGCCCAGAAGCCAATTGCGACTTGCGCGACAGCTCGAGCTCGAGCGGCGTGCAGTAGCACGGATACACGCGCTTGGCCTCGGCGAGCGCCTGGAAGTAGCGTTGGTAAATCGCCCCGCGCTTCGATTGGCGATACTCATCGCCACCACTCGCCGCATCAGGGCCCGCATCCCAATCCAGACCCAGCCAGCGCAGATCGGCCAACAAAATCTCGGTGAACGCCTCCTTGCTGCGCTCGGCATCGGTGTCCTCGATGCGCAGGATGAAGCGGCCGCCATGATGGCGCGCCAGGAGCCAACTGAAGAGCGCCGTGCGGGCATTCCCCAAGTGCAATTCACCAGTAGGACTCGGCGCGAAGCGTGTAACGACGGGGGCTTGGGACATCCGCGGAATTGTAAGTCAAAAGCCACACTCAGCGCTCGATCGGCGTCGCGTTGGAGTGCCAATGGCATAAAATACCGGCATGAAACCTCGCTCAATGTTCCGGACGATTCTTGGCCCCGCGTGCGCCTTACTGGTGGCGCTGTCGGCACTCACACCCGCCGCCGCGCAGAGCCCGACGAGCAACCGGGTTCGCGTCGTGACGAATCAAGGCAGCTTCGTCATCCAACTCGATCGCGACCGCGCGCCGCTGACAGTCGACAATTTCTTGAGCTACGTGCAATCCGGCCATTACACGAACACGTTGTTCCACCGCGTCGTGCTGAACTTCGTGGTTCAAGGTGGCGGGGTCACGCCTGATTACAAGCCGAAGCAGGCTAACAAGCCGATTCCGAACGAATCGGGTAACGGTCTGCGCAATCTGCGCGGCACGGTCGGCCTAGCGCGCGCATCGAATCCGCATTCGGGCGACTGCCAGTTCTACGTGAACATTGCCGACAACCCCGACCTTGATCCGCTGCCGACTCGCTGGGGCTACGCGGTCTTCGGGCGCGTCGTCGAAGGCATGGAAGTGATCGATCGAATTGGTAGCGTGGCGACGGGGCCGGTCGGGCCGTTCAAGTCCGATGCGCCGCTCAAACCGATCGTCATCGAGAAGGTCGAGCTGCTTGCGCCGGAGGCCCCCGCAGCAGCGGCGCCGCCCGTGCTACAACCGACTCCCGCGGCAGCGCCCACCGCAACTGAGCCAAAGAGTTAGGCGGCGCTCGCCGTGGCGAGCCTGCTCGTATCCGACTTGCACCTCGACCCCACGGCGCCGTGGGCCATCGAGACGTTCGTCGGTTTTCTTGCGCGCGAAGCTCGTGACGCAGCGGCACTGTACATTCTCGGCGATCTTTTCGAGGCCTGGGTCGGTGACGATCAGGCGAACGATGCCAGCGCGACGGTCGTGGCCGCATTGCGCGCACTCACTTTTTCCGGTGTACCTTGCTTCGCACTGCACGGCAATCGGGATTTCTTGTTAGGCGCGGGCTTTGCGCGTGCAACGGGTATAACGCTATTGCCCGATCCGGTCGTGGTGCAACTCGAGGGCACACCGACATTGCTGACACACGGCGATCTGTTGTGCGTCGACGATGTCTCGTACCAAGAATTGCGCACGATCGTGCGCGCTGCCGCGTGGCAACAGCGGTTTCTCGCGCTGCCCCTTGCGACGCGCGAGCTGCTCGCGAACGAGGCGCGCGCCGGCAGCAAAGCGCATACGCAACGTGTGCAACCCGCCATCATGGATGTCAACGACGCGGCAGTGATCGCCGCGTTGCGCACGACAAACACCCGCCGCGTGATTCACGGCCATACACATCGACCTGCCGCGCACGAGCATTGGGTCGATGGCGAGCGCGCCGAACGCTTCGTCCTTGACGCTTGGTATGAACGCGCGAGCTGCCTCGCCGTGGCACGCGATGGCGTACGCGCCGTGGAAATTCCGCGCCGCTAGAGCGGCGGCCCGGAGTGAAAGCGAAACACCGGATCGGGCTGCGTCGCGAGGTCCGCTTCGACACGCGCGAGCTCGGCCAAGCGCGGCTCCCACAGGTCGCTGGCAAACTCCCGCGCGGCGAACTGCAAATACATTTCGAAGTGACGCGCTTCCGAGGCTCGCAAGCCCGCATAGAGTTCCGCGACACGCGGCGGCAATACTGCGGCCAAACGTTCGAAGCGTTCACAGGAGCGCGCTTCGATCAGCGCGCTCACGAGTAACAAGTCGAGCTTGCGGCGCGGCTCACGCGTGGCCAGCTCCCGGCGCAGCTCCTGCGCGTAGCGCCCGGGCTTCTGGCGCTCGAAGGGCACGTCGAGCGAGCGCATGAGTCGATCTACTTGCTCAAAATGCCGCAACTCCTCGCGCGCCAAGCGCGACAAAGCCAAGGCCAGTGCTCGATCTTCCGGATACGCGAAAATCAATGCGAGCGCCGTCGACGCCGCCTTCTTTTCGCAGTTCGCATGGTCCACTAACAACTCGGGCCAGCGTTGCGTCGCTGCCTGAACCCAGGCGTCCGGCGTAGCGGCTAACAAAGGCGTCATGGCGTAGCCTGCTCGCCCTTGAAGGCCGTCAATGCAGCCTCGAGCATTTCCGCGGCTGCCGCGCCGGAGGCCGGTCGATCCGCAGGCTCTTTCGCTAACAGCGCTTCCACCACCTGACGCGCCGCTGCCAGCCCGGCCTCGAGTGCGGGCACTGGTGACTTCGCGTGGTGGTACAGGATGGCCATGGGATTCTCGGCGTCGAATGGCTTCGTCCCGGTCAACATCTCAAACAACATCACACCCAAGCTATAGAGATCGCTGCGTTCATCGATCGCCTTACCATGCCCTTGCTCTGGGCTCATGTAGTGCGGCGTGCCAAAGATAAGCCCAGAGTCTGTGATTTCCATCCGCAGCGCTTGCGATTTAGCCAGCCCAAAGTCGATCAGCGCTATCGATCCGTCATCGCGCAGCATCACGTTGCCGGGCTTCAAGTCGCGATGTAGCACACCCGCCGTGTGAATCGCTTGGAGCGCGCGCGCGATGTCGCGCGCGTATTCCAAACTCTGACGCGCGGTCAGTCCCTCCGCCATGCGCTTACGCAAATCGCCGCGCCCGAGATACTCCATCACGATGTACAAGTGATCGTCTGTCACACCCAAATCATGAATGCGCACGACGTTCGGATGCCGCACGCCGCGGACAATTTCGAACTCTTGCAAGAAGCGCTGCATCGATTGATCGACGCCGGATTCCTTGCGGATCGCGGGCGTGACCTTGAGCACGTAAACGCCCCCCGCCGCTTCGCTCTCCGCGAGAAACACGTCCGACACGGACCCCTTCGCGATGTGCTCGAGCCGCCGATATCCCTTCAACACGGCACCTGCAAAATTGCGCGACTCGATCGCCTCGGGCGACGTGCGCCATTTCGCCAGCGCCTGATCTTGTTGCTCAGCCGCGCGTCGGATCGCGGCATGCAAGCGCTCCGGATTGATCTTCTGCTTACCGATGACCGCAAAGGCGCCCGCATCACGCGCAGCCAAGCCGGCTTTACTATCGGCGGTGTCGGCGAGAAAAATCACCGGCGCAAAGCCAGGACGGCTCGCCAAATCGCGCAGCCACTCCAGGCCGTTGCCGTTGCCCCAGCTGTGATCGAGTAACACGGCGCTATAGCCTTGCGCCAAAAAGCCACGCACCAAGGGCCCGCGCGCGAGCGGGTTGTAACCCACGACATCGACGTCGGGCCACTCGCAGCTCACGTGGTGCCGCAGCAGCGTGCGAAAGCGCGGGTCGTCGTCGATCAACAGTAGCCGCATGTTTCACGCTCACGCATGACGCAGACTCCGACGCGTGCCGTCGCGCAGCCCGATCAACAAGTCACAAACATTGGTGCCCGTCGGCCCGGTATGAATCAAATCGCCTGCGGCTTCGAGCACCGTGCCAGAGTCGGCACGCTCGAGCGCGAGCTGCGGATCGAAACCGGCGAGTTCAATACGTTCCCAAGTATCGCCATCGACGAGCGCACCGGCATCACTCGTCATCCCGTCGCTGCCATCGGTGCCGACGGCGAGCACGTAGGTCGCTGCCGCGCCGCGCAAGTGCTGGGCGCACGTGAGCGCCAGATGCTGATTGCGCCCGCCACGACCGGGCGCCGTGGGCAAGCTAACAACTGACTCCCCACCCCACGCGAGTACGGGTTGAGGCGCAGCGTGTAACGCATCACAAAACTCACGGGCAACGGCCTCAACGGAGCCGCTGAAGCGCTCCGGGCGCACACTCACTCCCAATCCGTGCGCCTCGGCGGCCAACCGCACTGCATCGAGCGCTGTCGCATTCGACGCGACGATGTGTCTTGCGACGCGATCGGTGACGCCGCGCTGTGAACCCGCGAGGCCGGATCCGATCACGTTCGGGTCATCGGCCGACACGTCGCTGACGAACAATGCGAGCGCGTCTCGGCCCCGCAGTTCGCGCGTCAGCCCACCGCCCTTCAAGACCGACATCTCAGCACGTGCTGCATTGAGCTGCTCGATCGACCATGCAGACGCGAGCCCGCGCTCATTCAACGCGACCCATTCGCCGAGCGATACGCCCGCGCGCAGTATCTCGACGAGGCTCGACGCACCGCCCGATATAAGCAGCAGCGGCCACTCATCCGGTGCAAGGCTGCGGACGAACGCGAGCAAGCTGTCGCCCGCGCGCAAACTCCGCTCATCCGGCACCGGATGCGCGGACTCAATTACCTGAATGCGCGCATCGTCCCCGAGACGTTCGGCATGACCCGCCTTCGTGATCACGATCGCCCGTGCGAGACGCGGCCCCGCCGCCTCCATCGCCCCGCGCGTCATTGCAGCGGCTGCTTTGCCGATCGCAATGACAACCACGCGGCGCGCCGCAAGAAACGCAGCATTGGTACGCAAGAAATTCTCGACCGCCGCCCGACCGTCGACGCGTTGTAGCGCCGCTTCGAATAAATCCAATAGCAGCGAGCGCGCCTCGGTCGCGATCGTGGGCGGGACGCGCGGCGACAACCGCATCATTCGGCAGCGATCACGTCGGCCGCAGCTTAGGGCGTGCCGACGATCCTGAGGCTATTGCGGTCGCTCGTCCTGCGACTCTGCTTGGCGCCATCCGAGCGCTCGCGTTGCAGACGGGCCAGATACTCCGGCGTCACGTCGCCCGTCACATAGTGCCCGGTGAAGCACGAGGTATCGAACGCACGAATCGTCGAGTGATCGTGCTGCACGGCTTGCACCAAGTCCTCGATGTCTTGGTAGATCAGCCAGTCGGCACCGATCAACTGTGCGACTTCCTCATCCGTGCGATTGGCCGCGACGAGTTCGCTCGCCGCCGGCATGTCGATGCCATAGACATTCGGGAATTTGACGGGCGGCGCCGCCGATGCAAAGTACACTTTGCGAGCACCCGCTTCGCGCGCGAGATCGATGATCTGCGCCGAGGTCGTCCCACGCACGATGGAGTCGTCGACTAACAGCACGTTCTTGCCGCGAAACTCGAGATCGATCGCATTCAATTTACTGCGCACCGACTTCGAGCGCTGCTCCTGCCCCGGCATGATGAACGTGCGACCGACGTAGCGATTCTTCACGAATCCCTCGCGATACTTCACGCCGAGAATCTGCGCGACCTGCATCGCGCTCGTGCGGCTCGTGTCGGGAATGGGAATCACGACGTCGATATCGTGCTCCGGGCGCTGCCGCTTGATCTTCGCCGCCAAAGCGTCACCCATGCGCATGCGCGCACGGTGCACCGAAATGTTGTCGATCAGCGAATCGGGGCGCGCAAAGTACACGTACTCGAAAATGCACGGCGAGTGCGTTGCCGTGGCCACGCACACTTGGGAATGCAGCCGGCCTTGTTCATCGATGAACACGACCTCGCCCGGCCCAACGTCACGCACGAGCTTGAAGCCCAACATGTCGAGCGCCACGCTCTCGGACGCTAACATCCACTCGGCGCCTTTCGGTGTCTCGCGCTGGCCCAGCACCAGTGGCCGAATGCCATTCGGATCGCGAAAACCCACCACGCCATGGCCGATGATCATGGCGATCACCGCGTAGCCACCGCGGCAGCGGCGATACACCGCGCTCACTGCGGCGAAGATGTCGGCCGGCATGACACGCGGTGTGCCCACGCGCTGTAACTCGGAGGCGAGCACGTTCAGCAACACTTCCGAATCCGACGACGTATTGAGGTGGCGGCGATCTTCGCGCGTGATCACTTCGGCGAGCTCGCGCGCGTTGGTCAGGTTGCCGTTGTGGCCCAAGCAGATACCGTACGGCGCATTCACATAGAAGGGCTGCGATTCGGCAGCCGCGTCGCAACCGGCCGTGGGATAGCGCACATGACCCATGCCGACATTGCCGCGCAGGTCTTGCATGTGCTGCTGCTCGAACACGTCGCGCACGAGACCGGAACCCTTGCGCACGAACAACTCACCTTCACTCGCGGTGGCGATGCCCGCGGCATCTTGACCCCGGTGCTGCAACACCGTCAGCGCATCGTAGATGCGTTGGTTGACCGGTGACGTTCCGACGATTCCGACAATGCCACACATTTCGACGCTCCGGGCCCGATACGGGCTCAGGTGGAAACCGCTGGTGCCTCTTCCGCTGCGGCTGGCTCAGCCGCGCGCCGCTCCTCGCCGACCATGGAACGCAGTGCGTTCGCAATCTCTTCGGCATACGGCATCAGCTGCGAGCTGCGCCAGCGCGGATCACGATCGATGTTCAGCTGCTGCACGATGAGGACGAGAACGCCGACTGCAACGGCGCCGCGCAAGACCCCAAACAAGAAACCCAAGAAGCGATCCGTCCCGCTAAAGATCGACAGCCGGACGAAGTAATTGACGAGTGCGCCGATCGCAGCGCCTAACAACAGAATCGCGATGAAAACTACGGCGCGAGCTGCCCACGGGCGCGCGGCTGAGCCTTCAAGCACGCCACCGAGAAATGGCTCGGCGAGATCGGCGAACGCCCAGGCACCCCATACGGCCGCGACCCATGTGATGAGGGCGATCACTTCGCGCAATAAGCCGCGTACTGCGCCCACCACGGCAGACAGCACAACGATCGCAATGAAGATGTAGTCAACCGTGACCATGCAAGCGTGTTGATTGCGCACCCGGTCCGGGATGCGGGCGCAATTGTACAGGATCGACGCTGGGCCGCTCGCTCGAGCGCGAGCGCGCCGAACTGCGTCACGAATTGGGCACGATCGCGCCGCCTTGACCCGCAGCCCGCAGTTGCTCGAGCAGTTTGCTCGCGTCGTCGCGGGTGGCCACGGGGCCAACGCGAACGCGGGCCAAGCCACGGCCCGCACCGTCGGGGTCTTCGACGTAGGCAGGGAATCCCTTGGATTGCAGCTCGCGCGTGAGTCGATCCGCGTTCTCCCGGTTGCCAAAGCTGCCAACTTGCACCGCAAACGCACCACTGCGGGGGGGATCCGCAACGGGTGCACCGGCACCGTCCGCAGCCGACGCCACCGCTGGCGGCGCCTCTGCGGGCGCGGCGGCTGCTGCCTCCGGGGGCTGGGCACTTCTGCCCTCACCCGCAGATGTGGTGGAGTTGTTAGCCGGCGCGCTGACTGGCAACGCGGTCTCGGTCGGCGTGTTCGTGGCGAGCGGCGCCGACTCGTTTGTCAGATCGATCGTGTAGGAGCGCATCTCGCCCCGGTCAGTGGCGTTCGTCGGCGACGTGTCGCTCGGTGCAGGCTGCACCCCGCTCTCCGCCACTCGCGCCGGTGCGCTCTGGCGCGGTGGCGGCCCCGAAAGGATTTCGGGTACCAGCAGCACAGCGAGGGCTACCAAGATCACGGCGCCCGTCAGGCGTTGTTTGAGCTGCGTGTCCAAGACTACTCCGGCCAAATCAGGCCGCGATTATAGACCGAGATACTCGAGCGCCGGACCGACGGTATGGAACGAACCGAACACCAAGACGCGATCCGCGGCCGCCGCGTGCGTCGCCGCAAACTGACAAGCCTCCGCGACACTCTGCGTGTGTGCCGCAACGACCGCACCCGTCGGCAACTTCGCTGCGAGCGCGCTCGTGTCCACTGCGCGCGGGCCATCGAGCGCACACAGTACCCAGCGATCGACGTGAGGCGCGAGCGCTGCGCCGATCCCCGCGATGTCTTTGTCGCCCAGGATTCCACACACGGCCCAGGTGCGTCCGGCGCACGGACGCGCGGCGAGATTTGCTGCCAACGCCTCGGCGGCCGGCACGTTGTGCGCCACATCGAGAATCCATTCGCACTGCCGCTGCACGATTTGAAAGCGGCCGCGTACAGTCGTGCTCGCGATCGCAGCACCGATTCGCTCAGCGCTGAGTGTTCTCAACAGATCGAGCGACGTGGCCGCTGCGAGTGCGGCGCTCGCATTGCTGAGTTGAACTGCACCGGGCAGCGTCGGCCGCGCGAGCGTCGAGAACGCCACGCTGCCTAGGCGAAACGCAAAAGTGTCGAGACTCGGTGTCGTGACGAAGTACTCACGCCCGACTTGCACGCGCCGCGCGCCCAAGCGCTCGATCGCAGCATGCACCGAGTCTGGCATCCATTCGGTGGCCAGGATCGCGGGGCGTCCCGCGCGGAAGATCCCCGCCTTTTCGCGCCCGATGTCCTCGAGCGTCGGGCCGAGCCAATCCATGTGATCGAACCCGATCGAACACAGGACGGCGGCATCCGCCGACACGAGATTGGTTGCGTCGAGCCGGCCGCCGAGACCCACTTCGAGCACGATCACATCGACACGGGCGGCCGCAAACACCGCCAGCGCTGCCAGCGTGTTGAACTCGAAAAACGTCAGCGACACATCGGCGCGCGCGTGCTCGATTGCCGCAAATGCCTGCACGAGCGCGCTATCGCTGGCTTCCGCGCCATCGACACGAATCCGTTCGTTGTAGCGCACCAAATGCGGCGACGTGAACACGCCGACGCGACGTCCGCTCGCGCGTAACAGCGACTCGAGAAACGCCACCGTCGAGCCCTTGCCATTCGTGCCACCGACCGTGATCACGGGACACGCTGGGCGCTCGAGCCCCAGCCGACGGGCCACGAGCGTGACCCGCTCGAGTGTGAGATCGATCGTCTTCGGATGTAGCGCCTGCTGGCGCTCGAGCCATGCAGCGAGATCGGCCACGGCGGAGTTGTTAGGCCGAAACGCTATCGGTGACCGGCGCCGCGGGCGGTTTACGCAACATGATGCGCAACATCGCCGCCAGCCGCTCGCGCATTTCGCGCCGATCGACAATCATGTCGAGCGCGCCATGCTCGAGCAGGAACTCGCTGCGCTGGAAGCCTTCGGGCAAGGTTTCGCGCACGGTTTGTTGGATTACGCGCGGCCCCGCGAAGCCAATCAACGCGCGCGGCTCAGCCACGTTCAAATCGCCCAGCATGGCGAGGCTCGCCGATACGCCGCCCGTTGTCGGGTCGGTCAGAACGGAAATGAAGGGCAAATGCGCACGGGCCAAACGCGCCAGCGCGGCGCTCGTCTTCGCCATCTGCAACAGCGACAGCAACGCCTCTTGCATGCGTGCACCGCCGCTCGCCGAGAAGCACACGAGTGCCGCGCGGTTGGCGATGCAATGATCGACCGCGCGCTTGAAACGCTCGCCGACGACCGACCCCATCGAGCCACCAAGAAACTGGAACTCGAACGCGCACACGACGGTGGGCAACCCTTCGAGCGTACCGGCAACGACCACGAGCGCATCGCGTTCGCCCGTCGCCTTTTGCGCCGCGCTCAAGCGATCTTTGTAGCGCTTGCTGTCGCGGAACTTGAGCGGATCCTCCGGCGAGACGTCCGCGCCGATTTCAACCTGGCCGTCGGGGTCGAGGAACGTGGCGATGCGCTCACGCGCCCCGATTCGCATGTGGTGACCGCACTTGGGGCACACGTTGAGATTGCGCTCGAGCTCAGCGCGATACAGCACCGCGTCGCACGCCGTGCACTTGATCCACAAGCCCTCGGGCACCGAGCGGGTACGCCGCTCGGTCTTGATCCGCGACGGCATGATTTTTTCGAACCATGACATGGGGCCGATGATAGCGGATCAGGGCACCAGTTCGCGCGGATCGAACGATCGGGGCTCCGGGAGGCCAAATTCCCGCGGATAGTCGACGTCCATCAGGTACAGCCCGTCGGGTGGTGCCGTCGCCGCATTCTGTGTCCGGTCGCGCGAGGCGAGCACATTCGCCACGCGCTCTACAGGCGAGTCGCCGACGCCAATCGCGATCAGCAGCCCAGCGATGTTGCGCACCATGTGGTGCAGAAACGCGTTTGCGGTGACATCGAGCGTCACCCACACGTCGTGGCGCGTGACAGCGATCCGTGTGAGCGCCCGCACCGGCGACTTCGCTTGGCATTCCACCGCGCGGAACGCGCTGAAATCATGCTCGCCCACGAGCACCTGCGCCGCCTCGTGCATACGCGCGGCATCCAGGGGCTTATAGAGCCATGTCGCACGGCGTGCCACCAGTGCTGAGCGCGTATCGCGATTGAAGATGCAGTAACGGTAGCTGCGAGCGCGAGCGCTGTAGCGCGCGTGAAAGTGCTCAGGCACTTCGCGGGCCCATGCAACGCTGACGCTCGGCGGTAGATTTGAGTTCGCGCCCAAACGCCAACTGCGCTCGGTGCGCACGGCCTGCGTGTCGAAGTGAACGACTTGGCCAGCCGCGTGTACGCCCGCATCGGTGCGTCCGGCGGCCACGCAACTCACGCGCTCGCCCGCAACGTGCGACAGTGCTTGCTCCAAAGAGCCTTGTACCGTCTGCAACGACGGTTGGAATTGAAACCCGGAAAACTGCGATCCGTCGTACTCAACTCCGACGGCATAACGAGGCATCAGCGCAACCCTCGCAACCGCAGCGCTACTTCGAACGCCGTCGCCCGCTGCGCGCGCAGCGGGACGACGTCAGCCGGGAAGCGAGTCGAGCAGCCGCTGCGCCTCTTGCTTCTGCGACATGGAGCCCTCGTTGAGCACCTCTTGCAGAATGTTGCGCGCGCCATCCGGGTCGCCCATGTCGACATAGGCTCGCGCCAAGTCGAGCTTCGTGCCGACCTCGGACAAGGTCACCGGCTCAAGGTCCGGCAACGCGAGATCCTCGGGGCGTAGTTGCTCCGTACGCTGCGTGCCGCCCGTTGGCAGCGCGCTGCCCACATCGAGGTCGAGGCCCGTGCTGGAGTGCGTGCCCGTCTTCGTCAGTTCGAAGTCGACACGCTTCGGGTCGAGCGTCGACAAGCGCGACGTGGCGGACACGTCGAAGTCGTCGTCCGGCACGCTGAGCGCTTGCAACGAGGCGGTGGCCGAAGCGTCGAGCGTCTTGCCGCCCGACAGGTCGCCGTTCAAGTCGCCGTCGTTCAGATACCAAGTGCCGCTCGCGCCCTGCGCGCCTGTGCTCGCTTGTTGGCGCGCCGCGCGATCCGCAGCGTCTTCCATCATGCGACGTGAACGCTCGTCGAGGCCCGCGACCATGGTCGGTGCATTGGCGTCGGTCTCGCCACCGATGTCATCCATCGGCGGGCCATCGGTTTGGTCGAGCGACCCCAAGTCGAGACCGAGATCGTCGATCGCAAGTTCCGCCGTCTGGTCCGAGGCCGGTTGACGGCGCAGGGCCACTTCAACCTTCTCGCGAATCGTCGGATCGCCGCCGTCACGCAGCGCAGGCTGTTCGACGGTCGGTGCTTCCGAGGAGTCGAAACCCGACGCAGCGCCTGCAGACATGATCTTCGCGGTCATCTCGCGCGTCGTGCCGCCGCTCTTGTCCTCGAAGCCAACGCCCGCGGGCAAATCGAACGCGGTGGCAAGGCTCTGCGACTCGCCCGTGGCATCGGGATCGCGCAGTGCGCCACCGAGGTCGAGGTCGATGTCGCTGCTCGAACTCGGCGACGACGCTGCGCCATCGAACGGATCGAAATCGACCCGGTTCTGGCCGCCGTCGAGGTTGAGGTCGACACCGACCGCGCCACCGCCACCGGCTGGCGCGTTGGCAAACAGTGCGTCTTCCGGCGCAATCTGCTTGCCCATGATGAGAATCTTTTCCCAGTCGCCAGGCGCACCGCTGTCTTTGGTCTCCGCCAGCTCGCGTGCCGTCGTTAGGAATTGTTCCTTGTTGCCCCAAACGAAGAACACTTCGAGCAACTTGAGCTTGAGATCGCGACGTTCTGGTTCGCGCGCGATGGCAATCTTCACGAGATCCGCAGCCTGGTCGTAGAGACCATAAGCCATGTGGAAATCCGCTTCTGCGAGCGGATCGCCTTGATCGAGGTTGATCGCCGTATCGCTGCTGATCGTATCGTCCGTGCGAACCGAGCGACCTGTCTCCTCAGCGGGCTGGCGCAGCGCCTGATGCGTGCCAGACTCCTCGACGACGATGCGTTCGTCGTCGAGCGTCGAGCGCATGCGGGCGGTATCGCCGATCGAGCCGCTTTGGCTCAATGCATCAGCGTTCTGCTCCGCCAATTGACCTAAGCGATCGTCGAATTCATTCGCCTTGCGCTGTTGGAATTTCTTGAAGCCCAAGAACCCTAACAACAGCACGACCAAGCCGGCGAGCACCCACCAGTAGCCCATCAGCGTATCGAGCAACGACGGCTCGGGCTGCGGCGGCGCTGCGGCCTTTTTCTTCTTCGGCTTCGCCGCGGGTTCCTGCTCTGCTTGCGCGGGCTCTGTGGTCGCCGCGGCCGGCGGCGTCTCAGCAGCCGGAGTTTCGGCGACGGGTTCAGTCGTCGGCGTTGTCGCCGCGACTGGCGGAACCTCGGCAGGCGCGGGCTCCGGCGTCACCGCCGGTACGTCAGACGCGACGGGCTCGCTGGCCCCTGCCCCTAACTTCCTCTGCAAGTCGGCCAACTCAGCGTTGCGCAATTCGAGCAAGCGCTTTGACTCGGTAAGCTCGCCTTCGAGATCCTTCACGCGATTGCGCAAGGCCTCGACTTCGACGGCGTTGGCACCCGAGCTGGTCGGCTCACCACTCACCTCGGTGGGCGTGACGAGCCGCAAACGGCCCGAACCGCTCGAAGCTGCGGGGCGGAAAGAACCGACCTGTCGACGCACCTCGGCTGAGGCGACCGCAGGCGCGATCGCCGCCAACTCGTCGGCTGCGGGCACGCGCAGCACAGCGCCAGCGCGCAACCGGTTCATGTCGCCTTCAAAGGCTTCCGAATTGGACTGATAGAGGCCAACCATCATTTGGTCGGTGGTCGTGCCCGCCGTGCCTGCGAGGCGCCGCGCGATCGTCGACAAGCTATCGCCGCGACGTACGCGGTACGAATCAACGCTATCCATCGGCACTTGCGCCGAAGATTCCGTCGGGCGCTCGATGCTGCCTGAAGATTGTGAGCCACCCGACGACGGCGCCGCGACGGGCGCTGGCCGCTGCTGCTCGGGCGCGAACACAGGCGGATCGAGCAGCATGGTGTACTCGCGCACGAGGCGCCCGCGGGCCCAGGTGGCTTCGACTAACACCGTGACAAAAGGCTCAGTGATCGATTCGCTGGAGCGAATCTTCAACACCTCGCGGCCATCGGCCGACCGCGCACGCGTGACCGTGACCGAACTCAAGAACGACGGCCAGTCGAGGCCGTAGCGTGCAAAGGTTTCTTTCGACGCTACCTTGGCCTGCAACGTGCTCAAGTCATCCGCCGTGGCGTTGACGAGCTCAATTTCGGCGTCGAGCGGCGCGTTCAAGGAGGAGCTCAGGCGGATGTCGCCGAGCCCAAGCGCAAATGCCGCTCCGGGCAGCATAAGTAAAGCCAAAAGACCCCGGGCGAGACCGTTACGGACCATTCGCTACTCCAACTACGCGACCAATGGTAGACGATTTAGTTATAAAAACAGGCACTTAGAGCGACATCCTGCACTCTGTGCCTGTTTGGGACCGCAATATAACTTAAATATGGTCCCGGACCAAAATCTCGGCGATTTGAACGCTGTTGGTAGCAGCGCCCTTGCGGATGTTGTCTGACACTATCCATAAATTCAGGCCACGTTCGTAACTTATATCTTCGCGAATCCGTCCGACATAAACCGTGTCGTGGTTCGCGGCTTCAAGTGCAGCGGTGGGATAACCGCCGGGCTTCCGCTCATCCATCACCGTGACCCCCGGCGCTTTGCGAAGTAGTTCACGCGCATCGGCCGCCGAGATTTTGTGACGCGTTTCGATATGCACCGCTTCTGAGTGCCCGAAGAACACCGGCACCCGCACGGCAGTGGCGTTCACACGGATGCTCGGGTCCGCAAAGATTTTGCGAGTCTCCCAATGCATTTTCATTTCTTCTTTGGTGTAGCCATTGTCCTGAAACTTGTCGATCTGCGGCACGCAGTTGAACGCGATTTGCTTCGCCACAATCTCCGCAGGCGGCGCCTCGCGCCCGCTCAACAACGCCGCACTCTGGGCCGCGAGTTCGTCGACCGCCTCTTTGCCTGCGCCGGATACCGATTGGTAGGTGGCGACATTGATGCGTTCGATGCCCACCGCGTCGTAGATCGGCTTCAGCGCCACGAGCATTTGAATCGTTGAGCAGTTCGGGTTCGCGATGATGCCGCGGTTCTTGTATTGCGCGATTGCCGCCGCGTTCACCTCGGGAACGACGAGCGGAATGTCGTCGTCGTAACGGAATTCCGAGGTGTTGTCGATGACGATGCAACCAGCCGCGCCCGCCTTCGGCGCGTACTCGCGCGATACTTCGCCGCCCGCCGAGAACAAACCAATCTGCGCCCGAGCAAAATCGAATTTCGCGACGTCGATCACCGGGATCTCGCGACCGCGGAACTCGACGCGCTTACCGAGCGAGCGGCTGCTCGCCAGTGGAAATAACTCCGTCACCGGGAAGTCCCGCTCTTCGAGCACGCGCAGCATCGTCTCGCCGACCAGCCCCGTGGCTCCCAACACCGCCACGCGGTAACCTTTCTCCGTTGCCATGTCCTCTGACTCTCTTACTAACGACTAACGAGTGATGACCGGCGTCGGCGATACGACGTCGGCGTTTTGGCCACGGTGGCGCAAGTAGTGATCGAGCAGCACGATCGCCATCATCGCCTCGGCGATCGGCGTGGCGCGAATGCCGACGCACGGGTCGTGGCGACCGGTGGTGACGACCTCCGTGGGGTTGCCGGCGACATCGATCGTCTTGCCGGGCACTTGAATGCTCGACGTGGGCTTCAAGGTGACATGGACCACGATGTCCTGGCCGGTGGAAATGCCACCGAGGATTCCGCCCGCGTTGTTGCTGGCGAAACCTGTCGGTGTGAGCTCATCGCGATGCTCGCTGCCGCGCTGCGTGACGACGCCGACGCCAGCGCCGATCTCGACGGCCTTCACGGCGTTGATACCCATCATGGCGTACGCGAGCTCGGCATCGAGCCGATCGAACACCGGCTCGCCGAGCCCCGGCGGCACGCCACGCGCGACGACGGTGATGCGCGCGCCGATCGAATCGCCGTCGGAGCGGATCTTCCAGATCAAGTCCTCGAGTTCAGGCACGCGTGCTGGGTCCGGACAAAAGAAGGGATTTTGGTAGGCAAATTCTGGTTGCTTCGGCTCCAGAGTGAGCGCGCCGATTTGGCTCAAATATCCCGAAATGCGCACATTGAGGCGGGTAGCGAGGTACTTGCGTGCCACGGCACCCGCCGCGACCCGCATGACGGTCTCGCGTGCCGATGAGCGGCCGCCGCCGCGATAGTCGCGAAAGCCGTACTTTTGTTGATAGGTGTAATCGGCGTGACCTGGGCGAAAGGTGTTCTTGATCTTCTCGTAATCGCGCGAGCGCGCGTCGGTGTTCTCGACCACCATGCCGATTGAGGTGCCAGTCGTACGGCCCTCGAACACGCCCGACAAGATACGTACTGCATCGCTCTCGCGTCGTTGGCTGACGAACTGCGAGGTGCCTGTCCTGCGCCGGTCGATGTCTTGGCTCAAATCGGCTTCCGACAACTCGAGCCCTGGCGGACACCCATCGATGATGCAGCCGAGCGCGGGCCCGTGGCTTTCGCCAAACGTGGTGACCGTGAACAATTTGCCGATCGTATTGCCCGCCATCCTACCTACTTCGCAGCTAACAACTGCTCACGCGTGAGCACGAACACTCCGCCGCCGCCGCGCGCAAACTCGAGCCACGTAAACGGCAAGTGCCGATAGCGTCGCGCCACCGCCGTTTCCGTATTGCCCACTTCGACGACCAATACACCGCCCGGGCGCAAGCGCCGCGGCGCCTCGCGGAGCAGCACATCGACTGAGTCGAGCCCTTGCGGGCCGGACGCAAGTGCGAGCGCGGGCTCGTGCCGGTACTCCGCTGGCAACGACCGCATCTCGCGTGCGCCGACATACGGTGGGTTACTCACAATCATATCGTAGTTAGCTCGACCGAGCCCTGAAAAATGGTCCGACTTGACGAGCCGAACACGGCGGCTCAGCCGATGTGCGCGAACGTTCTCACGCGCCACTGCGAGTGCATCGGCAGAAACATCGGCCGCATCCACACGTGCACGCGGAAAAGCGTATGCACAAGCGATCGCGATACACCCAGAGCCCGTGCCGATGTCGACGATACGGCGCACGCGCTGGGCATCGATCCATGGCTCGAACCGCTGCTCGATCAATTCGGCAAGCGGCGAGCGCGGAATCAAGACGCGCGGGTCGACACGGAACAACAAGCCGGCAAACCAGGTCTTGCCTGTGAGATACGCCGACGGCACGCGCTCGCGGATGCGCCGAGTTACGAGCGCCTCGAGGGCCGCTTGCTGTGGCGCACTCACGCGCTTCGAATACACAGCGGCTGGCGCATCGGGCGGCAAGCTCAGAACATGCCAAAGCAACGCGGCAGCGTCGTCCAGTGCGTTGTCGGTACCGTGCCCGAAGAACACACGCGCGCGCTGCAGCCGTCGCGCGGTGCGTTTCAGTAATTCACCGACCGTCGTTGTCGATCGCTTGTGGGATAATCTTCGCATGTCACGTCGCCGGTTTCCGATCTTGGTCGCTCTCGTTGCACTTGCCGCTGCGGGCGCTGGCGCTTGGGTTGCCAGCCGCGTACAGCCTAACGCGCCGCCCGAACTTTTGGCGGGCACTTGGTTGCCGCAAGCTCGCGCGGTGCCCAGCCTCGCGCTCACCGATAGCCGCGGCCAAGCGTTCGACGCAGCGCAATTGCGCGGCTCACCCGCGCTCATGTTCTTCGGCTTCACGCATTGCCCAGATGTGTGCCCCGCGACGCTCGCATTGCTGGCGCAAATGCGCCAAGCGGGCTCGCTCGCAGGCGTCCGCGTATTGTTCATCACGGTGGACCCGGCGCGCGACACGCCCGACGCCGTCGGTCGCTATGCGGCGGCGTTCGACTCCAGCTTCGTCGGTCTCACTGGGTCCGACGAATCGATTCGCGAACTCGCGCGCCAACTGGGTGTAGCCGTCGCCCGCGTGGAACTCGCCGGCGGCGCCTACACGATGGACCACTCGTCGACGCTGTTCCTCTTCGACGCGACGGGCGCCAATGTCGCGGTGTTCACGCCGCCGTTCGATACCCAAAAGCTGGCGCAAGATCTGCGACAGCTCGCTCCGCGCCTCACGTCCTGAAAGGGCCCATGAACTCCGACACGTCACCCTCGCTCGGCGCCCGGGCCTTCGTCGCCTTGCAGTATGTGCTACCGCAACACGCCATTTCGCGCGTCGTACTCGCCGCGACCCGCAGCCGCGCGCCGGCGTTCAAGAACTTCCTGATCGAACGATTCGTCGCGGGCTTCAAGCCCGACATGCAGGATGCCATCGAACCGCGGCCGACCGCGTATCCGAGTTTCAACGAGTTTTTCACGCGCGCACTGAAGCCCGAATCGCGTCCGATCGATTCGGCTGTGAATTCCCTGGCGTGCCCCGTAGATGGAACCGTGAGCCAAGCGGGGCCGATTGAGGCCGGCGCCATTTTCCAAGCCAAAGGCCACTCTTACGACGTCGACACGCTGTTAGCCGGACAACGCGACTGGTCGACACGATTCACGGACGGCCGATTCGCCACGATCTACTTGGCGCCTTACAACTACCATCGAATCCACATGCCGATCGCCGGCACGCTGCGCGCGGCGTGGTACGTGCCAGGACGCCTATTCAGCGTGAATCAGACGACGGCCGCGGCCGTCCCGCGCTTGTTCGCCCGCAACGAACGCGTTGTGTGCTGCTTCGAAACGAATGGAATGCCTTGGGCGCTCGTGCTCGTTGGCGCGCTCAACGTCGGCAGCATGGCGACCGTGTGGCATGGGGACGTCACGCCGCGCCGGCCGCGCGTCGTCACGGCGCTCGCCACTAACAACCTTGCCGCGCCGATTACGCTCGACAAGGGTGCTGAGATGGGGCGGTTTAACATGGGTTCGACCATCGTGCTCGTGCTGCCGAAGGGCGCCGCGACGTGGGACCCCCAACTCGTGGCCGGGCGCGTCGTGCAGATGGGCGAGCGCATCGGCGCGCTCAACGCGCGATGACCGCACCGCCATCACCCGACGCGACGAGCGGCGCAGCCTGGCGCCCGACTGCGAGTCGCGCGGCGTTGCTGGCGCGCGCGCAGGCCTTGCAGACCGTGCGCGAGTTTTTCGCGCTGCGCGGTGTGCTCGAAGTCGAGACGCCGGCACTCGTGAATGCTCCTGTGTCCGATATCAACTTGCAGTCACTCGTGGTCTCCGCTGGGAACTCGCACGGCGATCGGCCGCAGTTCCTGCACACATCGCCCGAGTACGCCATGAAGCGCCTGCTCGCCGCGGGCAGCGGTGACATCTACCAACTGTGCCGCGTGTTTCGGGGTCAAGAACGCGGCTCACAGCACAACCCGGAATTCACGATGGTCGAGTGGTACCGAATTGGGTTGCCGCTCGAGGCATTGATGGGGGAAGTGGCAACGCTCGTGCTGCAGTTGTTAGGCGATCGTGGTACCGACCGCTACGTCGAATTCATCTCGTACCAAGAAGTGATAGCCCAATATGCCGGTATCGATGCGCTCGAAGCCTCGGATGCTGCGCTGGTGACGCGCGCACACGAACTTGGGCTGGCATCGAGCTCACAACCGACGCGCGACGAGGCGCTCGACTTCATCGTAAGTCATGGCGTCGGCCCGAGCCTGGGCCGCCGCGCGCTGACGTTTGTGCACCGTTATCCCGCCTCGCAAGCGGCCTTGGCGCGCCTCGACCCGGACGATCCGCGCGTCGCACTGCGTTTCGAACTCTATGCGGATGGGATTGAACTCGCGAATGGATTCGACGAGCTCGCGGATGCAAGCGACCAACGCGCGCGCTTCGAAGCGGACCAACAGGAACGACGTCGACGCGGCCTACCTGTGTATCCACTCGATGAAAACCTGTTAGCAGCGCTTGCGGCAGGGCTGCCGGAGTGCGCTGGTGTTGCATTGGGCTTCGATCGCGTGCTGATGCTCGCGCAGGGCGCTGCCCGCATCGATGACGTGATTGCGTTTCCCGTGGAGCGAGCCTGAGATGAGCTACACCGCCAACCGTTACGACTTCACACACAAGGCAAACGCCTATGCCGAACTCGCGCGCGACCTCGGAGCCCTTTTGCAGGGCGAACGCGATTGGATCGCGAATGCGGCTAACACGTCGGCACTGATTTTCGACGCTCTGCCAGACCTCAATTGGGCTGGCGTGTACCAATGGAAAAGCGGCGAGTTGGTCTTGGGGCCCTTCCAAGGAAAGCCCGCGTGCGTCCGCATCGCATTGGGACGTGGCGTGTGCGGCACGGCGGCAGCACAACGCGCGACGATCCTCGTCGAGGATGTCCACGCATTTCCCGGCCATATCGCGTGTGATTCGGCGTCGAACTCGGAGCTCGTGGTACCACTCATGCGAGGCAACGAGCTGTTAGGTGTGCTGGATCTCGACAGCCCGACGCTGCGGCGTTTCGATCAACACGACGCGCGTGGCGTCGAAGCGCTCGCACGCATCTTGGTAGCGCACTCGGACTAGCCCGCACACAGCGGGCGTTCGCTTAGTCGTTTTTGCCGCGCGAGATGTACTCGGACGTGCGGGTGTCGACGCGAATGACTTCGCCTTCGTTGATGAACAACGGCACGCGCACCACTGCGCCGGTCTCGAGCTTCGCAGGTTTTTGGCCACCCGTGGCCGTGTCGCCGCGGACGCCCGGGTCTGTCTCGACCACTTTCAGTTCGATATGGGGCGGCGGCGTCACGACGAGCGGCACGCCATTCCACAGCGTCACGATGCAGATCGTGCCGTCCTTCAACCATTGAGCGGCATCACCCACCGCTGGCTTACCGGCCGTGTGCTGCTCGAAATTCTCCGGCACCATGAAGTGCCAAAAGTCGCCGTCCTGGTAGAGGTACTGCATTTCGACGTCCATGACGTCAGCTGCTTCGATCGACTCGCCGGATCGGTAGCTCTTCTCCACCGTGCGCCCCGTCTTCAAGTTGCGCACTCGAATGCGGTTGAACGCCTGCCCTTTGCCGGGTTTGACGTATTCGTTCTCGATCACCACGTAGGGTTCGGCATCGATGAGCAGCTTCATCCCGCCGCGAATTTCGTTCGTTGAGTAACTAGCCATGACGTTCTTCCAGACAGAGTCGGTGCGTGCCGGTTTGACACTCGCGCGGCGGCACGGACAATACGCGCCCCACACGAAAAAGGCCGCGCATGATACCGGCAACCCCAGCACTTGGCCAATTTGGCCCGCCGGCGCGCACGGCCCCTGCCCGAATCGGGCCGACCGCCTGGCAACAGCAGCTCGCAGAGGCCATCACGAGCCCCCGCGAGTTGCTGCAAACCCTCGGGCTCGAGGCGCATTGGAGCGAATCGCTCGAAGCGGCAGCGCAAGTGTTCCGGCTGCGTGTGCCGCGCGGCTTCGTGGCACGCATGCGCTACGGCGATCGCGCGGATCCGCTGCTGCGGCAAGTGCTACCGAGTGCGGATGAGCTCGAATCGCCGGCCGATTTCAGCGCCGATCCGCTTGCCGAGCAGGATTACACCCGCGCACCCGCATTGCTGCAAAAGTATGTGGGTCGTGCGTTGATTGTGACCACCGGCGCCTGCGGCGTGCACTGCCGTTATTGTTTTCGGCGCGAGTTCCCCTACTCCGAACAACTCCATGGCAATCCGCGGCTGCAGGAAACCCTGCAAGCGATCGCGGCCGACGCCACGATTCGCGAAGTGTTGTTGTCGGGAGGCGATCCACTCTCGCTCACGGACGCGCGCCTGCAGGAGTTGACCGACGCGCTCGACGCGATGCCGCACGTCACACGCATTCGCCTACACACTCGGCAACCCGTGGTGCTACCTGAACGCGTCGATGCGGGTTTTCTTACGTGGCTCGAGCGCGTGCAGAAACCGATCGTGATGGTGATGCACGTGAATCACGCTAACGAGATCGATGCGACCGTGAGCCACGCGTTCGCACAACTGCGCTCGCGCGGTGTCACGCTGCTCAACCAGTCAGTGTTGCTAAATGGCGTCAATGACTCGGTCGATACGCTCGTGCACCTGTCTGAGGCATTGTTCGCTTGCGGTGTACTGCCGTATTACCTGCACATGCTCGACCGAGTGCGCGGCGCGTCACATTTCAACGTGCCGGACGACCGCGCATTGGCGTTACACGCTCAAGTTTCGGCCCGTTTGGCCGGCTATCTCGTGCCGCGCCTCGTCAGGGAAGTCCCGGGCGCGCCCAACAAAATGCCGCTCATCGCTGCACCCTAACCAATCGCGTTCAATGAATGTGACACCGCGCTCACGCAAGCGAGTCGCGAAGCGGTGTTAAACTTCCGGGGCTTGTGTAACACCGGGAGTGATGCGTGTCGGACGCTGTAGCGGTTCCGCTGATCGTTCTTTCGCCCCACCGCGAGGCCGTCGAGGTGGTCAACAGCGCTATGCGTCGTGCCGGCGAGCCTGCGCATTGCACTTGGATTCCCGCAGTGCGCGATCTGGGTGAAGCGCTCGAACAGATCAATCCCGAGTTGCTGATTTGCGCGCAAGTATCCATCAACGATTTGACCGGCGCCGCGAAGGTGCGCGATCAAGTCGCGCCTCAAGTGCCCATCGTGGCATTGGTCGAGCGCGCGGTCGAGAACGACATCGTTGTCGGCATGCAAGCCGGTGCACGCGATGTCGTCACCCAGAGCAACGAGGCGCGCCTGCGCGCTGTGTTGGCACGTGAGCTGCGTTCGTTCCGCCTCGAACGGGCACTGAACGCGACCGTGCAGTCGGCGCGCGATTACCGCAAACAGCTCGAGACGGTGCTACAACGCTCCGCCGATGCCATTGCACAGGTGCAAGAAGGCATCGTCGTCGAGGCGAATGAAGCGTGGCTCGAGTTGTTTGGCTTTGTCGATGACACCGCCGTGGTGGGCCAGCCGCTGATGGATTTGTTCGACGATTCGACTCACCCTGCGTTGAAGGGCGCGTTGAACGCCTGCTTGCAAGGGCGCTGGTCGGATCACACGCTGAAGGCCACGGCACAACTCGCCGACGGCTCGCAACTAGACCTGGAATTCGTGTTAGCGCCGGGTGAGTTCGACGACGAACCATCCGTACGCTTGGTCGTGCCCGCACGCAAGAGCGACGACAAACAACTTGCGGCGGATCTTGCGGATGCGGTGCGCCGCGATCCCACCACAGGGTTGTTGTATCGGCGTCCGCTCCTCGAGACTATTGCCGACCGCATCAGCGCCCCACTGGCGGGTGGCGTGCGCTTCGTGGCGCTGATTCGCCCCGATAAGTTCGCGACGATCGAGAAGAACCTCGGCGTGCTCGAGAGCGAGCAGTTCGTCGCCGACTTCGGCGCTTCGATTCGCTCACAATTGGGCGCGAAAGAGATTTTGGGCCGTTTCGGTGGTGTCGCGTTCCTGGCATTACTCGAGCGCGGGAACGCGCATGACGTCGAAGCGTGGGGCGATCAGTTGTTAGCGCGCGTCCGCAAGACGAACTACACGATCGGCGAACACTCGATCGCGGCCACCTGCTCGGTCGGCCTCGCTGCGGTACCCAGCTCAGACGCTAACCTCGATGCGATCATCGCCGACGCACTCGATGCGGCACGGCGCGCTCGCTCACAGGGCGGTAATCAGGTCTATCAGGTCGACAAGGCTGATGCCGACACCCGCGTGCAGGCCTACGACAAGATCTGGGTCAAACACATCAAAGCGGCGCTCATGGAGAACCGCTTCCGCCTGGTACAGCAACCCGTCGCAAGTTTGCAAGGCGACGATCCAGCGATGTTCGACGTGCTCGTGCGCATGCTCGATCACCAGGGGAAAGAAGTTCTGCCGGCGGAATTCATGGCCGCGGCTGCGCGGAACGACCTGCTCAAGAATATCGATCGCTGGGTCATCGGGGCCTCGCTGTCGTTTGCCGCGCAACGTAAGCCAGGTTGTTTGTTCGTTCGCTTGTCGAAAGACTCCGTGATCGATCCAGGCTTTGCGGAATGGCTGAGTAGTCAGCTGCGCGCCAATCCGGGCCACAGCAATCGCATCTGCTTCCAGGTCACCGAAGAGATCGCCGAAAGCTATCTCGATCCGACGCGAGCGTTGTTCACGGCGCTTCGCAAATCGCAGTTCCGCACGGCGCTCGAGCGCTTCGGCTCCGGCCGCGATCCGCAAAAGCTCCTGGATCAGTTACCGCTCGACTTCATCAAGATCGACGGTGCGCTGGTGCAAGATTTGGCTGGCAACTTCGACACGCAGCAAACCGTGAAGGCGCTGGTGGAGCGCGCCACGAAGCGCAATGTCGAAACGATTGCCGAGCGCGTTGAGGATGCCAACACGATGGCCGTGCTGTGGCAGCTCGGTGTGCAGTTCATCCAGGGCTACTTCGTCAATATACCCGAGCAGGTCGTGATCAACTCCTGACACACGGCGGGCTGCCCGCGCCGCGTGCGCGGCGCTATCATGCTGGCACGCTGCGGCCCTGAAATAACCTGGCCGCTGCGTGGGTCTACCGCAGCATGCACAAACTCTTGTCGGCACGACTGTTAGCAACAGTCGCAATTCTCTTGGGGTTCGGCCCCGTAGGCGCGTGGGCTCAACAAGCGGGGCTGCAGGTCGCGGTGGTATCGACCGAAGATGCCTCGCCGGTGCGCGGCGCCGAGATCAGCGCAATCAATGCGCAACTGGGCATCGAGATCGCGCGCGTGACGGACGATTTCGGGCAGGCACGCTTCGAGAACTTGGCGACCGGCGGCGCATGGATTGTTCGTTTCGCGGGTAACGGCACGCTCGGCGCAAGCGAGACGGCGCCGCTCGAATTGCGAACTCACTTTACTCGGTCGGTCACGCTGCAAGTCGCCGCGACGGAGTTGGCGGTGGTCGATGTCACTGCCCGACGGACCGTCACCGGACTCAATACGGTCAACGCCGAAGTCGCCGGCACACTCGATCAACGGGCACTCGTCGAACTACCGATCGAGGGGCGCGACGTGCAGCAAGCGTTGGTTCGCTTGCCAAACGTCGTACCGTCGACGGGCTTCTTTCCCGAAGCGCCTGCGATTTCGATCAATGGCGCCAACGGCTTGTATGTCAACTACACGTTTGACGGTCTCGATAACAACGAGAACTTTCTCGGCGGCTTGAAGTTCCCGGCGCCGTTGGGCGCCACGCGCGATGTCACCGTGTTGGCTAACAACTACTCCGCGGAGTTCGGCCGTACCGCCAATGGCGTGGTGAATTACACATCGCGTAGCGGTACGAATGAATGGCAAGGCGAAGTATTCGCACTCGTCCGCCCGGGCCAACCCTTCGACGCGGATGCGCGCTTCGCCGGCCGCGATCTCTCCGGTAACGCAGTCGGCGAGAGCTTTGAGCGGCGGCAGCTCGGCGGCGCCATCGGCGGCCCGCTCGTCGCCGATCGCACGTTTGTTTACGCGAACGTCGAATCGATTCGCGATCGGAACGAGCTCGCACTCGTGTCGCCCGCGCTCGGTGTCGCGGAAACGCTGGCCGGTCGCAACGAGTTTCTGCTGAGCTCGCTGCGGCTCGACCATCGACTGAGCGA
>CAYUIT010000048.1:0-28369 GCA_964444835.1 uncultured Steroidobacteraceae bacterium
CGCTCACGTCGCCCAAGAGACGCAACTTCCCTGAGTGAAGATCGATCTCGATCCACGAACTCGGGGTTGAAGCAGATGCTGCAGTTGGCCGCGGTTGCGATGGTGCTGAGCGAGGAGAATCCACCGTCACACGCGAGAACTGCGGGACCGGTGCAGGCGGCGCTGCAGCACTCCCCGCCAGTGCGCGTGCCGTCTCGCCGTAGCGCTGGCGCCAGAACGACAGCAAGTTCGAACGCACGCCGTGCCGGCGTGCGACCTCAGACACTAACGCGCCCGGAGCAAAGCTCTCTGCGGTCACCATGAGCCGCCAATCCGCATCGAACTTGCGAATCACTCGCTTCGGCCGCGTCACGTTGGCCGTATGCTTACATGACAGCTGCCACAGCCGTTCGCGTACCTCATAACAAGTAGAGCAGCAAGCCCGAAGAATCGATATCAGAATGACACGGCTAACGACGGGGCGATTACGCCCCTCGATTGGTTTGCGCTCATGCAGGCCTTAAGCGGATCGAAACAGGAACTAACTACTTCGGCACAGATATCGTGACGCGAGTTCCTCGCGCCGCTTGCGCTAGGCCGCTCGGAAAAACGACGAGACTCACTCCGTCGAGCAACAGGGTATCGACCGTCTGCGCAGCCGCGCCTGCTAGTTGGGACTCCGTCGCAGTGGCATCAACGTTCCATGACCGCTTGGTCAATCTCGCGCGGTACAGACGCAGTGTCTCGCCAATGCGAGGGTCGACTTTCAGTGAGAAAGGGAGCTTGGCCACATCATCGGCAGTTAAGGGTCCCGAGACCACCTCAACGTCAAACTCATTCTGCAAGGTACTGTGATTCTTCGCAGGCTGACCTTTTTCGTATCCCTCATTGAGTAGCTTCCAACGCATTGTCAGCTTCTTGCCGGGCTCGATCGGAAACAGCGAGCCGCTGCATTGAACGTCAACGGCACGATAGACTTCGATCGAACCGTCCTGGTAGTCAGTGCGTTTCCAACTTGGTCCGAATTCGCGAGTAAAGACATAGAGCTTTCTGTATGCATCACTGTAAAGCGCACCGTTGCGTTGCACGTAGTGCACACCCCACTCAGGAATTGGATGCTTCTTGCCCTTCCAATCAAAAGCCACGTCCCGCGCTGAAGCTGTGACTCCGACGCATCGAACAGCTTTCGCCATCTCTACGCCTGCCGGGTCCACATAACGCATCCAATCGGAGTTGATATCCCTTGTTAGCGCTACACCCTGGACATCGACAGGTTCAAATGACTTGGCCCACGCCGTGATGGCCGCCGGGCTACGCTCCGACGAAATCAAAGCATCAGCTACGTGCGGCCGCAGTGGATGCTCCCGCGGCGCCACTTTCATCCACTTCCTCAAATCCGCGATCGCGCCTTCTGCATCATTGGTGTGTGCACGCGCGATGCCGCCCGTAAGCAGCAAATTCGGCCAATCGCCTAACTGGCGTCTCGCCTGCGAGATCTTCGCTGCAAGCTGCGCGGCGTTCCCACTCGTCACCGTCGCACGATCAAACGCTGGCGCCTCAGTAGCTCGATGAACAATGTCGAGTAGCTGCCGGAAGGCGCCGTAGCGGCGAACGAATTGCGCAGCTTCACTTGCAGTTTCAAGACTTGGAGTGGGTTCCTTCGCCGAGACGACCTTCAACCAATCCTCCAGCGTGACACCACTGTCCAGAACGACTTGGGACATTCGCTTCGGCGGTGAGGAGGATTGAGCACTTGCGTTCAACGAAAACGTCAGCAGTGCGGCCAATGCAGCAGCCGCGATAGGTCGGATGACACTCATCACTGGCATCCTTCGCTATCGAACTTGGATTGCATCAATCTGCGGATACCGATGAGCTGATCGAGCGCGGAGCGATCGGCGCCTACCGACCTTGTTGCGACCTCAAGCGACCTTATCTGTTCGTCTACGTGCGCAAGACCGCGGCGCATTTCGCCGCACTCAATCGCGTTCGGCGTGCCACTCGCGCCGGATCGCTTCTTTACAAAAGGACCGGACTCCGCGCTGCGCTTGGATTCATCCTCGCGTTCTAGGCGCTGCCGGACGTCGCGCAATTGTCTCTTTTCCTCTTCTATCTGTTGGCTCACGGGAGACTCTCCGATCAAAGCCGACGACCCCGTCGAACTACTTCCAGCGGGCGCGGCACCGCCAGACTCAATATCGCCGGAGTCTGGACTCAAGCCGCTAGAGTCACCCGACGGCTTATCACAATCATCGCCTTCCGATTCATAGATGTCGCTATTGAATACTGAGCGTTCGAACTCAGATGCAAGTGCGAAGCCATCCCCAGTTACGCCACAGGCACCGCGATCATTCCAACGCCCGGCGAAGCAGTGCTTCACGCGCTGCTCGTGACAGAGCACTTGACCCCCAACGTGAAAATTCAGCCGCGCGCCGCACTTCTCGACATAAGGCCGAGTGAGGTAAGGGCACCGCGAATCGTCTTTTGCGAATCTGCGCTCCTCTTCCGCTATCGACAACGAACCAGGAAGCAACAGCACGAGGAGAGCCAAGCAACAGAGGCCTTTGCTAGCGCGTATTACCTGCATCATGGCCTCAAGGCCTCACACTCGTTGTCGATCTCGCAACGCGACTCGCACTCGCGCTGCATGGAAGTGGCCGCCATTTGGCGTGAGTAATCGATGCTCCCGTCCGGTCGGATGGAGCTCAAAGCATCTGCGATCGATTGCTGTGAGCAGGCCCGCTTGCAATCGCTGAGCCGCGTCGTACACGCTTGGTATCGTCGAAGTTTCTGCTCAGTGATTGCTTGTAAGCGAGCCTCTTCAGCCGCTCTCTCGGCGGACAATGAGGCCTGCTGCGCTTCGAGTCGTCGACGATCATCCAAATAGTCACGAATCAAATCGTCAGGAATTCCCGCTGCTGGAGCTTCTGTCTGAGTCGGCGTTTGCGCGTCAATCTGACCTGCTGCCAGCGATACGGCCAGGAATGCCCCAGCCCACGCTATTGATCGCCAACGACGAAAGTGCCCATTCATGCGATGCCCCCTACCGGAATTCGCTTCGATTTTTTGTGCAAGTACGTAGTGCTGTCAATGGCGATTGCTTGGTTCGCACGGCGTCATTCACGGATAACGTAGATTTCTGACGTATTGCCGAGCAGTGAGAGCTCGTCGATCCAGACTTGGCCACTGACATAACGATCAGCGGGCAAGAAGTCACTGCTCGGCGCGAGGTTCGCGCAAGAATTTGTATCATACGAATTCCTCACCAGATACTGACAAATCGGGATCCATACCTCTGGACCCTTCGGATCGACCCACGTTGCGGGTCGCCGCAACGTCAAGCCGACCATCGCGGAGTAACGTTGGCTCCAAGGGTCGATTGAAAATTTCCGGACAGCGCGAACACCTTGCATGCCATCCCGCCATACTTTGCTGCGTAAGGTTAAGGGCTGGGCGCATCATCTAACCAAGGTACGTCGTCGTCTGGTCTCTAACGGCTACCGAGTATTGAAGTTGAAGAGGTGGGGACTGCGCGAGTGCGCTGTCACGGATCAGCGCGGTGCTGAAGCTGGGATGCTTCGAATCGTACCGACTCGGCGTCTTCCCTCTGACCCCACGACTCCTCTTCGGTTGCACTACTGCGGCCCGTGGATCAAGCCGTTGTGGCGCAATGCTTCTAAACCGAAGTCTGCTGACTTCGGTGGTGTCTGTGCGTTAAGCAATAACATCACAAAATGGGTTCGAGCACAGGAGTCACGTTCCACCGGAACGCATGCTCGATACAACACTACCAAGTGGTCGTGGTCGGGTTCGTTGATGTGCTTGTGTCCCGAGATTTTCATTCTAGCGAAGTAGTAGGAATCCTGCTCACTGGAGTCCGGGCATTTCGTCGTATCACGCGAAGCTTCGAAATACGCGATCATTGTCTTGCGTGTCGCTAAATCTTTTGCATCCATCAACTTGATGCGGCATGCAGGAACGGCCGCGAACTTGCCGCGCTGCAGCTCGTGAAACCAGCTGTCTTTCACGTCAAGCTTGAAGCTGCCATCTGACCGGCGCTTCAGCTTGAGACTCATGTTTTCCCGTACCTCGTCGTAATCCTCCACTGACTCTACCGTCCAAGTGTCTGTTGGCAGGGGCTGCTGCGCCAAAGCGGAGGTCGTGCCCGTCAAGAGAATGAATGCTGCAAGTAACCGAAGTGAAGCGGCCGTGTTCATGTTGAGATCTGTCTGTGTCTGTGCGCGTTGATGAGTATCGGATCACGTGCAGATCGCGCTCCCGGGCAGAGAGGGGCGGCCTTGAATGCGGGACCTGCGTTGCCAAGATCAATTGTTCCCGACCTAATTCCTAACTACAAGACGTCCTCCGGCTTACGAGCACGCAAGACAACGACGCGCAGTTCCGGGCGAAACTCCGCTTGAACCCAACCATCCGTCGCCGTTCCGGTAACGACCTGAGTTTGGCCATCGACGCGACGAACATTCACGACCACACCATCGACGCGTTCTGGTAACGGGATAGCAATTTCTTGACCCCACTGTAACGTGCCCTTCGGAATGATCGTTTCCGTAGGCGTTGCCTGTGTTTGCCGCTCGGTAAAGGTCGTTCTCAGTGCGATCATGCCGCGCGCGTCAACTCCAGCGCGAGCGCCCCCCGGCAAACGAGGTCCACACGCCCCTCGGTTGCGCACCGTCGCCCTCAGTTGAAACCCGTTCGTCGTCTTATCGAACACACCATTGAATCGTGAGTTCTCACTTCTGTTAGTAGCGACGGCGCTCACCGAGTTGACATCGATTGCCCAGCCGCTGCGCGCCGTGATGTTGCAGTTGAGGGAGTAAGCGCCTTCGCAATGTCCATTATGGCGCGAACAGGATTCCGTACGCGTCTCAGTGACCTCCTTTTCCACGCTCGCCTTCGCCACTCCGTCAAAGTGGCCTAACACGCTCGGGAGCACAGAGATACCGATGTCGTAGGTTCGCTTTTTGCCAAGTCCGACAAACGAACCAATCGTCTCGAAGAAACCATCAGGTCGCTGCTCGACTGTTAGCTTTCCACTCACTGCTTTGAGCTTGCTAGGGTTACCCAAAACCGCGCGATCACAAGTGAACCGAAGGGCCTCCTCCGTCTTTGCATCGCGTGTGCAGATGGACTTTCCGAAAGCGAGGGTCGGATCGCCTTCGCCGAGGAACGATCCCCTAACCATAATCGCGACGGTCTTCGCGCTCGGGTCGACGACGGTGAATGTCGGGGCGTATCGCGTGACCCTTGGCCAAGTTTTCGAGAGTGGCAACGTGGCAAGAACGCTGTTGGCGTCATTTACCACATCTTGCAGCTTGTCCAACGCGCGCTTATTGCCTTTGTGCCATTCGTCGAGCGTAAGCTTGGTGTCGGTGAAGAACCTCTGCTGAGTCGCGTTGAGCTCTCCGAAGGTCTTGCCAACCAAGGCTTCGCTGCTGAGCTGCAATTGCTGCAGAAGGGCGATCGCATGAGAACGCGTTTCGAAAGCCGAGCGGCTGTAGGCGCCTTCAAGGTCGCGAATGATTTGTTGAAGCGCGTCCTCCATGCTCCCAATGATCGTGCTGACGGCCTGGCCCGTTGCGAGCGCCTCAATTGCCTGAGGTTTGGCGCTTTGCGGGGCAAGCATCAGGAGTGAACAGGCTGTGACGAGGGCGACGTGGAAAGTGCTCTTGAACGTGTTCATTTTGTGCCTCTTGGTAGCTTGAGTTTTCGGAGCCTGATCGCCACTCGGCGGCAAGCGCGTGGGCTGGTATCGAGATCGGATACGTGCATCTGCTGGGTATGGTTAGCTGGTCTAAAGGTGAACTGTCGCTGTGGCGCTTGGAGTCTCACCATCGCTGTCGCTTATGCGACAACTTTGCTCTGCGTAGCGTGAGTACTGGAACGGAGCGGCCAGGCATTGTCTGGCGTTGAGCCGAGCGCTCACCCCAACGGCGCCCAGGCATTGCACCAAGCTAGTGGTGGGCGCTACGACGGCTCGTTGACCAATTGAGTGGCGCATGCCAGATTTCTTGTTAAAGCGTGACTCGCGAAAAAACGCTCCTTTCGAGCAGCTAACGAAACTAGCTTAAGTGCGCTCTGGAGTTCGGGTCATGGGCTGATTGAGTGTCATACCGTTGGGAGTAGTCGTTAGATGTCAGTACCAAGCGAAGAAAGCAGAGATCCCAGCGATGAGCAGGTCCGCACACTCAAGTCCAGTGTTGAGCGTCTTCGCAAGCGCCAGCGAGCGATTGAGATGCTAGAGGTTATTGGTTTAGTGCTGGCCCTTGGCGGTGCAGGTTTCGCTGCATGGCAAGCGATCCTTACTCGTGACCAGGTAGCTCAGCTTGACCAGGGTCTTTTGATTACGCGTCGCAGCCTAGCGGAAGCTCATTACTTTGAAGCCAAGCGCGCTCTTGACTTGGAGCTAGCGGAACAATCAGCGTCGTTCGACCCTGCTTGGATAGCCACAGCAGTTCCGCCGAGGTATCAGCACAACTTTATTTGTCTTCCGGATGCAAAGACCGCGTCGAAGGCAAAGTTGGTAGTAGAGCGATTACAGAGCGCGATTGAGGCTGATCCGACATTTCAGGAGCCTTATCAAACGCTGAGAACTTTGAAGCGCTTCCCTAGTGCCCGCGATGCACTCGCTCATGTTGGCGCACCTGTGCACGATGACGGTGCGGTATCCGCAGCAGAAATGGCGGCTATCAAACTTCTTGGGTCGAAAGACTTTGCTGGAGCTCATTCTGCCGCACAACGAATCATCGAAAGTGATCCAACAAGTTTCCGTGGGCATTTTCTTGCTTTTTTGGCCAATTCCAAGAATGGCGATGAGCCAAACGCTCCAGCTGCGCATGTCTCGCTTATTCGGGGGCTACAGCAATCAGGATCCTGGGCGGCGAACGCAACACTTGCGGATATTGAAGAATTCGCAGAAAGCTCGGATCGGCTCGCGATAAACATTCGGGACGGGCTAGCAGCGTGCCCGACGCAGCCGACTTTATTGGCGCTCTCAATCCGTGATGCCGAATGCAGTGCTCTTGAGGCGATCATTGAGCGTCTTGAGTGGCAACTTCCTGAAATAAAGCAGATTAATGAGTTTGCGGGAGTCGCATTAGAGATCCGAGTCCTGGAGGCGCGGCTTCGACTTCTAAGAAGCGACATTCTCCACAATAGCGATAGGATTCGGGCGCTGTGGAGCGGCACGAGCAGCGAGGCCCGGTCGCGTATTGCGAATGATATTCGTGGCTTTCCGACGCTGGATACCGTCGCAAAAGCGCATTACTACAAAATCGAGTGGGAGTTTCGTCTGAACCCAAATCGCGAAACCTTTCGGGCTCTCACGGCTGGAATTGAAGAGTACTACCGCCCAACGGGCGAGTTTCGCGCACTACAAGAGGGAAAGGATGGACTTTCGCTAAAGCTGCTGTTTCTAGCACGAACGGACGTTGAGCGGCTGAAGGCGCAATCGCAATTGGAGGACGAGCTTACTGTGGCTGAAGTCTCCCGCATCGTCGCATTCTTGAATTCCACGATGAGTCGCGCGTCACGTGGTGTCTATGGAAATTGCAGTGCGCATGGAGACTCGGAGAACACCAATGGTTGACACCACGCTTCGCCTCTCGTTTTGCGTAGCACGAGGTGTTTGAGCGTAACGCGCTAGGAAGATGTTGGACATGATGAAGCGCCCTTTTCCAAGAAGGGGTCCTCGGCTTTCTGCTCGAAGCCGATGCGGGCGTGCCGGTGAAGGAACTGTGCGGTAAGCGAGGATTTTTCCGAGCAAGCTACTACCTACAGCGCAGCAGTTTCAGGCTATGCAACGGTCGGATATCGAACGGCTGTGGGCGCTGGACTCCGCGGGAGAGTAGGTAGATGCCGTGTGGTCGGCCTATGCGCCACAGCATGAATTGGCGCGTGGCTGGATTCGGGAAGCGCTTGCATCGAGCCATCAGAACACGAGACGTCACGGGCGTCTGCCCGATTCAACTTGATACGCGAGTGCACCGGGTACCGTACACAGGCAATTCCGCGAGCGATACAGGTTGAGCGCTCGCAATGCGTGATTACACGGACGCGGCACGAACCAACACCTGGAATGCTCTAACGTATCCGCATGGAGGGCACACGGATGCTCCGATCCCGTCGGCATTTCATCGCCGGTGCAACGGCTACGATGGGCGTACCCGTCCTGTCCGGTTGCAGCCGCGAGGTTGGGCCCGACTACCAGCGCGTCGCCGCAGATTTGCGCGCCCCGCTGCCCGATTCCGCAAGCCTCGCGGACCTCGTGCGCTACGCCACACTCGCGCCGAACGGCCACAACACACAGCCGTGGCGATTCATCGCTCGCTCGGGAGGAATCAGCATTGTGCCGGATCTGTCGCGGCGCACTCCCGTCGTCGATCCTGATGATCATCACTTATGGATCAGCCTCGGCTGCGCAGTTGAGAATTTCGCGATCGCAGCCGCCGCTCGCGGCCAGGCATGCGCTGCGGCCGTGCGCGACGGCAACGCCAGCGTCGATATCGATCTGGTGGCTGCCGCTCCAATTGACGACGGGCTGTTAGCAGCGATCCCACAGCGACAGTCAACGCGTTCGATCTACGAAGGTAAGGCCGTCTCGGCGAGTACACTCTCGGAGCTTCAGCGCGCGACGGCTAACAACAACGTAGATCTCCGATTGTTCAGTACTCCGTCTGATCGCGAACGCATCCTCGAATTCGTTATCGCGGGGAATTCAGCCCAGATGGATGATTCCGCATTTGTCGAGGAACTCCTGCAATGGATTCGCTTCGATCCCGATACGGCGCTCGCGAAGGCAGATGGGCTATACGCCGCGTGCTCGGGTAACCCCACCCTACCCGACTGGTTAGGACGCCGTGTGTTCTCGCTGGTGTTCCGTAAGCAGAGTGAAAACGACAAGTACGCCGAGCACATTCGCTCGTCCTCAGGCGTCGCCGTCTTCACGGGCGCGAGCGAATCGCCCGCAGACTGGCTCCAAGTGGGACGAAGCTTTCAGCGCTTTGCTCTGCGCGCCACGGCGCTCGGCCTGCGCCACGCGCATATCAACCAACCGATCGAAGTACCCGCACTCCGTCGCGAGTTCGCTCAATGGGCGGGCGTGGGGGACTCACGCCCAGACCTCGTCGTCCGCTTTGGCTACGCGCCCGCGATGCCGATGTCACTGCGACGGCGGATGGGCGTCGAGCTCACATCGGCGCCAGCGGCGCAAACCAGTTGATCGCGTGCACACCGAGCGTGTCTCTCGCACTCGTCACAACTTGCCAACGACCATCGCCGAAACGCACCGCCATCGGCCCACGAAACGCGGGATCGCGCCCAAGTGGCAAACCGATGAGCGGCTGACGCGGCGTGCGATTGTGCATCGCGAATACAGTATCCGTCGCGCTTGCCAAAAAGACGCTCGGCGTAACGCGCACACTCGTCTCTACGCGCCCCTCGACCGCTGTCTCGAGTCGTCCGAAGTACGCTGGATCGCCACCCGCCCGTGCCAAGCGTTCTTGGTAACGACCCGGCAATCCCGCGCGAAACACGTGGAACGTCATCGACGCACGGAACGGCTCGCCCGACTCACTAACAATCGACCAGCGGCCGCGCGTCGCATCAAACTCTACGCCGATCGATTGATTGAACGACTCCATCGTGCACACCCACCGGCCTGCTTCACCGCGGCCCGGATTGCTGCCCGTCGGCGGCCGTTTCTCAACGCAAGTTTCATTCACTTGCACCGTCGCGAGAACCATGGCATTTGGATTCCGGTCTAACAAGTGATCGCTGAGTTCCAGCTTATTGCGCCCAGCCACACTTCGCACTTGCGCGCCAGGGCCGCGGTTGCCCATCACCATCACGTTAAACTGCATGCCGGGTGTGAGCGCGCCCGACTGAGGCAGGATGAACCATCGCCGATCGTTCGATCGGTACGCCACCGCATAACGTTGCGCCGCGGCAGTCGTCTTCACTCGCGGTGTCACCAGGATGACGGCACGCGGGTTGCTGTTCGCGATCCAATGGTCAATCACAACGGCTTCGGTATCCCGCGGACCCGTTGTGACTACAAAGGCCGTGGGCACTCGAGGCCCTACGTAAACATTGCCGCGTCCTAACAGATACGATTGCCCGTACGCTCCGAGACTAGCACCCCATGCATTTGAGGTCGGATCGAAAGTACCGCAATTCTTGACGAACTCGGAGTCTTTCGTCACGCGCCCTGGCTGCAGACAGGGAGGAACCTCACAAACATCTGTGCCGCAATTGAGTGCGAACAGTTCAATGGCACCGATCGAACGATCGCGCGCCCGATCACTCGCCGCGAGGTGCACCGGCCACGAACGCACGAGCGTGTCACCGGTCGCTGGCGCAACAACGGCGGGATTCGGATAGCTAGATAGCGGGCAGCCACTCGGGTTACGCTCGCCGTCGCAGTCCGGGCTATAAGTATTGGCAATACTGACGTCGGGTATCGTGACGCGCGCGTAGACGTTGCAGTCACCGCGCCGCAGGTCACGATTGCCGGTCCAACTGAGAAGTACAGTCTTTGCGCGCACGACCTGGCGGAACTCGACACCGCGCAATTGCTCACCGGGCCCTTGCGGCCCAATTCTTGAGTTCCCTCGCGCGCCCTCGACGGGCGTGCGTTCCTCGTGATTGAGAAACACATCCGGCAGCACGCCGATCTGCATTCGTTGATAGCTCCCGCCACAGGCAGCGAGAACTGCATCGCAAGCGAAAAGCGCTACTACCCCGAGAACCCAGGCGCTCAAATCAAATCGCGGCCAACTCACTCGTCGTCCGTGATGGCTTCTCGAGTTCGTCATGTGCTTCTCCCTTGTTGGCGTGCTTTGGGCAGCCGGCGTATACACCGGAATAGACCGGACTTGCGAATGAGCGTCAAGCGTGAGGTCCAGATGCTCCCATCCGACACGTCATGCGCCGCAAGACGTCGAGCCGCGAAGCACCCACCCGTTACTGAAAGTGCGCGTGCGCTGCGATTCTGATGCAAGATCGGCGCTCACTGGGTATCCATCTCGCACCAAGTGACCCCTGTCGCAGGATTGCGGCAACCGAGTCTTCAATCCGAGCGATCACACCGATGATGACTGAGCATCCGCATTCTGGCGGCGCCAATTGGCGAGCCGCCACGCGTGCGGGTCTCGCCTACACAACTGCCGTGTTTGCTGTCGCGTTCGTTGTGGGCGCCATTCGCGTTTCGTTCGTGGCTCCGCGGCTGGGCGATCTCGTCGCAGTCCTGCTCGAAGCGCCGATCGTTCTCGCCGTGAGCTGGCAATTCGCGCGATGGTGCACTCGTCGCTTCCGGGTGAGCGCTAGTGCTCGCGACCGACTTCTGATGGGCGGCGTTGCCTTCACGTTTCTCATGGCGCTGGAGCTCGCCGTCGCGGTGCTGGCATTCGGCGAAACCGCCGACCAGTACTTTGGAAAGTTCGGCACGACACCCGGCATCGTAGGCCTTGCAGCGCAGATCTGCTTTGCGGCGATCCCGTGGGCCCAGCGCTATTTCAAACTCGGCTAACAATAAATGCATGAATGAAGCGCTTCATCGTCGAACTGATACCGTCATCGCAACCGCCGTGGCCATTCTCTGTCTCGTCTATGCGGGTGTACTCACTGCAGGGTTGCTCGCGCTGGCATCGTCGGCAGAGCCCATTCAGGATCCGTGGTTTACCGCGATGGAAATCCTCATCCTCGCAATCGCTCCCGCGATGGTGGCACTGATGGTGGTGCTGCACGCACGCGCCTCGCAAGCACGCCGGTCGCTTGGCGTCGCGGCAGTCGCGTTCATGGCGATGTGCGCAGTAGTTACATGCTGTGTGCACTTCACCATCCTAACCCTCAGCCGAGAGCCAGCCTTCGCCGCGACGCTGTGGGCGGACCATGTCTTCGCGTTTCGCTGGCCCTCAGTGGCGTATGCGTTAGACATCCTTGCGTGGGATGTCTTCTTTCCGCTGGCTGCGCTGTGCGCGGCTGCGACTATTGAGGGTCCGGGTCTGCTACGTGCAGCGCGATGGTTGATGTACACGAGCGCAGGTCTCGCCTTCTTGGGCCTACTCGGTATCCCACTCGACGACATGAACGTTCGAAACATCGGGATTGTCGGATATGCGGTGGCCTTCCCCCTGGCTGCGGCGCTGCTTGCCAGAGCCTATGGAGGCGAAAGTCCCCCGTGAACGCCAATCAGCCGAATTGGTTCGTTGAACACACCGCGACGTCTGCTAACAGCATCGACTAAGCTGCCATCTTGGAGTTGCTGCCTAACAACGGCGCGCCGTCACTGCCATTCGAAGCAGCGAGCCACGTTGGATTACGGCAACATCACCATTTAGTCGAACCCATCCGCTGTGCCAGAATACCGGGCGATGCCTAGTGCGATTCTCAGATTGCTGGATCGTGTACCGCGGTTCGTCTCCGCGCTTGCGCTTGCCCTTGCGTTTGCACTGGTCGCGAACATTTTGTGGTCTGCGCAGCTTGCCGATCAATCGAACGCGGATTTTTGGCGTGTGCTTCTGAGCGCTGACGAGGGTGTGAGTCTCGCGCCGTATCTTTGTTTCCTTGGCGCTTGGATTGGATTTACGTTAGCCGGTTTGCGAGCGTGTACGGTGCCGCTCTGGCAATTGCTCGTGAGCGGCGGCGCTTTAGGTACTCTGTCATTTGTCGGCCCAACGCTGTTAGACGCAACTCCGATGGCAAGCTTGGAAGACTGGCTCGACGTACTGCCGATTTTGGCTTTAGATATCCTACGATTCTTTCTATTGGCGCTACTGGCCGCGCTAGTCATTGGGCGCGCATCGCGCCGTGCCTAATCACCCCAGGAGTACTTTGCGAACAGCCTGTCGGCGCTGCTCTTCTCGATTGCGACCACATTGCCGCAACCACGATCAACTGCTGCTGCACGGTCAACCAAAGGCAGCATTTTGTTAGTCATTAGCGGTAATCGCGATCACAAAACAAGGATCGGCCTCCGAATCGCTCTCGCGGGCATATCGACCTCGCTCACACCGTCTGCATCACAACATACTGCTTCCTAAACTCGAACCCCCGCGCCGGCCACGTCTCCACGTACTTCAACAACGCGAGCCTGCCCGGCTCGAAGTCCTCACCATCGACGCGGCAGTCCGCCTGCGCATCTCCGTGAGAATCGCGTAATGCAAAGAACCGAATGCCGAAAAAGCGATCGGTCTCGAGAAGTGGAAGGAACGCTTCGAAAGAGCTTGTGAACAAACAACACGGGCAAAACGGATGCGCCTCGTCTTCGCCGCGCTTCCCGTCGGCTACCCAATGCGCGGTAGGGCCGAGCACAAGGCGCCGCTTGAAGGGTCGCGCTCGCGTCTCACTCGCCGGCCACTCTTTAATCATGTATTGGCTCGCAGTCGGCGTCTCGCCGAGCGCATCCAAGATCGTGGCCAGATCCAACTGCGCCCATAGATCGAATCCACTGCGAAATGAAGACTGCAGATCCGGGCCATGAGAATGTTGGTACTCGAATAGAGCACGCCCATCCATCACTGGATGCGAGAACTCAATCGTGCTCGATGTCTGCACGCCCTTCGGATGCTCGGGCTCGAAGCTAACAACTTGCGGACGCAGTACCAGCCCCGACGACAGTCGAACACAACCCCCGTCACGCGTGACTGTGTGCGCGCGCTCAGTCAGCACCGCAGTGAGCAGCTCGACGAGATCGGCGGAGTCGTCCCAAGACTCCTGGTCGTTCTTGAATGCTGCGCGAATCGTAGGGCCTCGTCCGGGATTCACGGACGCTCGTATCGGATCGGGCGAAGCCGAGCGATCCGTTGACGGCGGCGTCGAAGGCTCGCTATGTGGCTTCGACCGCCTACGGAACCAATCTGAGATGCCCATGCGTAGCCATTCTATGCATCAGGTAACGTTCTTGTGTAGACGACACTGCACCGACATTTTGACGGATCGGCATCTCCTGGTGCTCACTTTCTACGACGCAGTGCGGATGCTGAGTCTTTCCCATGATCGAGCGGCATTCGTCGAACGCATGCGGGAGGTGCAGACGTTGCGGCATTTCCATGTTGATCACGGGTGGCTTTTCGCTCGACAAGAAATCAAGCGTGGCGTTGGCACATAGCTTCTCTGTCTCGCTGGGATAGGCCGCCCGGCTTATGGCTGTTGCGCACTCTAAAGCGAGAGACTCGGCGCAAACTATCTCGTGGTCAACTAACTCAATCTTCAGGGCGATCGGCATCCTCTCGAATCGGTGTCGCGATGAAGCCACGCGTCACACCCGACGCATCGGTCCACGATCCAACGATTCGACCGCGATTATCAATGATGTCTTGTGCAAAGGTAGAAACTGCACCAGGGACGTCTAACAAATCGCCACTTGCTACAGTCAAATCCTCAAAGCCGAGGTCATCGGCGAGCTCGCGAACAACGAAGCTGCGAACACGCGCCGAAGGTTGCTCGGGGCGGGTGAGAGAATTCGCCATGTGATGACAGGCGCGCCAAAGACCGCCCTCACCCGAACTACAGGCCGTCGCGCCGCGCAGCTGTCCCGGATTCCCGGGGCTTAAGCTAAATCCGAAGCGTAGTAGCTTGTTGAGCCAGTAGTGTCGGGAGGATCTCATGCCTTTGCTGATAGCTTCACCCGTTCGGTTGCGCCTCGCTGCCATTGCTTCGTTGCTCACCGTGCTCACCGCCTGCGCTGAGCTGCCATCGCGTATAAGCCGCCACTCAGATGGTGGCTTCGTGAGAGAGCCGTGGCCTACAGATTTTCGGTGGCCGAGCCCGATTCGAAAGCCGGCCCAGTTCAAACCGCGTCCCGCCCAAGTTGGTCCGCTCGAGCCCGTGGACACGCCGGCCGATCCGAGCCGATGGCAGATCGAGCAAATTGTCGTGAAGTTTCACGAAGGCAGTAGCGTGCGGCATAACGGCGCCGAACTGTACTTCGACAACGAAGCGCTGGATCAGCCCGAATTTGGACGTCTGGCTCGCGCCAACCTGAACAAGACACAGGTGACAGCCGACTTGCAAGCATTGAATGCGTTCCTGTCAAACTACAAGAACGCGTTTGTCGTGCGCACGATGGGAAACGTATCGGTTGAACGCAACAATGCGGATCGACGCCAGGCAGAGTCCTTTTGGGGCGCCGAGATCCACGACCCGAATCTATTTCTATCTCTAATCTTGCCACGCATCAAACCCGTCGAGGCGCAGAAGGCACTCGACTTCGTACGGTCGTTAGCATCCGTCGATATTGCATACTTCCAACCGATTCCACGCCCTGCTGGCGATATCGCTCCACCCACAACTCTCAATCTTGCCGCTCAACAAAACTGGATCGGGCCCGGCAATCCAGTCGGTGTGCCCCGTGGAGTAGATGCGCTTTTCGCACGCAGGTTTCCTGGCGGTCGCGGTGAGGACATTCGAGTCGTTGATGTCGAGGCTGGCTGGCGCTTGGATCATGAAGATCTCCAAGCAATGACGGTGTTCTTCGGCGCCGGCATTCACTGGCCTACGACCGCGGCCCTTGATCACGGTACGGCGGTTATTGGGATGCTGGCTGCCGATGAAGACGCCATCGGCATCACCGGAATGGTGCCGCGTTCGCAGATTGGCTGGTCTTCCATCATTTGGCTTGCTGCGGTGCCTCCGGTGTACGGCGCACCAGCGGCGATACGCAATGCTGCCATCCACATGCAGAGCGGCGACGTGATGTTGATTGAAGTGCATCTTCCTTCGGCAATCGGCATCGGTTGCACATCGGAGCGCACACAGCCCGGCTGCGGCTGCGATTCGCAATTCGGCTATGTGCCGATCGAGAACTACCCGGCCGACCATGTCGCGCTGTCGTTAGCGACCGCTGGCGGGATCATCGTGGTCGAAGCTGCCGGTAATGGGCAGATGACCGTCAATCGTGGTGATCGCTGGGATACCGGTGCGATCATGGTCGGCGCGTCAAACGCTGGGGACTTAATGGCGGCATGCTTTTCGAACGCCGGTTCGCGCGTGGACGTACACGCTTGGGGCGCGGGCGTTGCAACGCTCGGCGGCGGCGACGGTGTGTCATTTCTGATGACCAATGGACCCGACCCGCGACAGATGTACACGCTAAGCTTCAATGGCACATCAAGCGCTTCGCCAATGGTAGCCGGCGCCGCCGCACTGGTGCAGAGCACGCGGCGCGCATCAGGGCGCCCACTCCTCGGCCCGCTTCGAATGCGCGAGTTGTTAGTATCTACCGGCATCCCACAGACCGGTAATCTCGGGCGCCCCGTAGGCCCGCAGGTCAACGTTCGCAACGCCCTGCTCACCTATCTGACTCCCAGAGACGCGGCGAGCCTTTCAGCGACACACGCGGCGACGGTGGCGCCCGGCGCACAGCTCACCGTCACGTGGGTGGCGCAGAATCTGGGCCAGGCAGACTGGTCTGGCACGCACTTCGTTCGCACCAGTGGAGCAACGCCCGCCTTCACACCTGTCAATTTTGCAGTTGGTAGCACGGCCACACCTATTACTCCTGGCGGGTCCGTCAATCGACAGTTGTCAGTAACGGCCCCCATGCAACCCGGTGTCTATGCGCTGCAGTTCGAGTTAGTTGCGGGTGCTCGCGTGCTTGCCAGCACTCAGCAAACGTGGGTGCAAGTAGGCAATCCAGCCGCAAATCCTACGACTGGCGGAACGATAACTATCGATCGCGTCGAGTCAGACAGCGGCGGTTCTTCTTCCACGCGACGCACGTACACAGTGTCCGCAAGCTTAAGAAACACCGGCAACACACCCTGGGTGCCGGGAACCGTTGGCCTCCGTGCCACGGCGAGCGGCGGCACCGTTTCGCAAACATTTACCGCACTCAATTCGCCAGTACCGGCGGGCCAAAGCCAAGCTGTTACGTTGTATGTCGATTGCGGTTCGTCTGGCGCCTTCGCGCCGGCGGCGAACTTGAATCTGCAGCTCGCGAATGGGGCGAACCCGTTAGGTGCAGCCGTGAACCAAGTGCTGTCGTGCGGGGGGAGTCCGACGGAAGTGCCATAGGGGCGCCTATTCGAAAGCCGTTCGATATTCCCACAAGGTGTCGCGCCGTTGTTAGCTGACGAAACCAACAAGGCAGCTAACACCCGTGACTAGGAGAGTTGCGCCTTCAGACCGTGTGGTCGTGCGGAAGCTCCTCTGCCGCAACCAGCGAGTTCATCCAAGTCCCGAAGTCGGGCGAGCAGAAAGCGACGATCCGAAAGCTTGGCGGCCCGTCCCGCAGATCGTCTGCATAGCCGAAGTGAACCTGACCTCGAACCTCGCCGCGCAGGCCGACGAAGATCGTCCCGGCTCCGAAGCTCGTTGCGATAGGTAGGAGTTCACGTGGCCAGCCGAGGATGTCCTGCCAGGAAGCCTCAGCCATCGTGCGAATGCTGAAGCTCGGATCCAACTCGGAGGGGCGCAGGAATGTCGTCACCCACGCGTGACTAGCACGGTTGGCCCCGGAGTCGCCGTCGTAGTCCGAGCGCCAAGCGACTCGGAAAAAGTTGCGGCGCGGATCGTGTCCCAAGCCCGTCGTGAGCAGCCGCGCGCGATACTCGGCGGGCAGGCTGCATCCGAGCCACTGCTCGAGCGCTTCGACATCGGCGAGCGCTTCGGGCCCATAGCGTTGGGCGAACTCCGGATCGAGCATTCAGCAAACGCCTTCGCGCGGAATGCAATTGACGTTCGTGGGTACGAGAATCATTCGACCGCACCTCACTGCAATTGAGCAGCGCTAACCGAATTCCGTGCAGCGTAGCAATCGACCGGTGCCCGATCAATTCGTCCGACTTCATATTCGATGCGTGAAAAGGCTGAGTGCCGTGGAGGCAATCGCAAAGTTGCACGGCATCGACCTGGAGGCTTATCTGCGTTACGTCCTCGCCCGGATCGACGATCACAAGATCAATCGGCTGCAGGAGCTCTTGCCGTGGAATGTCGCGCCAGTGTTAGCTGACAAAGCGTAGGAGACCGCCCAGGACGTCCTGTTAGCAGGCGTCAATGTATGTTCGTCGAACGAGTACAAAGAGAAGGGGTACGCGGTTCACCGCGTCGACGTATCGCCGATGGGTCGTATCGAGTTATTGAGAAACGCCCTTCCGACGCGCGAAAAGCTAGTAAACCCGCACCATCTAGCCTGCATGCGCTCAAGGAGATTCCGCAGACATGAGCCGAAATCGGCGAGCAGCGTTTCCGCCTTACGCTCACTGGGCATCTTGAGCTAACATTGATTGGAGTTTCCCAATCTCGACGTCCAAATGGCCAGGGGGATGTCGCTACGTAGGTCTCAATGTCGCGCAGCAAAGATGATCACGGGACGGCTGCAGACCGCTACGGCTTGCCTCCCGGCTTTTACATTGATGCATTGCACGGCATGGTGGATGGCAAGACCGTCGCGCGCATTGGCGCCCATGCTTGCCCGAGCTGCGGTCACAGCGTGTCCAAGATGCGCGACGTGCGCTGGCTGGGCTGCCCCCTCGTGCGCGATCTGTTTATCTGCGAAAGCTGTTGCCGATGTTTCCAGGGCGTCGCGCGAAGCTCGAGATTCGAAACACACCCTGATCTGAGCTGGTTCACGAATGTAGCTGAGAAAGGCTCGAGTGTTAGGGCTAACGAGGCGCGAATCCAATGCGCTACGCATGCACTCGAAATGGCGCGCGCGATACTGCGAGATCACGATCACGCGTCGGGTGAGCGCGCATTCTATCGTGACCTTATCCAGCGGCTGGAAGCAATCACGAGCAACAGGTGATTCGCTTCGCTCGCCCAGCCCCTGCCGCTGCTTGTTAGTGCACCGCTTAGCGCGCTCAGCCTCACGCCAGCCGATTCATCGAGAACTAGGTGCCGGGGCAATGTCACTGACGAGCGTACCTGCATCGCTCTCTGCCAAAACCTGGTGAAACAGCCCATTCAGCGCCGCAATCACATTAGGAGCGCGGGATTTCGCTGGAATGGCTACAGGCTCATCGCCGAGTTCCGCCTCAATGAACGCATTCAACGCCGGCACCGCGGCCGCGCGCCCGAGCTCGGGCGTCGAGCGCTTCAGCGCTAACAATTTCTGTACTTCGTCGAGCACTGCGGGCTCTCCCGTCAGCTGCGTGAGTAAGCGCTCAAACTCAATCGGGGGAGCCGCGCCGTACTGTCGTACCCAGCGCGCTGCTAACAAGGGCCGCAACACGTAGAAGTACTTCTTCAACGGCACCACCGCCTCGCGCAGATATCCGCGAAAGTTTGTCTTGGCCATACTCCGATAGTGATAGATGCCCTTCTCCGGTGCATAGATCGTCGGCAGCACCTCGAGCGCATTCACTCGAAATGTGCCGCGGTCGATATACGTGATCGATGACTGAATCCACTCGATGAAGGCAGGATTCGACTTCCAATACAGTCGTAAAGCCTTTCTGACATCCCAGCCATTGAGATCAATGTCATCGACGATGGGATACTCGATGACATCGCGGCGCTCTTCGAGATCGACGGCCTGGTACCACGACGGCGCGTGGGCGTAGATGAACCGTACGTCATAGTCACTGTTAGGCGACGCAAATCCCCAGGCGCGGCTACCTGACTCAATCGCCATGAGAATACGCACGCCGTGTTCTTGTTCGGCGCGGCTCAAGCGTTGCAGAATTTCTGCGCGGATTGCGTCACTTATCATGGCAACGTGTGGTGTCTTGTTGGGAGCTACTCATACCAGTCGTCGCGATGATACGTGATCGCGCCCGTCACCACGCCAGGCAATCCATCCCTAACACTCTCCATTGAGATACCCAAGGATCGCCGAGATAGCCGGGGTGCCAAGTCACTTGCAAGCAGCCACCCTCGCGAACGGAGCGATACAGATCGGGTGTCACCTTGATGCGAGTTTCTGCGCGAGTGTCGGGCCAAGCATCGATACTCACGTAGTACGTTTTACGATTACGCCGTCCGGTCACGGTCTCCATCTTGGTCACTCTCACAATATGCGTCGTCGGCGTAGCAGCATCGAAGCGCTGATTTGCATTGACGAGACTCGCGTGTGCCGCAAACCAGGCGCCGGGGACGCCCACGAGTACGATCTCGATGAGTATTAGATGCGTGTAGGCGGACCGTCGAATCAGTCCTAACAGTAGTATGAGTAACATCGCTACGGCGCCGACCGCAGCCCAGCCGCTCCAGCGATCAATGGACTCGAACACCATCTGATGCGGCAGTCCCGCACCCCCATGCCAAAAATATGCGAGAACGCCCGCCACACCGAGTGCAGCGCACAATCCCACGATCCACTGGCGCCGCCGCCATTGCGGATCATGTTGGTGTACCCACGGCTCTTTCGCGATGGCACTCACGCGATCGCGCAACTGCAATAGCTTCGGCAGCACCTGTGGCGTGAACTCTGCGACGACCTGCGCATCATTGCGCTCGGTTTCATCCGGCTGGCTCACAGGGCACGAGATCCACAACCGTCCGTGCGTGCAATGGAGCTCCGCCGCGTGCTGCTCGATGAGTTCTCGCGCGATACGCCGCAGCTCCGCGTCGACACTCAGCCAATCGAGCAAGCGCTGATCATTGCTGAGCACGTAGATGGACGGATCGAACTGCGCATCGCCCGTTTGCCACTCGCGCGCCAGACCCACCGACTTCGCAAGTCCATCGAACGCGCTTTCCGAACGCATCGAGAAACGCAGCGAGTCTGCTAAGTCGACGGCGATGGCGATGTGATCGACCTGCCGGCGCTTGCGGCTACGACTTACATGCCAGTAGATCGTATCGTCGCCGATGCGTTGCGCCGTCCCACCAAACCGCGGGCGCAACACACCGGCGACCGATCCATATCGCGCGAAGATTGCGAAGAGCAGCAAGATGCGCAGCCAGAACATAGACCGCAATGATACGAGACTGCGCAGAACCCTGCGCTTTTCGGACAAGGGCTCCTTTGGCCAATCGAACTTTTGATCGTTGATGCGCGCGAGCACATTGCGTCGATGCCGTGCACCTGCTACTCACTCTGCTCCCAATAGTGCCTGCCATTGAGATATACATGGCCGATGCGCTTACCGTCATCGCCCGCTACGGCTGCGATGAAGCCACGTGTGATCTGGCCGTGTTCGTCGATGATCGCGATGATGTGACCATCTAGGTAGTAGCGGCCGACCTTCGGGCCCGAGGTGCGCGATGACTCGCCAGCCACGTTGCTGCTGGAGATCACCGTCGTCGACCATTCACCCACCGCGATCCAGCCGTCACGTGTCATGCGTAAGGTGCCGCCGCTGAGTGTGGAGGTGGCGATTCCACCCGGTGTGCCAAAGTTGAAACCAATGCCGCCGACATTGCCGAAGTCGATGTCGATCCGCTCGCCAGCGTTGAAGCCGAACACGTCATCCGCGATGTCTGCGGAACTCCAGCTGCGGTCCTCACTCTGGAACTGCACCGCTCCTGCAGCTTTGCGCCATGCGATAAGGCCACAATCGTCGCTGATAAACGGTGGCTGCCCTTGACGGGGCGCGAATTGGCCAGGATCCCAATCTGAACAGGTAGTGGTTAGGCCATTACCGAACAGCATGCGTGCGGTGACCGTGTACGAGTAGGACGGAGGCCAACCAGAGTAGCTGCCCGTACCATAGGTGACTGCGCCGATCGGACGGCTTTCCGCTGGAACGGCAGCAACCGCACGCTTCAACTGCGCCTCGACATCTCCCGCAGCCACCGCTGCAGGCTTTCCACGACTAACAACGGAATGAGCTGCGTCGGCTGATGGGCCAAGCATGCCTAACAAACGATCGGTAGCGATCCTCATCACTTGGGCATCCCCAGCCTTCGCGCCCATGACCAATACCGTCGCCCGACGCTGCGCCGCCTGCCCGCTCAGTAGCCAACAGCCCACGCCTTTTTCTGTCGTCCAAATGTTCGCCCGACCGTCCAGAATCACCGCAGGTAAGGCAGAAGACAGGCCCAAGCAGGCGCCGCCCTGATCCATCGTGCGAGCAATGTCGCCAGGCCGCGTGTCGGCAGTCTTGTTATAGGTGATGACCACCGTGCGCTGAGCATTGCTCAACATCACCACCTCATCCTTCACACTTTCCTGCCATCCCGACGGCAGCGCGCCAGGAACTTGCGCCTGCGCAGCACTCGACCATAACAACAGCACCACAGGCGCAGCACGCCCCCAGTACCGACTCACAAGCTGACGAACCGAACCTGCCACGTTAGTACTCCACATTGCGGGTTGACCTGACCTGCTGAGTCGCGACCGCCAGTTTTTTAGGCGCACTCCGCCAGGACGCACCAGCCTCTAGAGCAATACGATCCTGCGTGCGGATCAGATGCATCGCGGCCGACTTGGATCGCTCCGCGAAAACGATGCATCATCGAGATCCATGGATATCCCTCTCCCATGAACACCAGAACGGCTCGTTGCCCCGATTGCGGTGCCGCTGTCGACGCAGGGCGCGAGGGATGCCAGTTGTTATTCGACACGCTCAGCCAGAGTGGAGCTTTACCCAACGCCGCGTTCGACGCGTACTGCATGCAACACTTAGAGCGCTACTGCAAATCCGGCAAGTCCTATGCCGCTCATCTCACACGGCTTTGCTGCGGTATGGAACACAATTCCGACGCACAAGTTTTTAGCGCGATTCAGCGATGGCTCAACGGCAATGTTGCAATCGAAAAGCCTACCTTGTTAGCGAGTGTGGGACGATTGACCATCGCGGATGTTGCCGCGGCTCAAGACACCGGTGCTCGCGCACAGGTTGCGCAGGAGTGGGTCGATTCCGTGTGGTTGGCATATGCGTCGCAGCAGGAGCTAGCGCGGCGGTGGATTCGGGAAGCGGTTGCGGCGCGCCACCACAATCCGAAACGCCGCTGATCTTCGAGCCGCGCACGACAAGACAGTTCGGCGACTAGCGGCAGTCCGACTGCTGCCCGCCAGCCCTCTGCTGAGAGCTGGCGGGCAGGCTCCTTCAGTTACCGCAAGACGATTGTTGTGCCGCCTGTTGTAAGGCGTTGCGCATCGCCTGTGTGATCAAGCCCTTGTCGCGATAGTCCTTCGCAACGTGGTTGACACAGTTCACATACTTACTGTGGCTCTTCCACGGCGTGCTAGTTCCAGCAGGGCCCGCACACGGGCAAAGTAGTCGGCCCGTTTCTTTTGGTCCAGGTGTGATGTCAGTTTATCGCTATTGCTCCAAGGCTAGCATGCGCCCGAGGCGCGCGGGCGAGCCCCCGTGTCTCGGGCGCCGGCCTGCAGGCAGCGACGCGAATTTTCGCTCCTTTGGCGTCATGCTAACTACTCTCAATCGCAATCCTGCCATCGAAGTGATTCTCTCGGACGATTCGGGTACGGATACCCGTAGCCCCTACGACGCGCAGGTGAGCTACGCTTGGATTCCGAAATCCAAGGTGATCGACAAAGGCAGGGTGAACGGCTCGTCGAGTGGTAAGCGTGATGGTCGTGCGATTCCGAGTGGCAACGCCGTCATGACCGGCTTCCGTTTCGAGTTCCTGAATTCCGGTCATCACCTGATGCGCATCGGCGCCAGCGTGCGCGATGGCGGCGTCGCCTATTTCCAAGACAACAATACCGACGATCCGCTGCGATGGGAGATTCAGTACGCGCTGCTTGCGTCTTGAAGGAGCTGTCGAGGCCTAACTACTAGCGTTGCTGTTGGAAGATTGCGTAGTCGAGCCAGCGCGAACGCCAGCAAAGGGAGGGTGGCAACGACGTCTTGTAGGGATTGAAGGCGTGAAGATTCAGATGCCGCTGTTGCAGGCACAGAAAGTGCTCCCGGCCGTCGATCGAGGAGTTGATTTACAACGTTCCCAGTGTGTCGCGGGAGTTCCGCGAGCTGAAACTCAAGTACGCGTGCGCCACGATGCGAGTGGTTAGTGTGTCTCTTGTTAGGAGCGAGAACCTGGTGCGCAGCTCGGGCACGCCACAGCCCTCGATGACCAGTGCCGCGTTGTATCCCGAAGCCAAAGCGGCCTACGAGGAGATCTGCGGGCCATTCGTGCCGCCAGCATCTGGCCAAACGCAGTCGCGTGAACAGGCGGGTCCGTCAGAGTTGTACGCTCGATTGGCGTGCAATGCTAACTACGCCCAAGCCTCGGGATCCATCTCCAAAATCGACGGCGGTGCTGCCTACAAGGCCAGCATTAACTTTGGGTTAACCGGCGGCGCGATCTTTGGGTATACCCGAGCGCTCTCTGCCGACCCAGTTCAGTGGTAGCGACCTGTTAGCATTCTCCGCGCTAGCGCTTTTCAAGGCGCAGCGCTCAGCAGGCGATCCTACTGCCCTCTCAACTTCGCTGCCCAAGCATTAAGCACCGCGCTGCGCGCGAACTCGATTCGGGCCGCGAACTCCACGTCTTTGCGAGTGCGCGCGTCGTACATGCAACGCTCAATCTGGCGGACGTTGACTCTTCGGTCACCTTCAGTCCAAGCCGACAACGCAACGCGGAAAGCAGCTGCGGTTGCCGCATCGCTTGTTAGCTTCTGCCGAAATTGCTCCATGATCGCTGGGTCTCGCACGGTAGTTGCGTATTTTTCACCCGCTCGCGTGAAGGTTTGTGTCGGCACGCTACTAACCCATTGCACGAGCGGCGCGCATTCACCGGCACTGGGTCCACCGCCACGAGATATGGCCACTTCGTTCGCTGCGTTCGAGGTTGAGCGCCCACGCATGCGCGTGTTGAGGTGCGCGCTGGCGATCATCAATCGCGTAGCTTCGTCTGCACGCTTCGCCTCCTGCGCGTCGCGCTGGCAATTCTCGATGGCGAATCGCGCAGCTTTCAGTTCAACGTCCGACCAATCGGCGAACGGCTTCCCGAACGTGTTAGTCGTCGCCGCGTCTCCGAAGATCACATCAAAGCGGCGATCCGACTCCTCGGTCCACTCGCGAACTTTGTCGCCGCCCGCCCTGGCACTCGCAGGTACACGTGCAGGAATCGATTGAACCCACGACTCAAGCGCAGGACAGGCCGGGGCCGAGAATGACGAACCCGCTGGCGGCGTCACCGCCTCCAGCAGCGCATTAGACGGCCGTTTCTGCAATTCACTCGCTGTGTAGGCGATCCTGTTGGCGGCCTGTGCGTCGGAGACTCGCAGATTGTTGTAGCAGGCGTTCATCTTGAACGCGACGAGCTGTGAGTCCCGATCACTCCACGCAGAAATGGGCTTCGAGAACACACTCGCAGTTCGTGCATCTGTGAAGAGAGCCTGCGCCTGCGCTTTCGACCGAGCGGCGCTCTGCGTGTCCCTGACTTTGGGCACCTCAACGCTGGCTGTCCAAGTTTTCAGAGCCTGGCAATCTGGCTCCGCGAGATCTTGGGAAAGCCCCACAGATGGCGCCAGAACGAGGAGACACAAAGCGAGGCGTAACAACCCGAGCATGATTCCTAACTACCTTTCAGCCAGTCCTTTTAACGTCTTCCTGTGCCGTTCGATAAAGCGGGCGATGCGTTCACTTTCCGCTTCCGGCGTCTGCATCGGCGCGTGGCAATCACCACAGAGAAGGGGCGACGGTTCAAGCGCATAGGCCTCGTTGCCGCAGGTGGGGCAAACGCGCTGCGCGAGCTGCAGGGCGCGCAGCACTTCGGCAGCAACTTCCTGGCGACCTGCATGGGGCTCCCCACTTTTCGCGGCGATCACGCGCGCGAGAAAGCCCCGCAGAGTCAGTGGCTTGCTGCTGGTCATGTTGTTAGTCAGCTTTCCAGATGCGCCGCTCCGGCGCGATGGTGGCCCGCCACGCGATGATTTTCTCGGCCTGCGCAAGAAAGCGCGGCAAGTTCGGATCGTCCGGCATCGCCTCGATCATCGGCAGCAAGGTCCTGTCCCGAAACTTCACCCAGCGCGCGGTGCTGGCTAGGATGCTGGGCGGGTCAATGAGATAAGGCAGGGTGCCGACAATTTCCGGCGACTCGCTGGGATGACCGAAGAGCATCGCTTTGTACTCGGCGGGCGTCATGGCTGGAACGTATCAGATAGCAGGATGTCGAGCGAGAAAACAAAAACCTCATACACTGTCCCTGCGCGCCCGCACGAGTTCGCCAATCGTGTGCCGGGCCGGCGCCGGTAGCGGAGTCAATGCCATGAACCAAGACGCCTCGCTAATCGAGCTGGTGCACTGCGTCACGATCGCGCGCGGCTGCTTTGCCTGCGGCGGCGATGTCGTGTGCGGCTATCAACATGGCACCGATCAGGAAGTTTCTCGATGCGGTCGCTGCGGCGAAGTCACGGAGTGGGTCGAGACTGACCAACACGGCGACCCCGTGCAAGGCTTTCTGCCGCTCGCGGAAGCGGCCAAGTGGACGGTGCCCGATCCCAACGAATGCAAGGAAATTCTTTTTTGAAAATCGAATGGGTCATAGGTTTATGAACGCCACGATCATCGCGCTACGCGACGAAACCGCGCGCTGCATGAGTTGCCTCGCGGGCACAGTCTCACTGCAGCCTGACCATGGCCGCTATTCGTTTCACTGCACGGCCTGCGGCTATGTTGTTCCTTGCAAGGACTACAACGCGCGCGCGGAAACCGTGTTTGCTTACTGCGTCCCTGGCTGGGATGACGACAACATCGGCAAGCCCCGTGCGCTTCAAGGCGGCTATACCCCGCGTGAATTCGCGTGGGGTTGCCTCACGTGTCTTGGCACGGTCACGGCGATAGTGTGGACAAGCTGGGAACCACACGCAGGATTACTGCTCGTTCACGATCATGGACGCTGCGAACGCTGCGGCCACGTCGTGCGGGTCTCCCCTGCTGATGAACACGCCGCGCGCTTTCGCGCCTTTGCAGAAGATGGTTCACGGAGGCCAGCCCATGCCTAACACTCCTGCAAGCCTGCCCGCCCCTTGCATCCTATGCCGCTCCTGCGGACGCCTCGGTGTGGTCTCCTGCCTCGTGGGTGTTAGGTTCAACGCCTTCGTTTGCGTCACCTGTGGCGAGATCGTTCCCTGCCATGGCGGCTTTGCGCGGCCCGCCGATTGCAACCGCTTCGCGGGTCCACAGTCGGCGCTGCGCGAAGTTGGTAGTTGTTTGTCCTGCGGCTCCGATGTGCATCATCCGCAAGGCGATGTTGTCGAAGCGGGCGATTGCGTGAACTGTGGCCGCGTTGAGCGTGTCGCTGGCGAAGGATTGCGCTTCCGCCGCGCCTCTGGTTGGCCGTCTTTGGAGCTGCTCGGCAAGAAGGCTTCGCCATGAAAGCACGCAAGCCTCGCGGTCACTGTGTCTCGTGCGACGGACAAAGCACTCTGACCCCGAAGCCCAAGCCGTCCGTGCTGTGGGTGTGCTCCAACTGCGGCGATGTCACGCCCTGTACCTATCAGGATGGCAAACGAAGACGCTGGGGCTACATGGCGGTTGCCCAGGCGCTGGAATACATCGAAGGTGAACCGATGGAAGTGCCGCCGCTTGATGAGCCTTGGAGGCTGCGGCTGGAGGATGACTAACACTCAGTACGATGCTCCCCTTATTACGTAGCAGCAAAGCTTGCAGCGTATTCGCATACTAATACCAACTTTGCGCAGACTGCGTCACTCTTAATATACAGTTCCTAACATGGCCAAACCGAAGAGCAGAACGTGTGCCTCTTGCGGCACAGTAACTACCGAGCCAACGCAGACGCTGTGCACGAAATGCAAGGGAGCGCTGCCGGTCTATCACCCGGACCGTGGTGATTGCATGTGTTGTGGAAAGCCGCTTGGGGAGCCCATCCGCAGGCCAGGCGGCCCCGTGGTGTCCGGCACGGCATACGTCGAGGGTCAAACCGTGCATGTCTCAGGTGGCGGCGACAGATTCGAATACAGCTGTCCCCACTGCGGAGATCCCGAGCCCAAGCGCTATTCAAGCTGGACTTCCTGGGGCCAACTGCTCATCGGCCTGCAGTCTCTGCTTGCGGGCTTTGGCCTATGTGTATGGCTCATTTCGACCGAGGGACCGTGGAAACTGAGCGCTGGCAAGGCATTTTTGACGGGCGTAGCGAGCTTTATCGCACTCGTGCTCTTGGGTTCCTGGGCGCGTACTCGCGTGTGGTTGGCGCTGCCCCTGTTCTTGCTGCTTGCGTTCTGGCCGATGTTTGTTCCAGCGCCTACAGAGATGCCTGCAGACCTCGTGCCTGGAATGAGACTGAAGGTGCTCGCAGCGACGCTGCCACTCAACCTGATCGCATTCGCGATGCTGCTGAAGATCCGACGCAAGCCTTTCGGCAATTACTAACAACCACGAGTGCGGGCGCTACGATCTCCTGAGATTTCGCTGACAACAGGGAATCGAAAGCCTACTTCCGCTTCAACGTCACTCTTCCAAAAGGTGAAGATTTCTCGGACTGGTCCACGTTGTCGATTGCCCTTGACCACGTATCGCTCTCCCCTTTGTCGCCAACTAACCACTGCACAACTCGATTG
>CAYUIT010000049.1:0-27473 GCA_964444835.1 uncultured Steroidobacteraceae bacterium
GGCCGGTCGAGATTGAAGCCGTAGTAATAAGTGTTGAGCTGCGGCGACACATGCAGCTCGTTCGCGAGGTTCTCCTGGATCCAATCGAATTGTCCGCGCGGCACCGTGTTCGTGATGTGCAGCTCGCCCGCACGATACGACCGCAGCTCAGCGCCTTCATCCGGATTGATGATGTAACGCACGCCGTCGAGTCGATTGGCGGCGTTGTCGCGGTAGTTCGGATTGCGTACTAACGACACGCTCGTTCCTTGCAGGAACTCTTGCAGCTGAAACGCGCCGTTCGACACGAAGTTGCCGGGCCGCGTGAAGGCATCGCCGTGTTGCGCCAGCGAGGGTGAGTGGATCGGGCAGGTGCTCGGGTGCGTGACCAACCCGGGTAGGTAGGGAGCGACCGCCGTGAGCCGGATGACGACCGTGGTCGCATCGGGCGCCGCGACGCCGAGCGTCTCGGGTGGCTTGCGGCCGTTGACGATGTCGTCCGCGTTCTCGATGACCGTCACGACCGATGCGTATTGCGACGCGGTCGCAGGGTCTACCAACCGCCGCAACGCGTTGACATAGTCGTTAGCCACGAGCGGATCGCCATTCGACCACCGCAAACCGGGACGCAACTTGAATGTGTATTCGCGCCCATCGTCGGTGACGGCCCACTCGCTTGCGGCGCCGGGCGCGGGCGAGCCGTCTTTCGCCACGAGTGCGAGCGGCTCGCACAAGTCGCGCAAGATGCTCTGCGCCTCGAACGTGCGCGCTTTCTGCGGATCGAGCGAGTCGGGCGCGGGGCCGGCACCGCGTACGAGAATCGCGGGCTGCTGCTTCGGCGCGCTGCCAGGTTGGGCTGTATCGCTCGGCGATTTACCAGAGCACGCCGCGAGAACAACGAGTAAGGCTAGCCATTCGACTCGAGGGGTACGCATGCCACCATGGTAGCACCGCGCCCTTCACTCGAGTCGTTACGGGCAGGCGTCAGTCTTCGCGCGTGATGTTCACTTGGTAGATCGTGGTCGTTCCCGAGATTTCATTGCCGACGATGATGAGCGGGCACCCTGTCGGGCTCTCGTGCGCAGGCACGAATGTCAGGCCTTCGGGCCCCAAGTCGCCGGCCGCTGGATTGCTTGCGCCGGCCACGGTCGCCGGTACCGTAAAGTTGCGATTGTTGAAATAGTCTTGGAACACAGGAGCGGCTGGGTTCGTGACGTCGTACACCACGACGCCGCCTTGGCGCTCCAAGCCAACGAATGCGTAGACGCGGCCTTGCACGCGGCCGACCACGACGCCTTCGGGTTCTGGACCTTTGTCGTCGCTGCGCGTGTCGAACGACGCGTTCGCGTCGTTGTTGCTGTTGAAGTCGGGCGAGGGCACACCCGGGGCAATTTCCGCACTGAGACGCTCGAGTGCATCGCCGCTGTCGAACACGATCTCACCGCGCGCGTTCCAGATCGTGAATGAGCGCGCGCCAAAGGAGAACAAGCGGTCGTAGTCACCGTCGCCGTCGAGATCGCCGTTAGCGGCCGTGACACGCAAGCGGCCTAGATTGGCGTTGTCGCGCAACACGCTGGCGTTCGGAAAAGCCGCCGGATCGAGCACGAGATCGCGCACACGTCGCTCTTCGTTGAATCCGGCGTACGCGCGGGCGTCGCCCTCGTTCGCCGTGATGTAGTAAGTGTCGCCGCGCACGCGAAATGCGTCGATCGCGTCGGGCATGTAGAAGCCCGCAACGGGCCAGTTGGCGATATTGATGCGGCCATCGCGGTCACTTGCGTCGAGCGCGTTCGCAGCGAGTGAATGGTCCTTCGTGCCGAGTGGCTGAATTGCGCTCACTTGGCGCGTACGCAAATCGACGATCGCGACCGCGTTCGCCTCTTGCAGCGTGACCCAGGCGGTCGCGCCATCCGGCGACTGCGCGATGTATTCGGGTTCGAGATCTTGTGCGACCGATGCATTGGGGCCGGTCAAGCGAACACCGGCCGCGAGCAGATTCGCACGTTGTGCATTGAATGCTGTGAAGGTGATGGGCGTGACCGTCGCACGCGCCACGCCGCGGCGCAAATCGATGAAGCTGATCGAGCCTTCCGGGTCCACGGTGTACGAGTCGTTAGGCTCGCCTTCGTTGGCGACGAGCACGGCGCGGCCGTCGCGCGTGAAGCGCAGCATGTCCGGCAGCGCGCCGACCGTCACGGTCTTGAGAAGCTGCAGCGTGTCTGCGTGGAAGAATGCAACCGTGCCGGGGTCTTGTTTGATCGCCGCTTCAATTGCGACTGCAACAAGCCCATCGCGTGCAGCGACACTGTTCGCCGCGCCGCCTACTGTGGTGAGATCGAGCGCACCGATCTTGCGAGGTGCACGCGGGTCCGTCAGATCCAGCACATCCACCGTGGCGGCGGCAGCGTTGACGACGAAGGCGCGTTTCGTGAGGGCATCGAATGCCGGAATTTCTGCCGCGCCTTGGGCGAACAGCCCTGTCGAATAACTGCCTAACAACTCGAGCTCGGCGCGCGGGGCAGCCTGCGCAGCACTGATGGACATCAAGGTCGCAACATAGATCCACGCACGCATCGACTCGCTCTCCTCGGGCTGGAATGTCGCCGAGGGGTTCGGCGAACTCAGCCGATAAAGTTAGAGCGGGTATGTGTCAGACAGATGACGGACGTGTTGCTAGGCTGCGCGAGAGCGCTTCTTCAGATGAATGAGCAGGATCGACACCGCAGCCGGTGTCACGCCTGGCGTGCGCGCGGCTTGACCGAGCGTGCTCGGGCGAATCTCTGCGAGTCGTTGGCGCACTTCGATCGACAAACCAGGAACCGCTGCGTAATCGAGATCGGTGGGTAACTGCAGATCTTCGTTGCGGCGTTGGCGCTCTACTTCCTCTTGCTGACGCTCGATGTAGCCCGAGTACTTGGCGGCTACTTCGAGTTGCAGTTGCACTTGCGCCGGCAAGCGATCGTCGATGGCGGCGTGATCGACAGCGCCGACCAGCTCGAGCACATCGTCGTAATCGACATCGGGCCGACGCAGCAAGTCGAACGCTGACAAATCGCGCGAGAGCGGCGCATCCAACACCTGCGCACTCCACTCTGCGGGAATCGCATGCGCCTTCAACCAGGTGCCTTGGAAGCGCACCAACTCGGCGGCCGTGGCATCACGCTTAGCGCAAAAGAATGCCCAGCGTTCGTCGTCGACGAGGCCGAGCTCGCGGCCGATGGGTGTGAGCCGCAGATCGGCGTTGTCCTCGCGCAGCAGCAAGCGATGCTCGGCGCGGCTGGTGAACATGCGATACGGCTCGCGCGTACCGCGCGTGACGAGATCGTCGACGAGTACACCCAAATAGGAATCGCTGCGCTTCGGCACGAACGGCTCGCGCTCGCGCGCCGACTGCGCCGCATTGATGCCCGCGACGATGCCTTGCGCGGCGGCTTCCTCGTAACCCGTGGTGCCGTTGATCTGGCCGGCGAAGAACAGGCCCGCGATGAATTTTGTCTCGAGCGAGCTCTTGAGATCGCGCGGGTCGAAGTAGTCGTACTCGATCGCATAGCCCGGCCGCGTGATGTGGGCGTTCTCGAAGCCGCGGATCGTGCGCACGAACTCGAACTGCACGTCGAACGGCAAGCTCGTCGAAATACCGTTCGGGTACACCTCGTGGGTGTTGAGCCCTTCGGGCTCGATGAAAATCTGGTGCGAATGCTTGTCCGCGAACCTAACAACCTTGTCCTCGACCGACGGACAATACCGCGGGCCGACGCCCTCGATCTTGCCGGTGAACATCGGCGAACGGTCTGTGGCGGCCCGGATGATGTCGTGCGTGCGCTCGTTCGTCGCGGTGATATGGCATGGCGCCTGCGGCGGGTGCTCGCTCACTCGGCCGAGATACGAAAACACCGGCTGCGGATCGTCGCTCCACTGCGGCACGAGTTCGCGGTAGTCGATGGTGCGCCCGTCGATGCGCGGCGGCGTGCCCGTCTTGAGCCGACCCACGCGGAATGGCAGCGCCCGCAGCTTTTCGGCCAACTTGTTAGACGGCGGATCGCCCGCGCGCCCGCCTTGATAGTTGTCGAGCCCAACATGAATACGCCCGCCGAGGAACGTGCCGACGGTCAGCACGACGGCGCGTGCCTCGAACACAATACCCGTCACCGTGACGACGCCGCGCACGCGTCCGCCCTCGATGAGCAGATCGGCACATTCTTGTTGGAACAGCGTGAGGTTCGGTTGGTTCTCGAGCATCCCGCGGATCGCCGCCTTGTAGAGCTGACGATCGGCCTGCGCGCGCGTCGCGCGCACCGCGGGGCCCTTGCTCGCATTCAACGTGCGGAACTGAATGCCGCCGCGATCCGCTGCGCGCGCCATTGCGCCACCGAGCGCATCGATCTCTTTGACCAAGTGCCCTTTGCCGATGCCACCGATCGCCGGGTTGCAACTCATCTGCCCGAGCGTCTCGATGCTTTGTGTTAGCAGCAACGTGTTGCAACCCATGCGCGCAGCCGCGAGCGCGGCTTCGGTGCCAGCATGGCCACCGCCGATCACGACGCAGTCGAATGGGTGCGCGAATCGCATGAAATATGTTGTTTGATCAAAGGGTTAAACGAGCCAGCTAGTTTAGAGTATCGGCGCGTGTCCCGCTACCCGCTGGCGCGCGCTGCGCTCGGTCCAGGACGTCGCAGCAAAACTTCGGCCGACCGAACGCCCACAGCGCGCTACCACTCGTTCGTGTAATGTCTCGCGCAATGCTGTATCGAATTCTGGCGGCTGCCGTTGTCGCCACTGCGCTCGCCCTCACGTCTGCACCCGCTGCCGCGACCGAGACGAGCGCTGCCATCGCTCTCAAGCCTTGCCGCCTCGAACATCCGGCGAAAGTGATCGCGGTGGAGGCGCAGTGCGGCACGTTGTCGGTGCCGGAAAACTACACGAACCCCGCGGGCCGCAAGATCGAACTCGCCGTCGCGCGCGTCCGTGCCGTCAATCAGCGTAACAAGTTGGAACCGCTGTTCGTCATTGCGGGTGGCCCCGGCATGGGCTCAGCCGAGTTCTACGCGAGCGTGGCCACGGCGTTCGATCGCGTGCATCGCGAGCGCGACATTCTGATCGTCGATCAACGCGGCACTGGTGGCTCCAATCGTCTCGATTGTGAGTTCGATGAGGAAAGCTTGGAGGAGGTGTCGCCCGAGCAGCTCACCAAGCTCTCGGTCGAATGCCGCGATCAACTCGCAAAGCGCGCGGATCTCACGCAATACACTACGAGTGTGGCGGTGCGCGATCTCGATGCTGTTCGCCAAGCGCTCGGCTATGGTCGCGTGAATCTTTATGGCGTGTCGTACGGCACACGCGTGGCGCAGCACTACGCGCGCAAGTATCCCGCACAAACGCGCGCGCTGATTTTGGATGGCGTGGTCGATCCCACGCTCGTGTTGGGCCCAGCGATGGCGCTCGATGCGGAGGCGGCGTTGCTGCGCATCCTCGCGCGCTGCCGCGAAACGCCAAGTTGTCAGAAAGCGTTCGGCGATCCGGAAAAGGACTACCGCGAACTGCGTACGAAGCTCACGGCTGCGCCGGTTACGGTCAGCCTGCCAGATCCACGCGATGGCACTAACAGATCGTTCTCCTTCGGACGGGTGCATCTGTCTGCCGTGTTGCGGCTCGCCAGCTACACACCCGACCAAGCGGCGTTGTTGCCACTCGCGCTGAAGCTCGCGAATCGCGACGGCGATTACCGCGCGCTCGCGGGTCAATACCTCATGATGGGTCGCGGCCTCTCCCGCTCCATGTCTTACGGTATGCACAACGCTGTCGTGTGCTCTGAAGACATGCCCGCAGTCGCCGTCGACAAACTACCGCGCGGCGAGCTCGCAGGCACGCACATGGGCGAGGCGCAGATCGATCAGTTGCTCAAGCTGTGTGCGGAGTGGCCGCGTGGTGTGGTCGACGCCGACTTCCGTGCGCCGCTCAAAAGTGCCGCCGCCGCGCTTCTGATGTCGGGCAGTGACGACCCGGTCACGCCGCCTGCCTATGCCGAATCAGCACGTAAAGCGTTCGCCGACAACGCACACTTGGTCGTGCCGGGTTTTGGCCATGGCCAGATCACGACACCCTGCGTCAATCGCATCGTGGCCGACTTCCTGCGCTCCGGTACTGCAAAGAGCCTGGATGTCTCGTGCACGGCGAAGCTGAAGCCCATGCCGTTCTTTACGTCGCCAGCAGGGCCCGCGCCATGATCGAGGTTCGTGGGCTACACAAGAAGTTTGGCGAAGTGGTCGCCGTACGCGATGTCAGCTTCATGGCGGCCGACGCACGCATCACGGGATTGTTAGGGCCGAACGGCGCCGGCAAGTCCACGACGTTGCGGATGTTGTATACGGTGCTGCGCCCCGACGCAGGCGATGCGCTTGTCGATGGCGTGTCCGCAACGGCAGATCCGCTGACGGTGCGCCGCTCGATCGGCGTGCTGTCGCACAGCGCAGGTGTCTATCAACACCTTACGGCGCGCGAGAACATCCTGTATTTCGGCGAGCTACACGGCATGTCGAAGGCCGATCGGACGGCGCGTGCCGATGAGTTGATCGAACTCCTGGAGATGAAGGAGTTCGCGAATCGCCATGCCAAAGGCTTCTCGCAAGGCCAGAAGCTCAAGACAGCGCTTGCGCGCTCGCTCGTGCATCGCCCGCGGAATGTGCTGCTCGACGAGCCGACGAACGGGCTCGATGTCATGGCCGTCCGCAATTTGCGTAACTTGCTGCGCAAGCTGCGCGAGCAAGGTCATTGCGTGCTGTTCTCGAGCCACGTGATGCAGGAGGTTGCGCAATTGTGCGATGAGATCGTGGTGATTGCCCGCGGCAGTGTCGTCGCCACCGGCACGGTCGACGCCTTGCGCGAGCGCACCGGCAAGACGCAGCTCGAAGATGCATTCGTCAGTTTGATCGGCAGCGACGAAGGGTTGAGCTGATGGCAAACAGCGGCTGGCGCAGCATCCTGACGGTGTTTCGCAAGGAGTTCCTCGAGAGTTTGCGGGACAAGCGCACGCTCACGTCGGCGATGTTGTTAGGGCCCGTGTTCGGCCCGCTGATGTTTCTGCTGATCGTGCAAATCACGATGAAGCAGTCGGAAGACGCCATGAACGAGACCGTAACGGTGGCCGTCTCGCAGGCCGACCGTGCACCGGGCTTGATCGATTGGATCGAGGCGCGCGGTATCGAGGTGAAGCGCGTCGACTTCACCGACGAGCAAGCCCGCGCCTCCGTGCTCGCACGCGAGCACAGGATCGTGATGATGATCACCCCCGAATTCGCCGAGCAGCTCGAGTCGCAAGCGCCCGCCCCGGTGCTGCTCTACGCCGATAGCTCGCGCCAATTCGAGAACCGCGCCGTGCGGCGCATCCAGAACCTCGTGACGCAGTACGGCCAGCAGATCGCGCAGTTACGGCTCGTCGCGCGTGGCGTCGATCCCTTGATCGGCATTCCGATCGCGGTGCAGGAAGTGGATGTCTCAACGCCCGAGAGCCGCTCGACCATGCTGCTCGGCATGCTGAGCTACATCGTGATCTTCACGATGCTGATCGGTGGTATGTACCTCGCTATCGACGCCACCGCGGGCGAGCGCGAGCGCGGCTCCCTCGAGGCGCTGCTCACGACGCCCGTGCCGCGGCCGTACCTGATCTACGGCAAGGTGCTGGCAGCCACCGCCTTCATGTTGGTGTCGTTGACGCTCACGGTGACGGCGCTGACGATCGCCGTGCAGTACATGGGGCTCGAGCGATTCGGTATGTCGGCCAATCTCTCACCGAGCACGGCACCGCGCATGGTCTTGTGGTGTGCGCCGGTCGCGTTGTTAGGCGCCGCGTTCCTCACCATCGTGGCGGCTTTCACCAAGAGTTATCGCGAAGCGCAGAGTTACCTCGGTATGGTCATCGCGGTGCCTACGATGCCGCTGATGATTGCTGGGTTGTTCGGCCTAACGGCCTCGCTCAGCCTGATGTTTGTGCCGTTCTTGTCGCAGCATTTGTTGATCACCAGTGTGTTGCGCGATGAGCCAATCGCCATGAGCTTCGTGCTGACATCCATCACGACGACGCTCGGGCTGGGTCTCATCCTCGCGTGGTTTGCTGGCAAACTCTACGACCGAGAGGCATTGTTAGGCTAATGAAGAAAATCGCGCTGGGATTCGCCGCCGTATTCCTGGCCGTGTGCGCGGCCTTCACGAATGCCGCAGAGCCGAAGCGCACGCGACCCGAATCCACCGAAGCGTGTGTTTCGGGCGGCGCAGCGTTTGCACAAGCCGACGCGGTGCTGTCGGAAGCTGCGAGCACGAATCACTTTCCCGGCGCGATCTTGGTTGTGCTGAAGAGCGGGCAGATCGCGCATTGCAAAGCGATCGGTGTTAGCGACGTGGCAGCCAACACGCCCGTCGATTTCGACACCGTGTTCCGCATCGCGTCGATGTCGAAGAGCGTCACCGGCCTCGCCGTGCTGCAACTTCGCGATCGCGGCAAGCTGCAACTCACCGACCCCGCCGCGAAGTACATACCGGAATTGCCGCGCCCGTCGTCGGCAGCGCAAGACCGTTCGATTCGCGTGCTCGATTTGCTAGCGCACACGGCCGGCTTCGTCACCGACGACCCGTGGGGCGATCGGCAGTTGCCGATGTCGGAGGCCGATTTCAGCCGGTACATCGCCGGCGGCATTCCAGCCGCCCGCCCGCCTGGTGTCGCATATGAGTACTCGAATACGGGTTACGCCTTGTTAGGGCGCATCGTCACGCGCGCTTCAGGCGTTCGCTACCAAGATTACATCCAGCGCGAGATCCTGCAGCCGCTCGGCATGAGCGCGAGTGGCTTCGACCCAAGCCGCGTTCCCAGTGCGAAGCGCGCCAAAGGCTATCGCTTCGAAGACGGCCGCTTCCGCGAAGAGCCCGTGCTCGGCGACGGCGCGTACGCCTCAATGGGCGGCATGCAAGTGAGCGCGCGCGATTACATCCGCTATGTGAATTTCGTGCTCGACGGCTGGCGCACCAGCGCCGATTCGCCGTATGCCACCATGATCGCCCGCGCCACGCGGCGCGAGCTCGCGCAACCGACCAGCTTCCCGCGCATGCGTGCGGCCGACTCGGACGAAGCGAGCTGCCCCGCATCCCTCGCCTACAGCTACGGCATGCATGTCGTCACCGACTGCCGCTTCACCAACGCGATGACGCACTCCGGCGGCCTGCCCGGCTACGGCTCGAATGTGCTGTTCCTACCGCAGCACGACGCCGCCGTGTTCTTGTTCGTCAATCGTACGTACGCACCGGCCGCTACCGCCGTACGCAAGATTGCCGCGCGGCTTGCCGACGACGGCGTGTTCGCCAGCACGCGCGCCTCCGTGAGCCCCGCATTCACCACCGTCGGCGACGCGATCGGCAAGATGATCGCTGCAACGAATGTCGATGCCACGCCGGGCGTGATCGCTAACAACCTGTACGCCGATCGTGACCTCGCGAAACGCAACCTCGAGTTGCGGCAGCTCCTCGAGCGCCTCGGGCCGTGCACGCAGCAACCCACCTACGCTCCCACGCACAATTTAGCGGGTGCGTTCACCTACGCGTGCGAGCGCGGTACGCTGCGTGCCGAGGTGTTGTTAGCACCCACATCCACGCCACAGTTGCAGCAGCTCGAGTTTTCGGTGCGGTGAGCGGCTGAAAGCGGCGGCATGCGCCTCGTTGCTGTCACAATCATTGCTCTTTGGATCGGCGGCTGTGCGACCCCGATCACGGAACCTCATGCGGATTTTTGGTTGCGCGACGTTCATGTTGTCGATACGGAAACCGGGGCCGTGCTTCGACACCACGCCATCGGTATTCGCGGCGAAGACATCGTAGCGATCGTGCCCGATCGCGAAGTACGCGTAACTCGAACAGCGCAGATCGTCCCGGGTAACGAAGCCTATGCGATTCCCGGGCTTTGGGATTCGCACGTCCACCTGTTGCAAGATGACACCGACGCTGCGATGCGTGCCGCTGCCCGGATCCTGTCGTACGGCACTACTCACGTGCGTGACATGGGATCGAGTTTGTCGGGGCGAGCCGCATTTCTTGCGCGTGCAGCAACTGCGCGTAGCGATGCACCGACCGTATTGAGTTCGGGGCCGACTTTTTGGGCGTTCGCGTTGCCCTATGGCGATGCCAATCAAAAGATGCAGGTTGAAGATCCAGCGGGTGTCGACGCGGCCGTCGATCGGTTGGCTGACGCTGGCGTCGACTTTCTCAAGGTCTACGCCGGGTTCAACACGTCGCGGCTCGCGCAGTTGATGGGTGCAGCGCAGCGGCGGCAGTTGCGCGTCGCCGGCCATGCGCAGCCCGGAACCTCATTAGCGGAGCAAGCGCGGCTCGGCCTGTTGAGCGTAGAGCACCTCGACTTTGCGACACTTGCCGATTGTCACAGCCGGTCCGATGCATTCTTCGAGCGCGTGATTGCTGCGCGTTTTCGCGGGAGCGGTGAGTCGATACCAGAAATCTACTCAGCGTTTGCAGCAGCGGTCGACAACGATGCCTGCCGCGCGGCCTTGCGTGAGGCGGCCGCAGCGGGCCTGGCGCTGACGCCGACGTTAATCACCGCGTTCCTGCCAGCATCGCAGGCAGAGGACATCGTCTCGCGCCTGCCAAAGGCCCAGGCCGAGGGCTGCGAACTCTATGTGCGCGACTTTTCAGATCTAACAACCGAGCAGCGAGCCGTGCTGACGGCGGCAGGCCAGCGCTTGATGCGTGTCGTGCTCGACGCCGGCATACCTATCCTCGCCGGGACGGACACGCCTGCCATGTGTGCCATTCCGGGTGAGTCGTTAGCCATCGAGCTGCGGCTGATGGCCGAGGCCGGACTGCCGCTGCTTGCGACATTGCAGTCCGCCACGCTATTGCCAGCGAAGTTGTTTGGACGGCAGCCGCGTCTGGGGAAGCTTGCGGTTGGCAGTGAGGCCAGCATCGTGTTGCTGAGCGCAAATCCGCTTGAAACGGTGGAAGCCTATTCGAGTCCAATCGGCCTCTTCGTACATGGTCGATGGCGCGATGCGGCCGCGTTACAGGGATTGCGGCCGTCACTGCGCTGAAATGCCGACGTGCATGCCCGCATAGATCAGCAGAAAGTCGCAGGTATTCGCCACCACATGGGCAGTGATCGGTGCGGCGAGATTGCGCCCCGTCGCCAGATACAAGATGCCGAGTAGCACACCTTGCACGGAAGCCTGAAGCATGCCGGACTCGCCTTGGTAGGCATGCGCCAAGCCGAATGCAGTATTGACCAAAACCAAGGCAAGAGCCCAAGCGAGCGCCGAGTCACCTAACAAGCCTGCCACGCGCGGTAGTACGTAGCCGCGCCAGACCATCTCTTCGCCGAAGCCCGCGAGCACAAGATTGAGCGCCAAGTACACGGCGAGTAACTGCTCATTACCCACAACGTCGCGAAAGTCGCTCAAATCCGGATAACTGCCGGTCCAGCGATACAGCAGCGGATTCTCAACGAAGTACTCGAACGCCCAGAACAAGAGCCCCGCGACGCAACCGACGGCAACCAGTCGCAGCCCATCCGTGCGCCATGCCAATCCCATCTGCCGCCAACGCAGCCCCCGCCAGCGAAGAGAACCCCAAGCAATGAGCAGCAGAAACGGCGTTTTCGAGAGCGGGAGGTAACCGGCGGCATCCGCCCAAAACACTGCTGCGATGAGCAAGAGTTCGATTGCGAATACGCCTTTCGATCCGCTGCGCGTTGCCGTTGGCATGGCTGTGATTGTTCCAGACGGCCGTGAAATAGACGAAATGAATTGGCTGTCGGATAGTTGATTTGTTACAAACGGACATGCGCGAATTCAGCCTCGACCCCCTCGACCGCAAACTGCTGCGATTGCTGCAGACAAACAACCGCCAGCCCCTGCGTGAAATGGCTGAAGCGCTCGCGGTGTCCGCGCCGACCTGCATGCGCAGACTTCAGCGGTTGGAAAAGCACGGCGTCATCCAAAGCCATCGGGCCATCGTGGATCCCGTCAAGGTTGGCTTTGGCGTCCTCGCGTTCGTCGAGATTTGTCTGGTTGCACCGTCGGGCGCGGAAATCAGAGCCTTCGAACGGCGCATGCAGCGGCTCCCGGAGGTCGTGCAGTGCGCTGAGCTTGCCGGTGATGTCGACTACATGTTGACCATCAGAACGGTCGACATGATCGCCTTCTCGCAGTTCAGCCGAAAGCACTTCGCGGACGATCCAAGCATCAAGTCGTTCCGGTCACTCCTCGTCATGCGACAGACGAAAGCGGATTACGAAGTCCCGGTGTGAGTGTTGACGCCGGTTGGGCGGTGCGCTGCTGCGTGGTGCACGGTGATGTGCGCCGCGATGCACAGCCAGCGGCCGTCGCGCTTGTGCCAAATGTCGGTATACCGATCGATTCCTTCGCGCCCATCTTTCATCCGATAGGCGTTCTGCGCATGGATAAGTGCAATGTCGCCGAAGCGGCGCACGCGCACGTGATCGACGGGGAATGACTCAAAGTGCGTGGCGAACACGGGTCGCGAGAATCGCGCGAGCGCACCCATTCGATCGGTGAACGAGCCATCACCATTGACGACCACATAATCCGGCGCCAGATGCGCTGCGTACCACGACACATCAGCATGGCGAAACGCGTTTACATAGTTGTCGTTGAGTTGCCGTAGCACCGTTTCTTCATCGCCGATTGGATCGGTGCCGAGCCATATCTCGGGCTCGATGGCGGCACCTGGTAGCAAGTTCTCTGGAATGTCCGGCCCAATCGGCGTCAACTGACTACTAACCAGTCGCCAACCGCCACCCTCGTTGATGTGCACATCGGTATACCGAAGCTTCGTTCGTACGTTCTCGCGGTCAGTTTCGACTAGAACACCTTGCAATAGCGTGACACCCGGAAGGCGGTGAACGCGCACATCTTGGGTCGTCACGGAGCGCAGCGTGCCGCGCCGCGTTGCGCTTGCGAGATATTCGGCCTTGCCGAGGATCGCACCGGTGCGGTCAATGAATACAAAATCGTCGTGCAATTGTGGCGCTTCCATCGACCGCGCTCGGCTCGGGAATGCGTCGGCCGTTTGCCAATCGGTGCACTTGGCCTGGCGCTCTGCGAGCAATACTTCCAGATTCATGTGCTCACCAAAGAACGGGCCGAACAGTGCCAGCGCGAGCCCGGCCAATACCGGCCACGGCGAGCGATCGAACGCGAACATCTTTCAAGCGCTCGCTGAGCACGGCGCATCCGGCGCTAGCGACTGAGTGCGCAAGTAGTTAGACAGCATCGCAGCCTCCGCATATCAATGGAGCTGCAGAATAAAGCGTGGATGCTCAGTTCGCTGTCGTGATCTTGTGCAGTTCTGCTACTGACGCGCCGCGCAACGCGTTACGAAGTGCGCTTGGCGTACGACCGAACAGTGTACGAAAGCGCGCGGTGAAGTGGCTGTGACTCGCGAACCCGGCGTCTAACGCGATGCTTGTTAGGTCTTGGTTCGAATGTAGCGCGGCGTGCAGGGCGCGCCCGAGCCGAATGCGACTCACATAATCGAACACCGACGTACCCACTTCCGCGCGAAACACATGCGCCAGGTGATACGGCGACATGTTGGCAAGCGCCGCAAGATCCGCGAGCGACCACGCGCGTACCGGGTGGGCGGTAATCGCGGCCCTGACGCTAGCGATGCCACGCCGCTGCCGCGCGCGCCCGCGGCGATCCACTTCGCATCGCTGCCGCGCATCTTTGCGCGCCGCGAGTAGTGCGCTACGCAGAATGCGTACAGACAGATCTTCGACCATCAACGCTTCCGGGATGCCGGTCGTTAGGCCATGCCATAGCATCGCCCTGTCGAGTAGCGCTTGCGGCGGCAGTAGCCCACGGATTGCGAGATGCTTGGCCGAGAACGAATCGCGCTCCAATATCTCCGGCACCAACCGCGAGAGCGAATCCGCCGTCCAACGCAGCACCAAGCAATGGTCGCCGATGCAGCCCGGAAAACCGTAGCGGTGCGGAGTATTCGCGGGCAACAACACCGCATCGGTGATGGTCGCGAGCGCCTCGCGGCGCGGAGCAAGGTGCGTGGTAAACAGGCCGCGCAACGGCAACACGATCACGTTGTGATCGATCTGGCGCAACTCACCGGGCTCCGAAGCGGTCGGGCGCGCTAGCACCTCGCCCGCGCGCAGCAGCTCACTCGCGAACAAGGTTCGCGTGGTGTAGGTGACTGTCGGGTATGGGGTCAATCGGTCGGTCTCAGACAGTGGGTCTCAGATCGTCAAAAGAATTTGCCAGCCTGCGCCAGCTCCGTCACCGCCGCTATCGCGATCTTGCGCGATTGCTGTCGGCAATCGCCCTGATTCAAGTCGCGGTCTCCGGTACCAACGTTCGACGCCGATTCTGCATCAAAGCCTTCGGCACGTAACCCAAGCCCGGCACATCCAGGAGCGCGAATGGTCGCACCCAGTCTCGTGAGTCGTCGATCCTTTCGCTGGTTTCTCATGGTCTCGTTTGGCGTGCCTTGGCTGGGATGGACCATCGTCGCGGCAACCGGGATAGGCGACTCCACACTCGGTACGGCCCTGTTCTACACCGGCGACTTCATGACGGTGGGCGGATTCGTGGCAACCTGGATTGCCGCTGGGAGGCCGGGTGTCGTCAGCCTCTTGAAGCGCTGCCTACTTGTTTCCGTGCCCCTACCCTGGGCGCTCGCCGCTTTGTTTCTCCCCTTCGTTTGGCTTGCGCTGGCGCTCGTCGGCTATGGCCTCGCGCACGACGGCATCGGGCGTGTGAACCCCGCTGGCGTACTCACCTACGTGACTGGAGCGGGCCAGTTGTTAGCGCTCACGACGGGCCCGCTCGGCGAAGAAGCGGGTTGGCGCGGATACTTGCTCCCACGACTGTTAGCGCGATTCTCGCCGCTCGCGGCGAGCCTACTGCTCGGGTTGCTCTGGTCCGCCTGGCACTATCCCCTGTACTACAACGAGGCCTTCGCATCGATTGGCGGGACCGTCCGATTCACGCTCGACATCCTGTGCTACAGCCTGATCATGACCGTGCTGTGGGCTCACACTCGCGGCAGTGTCTTCTGGGCCATCGTGTTCCATTGGACGATCAACGTCACAGCCAACGTCGTCGCCGAAGTCTTTCCCGAGATTCGCCCGCCCGTCGACGAGGCTCGCTGGTTAATGTCCGCCGGGTTGGCGTGCGCGACAGTCATCTTGTTAGCGTGGGTCGGGCCGCGGCGGCTGCGCGCGAAGGTGGCCGAGACTCTCGCCGAGCTCAACACGGAAGCGATCGATAGCGACCGGATCAAGAGCGGTCCCGCCGCGAAGAGCGCGGCCTTGTGACGAAGTGCCATGCGCTGGCTGCCGCTTGTCGTGTGCTCTCACACCTCCCGGATATTACCCTCTAGCTGCGCCCGATTTCGCGCTAACAACGCGCGAAAGCGAAAGTGCTCATCGTCAGCAAACTCGCGCGCGGCGATTTCGAAGCGATTGTCCCAGTAGCCGCGGCGAAACGTTTCGAGGACGTAGCGCCACACCGACAGCTCGCGCGTTTCCCATTGCTTCAGCACGTGGAAGTACTCGTGCAGCACGAGTTTCGGGTCGTCGAAGAACTCTGCGGCGCTGCCGCGGAGATAGATACGTCGGCGCCGTGTCGTCGCGAGCGCGCGCACGTGGAGCCACGCGAAGATCGAATGCTCGATCACTTGCACCTGATCGACGGCGGCACCGAACAGCGGCTCGAGGGACGCGCGCAGATACGGCGGCAGCGGAACTTTACGGCCGATGAGCTTCACTTGCCGATGCAGAACGAGCCGAAGATGCGGCCTAACAAGTCGTCGCTCGTGAACTCGCCGGTGATCTCATCGAGCGCGCGTTGCGCGGCTCGCAAATCTTCGGCTACCAACTCGCCTGCCCGGCGCTCTTCGAGCTGGCGCGCGGCTTCGTTTACGTGGGCCTCGGCGCGGCGCAGCGCTTCGAGATGGCGGCCGCGCGCGGAAATACTGCCGCTATCTGCCGTCTGAAAATTCATGCACTGCTTGAGATGCGCGCGGAGCATATCGATGCCCTGCCCCGACGTCGCCGACACCGCGACGCGCGGCGGGCCACTCACGGTGTTGGCGAGCGGCATCGCGCCCACGAGATCCACCTTGTTGAACACCAGCGTCACGGGCACGTCGGGCGGTAGATTCGCCCGCTCGGCCAGAAACGCTTCGCCTTCCGGGTCCAACGCACAATCGATCACGAACAGCACGCGATCGGCCTTCGCCATCTCAACATGGGCGCGGCGCACTCCCTCTTGCTCCACCGCATCCTGCGCAGCACGCAGACCTGCGGTATCGAGCACATGTAACGGCATGCCATCGATCGCAATGTGCTCGCGCACGACATCGCGCGTGGTGCCGGGAATGGGCGTCACGATCGCCGCTTCATACCCGGCGAGTCGATTGAGCAGGCTAGATTTGCCAGCATTCGGGCGTCCGGCGAGCACCACCGTCATGCCTTCGCGCAGGAGCTGCCCCTGCCGCGCGCTCGTCGTGATTGCCGCGAAATGCTGCCTCACATGCGCGAGCCGTTCGGCGAGTTCCTGGTCGGCCAGGAAGTCCACTTCTTCTTCGGGAAAGTCGATCGCCGCCTCGACAAACGTGCGCAAGTCGATCACGGCTTCCGTGAGCCCCGAGATCATCGCGGAGAACTCGCCTTGCAGCGAGCGCATCGCCGCTCGCGCCGCTTCGCGCGAGCCAGCGTCGATCAAGTCGGCAACCGCTTCTGCTTGCGCGAGATCGATCTTGTCATTGAGATACGCGCGCTGCGTGAACTCGCCCGCGTGGGCTCGACGCGCGCCGAGCTGCAACACGCGCGCGATGATCGATTCGACGATGACCGGCCCGCCGTGCCCTTGCAACTCGAGCACATGTTCACCGGTGTAGGAATGCGGCGCGGGAAAAAACAGCGCCACACCCACATCGAGCGATTCGCCCTGTTCATCGAGGAACGGCGCGAGCTTCACTTGGCGCGCGGTCGGCAGATCGCCTAACAACGTAGCCGCGATCTCGGGCACCTTCGGCCCGGAGACCCTAACAACCGCTACGCCACCTCGGCCGGGCGGCGTAGCACAAGCGACGATCGTGTCGGTGCGAGTCATGACGCGCTACCCCTCGCGCGCACTAGCCACGCGCGTTCAAGTTTTCTTAGCAGCCGCCTCGATACGCCGATTGATGTTCCACTGCTGCGCGATCGACAGCACGGTGTTCGTCACCCAATACAGCACGAGGCCGGACGGGAACAACGCAAACATAACCGAGAACACGATCGGCATGAACTGGAACACTTTCGCCTGGATCGGATCGGGCGGCGCGGGGTTCAGCTTGTATTGCACGAACATCGCGACGCCGTTCAGGATCGGCAGAATGAAAAACGGATCGCGCGCCGACAGATCCTGCAGCCAGCCGATGAACGGCGCTTGGCGCATTTCCACCGATTCGAGCAGCACCCAATAGAACGCGATGAACACGGGCATCTGCAGCAGCATCGGCAAGCAACCCGATACCGGGTTGATCTTCTCGCGCTTGTACATCTCCATCATCGCTTCGCCGAGCTTTTGGCGATCGTCTTTGTAGGTCTCCTGCAGCGTCTTGATGCGCGGCGCGAGCGTGCGCATCTTCGCCATCGACTTGCCCGACGCTTCCGACAATGGATAGAACAGGAGCTTCAGCAAGATCGTGACGAGGATGATCGCGAAGCCCCAGTTGCCGACGATGCTGTGCGCTTTCTCGAGCAGCCAGAACAGCGGGCGCGCCAGGATCGTCAACATGCCGTAATCGGCGACGAGGTCGAGTTCCGTGCCGAGCGTCTCGAGTTCGGACTGCAGCTTCGGGCCCACGAACAATGTTTCGGTGAACGTGCCGTTCGCGCCAGCCGCCACGGTCTTCAAAGGCCCGATCGTCGAGAGCAAATACTCACGCCCTTGGGCGCGCATCGAGTAGCGGTAGTTCGACTCGGCGTTCGGCACCACCACGCTTACAAAGTGATGCTGCATGCCGGCCATCCAGCCGCCCTTTACATCGAGTGCCAGCTTGCGGTCTTCCTCTTTATCGATGTCGAGCTTGCTGTACTTCTCGCCGTCGTACACCGCAGGCCCACGGAACGCGTAGCTCTCCACTTTGAACATCGAGCGCTCAACGGCCGGGTCGGCACGCAAGATTTGCGCGTATGACGCCGCGGCCCACTCCGCCGCGCTGCGATTCTCGACTTGGTACTCGAGACCGATCTGGTAGTGACCGCGCTTCAACACGTAGGTCTTGGTGACGGTGACGCCGGCGGGGTCAGTCCACGTGAGCGGGATGCGCACCGTGTCTTGGCCAGGTTGCAGGCGGAACTCATTCGACGGCGCCGCGAACGTGGCGAGATGCGTCGGGCGATTCGCGCCGCTCGGGCCGCTCAAGCCGGTTTGCATCACGAAGATCGTTTGCGCGGTGTCGCGATTGAAGAGCCGAACCGGCTGCGGTTCGCCCTTCACCAACGGATAGTTCACGAGATCGGCACGAACGAGCTCGCCGCCCGCGAGGCTGATCTCGAGATCGAGCACGTCGGTGACCACGCGAATCTTGCCCGCGCTGGCGACGACACCGGCGCTGGAATCAAGCGCGCTCGTCGGGGCGGCGACCGCGGCCGTCGAGCCCGCCGCACCCGGCGCTTGAACCGGCTGCGGAACAGCATCTACCCCTGGGACCGCTTTTGGATCTCCAGCGGCACTATTAGGTGTCGTAGCCGTACCCGTGCTGGTGGCCGCCGGCGCCGGCTTCGGCCCGTAGTCGCGCTGCCAAGCGTCATAGTTCAACCAGAGGATCAGCACCAAACCGATCCACAAAAAGACTCGAGCGTTATTGTTCATGCGAGGGATGCAATGAGGAGTGTTCGTGGCAGCAGCGCTCGGCGCGCTGCGGCACCGGATCGAAGCCGCCGGGGTTCCAGGGGTGGCAGCGGCCAATACGTTTCACGGTCAGCCAGGTGCCGCGCAGGGCACCGAAGCGCTCCAACGCCTCGAGGCCATAGCTCGAGCACGAGGGATAGAAACGGCACTTCGGCCCCAAGAGCGGGCTCACCGTGTACTGATAGATGCGAATCAACGCGCGGAGGATGTGCCGCATTGAGCTGCGATCCGGGTCCAAAGGTTCGCGAGGCTATCACGCAGCGCCGCGGGATTTGCGGTTCGTGCACCGGCACGCGCCGCCACGACGATATCGACTGCCGGCAAGGCGTGCTGGTTCACTCGAAAGGAGTCCCGCACACGCCGGCGCAGGCGATTCCTTGCGACCGCCGAGCCCATCGTTTTGACTGCCACGGCAAGCCCCAAGCGCGGATGCTGCAAGTCGTTGGGTTTCACGCGAACGGAGAAGAAGGGGTCGTCGAAGCGGCGCGAGCCCCGCGCATAGATCGCGTCGAAGTCGAGCTTCGATCGGAGCCGCAGGGCGGGCGGAAATCGCAGTGCGCGCCCGTTCGTGGGAGGAACTCGTGCGGTGCTTACGGGACGAGCTTCTTGCGGCCCTTGGAGCGGCGGCGCGCAAGCACCTTCTTGCCGCCGACGGTTTCCATACGGGCGCGGAACCCGTGAGTGCGCTTACGACGGATTTTGCTGGGCTGGTATGTTTTCTTGCTCATGGTGGCGGCCTTGTAGGTCGTCAGCGCTAGGAAAAAGGGCCGGAAGGGTACGCAGCGCGTGTGCAGGGTGTCAATACAAGCCGCGCGAATATCGCTAGACTTCGCACCCCCTCGGATTTTCTCCCCGCCCACCCGCCCCTTCTCGCCGACCGGACGCTGCACTCGTGGATAGCTCGCTGTGGAAACAATGCGTCCAGGTACTGGAAGCTGAGCTCCCAGACAATCTGTTCAACACGTGGGTGCGGCCCCTGCAGGCCATTGAGGGAAGCGGCGCGATCAAGTTGCTCGCGCCGAACCGGTTTGCGGTGGATTGGGTTAACTCGAATTTGATGCCGCGCATCGCGGACATCGTCCGGGCCACCGTCACGGGCGACGCGCCGATCGTCACCGTTGAAGTCGGTAGCCGTGCGGCTGACGCCGCTCGCCCTGCCAGCACCGCGCCAGTTGTTAGCCCAGCAGCCACGAATGGCGCAGCGGCGCGCAGTGAAGGCATCGTCGTCGGCGCGCGGCTCAACCAAGATTTCGTGTTCGACACCTATGTGCAAGGCAACGGCAACGCGCTGGCGAAAGCTGCGGCACTGCAAGTCGCCGACAATCCCGGCAAGGCTTACAACCCGCTGTGCATTTATGGCGGCGTCGGGCTCGGCAAGACGCACTTGATGCAGGCCGTGGGTCACGCGATCTTGAAGCGCAATCCGATGGCGCGCATTGCGTACGTGCATTCGGAACGATTCGTCGGCGACATGATCACCGCGCTTCAACACAACAAAATGGGCGACTTCAAAACAGCCTATCGCTCGCTCGATGCGCTGCTCATCGACGACATTCAGTTTTTTGCCGGAAAAGACCGCTCCCAAGAGGAGTTCTTCCATACGTTCAACGCGCTCCTCGAGGGGCAACAGCAAGTGATCGTCACGTGCGATCGTTACCCAAAAGAAGTGAGCGGCCTCGAAGAGCGCTTGAAGTCGCGCTTCGGTTGGGGGCTCACGGTTGCGATCGAGCCGCCGGATCTCGAAACCTGCGTCGCCATCTTGATTGCGAAAGCGCGCGCATCGGGAGCGGAGCTGCCTGAAGAAGTCGCGTTCTTCATTGCGAAGCGCATTCGCTCAAACGTCCGCGAGCTCGAGGGCGCGTTGCGTCGCGTGGTCGCGAATTCGCGCTTCACGGGCAAGCCGATCACGATCGACTTCACGAAAGAAGCGTTGAAGGATTTGCTGTCGCTACAAGCGAAGCTGATCACGATCGAGAATATTCAGAAGACCGTGGCGGATTACTACAAGGTGCGCGTCGCCGATCTGTTGAGTAAACGACGCAGCCGTTCAATCGCCCGCCCACGCCAGGTGGCGATGGCGCTCGCCAAGGAGCTCACGAATCACAGCCTGCCGGAAATCGGCGACGCGTTTGGCGGCCGCGATCACACGACCGTGTTGCACGCCTGTGGCCGAATCAAGGAGTTACGCACGTCGGAGCAGCGGGTGGGCGAGGATTACCAAAACCTGTTGAGAACCCTGCAGAGTTGATGGGGTATATCTTGTGGAAAACCCTGTGGATGAAACTATCCCCAGCCAACTCACAGGCGGTACAGTGTCGCCCGCGTGTTCGTGCACAGCCCGTGGCAGCATCAACATGTTGGTTCCACTCGGGTTTTGCCGGATGTCCACACATCCACAGGCTCTAGGCTCTACTGCTACTAATCTTCTTTAAGATCTCAAGCAAAGAAAGACTCGGAAGGTCCGCGTTAATGAAGTTCTCAGCCAATCGTGAGCAGTTTCTTGCGCCTCTGCAGGCGGTCATCGGTGTTGTCGAGCGTCGGCAAACGATGCCGGTGTTATCGAACGTGTTGATCGCGGTACGCGGCAGCCGTTTGAGTATCACGGGTACGGATCTCGAAGTGGAGCTGGTCGCAGCCACCGAGGTGAGTGTGCAGCAACCCGGGGAAATTACAGTCCCGGGACGCAAGTTGTTAGATATCGTGCGCGCCTTGCCCGAGAAGACGAACATCACGTTCGCAACCGAAGGCGATCGGGTATCGATGCGCGGCGGCAAGAGCCGCTTCACGTTGTCGTCGTTGCCCGCGGGTGAATTTCCGGTCGTTGAAGAGATCAACGCGCAACAAACGCTCGTCGTGTCGCAAGGCGAGTTTCGCAAGCTCATCGACAAGACGCAGTTTTCGATGGCGCAACAAGACGTGCGCTATTACTTGAACGGTTTGCTGCTCGAGACGGACGGTAAAGTGCTGCGCGCGGTCGCGACCGACGGTCATCGACTCGCGCTCTGCGAAGCCGCGCTCGACACCAAAGCCAAGACGAACCAGCAGGTGATCTTGCCGCGCAAGGGCGTGCTCGAGCTGCAACGCATCTTGGGTGCCGAGGGCAACATTGAGCTCGCAATCGGCACGAACCACGTTCGCGCCCAGATCGGCGACGTTCGCTTCACATCGAAGCTGATCGATGGCCGTTTCCCGGAGTATGGGCGAGTGATCCCGGCCAATCCCACCAAGCTCGTGGAAGCAGATCGCGATGCACTGCGGCAGTCGTTGCAGCGTACGGCCATTCTCTCAAACGAGAAGTACCGCGGAATTCGGCTCAATTTGAAGTCAGATGTCGTCACGATCCAAGCACATAACCCCGAGCAGGAAGAGGCCGAGGATCAAGTCGAAGTGACGTACAAGGGCGAGGAAGTCGAGATCGGCTTCAACGTGAACTACTTGCTCGATGCGCTCGGTGCCGTGGAATCCGAGAAGGTCATCATCGGCCTCACGGACGGCAACAGCAGTTGCCTGATTCGCGCTGTAGGCACGCCGAACTCCAAGTACGTCGTCATGCCGATGCGGCTGTAGGCCGCAACGCCCGCCATGGCGCTGGCATATCTGCTGGCGGAGAACCTGCGCTGCTGGCGCCGGCTCGAGCTCGAATTCGAGCCGGGGCTGAATCTCGTCTGGGGCGCAAACGGTGCCGGCAAGAGTTCGTTGCTTGAGGCGGCGTTTCTGCTGGGCCGCGGCCGCAGCTTTCGAACCCACACGTCCGAGCGAGTCATTGCGCACGGTGCCGACAAACTGATCGTGTTCGGGCGGACGGCTGGTGCCGCCGAGCATCAGATCGGCATCGAGATCTCTCGGGCCGGCGGCACCCGGGCCCGGATCGATGGCCGGAATGCGGAATCTCTGGCGGAGTTGCCGACCGCGCTGCCGGTTCAAGCGCTTGATCCGGACATCCACAAGCTGATCGAGCAGGGCCCCGAACGTCGCCGCCGCTGGCTCGATTGGGCGGTGTTCCACGTGGAACCATCCTTTGGGCCGTTATGGACGCGGTACATGCGCTGCCTACGGCAACGCAACGCAGCCTTGAAGGCGGCGGACGCGTCCGCGTTCGTTTGGGACGTCGAACTCGCCACCCTGGGTGAGCAACTGGCTGCGGCGCGATCTCGGCTTCTTGACCGTCTCCAGTCGACGTGGGGCCCAACAGCCGCAGCCTTGTCGGGTCTCGAACCGACGTTGGCGCTGGCGCGAGGTTGGCCGCAGGACACCGAACTCCTGGCAGCGTTACGCGAAAGCGCAGACCGCGACCGAGTGCGCGGCACGACGACCGCCGGTCCACACCGAGCCGATGTTCAAGTTCGGCTCAAGGGGCGAGCCGCGCGTGAGGTGCTATCGCGTGGCCAGCAGAAGCTGGTGGCCTCGGCCATGGTTCTGGCGCAGCTCAAGCTCCTGAAGGCGGAGCAGGGGCTTCAGCCGTTGCTGCTGCTGGACGATCCGGCGGCGGAATTGGACACCGAGCACCTACAAACCTACGTGCAAGAAATCGCAGCCCTCGAGTGCCAGATGATCGTGACGTCTTTGCACGCGGAAGTGTCTGTTTTTGGTAGACCTAATCGCGTGTTTCACGTGGAACAAGGCACCATAAAGGGGGTATAATTCCGCATCGCAATTCCAGGCGTGCGCATGTCCAACGAAGACGTCTACGATTCCAGTAAAATCAAAGTCTTAAAGGGCCTGGACGCGGTGCGAAAGCGCCCCGGTATGTACATCGGCGACACCGATGACGGCACCGGCCTGCACCACATGGTTTTCGAGGTCGTCGACAACGCCATCGACGAGGCTCTGGCGGGCCATTGCGACCGCATCGTCGTCACCATCCATGCCGACGAATCCGTCACCGTCTCCGACAACGGCCGCGGCATTCCCACCGACATCCACCCCGAAGAGGGGCGCTCTGCAGCCGAGGTCATCATGACCGTGCTGCATGCCGGCGGTAAGTTCGACGACAGCTCCTACAAGGTCTCCGGCGGTCTGCACGGCGTCGGCGTGTCGGTCGTCAATGCGCTGTCCGACCACCTTTGGCTCACGATCCACCGCGACGGCAAGCTCCACAAGATGGAGTTTCGGCTTGGCGACCCCGTTTCGCCCCTGGCGGTGGTGGGCGAAACCACCGAACGCGGCACCACGGTTCGTTTCAAGCCAAGTCCAACTATTTTCACGAACATCACGTTCGTTTACGACATTTTAGCCAAGCGTTTGCGGGAGTTGTCGTTCCTGAACTCCGGCGTGCGCATTGAGCTGGTCGATGAGCGCGAGAACAAGACAGATGTCTACCAACATGAGGGTGGATTGCAGGAGTTCGTGAAATATCTCAACCGAACTCGTACCGCCGTGCACCCCTCCGTGTTTTGGTTCCGCAAGCAGGAAGGGCTCATTGGGGTGGAAGTGTCACTCCAGTGGAACGATTCCTATACGGAATCCATGTTTTGTTACACGAACAATATTCCGCAGAAGGATGGCGGCACCCACCTGGCCGGATTCCGCGCGGCGCTCACGCGCACGCTGAACGACTACATCGAAAAAGAGATGGCGGCCAAAAAGGAGAAGGTGCCGACGACAGGCGACGACTCCCGCGAAGGCCTCACGGCCATCTTGTCGGTGAAGCTCCCGGATCCGAAGTTCTCCTCACAGACCAAAGACAAGCTTGTTAGCTCGGAAGTGAAGGGCGTCGTCGAAGCTGCGGTGGCTGAGAAGCTGAGCGAGTTTTTGCTCGAGCACCCGGTTGAAGCCAAAGCCATCGTCGCGAAAATCATTGAAGCCGCTCGCGCTCGCGAAGCGGCGCGCAAAGCACGCGAGATGACGCGCCGGAAAGGCGCGCTCGATATCGCTGGCCTACCCGGCAAGCTCGCCGATTGCCAAGAAAAAGATCCCGCACTGTCGGAGATCTTCATCGTCGAGGGCGATTCCGCCGGCGGCTCGGCCAAACAAGGTCGCGACCGTCGCACACAAGCCATCCTGCCGTTGAAGGGCAAGATCCTGAACGTCGAGAAGGCGCGCTTCGACAAGATGCTCGCGTCGGCCGAAGTGGGCACGCTGATCACCGCGCTCGGCTGCGGCATTGGCCGCGACGATTTCGATATCGACAAGTTGCGGTATCACCGCGTCATCATCATGAGTGTCGACGGCGACGATCATGTGTTCGTGCGCGGTGCTAACAACCAGCCGCGCATGGTGCGCATCGGCCAATTCATCGACGATGCGCTGCGGGGTCATGAGAGCGGCGGCACCGTCGACAAGCTCACCGGCGCGCCACTCGGTGATGTCCTATGTTTCGGTGTCGACAATCGCGAGATCCGCTTTCGTCCCATCAAGAGTGTGATTCGTCATCCGCTCGAGGAGACGCTCTATGAAGTACGCACTGCCTACGGTCGCAGTGTTCGAGTCACGTCGAGCCACAGCGTGTTCGTACACGAGAACGACGCCATCAAACTCAAGCGCGGCGATGAATTGAAGGTAGGCGATCGGCTCGTCGCACCTCACAAGCTGCGCCTGCCCGCAACGGCCCCGGAGAAGATCGACCTGCTGCGCGAGTTGCATGCGGTGCCACAAGCCGCCGCGCAGATTTGGGTGCGAGGCGTTGCCGTCGAAGATTGGTGCAAGGCCAGCGTCCGCGCCCAGTACGCCGACCCAGAGCAGCTGATCGAACGAGTCGCTATCGGCGGCAGTCGTCTCGAACGCGTGTGGGACACGCAGTATCGCGGCACCGGCGTGAACAAGGTTCGCACGCAAGTACGCTTGTCCGATCTAACCCCCACCGATCTAGAATTTTTCGCCGACCGGACGGATCTCGAGCTAACACCGGAGCACTACGGGCATCTGGGCGTGAAGCGCCACTTGGAAGTCGGCGCAGATTTGATGACCGTCCTCGGCTTTTTCGTCGCCGAGGGATCTTGCTCCGATCGCAACGGAATTCGCTTTGCCGTCGGTAACGGTAACCAGCGTTTCGCGCCCGAGATCGCAGAACGCCTCCAGCGCCTATTTGGCATTGCGCCCGTTCACTACCAACAAGCGAATCGATGCGCAGAGCTCCGGCTTCTGAACCGCGTGGCGACGCTCGCTTGGCAACACGTATTCGGATTCGTTGCCACGGATTCCCTGACGAAGAAAATCCCGGACCTAGTCTTCGCCGTCACAGAGGAGATGCGATTGCACTTCCTGCGCGGCTATTTGTTCGGCGATGGAACAGTGAGCAGCGGACGGGTTTCTTTCTCCACCAGCTCATACGATCTCGCCAGCGGCCTGATGTACTTGCTGAGTTCGCTTGGCGTGGTCGCCTCCATGTCAGAACATGAGCCGGATGGCGTTGTGCGCGAGATCCGCGGGGAACCGTGCCAAACGAAGCACCGCTATTGGTCCATCACCGTTGTCGCGCCGGAAGACCTGGCCACTCTTGCCCCAGCGTGGCAAGACCACGCGGGCGGCGCAGCGTTGCGTGCCGAACTCGCAGCACCGCGCCAAGCCACTGCGCGCCCATTCCGACTGATCGATGGCGACTTGATGAGTTTGTCGATCCGCTCGATTACCCCAGTCGCGGCGTCGAACGGCAACGTCTACGATTTCTCGGTTGAGGGCGACGAGAATTTTGTCGCGGGTATGGGCGGCTTGTGCTGTCACAACACCGACGCGGACGTTGACGGTTCGCACATCCGCACGCTGCTCCTCACATTCTTCTATCGCCAGATCCCGCTGCTCATCGAGCGCGGGCACATCTACATCGCGCAGCCACCGCTCTTCAAAGTGAAGCGTGGCAAGAGCGAGGTGTATGTGAAGGACGAGAACGAGCTCAACGCCATGCTGCTCTCGTCTGCACTCGATGGTGCGGCATTGCACGCGAGCCCCACCGCAGCCCCAATCGTCGGTAGCCAACTCGAAATGCTCGCGCGCCAATATATGGACGTGCAGGCCACGATTCGCCGCTGGTCGCGCCGCTACGGCGAGAAGCTGCTCGAGCAACTCGTGCATGCGCCGACGGTGGAGGCCTCGCGCTTCGATCAGCCGGAATGGCTCCGCGATTGGGCGAAGGCGCTCGAAGCGCGGCTCAATGCGCTCGATGACAATCAACGCAAGTACAACGTCGAGATTCGCGGCGCGAGCGAAGGCCACGGCATGCGGGTCGCAGTGCAGAAGACAGAGCACGGCACCGTCACTGAAAAACTGCTGCCGCGCGAGTTCTTCGAATCAGCCGAGTACGGGCGCATTGCCGAGCTTGGCAAGACCCTGAATGGGTTGTTAGGCGAGGGTGCCCATATCGTGCGCGGCAACGAGCGCCAAGAGGTCAGCGCGTTTGCTGACGCGATGCATTGGCTATTGGATCAAGCGCGCAAAGGCCAGTCGATCCAGCGTTACAAAGGTCTCGGCGAGATGAACCCGGACCAGCTTTGGGAAACCACCATCAACCCGGCCACCCGCCGCTTGATGCAAGTGCGGATCGAGGATGCAGTGGCATCAGATGACATCTTCACCACGTTGATGGGCGATCAGGTCGAGCCACGCCGCGAGTTCATGGAGAAGAACGCACTC
>CAYUIT010000050.1:0-25374 GCA_964444835.1 uncultured Steroidobacteraceae bacterium
TGACCAAGTCGCTCAAGTTTTGAGCAGTTGGATTCTCCACGGAGCTGCCGTTCTTCAGGACACCCGCTGCTTCATCGGCGGCGAACGTCGAGGAATCGAACCGGAATCCCTTGTTTGCGGTGTCTACTGAATCCCGGTCGAAGTAGTTAGGCTGCGCGACACTGGCTCATGTGCCATAGAAGCCTCGACCCAATCCCACGACGGTATTGCGTATCCCGCGTGCTGCGCGCTCCATCGTTTTACCGACCGCGCCGCAAACAATCCTTCGTGCCGCTTGCCAGAGATCGGTGGAATCGTCCGAAGATTCCGGATCGTTTGTGAGGGCCGCCCGCATCATGGGGCCTCAGCGGGGATTAATGGGCGCAGTGCCTCGAATGAGTCGCAGGTTCTGACCCAGTGCAAGCCCCGTGCAACCAGCTTTTGTTAACACCATGGCATCCAATATGGCAAGCGGGCTACTCTGGTTCTTTCGGATCAATCGGTTCGAGGCCGCGTTTGCAAAATGAACCTCACTAACATTCAGCCACGCTTGCGCCCATTACTTGGCTCGATCGTCGCGATATCCCTGGGGTTCGCGGGCCAAAGCGCTTGGGCACAGTTTGTAAGATCATGCACCGCGCCGCCGTATGCGCCACGCGCTGCCGATGCGTCGAAGATGGGTTCGTGGGCGATTAGCGGCGAGTATGTGACCAACGTCGCGGCCACGTCGGAAACCCTCGCCGACTTGGACGGTGACGGCCGACCCGAGATGATTCTAAGCGGTGGTGCCGGATCGGTGTGGGTCGCCATGGGGTACGTGCCGAGTATTCGCCGCTTCGAGATTGTGCGTACCGGGCGTCCAGCTTTGCCATTCATCGAGAACGAGTCGGTTGCCGGTGGCCGTGTTTCCGTTGGTCGCATGCAGGCGGGCGGGCCAATCAAGATATTCACTGGCTCGCGCTTTCATGTTTTCGATGGTGCGACAAACCGGCTCGAGTACGTTGCGAACTTCCCGGCAGAAGGTCGTATCGATACGCTCGATCTGGATCGCGACGGCGTACAGAAAATCGTTTTCGAGACCGGCGATGTGGTTGACACGGCGTTCACACGCTTTGTTGCGTCGCCGCTTGGTGGCGGACGGCTGCTTGGCAACTTTGATCGTGATGCAAACTATGAGCTGGTTGGCGATCTAGGTCGAGTGCTGGAGCGACGCAACGGACAGTGGATTGTCCAGACGAACCTAAATTGGACCTCACCAAGCCGCGACGCGATTGCCGCAGCAGGCGATCTCGATGGCGATGGAATCGACGAGTTCGTCTCGCTGACGGAGGGGAATAGTCTTCGGGCTTACGACTTCGGCGACGAGAGAACAATGTGGTCGGTGACTGCCCGCACGGCAGGCACCAATGACAACGCAGTACAAGCACTCACAGTGGCTGATGCCGACGGGGATGGGCGCCAGGATGTCATTGTAGGCTTGGAGGGGCACCCCGCCGATCCCGGCGAGATCCAGGCGTTCGATGGTAGAACCGGTGCCAAGCTCTGGGCGATCGTACATCCCGACATCATCATGGGCGCACAAATTACTGTGGCAAATCTTGATGACGAGCCACAGATTGAGCTCGCATATTCAACTGGTAGACCTGTCACAGGCCCATTTCGCATGTGGGTACACGATCTGCGAACGCGACAACTCGAGCACGTGCAGGCTGCTGAATCGCGCCCACACCGGGCGCTAGCCATTGCAGACATCGACTCGGCGCCGGGCGACGAAGTCATCACGGCGCCCCCCATGTACTTTGGTCTCCCTGGCACGCCAGTGCACATCCGCGACCTCGGATCGATGTCCGCAATTTCGACGATTGATAACGTGTTTGCTGGACGACCGACCACTGCGGGCCTACATGCAATTGCGTTTGGCAATGTTCTTGGCGACGCCAGACCAGAGCTAATCCTTGGGGCGAGTGACGACCAGAACCGTAGTCGCGTAGAGGTGATGTCGTGGCCCAATCGACAGGTGTTGCAAACCTATGTCTTCGGGCAAGGTACGCACGTTGTCGAGCTCGGCATCGGCGACTTGAATGGTGACGGGCAGCAAGAGATTGTCGCAGGGACAAAGGTTACAGATAGCTCAGCCACCACCGCGGAGGTGTATATCCTCGATACGCGCACAGGCACCGTGGCGTGGCGCTCCGGAAGCCAACTGACTTCGTACGGCATCATTCCGTCGCTACGAGTTGCCGACATGAATAATGATCAGCGCGCCGACATCGTTGTCGGTGGGCCCGAGCTCGCAATCATTGACGGAGTAAGCCAAACAATCACGCGATCGCCATCTGGGCCGTACAACGGCATCGATATCTTCGATGCGACCGGCGACGGTAGACTCGATGTAATCGCGGGCACGGCATCCTTCAATGGATCGAATGCTAGTTCGGCAGGCAAGTTGCAGATTTTGGCTGCACCGTCTTTCCAACCCGTGATCGAAATGCAGGTGTGCAGAAGCCCCATTCACGGCGTCGTCTGGAATCGCTTTGCACCGACCCGTCGGCAAGTCTTCTATACATGCGAGACTCAGATTGGAATCGCCGATCTCGATTCGCGCACCCATCAAACTGTCACACCACCAACGGAGATCGATCTCGGCATGCAGGGACACCTGTTCTTGCATCGTACTGCCAACGGAGACCCTCGGCTTATTGCGAGCAGCGTCTTCGGCGCGCACTCATTCGCGCCCCATACGAATCATGCTCCGTTCCTGGCAATGTACGATGCATGCGCAGCTAGCAGTCGGTATTTCACTCATTGGCGCAACCAATTGTTTGGCGGGTTGCGGGTTTACGATTCTGACGGGGACCCCGTTAGCATGTCTGTGACGCGTACGCCTTCACTCGGAACACTCGAGGTCAGCAATCGAACATCCGCCTTCGAGTTTCGGTACCAAGCAAATCCGCGACTTGGGGTGGACCTTTTCAAGATTCAGGCTAGCGACTCACATGGCGCGCTAGCTCCAACAGTCGTGTCAACAGTCACGCTGTTAAACACTGCCCCATTGTTGAATGGTCGCGAACTATCGGTTGAGGTCGGTAAGACCCTAAGTGCAAGCTTTGCAGGCACGGATCCGGATTTTGATCCACTCAGTTACGAAATTGTCGAGCCGCCTACGATCGGCACAATTGCAATCGCGAATTCTCAGTTCCTTTACCAAGCACCGAATACGCCAAGTGTGCGAACCACTTTTAAGGCGCGCGCATTTGATCTAGTTGATTACTCTGAAGTTGCCACCTTCACAATCTCTGTGACGGCCGCAAATCCGCCGCCGCCGCCCTCAAACCCGCCACCTTCGAACCCACCATCTGGCGGTGGAAGCTCCGGTGGCGGTGGTGGCCGAGTCGACTTGCTACTGTTAGCAATGCTTTCAAGTATGTTGTTAGTGCCTCTTCGCCGGCGAAAACTGATGACTTCGAAATCTCCGAGCTTTGCTGAGGGCGCCGTTTAGACGACGGTGTCCCACGATAGAGCGGCCCCCAGCAGTGAAGATCGATCTCGATCCACGCGCTCGGGGTTGAAGCAGATGCGGCAGTTGGCCGCGGTTGCGAGAAGCGGATGTCAGGTGGCCAGCCGGATAGTTGGCGCTTATCGCGCCATCTATTCCCCCGTATCCCCCGAAATCGGCAACCGCCATCCGCGCCTTATCGCGATCCATCGAAGCGCAAAGCACACAGCCGCGCCGGTCACGGCGACGGGTGAGGCGGGCAGTTCGAGCGCATCGCCGATGACGACGACGGCTGATCCGGCGAGTGCCGCGACGGCATACAACTCGCGGCGTAGCACGTGCGGCACTTGCGCGACGAGGATGTCGCGCGCAATGCCGCCGCCGATACCGGTGAGGACGCCGATCATGATTGCGCCGACTGGCCCGAGGCCTGCCGCGAGCGCCTTGTTAGTGCCTAACACGGCGAACAAGCCGAGCCCAACGGCGTCGAACCATTGCACGGGGTTGCGGAGCTTCTCGACGTCGGCATGGCGAAAGAACGTGAGCAGACCGGCTAACAACGACGTTCCGAAATAGCGCCAATCGACGAGCGACACGGGCGGCGTCGCGCCGAGCAAGATATCGCGGGCAATGCCGCCGGCGGTGGCGGCAGCGAACGAAAGCACCAGCACACCGAACAGATCGAGGCGATGGCGTACGGCGACGAGGGCGCCGCTGATCGCAAACGCAAATGTGCCGGCGAAATCGAGCAGGCTAACGAATGTGGTCGTCATCCAAATTGCGCCGAGCGTTTGAGGAACGCGCCGTCCATCCAGTAACCGGTGATCGGGAACTCCACGGGATGAGCGCCTGCGGCAGCGGCACCCGCGGCGACTAACACGGGTGCGTAGTGCTCCCAAGTAGGTAGCGCGATTTGCGCGGCCGGAGCGCGAGTCTGGAAATCGCGGAGTGCATCGAGATCGAAGCGTTGCAAGGCGTCGGCGGCCCACGCGTCGAACTCACGCGCCCACGTCGGGATGCCTGGCTTGAATGCATAGGCCATGTTGTGGGTGAGAAAGCCGCTGCCAAAGACCAATACGCCTTCGCGACGCAAAGGCGCGAGTGCGGCGCCGAGCGCAAGCAGCTCCGGTGGATCGAGGCGCGGTAGTGAAATCTGGAGTACGGGCACGTCGGCTGCGGGGTACATGGCAACGAGCGGCACGTAGGCGCCGTGATCGAGCCCGCGCGTGGGTTCGTCTTGCCACGCGATCTGGTGCTCATCGAGCAGGGCGCGGACACGCGCTGCGAGGGCGGGGGCGCCCGGCGCGGCGTAACGCGTTTCGTAGTACCGACGTGGAAAGCCGTAGAAGTCGTACACGAGCGGCACCGTCGTCGTCGCACCAATCGCGAGCGGACGTTGCTCCCAATGCGCAGACACCATGAGCACCGCGGCGGGCTTTGGCATTGCTTGCGCCCAGTCCGCGAGTTCGCGCATCCAGATCGCGTCGTCGAGCAACACGGGCGCACCGTGTGCCGCGAAAATCACGGGAAAGTCTGTCAATCGAGTTCCGCCCTGTTGCCCGCTGCGCTTGCAGCCGAGCGGATTATCGCGCATCTGCTCGCCAGCATCGCGTATGGGTTATGATTTTCTCCGGCGCGGCCGTGTGCAGCCACTCGAGGGGCCAAAGTGACAACGAATTCGAAGCGGCGTGTCGGTCTCATCCATGCCCGATCGGCCATGAAGGAGCAGCTGTGAATCTGCAACGTTGGGCAACACCAGCGCTGGTCGTCGGCTCCCTCATTCTCAGCGTGCTGATCGGACTGTCGCTCGCACGCCGCGACGATGGAGCCGCCGCGAGCGGGCCGCGCCAAGTGTTGATTGGGCTCTCACTCGACACACTGAAGGAAGCTCGCTGGCAGGCGGACCGCGCAATGTTCGTACGTCGCGCTGAGGAGCTGGGCGCAAGAGTGCTCGACCTTGCCGCTAACAACGACGATATCGTGCAGATTGGTGATGTCGAAAAGCTGATCACTAACAAGGTGGATGTGTTGGTGATCGTGCCGCACGATGGTACAGCGATGGCGAAAGGTGTGCGGATGGCACACGATGCAGGCATACCCGTGATCGCGTACGACCGCATCATTCGCGACAGCGAGCTCGATCTCTACGTAAGCTTCGACAATGTGAAGGTGGGTGAGCTGCAGGCGCAGTACCTCATCGATCATTTGCCCACGCCCGGCAAAGGCCGCATCGTTCGGATTTACGGTGCCAAAACCGACAACAACGCGTTCCAGTTCAAGCAAGGGCAAGACAATGTGCTGAAGCCCTATATCGACCGTGGTGACATCGTCGTCGTGCACGAGGACTGGGCCGACGATTGGAAGCCGGAGAATGCGAAGCGCATCGCCAATGCGGCGATTACGGCTAACGGCGATCGCTTCGACGCGGTGCTTGCGAGCAACGACGGCACAGCGGGCGGTGCCATTCAAGCACTGGTCGAAGAGGGTTTGGCCGGCAAAAAGTTGGTGACCGGTCAAGACGCTGAACTCGTAGCATGCCAGCGAATTGCGAACGGCACACAGGCGATGACGATCTACAAGCCCTTACAGTCCTTAGCTCGAAATGCGGCGGAGCTTGCGGTACGCATGGCCGAGCGTAAGGTCGTCGTGGCTCCGCAGACCGTCAACAACGGCAAGATCGATGTGCCGTCCGTGTTGTCGAGCGTGGTGACCGTGACGCGCGAGAATCTGGTCGAGACCGTGATTCGCGACGGCTTACACTCATTCGACGATGTTTATCGCGGCGTGCCGGAAGAACTGCGGCCGCCGCGCCCATGAGCGAAGATCTCGCACTCGCTACGCGCGCGATCGTTAAGCGCTTTGCGGGCGTAGTTGCACTCAACGGCGTCACGTTCTCGCTCGCGCGTGGCGAAGTGCATGCGCTATGCGGCGAGAACGGTGCTGGCAAATCGACCCTCATCAAGCTGCTCGGCGGCATTCATCCGCACGGCAGTTACGAAGGTGAGATTTTGGTGGGTGGGCGGCCGGCGCAATTTGCAACGCCGCGCGATGCGGAACAAGCGGGTATCGCGGTCATTCACCAAGAGCTCGCGCTGTTTCCAGAGATGTCGGTCGCCGAGAACTTGTTGTTAGGTGAGCTGCCACGCCGCTTCGGTGTGATTGCGTGGGATGAAGTCTATGCGCGGGCCCGCGATATCTTGCGAGCGTGCCGCATTCAGCTAGACCCTGCTACGCCCGTGGGCGAGCTGGGTGTCGGCCAGCGCCAGTTGGTCGAGATCGCGCGCGCTGTTGCCAAGAAGCCGAACGTGCTCGTGTTCGATGAGCCCACGGCGGCGCTCAGTAGCCATGAGATCGCTGCATTGCTGGATCTCGTGCGCGAGCTGCGCGAACGAGGCGTGTCGTGCGTGTATATCTCGCACAAGCTCGATGAGGTGTTCGCGATCTCCGATCGAATCACCGTTCTGCGCGACGGGCAAACGGTGGCCACTTTGAAAACAGCGGAAACGACTCCGGCCGAGATCATCCGCCATATGGTGGGGCGGAAGATCGAGGATCTATACCCGCGCCGCGCGAGTCAGCCGGGCCCTTGCCTGTTGCGCTTGTCGGGCGTCGAGGTCGCGCCGCGCCGCGGCGCTCCCGCGTTTCTTCGCGACATCCATCTCGAGGTGCGGGCTGGCGAGGTGTTAGGTATCGGTGGCTTGATGGGAGCGGGCCGCTCGGAGCTGCTGATGAGCTTGTTTGGTGTCTGGGGCGAGACACTGAGCGGCAGCGTCGAAGTCGATGGCGTGCCGCTGCGTGAAGCGAATCCCGCGCGTGCGCTGCAAGCAGGGCTCGCGCTGGTGACCGAAGATCGCAAACGCTATGGGCTCGTGTTGGACGAAGCCATTGGCTTCAATTTGTCGCTGTCGAGTTTGCAGAGGCTGCGCCGCGGTGCATTCTTGGATGAGCCGGCGGAAGTGGCCCGATCACAGGCGCTCGCTAAGGCACTGCGCATCAAGGCACCTGCGCTCGATACGGCGGTCGCGACGTTGTCCGGCGGCAACCAGCAGAAGGTAGTGTTAGGCAAGGCCCTGATGACGGAGCCGAAGGTGCTGTTGCTCGATGAGCCCACGCGCGGCATCGACGTCGGTGCCAAGCTCGAAGTGTACGAACTCATCAACTCGCTCACCTCGCAGGGGAAGGCGATTGTGCTGGTGTCGAGCGAGCTCGGCGAGTTGCTCGGCATGAGCGATCGCATCGTGATGCTGTGCGCGGGCCGCATCGGCGGGGAGTTCGGTCGCGCTGAGGCTACGCAAGAGCGCTTGTTAGCCGCTGCGATGGGTCGTAGCGCGGAGGCTGCCTAAGATGCAAAAGCGCTTGTCGGTTCGCGACTTTTCGATGGCGATCGCCCTCGTCGCCATTTGGACATACTTCGCGATCGAGCAGCCGGTGTTCCTCTCGTCGCGCAATCTTTCGCTGCTACTCATCGAGCTCGCAGTGACGGCCACGCTGGCGCTCGGCATGCTCATCGTGTTGTTGCCAGGCCAGATCGATCTATCGGCCGGCAGCGGTGTGGGATTGTGCGGCGCCGTTGCCGCCGTGCTGGTGTTTTGGTTCGAGTGGCCAGCACCCCTTGCGATGTTGTTCGCGGCAGCCATGGGCGTAGCCATCTGGGCCGGGATGGGCGCGCTGGTGGTCGTGCAGCGTGTGCCCGCATTCATCATCACACTCGGCGGCTTGCTCGTCTTCAAGGGCTTGCACTGGCTCACAATTCAAAACCAAACAGTGCCTATCGTCGAGGGCGGCGATGACAACGCGTTCTCGCTCCTGACCACTTACTACTTGCCGATCCCAGTCGGTGCCGCGCTCGCTGCTATCGTCATTGCGGCTCTCGTGTGGTCGGAGATGCGTGCCCGCAAGCGCCGGATGAGCTATGGGTTTGCTGTCGACGACTCGCAAACCACCTTTCTCAAATTGTTCATCGTAGCGCAGTTGATCCTGCTGCTCGTGATCGTGACGAGCCAGTACCGTGGCATCCCGCTGGCAGCCGTCATCCTCGCAGCCGTTGCGTTCGCCGTTCACATGCTCACGGTACACACGCCTTTCGGTCGTTACTTGTATGCGATCGGCGGGAACGAGGAGGCCGCGCGCGTCTCGGGCGTGCCCATCCGAACGACCGTGATCGGGGCATTCGCGATCATGGGCGGGATCGTCGCACTCACCGGCTTCATGCAAACAGCCTACTCGGGCGCTTCGACCTCGACTGTCGGTTCGTTGATGGAACTCGACGCTGTCGCAGCCTGCGTGATCGGCGGTACGAGTCTGCGCGGTGGTCGTGGCACGGTGTTAGGTGTTTTGTTCGGATCGTTGATCATGGCGAGCCTCTTGAACGGCATGACTCTGATGGCCGTCTCGCCCGAGGTGAAGTTCATTGCGCGCGGCGTGGTGCTTGCCCTTGCGGTCTGGCTTGATGTGAAGCTCTCGGGCGGGAAGTAGCAGCGATGAGTGACGGTGAGTGGATCGATGCAGGACCTGTAGAGCAGTATCCCGACGGCGCTGTGCGCGAACTCGTCGTGGGGCGTGACAAGATCGCCATCACACGTCGTGGCAGCGAGTTCGGCGCGATTTCAGGGTTCTGCAATCACGTTGGCGGCCCGTTAGGGCAAGGCACGCTGGCCGGCGACTATGTGGTTTGCCCCTGGCACTACTGGAAGTTTCATTGGCGCACGGGTCACGGTGAGCCAGGTTACGAGCAGGATCGTGTGCCCTCACACGCTACTCGCATCGTCGCGGGCCGGCTCGAGATTGCTCGCCAACCGTCTAGCACGCGTCAGCGCAGTCCGCATCCACCTCATCCGCTCGCACGAACACCCAAGCGCGAAGATGGGCCGATTCGGGTGTTAGGCCTCTCCACCACGGTGATGACCTCGGGGCATCCGCGGTACAGCACCTCGGAAGATTTGCTGCAACATGCACTCGACCACGCTTCGCGCGAGCTCCACTGTGAAACGCAGTTATTGCGCGTTCGTGACTTGCGCATTCGTGAGTGTGAAGGCTTTTACTCCAAGTCAGCGCGCGCCTGCACTTGGCCATGTTCAATCACGCAAATGGATGCCGACGACCAAATGGAGCGCATCTACGAGGGCGTAGTGCACTGGGCGGACGTGATTCTGATCGCAACTCCGATCCGGTGGGGCGCAGCCAGCAGCCTGTACTTCAAGATGGTCGAGCGCATGAACTGCATCCAGAATCAGGAGACGATCGCTAACAAGCATCTGCTGCGCAACAAGGTCGCAGGTTTCATCATCACGGGCGGTCAAGACAACGTGCAGGGCACGGCGGGGCAGATGTTAGGCTTCTTCGCCGAGATCGGTTGTCAGTTCCCGCAGTTCCCGTACATCGCGCATTCGCGCGGCTGGAGCGCCGAGGATATGGAGCGCAACCAAGAAGTGGTGCGCGAATCAGTCGCTTTGCGCGAAGGGGCAGCCGGCCTGGTACGCCGCTGCAGCGAGATGGCAGGCGCGATGATCGCCTCGGACTTGGGAGCGAACGCACTGACACGCGGGGGCCGCAAAGCGCACTCACTTCGGGTGGAGACCTAACAAGCTACGGCGAATAATGGCGGAAGGAGAGCGGGCATGAAGATTGTTGGAGGCTGTCATTGCGGTGCCGTTCGTTATGAAGTGAACGGCGAGGCGCTCACGCACGCGCTCTGCCATTGCACCGATTGTCGGCGCCATGCCGGTGCGCCGATGGTGGGCTGGACGATGTACCCCGCAAGTGCGCTCGCGATTACGCACGGCAAGCCGCGCATCTACGCGTCGTCAAAAGACGGCCGTCGCCATTTCTGCGGCGACTGTGGCACCGGGCTGTTCTATTTCAATGAAGTGATGCTGCCCGGCATCGTTGACGTGCAGAGCGCAACCTACGATGACCCTGACGCCGTGCCAGCGCAGGCGCACATCCAAGTGGCCGAGCGGATCGGCTGGATGAAAACCGCGCACGAGTTACCGATGTTCGAGCGATTTCCGCCGCAAGAGCCGTAACGCCGTCTGCGGACGCCTCCAGGCGGTTGATCGACGCCATCAATCGAAATCATTGGTTCTTTCAGTTCGCCCTATCGGGTCGCAAGGCGGATACTGTCTCGTAAGCGCAGCCGTCGCGCATTACGGGAGAGTGCCATGTCGAGCGAATCGAAGTGTCCGTTTGCCGGTGGCCACGCGCAAGTGGGCACCCGCGGTAATCGCGATTGGTGGCCGAATCAGTTGAACTTGGGCCTGTTGCGGCAGCACTCCGCGCTCAGCAACCCGCTGGACCCTGACTTCAACTATGCGCGCGCGTTCAATAGCCTCGACTTGTTAGCCGTCAAGCGCGACCTGCACCAGCTCATGACGACATCGCAATCGTGGTGGCCAGCCGACTGGGGCCACTACGGTCCGCTCTTCATTCGAATGGCTTGGCACAGCGCCGGCACTTACCGCACCGGCGATGGGCGTGGTGGCGCAGGCTCCGGTTCGCAACGCTTCGCGCCGCTCAACAGCTGGCCCGATAACGGCAATCTCGACAAGGCGCGGCGTTTGTTGTGGCCCATCAAGCAAAAGTACGGCAGTCGGTTGTCGTGGGCCGATCTGATGATCCTCGCGGGCAACTGCGCGCTCGAATCGATGGGCTTCAAGACGTTTGGCTTTGCGGGCGGTCGTGAAGACGTGTGGGAGCCTGAGGAAGATATCTACTGGGGTGCCGAAGACACATGGCTCGGCGACAAACGTTATAGCGGTGAGCGCGATCTCGAGAATCCGCTCGCAGCTGTGCAGATGGGCCTCATCTATGTGAACCCGGAAGGCCCGAACGGCAAGCCGGACCCGGTGGCCTCCGGGCGCGACATTCGCGAAACATTTGCGCGCATGGCGATGAACGATGAGGAGACCGTAGCGCTCATTGCGGGCGGCCATACCTTCGGCAAAGCGCACGGCGCTGGCGACCCTGCGCTCGTGGGGCCTGAGCCCGAAGGTGCACCGATCGAGGCGCAGGGACTCGGTTGGATCAACCGTTACGGCAGTGGCAAAGGCGCGCATACCACGACGAGTGGCGTCGAAGGCGCGTGGAAGCCGAACCCGACGAAGTGGGATAACGGCTACTTCGACATGTTGTTTGGCTACGAGTGGCAGCTCACCAAGAGCCCCGCGGGCGCGCATCAATGGACGCCCAAGAACGTCCGTCCGGAGCATTTGATTCCGGATGCGCACGACCCTGCGAAGAAAGCGCCGCCGATGATGACGACGGCCGATCTCGCGCTGCGCTTCGATCCTGCCTACGAGAAGATTTCGCGGCGCTTCCACCAAGATCCGCGAGCCTTCGCCGACGCCTTCGCGCGCGCGTGGTTCAAGCTCACGCATCGCGATATGGGTCCGCGCTCTCGCTATCTCGGGCCCGAGGTGCCCGCGGAGGAGTTGTTGTGGCAAGACCCCATTCCGAAGCGCGACCACCCGCTGATCGATGCACAGGATATTGCAGCACTCAAGCGGAAGGTGTTAGCCACCGGCCTAACGACTGCCGAGCTCGTTGGAACCGCATGGGCGTCGGCTGCGACGTTTCGCGGCTCCGACAAGCGCGGCGGCGCGAATGGCGCACGCATTCGATTGGCGCCGCAGCAGGACTGGGAAGTGAATCAGCCTGCGCAGTTGGCGCGGGTGCTCGCGGCACTGGAGAATGTGCAGCGCAGCTTCAACGCTGCTGCCACGGGCGGCAAGCGCGTGTCGCTCGCGGATTTGATCGTTTTGGCAGGCTGCGCGGCCATCGAGCAAGCGGCGCACGCGGCTGGCCAGGCAATCACCGTGCCATTTACGCCGGGCCGCATGGACGCTACTCAGGAGCAAACCGATGTCGCGTCGGTGGCAGTGCTTGAGCCGAAAGCCGACGGCTTCCGTAACTTCCGCCGGACGCACGATCCGCGCTCGAGCGAGGAGTTGCTGCTCGATCGTGCGCAGCTCCTAACACTCACCGCGCCTGAGATGACTGTGCTCGTCGGCGGATTGCGGGTTCTGGGAGCCAATGCCAACGGCGTGAAGCACGGTGTCTTGACGCAACGGCCAGGCGTGCTCACTAACGACTTCTTCGTCAACTTGCTCGCGCTCGGTACCACATGGACCGCTGCATCGACCGATGGCGAAACGTTCGTTGCGCGCAGCGCGGATGGCGGCACGCAGTGGACCGCGACGCGTGTCGATCTCATCTTTGGTTCGAATTCGCAACTGCGAGCGATCGCCGAGGTGTATGCGGAAGCCGGCTCGGACGTGAAGTTTATCCGCGATTTCGTGGCCGCCTGGGCTAAGGTCATGGACTTGGATCGTTTCGATCTCAGCTGACAGCAGGCCTTCGCTGACGGGCAAAGCGGCTCACGCGGGCACAGCGTGAGCCGTGCCCTCGAGAGTCTACGCGTATAGCGATAGGGGCAACCGATGGGCGCTCGGTGGAAGCCCAGGCAGGGCTATCCCAGGGCTGCACTAGCTTTGTGCACAGCCCATTATGACACGCTCTCAGACAACACGCGGCCGACCCTTTGCATGATGCCAACTAACTACAGCATACTGTCGGGGGGTTACTACAAGAACGATCGCGAGTTTGTCTCCCACGCCGCCTTCCGACATCACACTCCTGTTGCAGGATTTGCAACGCGGTGTACCGAGTGCCGCCAATGAACTGGCCGCGCGCGTTTATGATGAACTGCATCGCATCGCCGCGAATGCCATGCGGCGCGAGCGGCCGGGACATACGTTGCAGCCGACGCTGCTCGTAAGTGAAGCCTTCATGCGACTCGTCGGTGAGCGCAATACCGCTTGGCAGAATCGAGCACACTTCTTCGCCATCGCGGCGCAGACGATTCGTCGCATCCTGGTCGATCACGCGCGGGCGAGAAATAGCGCTAAGCGTGATTTCGGCCTGCGAGTCACGTTGGAAGAGTCGGTCGCCGAAGCGCCAGAGCGGTCGCTCGACTTGATCGCGCTCGACGACGCGTTGAAGCGCTTAGAGGCGGTTGCGCCGCGGCAAGCCCGGCTCGTCGAGCTGCGCTACTTCGGTGGGCTCGAGATCGAAGAAGCGGCGCATGCGCTGGAGGTCTCGCCAGCCACGGTCAAGCGCGATTGGACGTTCGCGCGCGCTTTTCTGTTGAATGAAATGCGGCACGATCGCTGACGCTGTCTCAAATGGATCTCACACCGACACGCTTTGCCCGTCTGCAGGAATTGTTCGAGCAAGCGGTCGAACGTTCGCCAGCGGAGCAAGCCACGTTTCTCGAGCAAGCCTGCGGGGGCGATGCGGCGTTGCGCGCAGAAGTCGAAGCGCTGCTGCGAGCACATGCGAGCAGTTCGACGGTGCTCAATCAACCCGTGAGTATCCCGGGTGCCAGCCAGCCGGCGGATGACGATTCACGGTGGCTCGGGCAGCGGCTAGGGCCGTGGCGCGTGACTCGTCGCATCGGCTTTGGCGGCATGGGCACAGTGTACGAAGCTGTGCGCGCCGATGATCAATTCGAGAAGCGGGTTGCTGTGAAGTTCTTGCATCGGCATGCCGGACACCCGAACTCGATCCGTCGTTTCATCGTCGAGCGGCAGATCCTCGCCAATCTCGACCATCCGAACATTGCGACCTTGCTCGATGGTGGCGTCACGGAAGACGGCCAACCGTACCTCGTCATGGAGTACATCGATGGCGAGCCGATCACTCATTGGTGTGAGCAGCATGAATCGCCGCGCCGTGCGCGCATCGAGTTGTTCTTGCAAGTGTGTTTGGCCGTCGAAGCTGCACATCGCAACTTGATCGTGCATCGTGACCTGAAGCCCGGCAACATTCTGGTCACGCAAGACGGCCGTGCGAAGCTGCTCGACTTTGGCATCGCGCGCTTGTTAGATGAGCGCGCAGCGGAGTATGTGCCGACGCGTGGTTCTGAGCCGATCTCGTTCACGCCAGAGTATGCAGCGCCCGAGCAGATCCGCAACCAACTCGTGAGCACATCCACGGACGTGTTTGCATTGGGCGTGGTCTTGTATCAGCTCCTGACGAGCCGTTTACCATTTGGCGTGCGTACCGATCCGACTGCGGTCGCAGCGCCTGCAGGGCTCGATGGTGATCTCGACGCTATCTTGGCGCGTGCGCTACAAGCCGAGGCTGACCATCGCTATGCCACGGTCCAAGAGTTACGCAGCGAGCTCGAGCGTTACTTGCGCGGCGAACCGGTCGCTGCATATCCCGGCGGTCGCGGGTACCGCATCCGGAAGTTCGTCGGTCGACATCGTGTCGGTTCGCTGGCGGGTGCGGCGGCGATTGTTGCGGTGTTAGCTGCGTCAGGTGTGGCGATCTGGCAAGCGAATCTCGCTCGCAAGGCAGCAGCCGATACACGCCAGCTCAACGAATTCTTGATGGATGTCTTGCGCATGTCAGACCCGTTCAACGAGGGTGAAGACATGACGTTGAGCGCGGCGCTCGACAAAGCCGCGGAAGACATCGATGAGCGATTCGCGGGGAGGCCCGACCTCTCGGCGGAAATTCGCTTTGGTATCGCCTACAGCATGGTGAGCCGCTATCGCCTCGAGCAAGCCGACGTGCAGTTGCAGCGGGCCATGCAGGAGAGCGTCGCGCAATTCGGCGAACTCGATATCCGCACGTTGCGCGTGCTGGAAGGCATCGCAGGATTGCGACTCGAGCAGAACCGGATGGAGGAGGCGGAGGCGGACTACAAACGACTCATCGCGATGATCGAGAAAACCGGCCAGCAGCGCGACGGACTCTATATGAAGTCGCTCGGCAATCTGGGCAACCTGTATTTGATTCAAGAGCGTTATCCCGAAGCTGAGAAGCTGTTGCGGCAGGCGCAAGCCGCTGAGAAGCTTGTGGCGAAGCCGGATCCGCTGGACCACGCGAATCTGCTGAGCAATTTGGCGCATGCTGCACATGGCCTCGAAGATCTCGATCGCGCGGACAAGCTCTACGGTGAGGCGCAGCAGGCGCTCGAAAAGCTGTTTCCCGACGGTAGCCCAGACCTCGCGATTGCGCTCAACAATCGCGCAATACTCAACGAGGAGAGGGAAGACTTCCCGGCGGCGCTCGCATTGCACAAGCGGTCGCTCGAAATTCGGCGCAAGATCTTCGGCAACAAGCATCCGATGGTGGTCGTGGCACTCGCCAATGTTGCCCGCAATTCGCTTGCAGTGGGTGATACGGCGACGGCGCTGGCGCTCGCGACCGAGGGAGCGGCGATGGCGGATCGGGTGTACACCGAGCCGCATCGCTATCATCCTTCGATCTACGCAACGTTGGCCTCGGCGCAGCTTGCGAGCGGCGATCTACCGGCGGCTATCGCGTCGCTCAGCAAATCCAGGCAGCTCCTAACCACTCTGCCAGAGCCGCCCGCTAGCATCGCGCGTTGGGTGGAGAAAGTTCGCACGCAGTTGTGCGACAAGTATCCCGGCACCGCGCCACATTGCGGGAACTGAACCCGAGTAGACGCGCCGCAAGGGTCGCGGCACACTGCGGCGATGTCAGATTCGATTCGGCGGCGCGATTTCCTGGCAACGTGCGCCCTCGCGGCGGTCACGCTGCCGGCAGTGTCTCAGTCCGCAGCGCAGGTGCGGCAACGTTTACCACGCTCGGCCAAGCCGCTCGCGCTGGCAGATGTTGAGCTCCTGCCGTCGCTGTTTCGCAATGCCGTCGACGTCAACCGTCGCTACGTACTCAGTCTCGACCCCGATAGGTTGCTCCATAACTTCCGTACAGGCGCCGGTTTGCCGCCACGAGCCGAACGCTATGGGGGATGGGAAGGCGATACGATCGCCGGCCACACCTTGGGCCACTATCTATCGGCGCTCGCGCTGTTGCATGCGCAGGCTGCCGATGCGGAAACGAAGCGTCGTGCGCAGTATGTGGTCGAGGAGCTTGCGCTGGTGCAAGCCAAGCGCGGCGATGGGTACGTGGCCGGGCTTACTCGCAAACGCAAAGACGGCAGTATCGTCGACGGACAAGAGATTTTTCCCGAGATCATGCGGGGCGAGATTTCGGCGACCGGCTTTGATCTCAACGGTGCATGGTCGCCTCTCTACACGATCCACAAGCTGTTTGCTGGGCTCCTCGATGTGCACCAGCATTGCGCGCTCGACAGCGCTCTCGCTGTCGCGGTACAGCTAGGTAACTACTTTGCGAAAGTGTTCGCGGCGCTCGACGATACACAGCTGCAAGCCATGCTTGCATGCGAATACGGTGGCATCAATGAGAGCTTTGCGGAACTCGGTGCACGCACGGGCGAGCCGCATTGGATTACGCTCGCCGAGCGCATCCGCGATACGCGCGTGCTCGAGCCACTCGCGCGCCAAGAAGATCGACTTGCGCACCACCACTCGAATACGCAAGTGCCGAAGCTCGTGGGTCTCGCGCGGCTCTACGAACTCACTGGCAAGGAAAGCTACGCAAGCACCGCGCGGTTCTTTTGGGAGCGCGTGACGCAGCATCACAGCTACGTGATCGGCGGCAATTCCGATCGCGAGTACTTTTTCGCGCCGGATGCAATCTCGAAGTACGTGACGGAGCAGACCTGCGAGCACTGCAACACCTACAACATGTTGCGGCTCACGCGACACTTGTTTGCATGGCAACCCGATGCGCGATGGTTCGATTTCTACGAGCGCGCGCATCTCAATCATGTGATGTCGCAACAACATCCCACGACCGGCATGTTCACGTACATGACGCCGCTCATGGCCGGCGCGGTACGCGAGTTCTCGACACCCACGGATTCTTTCTGGTGTTGTGTCGGGTCGGGGATGGAGAGCCATGCCAAGCACGCCGATTCCGTGTTTTGGGAAGGCGACAACACGCTGTTCGTGAACTTGTACATCCCAGCCACTGCCCGTTGGCGTGCGCAGGGTGCCACCGTGCGCTTGCAGTCGAGTTACCCGTTTACGGGAAGCATCTCGCTGCAAGTCGAGCAGCTCGCACGCCCGCAGCGCTTCGCCATCGCGCTACGCATTCCTCGATGGGCTACGGAATCGCAGGTCACCGTCAATGGCAAGGCCGTCCGGGTCGAGCGGGAGTCGGGTTATGCGATCGTGTCGCGTCGATGGCGCGCAGGGGATGTCATTGCGCTCGAGTTGCCGCACCGTTTGCGCATCGAACCGACGCCAGACGATCCGACCACGATCGCCGTGCTTCACGGGCCGCTCGTGTTAGCTGCTGACCTCGGCCCTGGACCTAACGACTTGACTCGCCTAGCGCCCGCGCTCGTTGCGGACGATGTACTCGCAACATTTGCAGCGGTGCCTAACGAGGCTGCGACATTCGACGTACCCGCGAGCGTTGCACGCCCGGAGGCCCTGCGCTTCGTGCCATTCTTTAGTCAGTATGAGCGGCGCAGTGCTGTGTATGTTCGGCGCTTCACTGCGGAAGACTGGCAAGCCGAGCTGGATGCGCGGCAGGCAGCGGCCGAGCGAGAACGCGAACTAGCTGTGCGCTCGATCGACGTGATGGCCTTGGGCGAGTCAGAAGCCGAGCGCGAGCATCAGCTCACCTCCGCGATCTCGTACGCGGTGAGTTATCGCGGCGTAAATGGACGCGATGCTCGCTCGGGTGGGTTCTTTGAATTTGATCTCAATGTGCAGCCAGGTATGGCGCTGCATGCCACATACTGGGGCGACGAGCGACGTCGCGAGTTCGATGTCCTGATCGATGGTCAGTGGTTAGCTCGCCAAAAGCTCGAGCACGATCATCCAGGGCAGTTCTTCAGCGTCCAGTATCCGATCCCCGAAGCACTGATTCGCGGCAAGTCGAAAGTGCGCGTTCGCTTTGAGCCGCCCGCAAAGAACACGGCCGGGCCGGTGTTTGGCGTACGCGCGCTGCGGGTCACGGCGTAGTGAGGGTGCCCCGTCGCGTCCTGTTGCTTGGTGCCACTGGCACGATCGGAGCGGCGACGGTGCGCGAGCTGCGCAAGCGAGGACACGAGGTGGTGTGTTTCGTGCGGCCGCAGTCAGGTGACGGCGCTGCACGCGATGCGGCAAGCCTCAGCGCCGCGCTGGGTGGTGCAATCATCCGCTTCGGTGAGTTCGCCGACCAAACGTCCCTCGCGCGCAACGCGCTAGCCGGTGAGCGATTCGATGTCTTGATGTCGTGCATGGCTTCGCGCACTGGCGCGCCGCGCGATGCCTGGGCGATTGATCATGCAGCGCACGTCGCCGCGCTGACTGCCGCGCAAGCAGCAGGCGTCACACAGTGCGTGCTGCTTTCGGCCATTTGTGTACAGAAGCCGCGACTCGCCTTTCAGTTCGCCAAGTTGGCGTTCGAGCGACATCTGATCGAATCGGGAATCACTTACTCGATCGTGCGACCGACAGCTTTCTTCAAATCGCTATCAGGCCAGATCGAGCGTGTACGGTCGGGCAAGTCGTTTCTCGTGTTCGGCGATGGCACATTGACGCGCTGCAAGCCGATTAGCGACGAGGATCTGGCTGCGTATCTTGCAGACTGTCTCGACGATCCTCGCCGTCACAATCAAATTTTGCCGATCGGCGGGCCCGGCGCTGCGCTCACACCCCGCCAACAAGGCGAGCACTTGTTCTCGTTGTTAGGTAAGGAGCCGCGCTTTACGCACGTGCCCGTTAGCTTATTGAGCACAATCGCGCAGTTGCTCGGCTTGTTAGCGAAGCTGGTGCCGCCACTCGCTGCGAAAGCCGAGTACGCGCGCATCGGGCACTACTACGCGACGGAGTCGATGCTGGTGCTCGACCCGGCGACCGGTCAGTACGACGCCGACGCGACGCCCGCGACCGGCACGGTCACGCTGCTGGACTACTACGCGCAGCGTATTCCAGCGCGCGACTCGCAGCGTTAGCGTCGGTAATCGAGCGGTGGCTTACGGTCGCCCACGACCGAGATGTATTTGAAGTTGGCGCCGCGGCGCTGCTCAAATTCCGCTTTCGCGCGAGCAATCAAGTCAGGATCTTGATAGAGCTGCGTAGCCGTCAACACGAGCACTTTCGACGCGTTTTCCATGCCCTTGAACCCGATTGACATGCCGCCCGCTGCGATTGCCTGCCATGAATGAGCGGGTGTGCCTGGAACCCACGTGGCCGTGCGAAAGCCGATCGTCGGCACCGTCCAGCTCACATCGCCCACATCTGTAGAGCCAAAGGTTGGCCGCGAATCCGCCGGCTGAATGTCGCGCTCAGAGCCAAGTGTGAGATCAGTAGTGCCGAGCGTCTTCGCGAGCTTTTCCGCGAATGCGCGCTCATTGTCGTCATAGATCACGCCGCCGACGGTCTTGAGATGGCCTTCGACAGCAGTCGCGAGCGCATCATTCGGCAACAAGCTGTAGGCCCCGTGAATGACTTCGTACGTCATCTGGGTCTCCGTGCCGATGGCCGCAGCTTCCGCAGTCTTGATGACGCGGTCAAAAATCTCGGCCATGACGACAGGATTGCGGTGGCGCACGTAGTAGAACACTTCGGCAAACTCGGGCACCACGTTCGGCGCATCGCCGCCACGCGTGATGATGTAGTGAATGCGCGCATCTTGTGGCACATGTTCGCGCATCAAGTTGACCATGAAGTTCAGTGCCTCGACGCCATCAAGCGCCGAGCGGCCTCGCTCTGGGGCCGCCGCCGCGTGCGCAGCTTTGCCAGCAAAGCGAATTTTGGCGCTCTTGTTCGAGAGTGTCGCCTCGTTCGTAACGATGTTCCGATCGCCCGCATGCCAATGCAGTGCGATATCGACATCGCCAAACAACCCCGCGCGCACCATATAGGCTTTACCAGCGCCGCCTTCTTCCGCCGGTGTGCCGTACAAGCGAATCGTGCCCGTACGCTTGTTAGCTCGCAGCCACTCCTTCACGGCGATCGCGGCCGACGTGGAGCCGGCACCGAACAAATGATGGCCGCAAGCGTGGCCGGAAATGCGCCCTTTGAGCGCCGAGCGCTCGGGCACTGCTGCTTGCGACACACCGGGCAGCGCGTCCATCTCCGCGAGAATGGCGATCACCGGCTTGCCGCTGCCGTACTCGGCGACGAATGCGGTGGGCATCTCTGCGACACCGGTCGTAATGCGAAAGCCAGCTTCGCGTAGTTCCTTCTGCAGGCGCGCGCTACTTTGCTCTTCTTGGTAGCCGACTTCCGCCCAATTCCACAGATCGAGCGCCACGGCCCGATCTGCAGCCCGCCGTTGTTCGACGAGACGGAACAAGTCGGCCGTGTCGGCCACAGCCGTCTGGCTCAGCATGGCGGTAGCGAGGACCAAAGCCCCAGTGAGTCGCATTGCGAACATAAATCGATCCCTAAGGAGTGTGAGAATGGGCAGAGTATGCGCTAAGCGAGGCGCATACTGACAGGACTGCTCGCTCGAGCCACGGGGGTATGGATATGGCAACGGGAACCGTTCGATTGCATCGCGTACTGCGTGCGCCGCCGGAGAAGGTGTATCGAGCTTTCGTCACGGCGGACGCGCTCGCCCGTTGGTCGCCGCCACACGGCTTTACGTGCACGGTGCACAGTATTGATGCCCGCGTCGGCGGAGGTTTCCGCATGTCATTCACGAACTTCACGACCGGCCTCAGTCACAGCTTCGGTGGCGAATACAAGGAGCTCGTGCCCTACGAACGACTGCGCTACACCGACAAATTCGACGATCCAAATCTGCCGGGTGAGATGGAAGTGAGCGTGACGCTCCGCGCCGTCAGTACAGGCACCGATCTACAGATCGTGCAGTCGGGGATTCCGGAAGTCATTCCGGTGGATGCTTGTTACGTCGGTTGGCAGGAATCGCTCGGCTACTTGGCGAACCTCGTCGAGCCGAACATTCCGAACGGCTAACGACTCAGCTGACAGCAGGTTCCAGCAGGCGCAGCGTGCCGGCGTCGGCATCGATCTCGGCGAGCGTGCCGACTGGAATCGTGAATTGATCGTCCAGGTGTCCGAAGAACGAGCCTTGAAACGCGGGCACGCGAAGCGAACCGATGTGCTGCTGCAAGATGTTCGTGATCGTGAAGCCGCCGTACACGCCGCTGCTCGAGCCTTTGCAGTCGGTGCAGTGACCGAACACGACGCCCGCGACACTGCGCAGGATGCCTGCCAAAGACAACTGCGTGAGCATCCGGTCGACGCGATACTCGGCCTCGTCCACATCCTCAAGAAAGAGGATAGCGTCTTTGAAGTCGGGCAAATAAGGCGTGCCGACGAGCGCGGTGAGCACCGTCAAATTACCGCCTAACAACCGACCGCGGGCTTTGCCTGAGGTGATCGGCTGTGTGCGATAGCGGCGCTGCACGAGCCGATCCTCGTTAGCGACAGGATTGACGTAAGTGGGCATCGCACCCTCGAACGCCACTTGCTTGAAAGTTGCGACCGATTCCTTGCCCCACGCGCTGGCCCCATTTGGCCCGTGCAAGGTGATTGCGCCACCGTGCGCGGCAATCGCCATGTGTAGCGCCGTGATGTCGCTGTAGCCCATCAGGAGCTTGGGGTTAGCCCGAATCGTGGCGTAGTCGAGGTAGGGCAAGAGACGTGCGCAACCCCAACCCCCGCGAATTGCAAGAATCGCGCGTACCTCGCGGTCGGCAAACATGGCGTTGATGTCTGCAGCGCGTTCGCGATCACCACTGGCGAGGTAGCCGTAGCGACCGAGCACGTGTTGGCCGCGCTTTGGTTTCAAGCCGAGCGCAACGACAACTTCTTCGACGAGCTTGATGTCGAAGGGCTCATCGGTGGCTGATGCAGGTTCGATCAGGCCAATCGTATCGCCCGGACGTAGGCGCGGTGGCCGCGGACGAGCCACTGGCGCTTTACCGATTGCAGGCGACCATACGGCGGCGCTCGTCGTGAGCGCCGCCATGGCCGCGAGCCATTGTCGGCGCGTGGTCAGAAGCGGTACTCCGCGAGCAACGTGAAACTACGACCGCGCGGATCAGCAACGCGCGGCTCCCAGGAGCTGCCCGAGCCGAAGTTGCTGTCGTAGGTGATCGCGAACGGCGGATCCTCGTCGAACAGATTCTTGATGCCTGCGGTGAGACGCAGGCCATCCATCAAGCCTTCGTAGCTCGCTGACACGTTATAGGTGATGTAGTCGTCGACCTTCTCTTCAAGATCGGGCGGTACAACGGAACCATTGGCGACGCCAGGCAGCGCTTGGTTCGTGTAGCCCTTGCGGAAAATCTGCGACAAGTTCACGGTCCAGTCGCCTTTCTGGAAGTTCACGAACAAGTTGTGCTTCCACTTCAAGCCGAGGTCGCCGGAGAACGTGAACACACCGAGTTGGCTCGGGCCGTAGGGCGCCGTTTCGACGACGCGCTCTTTCTTCTCAAGGAGACGCGTCGCTTCAAGACCGGCGTTCCACTGGCCGCCCCACGCATTGCCTTTGGCGCGTGCCGACAACTCCAGGCCGCGTGTGATCGAACCGCCGGCATTCAGCCAGCGCTGATCGATGGCTACCAGCGTGTTGTTAGCATCGCGCAGGAATGCCTCGGGGAAGATCGCGAAGTTGTCTACCAACTGGCGCAGCGACAAGATCTGAATCGTGTCCTCGCGCTCAATATCCCAGTAGTCGAGCGACAAGCTGTAGTTGTCATTCGGCTGGAATACCATGCCGACGCTGAACTGATCGGACGTCTCGGGGCCCAGCTCAAGGCGGCCGCCGTTGAGAATCTGCGGCGCAATCGCCGTGCAGTTTGGGTTGGTGGAATTCGGCACGCCACCCGGACAAATCAGCGGGTCTGCGATGTCGCGACCCGTGAACAGAGCCGAGGTTACGCCGTTGAAGATCTGGTTGAAGCTCGGCGCACGGAAACCCGTGTTGTACGAGCCGCGGAACATGAGTGCGTCGATCGGGCGGTACTTCAGCGAGATCTTCGGGTTGTTAGTGCGACCAAACCCATCGTAGTCGTCCAGGCGAAATGCGCCGGTGAGTTCAAAGCCGCTAAAGAGTGGCAACAGCACCTCGGCATAGATCGCCTTGATATTACGATGCACGCCGACCAGCGCGTTGCCGTCATCGAATGGCGCAGCCAGGATCGTTGGCCGCGCTGCAGCCGCGCGCGCATCACCGTTGAACTGGTACTTCTCCTTGCGATAGTCGAGGCCGATGGCGGCTTGGACCACGCCTCCCGGCAGCTCGAACAGCTTGCCGGAGACCGATGCATCCACTTGAGTCAGTGTGTACTTGCCGCCGTAGAGAATCACACCCTCGGCCGACACGTCTTCAAGCATGCTGAGCGCCTGCTGCGATTGTGTCTGTCCGGGGAACAGGAACGGGTTGAGGATGCCGCTGTTGAGGACACCGATGATGCCCGGTTGCGTTGCACCCGAGGCCACCGGCGCCGCGGGGTCGGGTGCGCCTGACCCTAACGTGCCGCGGTAGTAATAGCCACCGCCGAGTACCGATTCGGATTCTGACGAGGCGCGCGTGAACCCCGCGCGATAGTCCCAACCACCGGCAAAGGGCCCTTCGAAAGACAGGCCGAAGCGATCGGTCTTAGTGTTGGTATCGATTTGGCGTCGGCCGCACTCCATGCAGCGCCAGCGATAGGACAAAGCCGGCGTGGCTGCGATCTGTGCCGCCAGCGACGGGAATGCGGCAATCAGTGGGTTTGCAACGGCGTCGAACGCCGCAGTATTCACACCCGTGATCCGACGGTACGCGTAGTTCTGGGATGTCGTGTTAGGTGTTAGCTGCAGATTCGAAAAGCGCTTCGATGCATCGGCATCAGAACCGGTGAAGTCCGCCGCAATTTCGTGCTCACCCGCGCGATACACGGCGCGTGCCATGTAGGTGAGGGTATCGAGCGGTTGCTGCAGCACCGCTGCACGGCCCGTGTCCCAAGCGCATGCGAACTGCGCTTGCGGAAAGGCCCACAGGACATCGTCGTACGGCGCCATGCCGTCAATCGCGTTACAGCCGGCTTGGCCCGGCAAATCTAGGATGTTAATGCCGCCCGACGCCCGAATCGTGGTGCTCCCGGGTACGAGCGGCGCGGCGTTGTTGTTAGCAATCGCCGTTCCCGCAAGCGGCACGATCGTCGAGAATGGCGTGCCGCGCGTGTCGACCGACAAGCCGCGCTCCGGCTGGAAGGTGTTCACGAAGTCGCGCTGATCGCCGCGCAATTCTTTGTTCGTGGCGTAGCTTACAGACGCCATCAAGTTGAAGCCTTGGTCGCGCACATCGCCGTAGCCGACGATCGCGGACGCGCGGTACAAATTGCCGTCGCCGGTTTCCGTATTGTCGAACGACCCTTGCAAGCCGACGCCTTGATAGTCTTTCTTCAAGATGAAGTTGATGACACCGCCGATCGCGTCTGTGCCATAAATTGCCGACGCGCCGTCTTTCAGCACCTCCACGCGCTCAATGGCGGAGAAGGGGATCTGGTTGACGTCGACGACGCCACCGTTCAAACCGTGGGCTGCGACGCGGCGACCGTTCAACAAAATGAGTGTGCCGTTGGCGCCTTGGCTGCGCAGGTTGGCCGATGAAGCGCCGTTGTTGCCGCGTTGCGCACCGCCAACGACGTCCGCATTGCTCGCTAAGTTATCGAGGCCGGTACCGTTCGAGGTGAGGAAAGAGACGAATTGTTCGGGGCTCTTTATGCCTTCGCGCGCCAGTTCTTCCGCCGTAACAACCTGGATCGGCAGCGGGCTGTTAGTGGGATCTTGCTTGATACGCGAACCCGTTACGATCACTTCCGGCGTCGGCGCGGAGTCGTCGTCCGCGCGCACCGGAGTCTCCTGCGCGAACAGCGGCGCGCTGAAAGCAACAGAGCAAAGAACCACTGCGACGAACTGGCGTTCCATGAGACCCCCTGCATCGTTATTACGCGGACTATTGAGTCCACTGAGAGCAGAGTCTACGTTGCAGCCGCGGTTCGTCAAATGCCGTGGCTTTCGTGCAACTGGTATTACCGTGTC
>CAYUIT010000051.1:0-8034 GCA_964444835.1 uncultured Steroidobacteraceae bacterium
TTCGCATCGGCGGGCGGGTCTTTCTTTTCCGTGATCACCGGCCACTTACGCGCGAGCTCAGCATTGAGCTGCTTGAAGTCTTGCTGATCCGCCGGCACCTCGTCTTCGGAGAAAATCGCTTCCACCGGACACTCTGGCTCGCACAAAGTGCAGTCGATGCACTCATCGGGGTCGATCACCAAGAAGTTTGGCCCCTCGTGGAAGCAATCCACAGGACACACTTCCACGCAGTCCATGTACTTGCACTTGATGCAGGACTCGGTGACGACGAAAGTCATTGCTCGAAGCCTCAAAGATTACGCGAGGCCGATATTCTGCCACGGTCGGCGGAGGTTTACCGAAAGCGGCGGTTGAGCTCGATGAAGTGATGGTGCTCCCGGCCCGCAGTGCGGTCCTCCAGGTAGCGACGCAACGTGAATTCCGTGCTCGGGAATGCAAGCTCTTCCCAGGGAATCTCGTCGATGCCCACCAGCTTGACCTCCAAACTCTCAGGCGTCGGTCCGAAGCGTTCGCTCAGCATCTTGGCGCGAAAAAACACGTGGACTTGGTGCGCGTGCGTGACATGTACCACCGAGAGCAACGAGCCGATCTCGACGTGCAGCAGCGCTTCTTCGTGCGACTCGCGCGCCGCCGCTTGCTGCAGCGTTTCGCCGTTCTCCATGAAACCCGCCGGCACGGTCCAGTAGCCGAGGCGCGGTTCGATGCCGCGCTTGCACAGCAGAATCCGGTCTTGGTACTCGGGCACGCAGCCGACGACAAGCTTGGGGTTTGCGTAATGCACGGTGCCGCACGAGTCACAGACGTGGCGCGGCAAGTGATCGCCGGGTGGAACTTTGACCGCGACCTTGGCGCCGCAGTGGCTACAGAAATTCATCCAGACTCGAATGATTGGTGCCGGGAGAGGGAATCGAACCCACACGACCTTGCGGTCGGCGGATTTTGAGTCCGCTGCGTCTACCAGTTCCGCCATCCCGGCGCGGGGTGCGAATTATATGGCACAACGCGCCAACAAAATCACCGGCCCCGCGACCTTTTCCGCCGTCCATGCATCTAAGACACCGTGCCCAAGCTGTCTGAGACCACGATCTCGTCGGATTGCCTCGCCGCCGCGCGGCAGGGCGATCGCGCCGCGCGCGCCGCGTTGTTCGACGCCGTCGCGGCCGGTACGTTTTCACTTATCAAGCGCATCGTGCGCCATCGGGCGCTCGCCGAGGACCTGCTGCAGGACACGATGTTGGCGATGTACGAGCACCTCGACCAATACCGGGGCGAGGCGCCATTCGGTGTGTGGGTGCAGCGGATTGCCGTCAGCCGCGCGCTGATGGCGCTGCGTTCGCCGTGGCATCGCGCGCGTGTCGCGCTCGAGTCTTTTGCCGATCCCGAGGAGGTTCTCCCGGCCGCGCCGGACGCGCGCACGGCGGATTGGGTCGATGCCGAGCGCGCGCTGCAGTCTTTGACGCCGCAAGCGCGCGCCGTCGTGTGGCTGTACGAGGCCGAGGGCTGGTCGCACGAGGAAATCGCGGCAGCCTTTGGCAAATCCGTCAGCTTTTCCAAATCGCAGCTTGCCCGTGCTTTAGCCAAGCTCGCCGCCAATGCGAGTGCGACGGAACGGCGCGTCCCCGCATCTTTGTTGTAACCGACTGAAGGCTCATTGCGTTACATGAACATCGAGCAGTTGAAATCCTCCTGGCAGCGACTACCGGAGACCACGGCGCCTTTCGGCTACGACGAGTTCGTGGCGCGCGTGCAAGCGCGCGACGCGCGGCGTCGACTGCAGCGACGTGCGGGAGCGGGCGCCGGTGGCGCACTCGCGCTGCTGCTCGTCGTCGCTGTCGGTTGGCGTGCGCTGCAACCGCCCGCGGCGCTTGATCTCAGCGCGCCCGGTGAGCCGGCGGCAGCGGTATCCGCGGCGACGGTGCGCGTGAACGACGCGCCGGCGCTCGTCAATGCAGACACGTACGTCGCCGTCGTGGCACTGGAAGACCGGCTCGCTTGGTTTGACGACGCGTTGTCCGAGGCGCGCGTTGGCGTGCAGCACAGCGCCGCCGATCCAGTGCGTGTGCGCGAGCTCGAATTCGAGCGCGACCGGCTGGCGCAATCACTACGGCAAGTCAAGTACGCAGCCGAGCTATCGGCAGCGATGTAGAGGCTGGAGGAAAACTGAATGTCGATGCGAAAGGCAATACTGGTTGGGTTGTTAGGTGTCTCGGCACTCGGGGGTGCATTCGCCCAGGAGCCGGCCGCGAACGCGGATACGGAGGCGAAGCTCAAGGCGGCGCGCGAGCGGCTCGAGGAGGCGGCGCGCGAAGTCGCGCAGTTGTCTGCTCAGCTCGGCGATTCGGCGATGGGTCGCGTGATGCGGTTCGAGCGAGCGGAGCGCCGCGCCATCATCGGGGTGCAAGTCGATCCGCAAAGCGATCGAACCGGTGCCAAGGTTCGCGACGTGAGCCCCGGGGGCCCCGCTGCGCAGGCCGGCCTCCAGGCGGGAGACGTGATCGTCGCGGTGAACGATAAGTCCGTTGCGGGGCGTGATGATTCGAGTGAAGAGTTGCTGCGCCAGTTGCGCGATATCGCGCCCGACCAGAAAGTGAAAGTGCGCGTGTTGCGCGCCGGCAAGCCGCAGGACTTCACCGTCGTAGCGCGTGCTCGGCCCGCTGAAAAATTCGTGTTTCGCATGAATCCGCACGGCGGCCCGATGGCGCCGCTGCCGCCGCTACCGCCGGACTTGATGACGGGCGACGTCGAGACGGTGTTCGACTTCATCGGTCACCGCCGCGGCGATATGGCCGGGCTCGAGCTCGCGACATTGACGCCCAAGCTCGGAACGTATTTCGGTGCGAAGGAGGGCGTCCTGGTCGTCCGAGCGCCCGAGAAGTCGCCCTATCGGCTCGAAGATGGCGATGTCATCGAGTCGATCGATGGACGAGTGCCGTCGTCTGGCCCGCACGCGCTGCGCATCCTGCGCTCCTACCAACCCGGCGAAAAGCTGCAGCTCAAGATTCTGCGGCAACGCAAGTCGATGACAGTAGAGGCGACGCTGCCGGAGCGTGCCCAGGATGGCTCGCCGGATCGCAAGCGTCCAACCGCAGGGGATGGCATGCGTTCCTAGGGACGCGCCGGCGCCTGCTACCATGCGCAGGTGCAGCGCGCCGATTTTCACTACGAACTTCCCCCAGAACTGATCGCGCAACGGCCGCTGGCGGAGCGATCCGCCAGCCGGTTGTTGCAGCTCGACGGTACGACCGGTGCCGTCGTCGATCGGCAGATCCGCGATCTGCCGGCGCTCTTGCAGCCCGAGGACTTGCTCGTCTTCAACGATACGCGCGTCATCCCCGCGCGCTTGTTCGGTAGCAAGCCAACCGGTGGGCAAGTGGAACTGTTGCTGGAACGGCCGCTGGAGGGCACGCGGGCGCTCGTGCACGCGCGCGCCAGCAAACCCATTCGCGCGGGCTTGGTGATCACCACGGCGGGCGGCGACGTGACTGTGCTGCAGCGAAACGGCGATCTGTACGAGGTGCAGTTACCGACCGCTGCGCTCGAGTTTTTCGAAGCACATGGTCAGATTCCGCTGCCGCCCTACATCGAGCGCCCGCCCGACGTCGCGGACCAAGATCGCTACCAAAGCGTGTTTGCGAGCAAACGCGGAGCCGTGGCCGCACCCACGGCGAGTTTGCATTTCGATGAGTCGTTAGTCGCGAATCTCGACGCGCGGGGCGTGCGCCGCGCGCTGGTCACTTTGCATGTGGGTGCTGGGACCTTTCAGCCCGTGCGCGTCGAGCACGTAGGCGCACATGTGATGCATGCGGAGCTCACGGAAGTGAGTGCCGCTGTGTGTGAGGCGATTGCGGCAACTCGCGCGCGCGGCGGCCGCGTCGTTGCGGTTGGCACGACGGTCGTGCGCGCGCTGGAATCGGCAGCGGGCGGCGGCGACTTGCGTCCGTTCGTCGGCGACACCTCGCTGTTCATTTTTCCGGGATTCCGCTTTCGAGTCGTCGATGCGATGGTGACGAATTTCCACCTTCCTGAATCCACACTGTTGATGTTGGTGAGTGCGTTTGCCGGCCGCGAAGCCGTGTTGCGCGCCTACGCCCATGCCGTCGCGCAACGCTATCGTTTCTTCAGCTACGGCGATGCCATGTTCATCACGCCGACGCGCGAGGCGCGCGCGTGAGGGCGCGTTACGAGTGTTTGGCGGTCGACGGTGCGGCGCGCCGCGGTCGACTGTATCTGCGGCACGGTGTCGTCGAGACGCCTGCCTTTATGCCGGTCGGCACGTACGGCACCGTCAAGGCGATGACGCCCGAGGAATTGGAGTCGTTAGGCGCGGATATCGTGCTCGGTAACACGTTCCACCTGATGTTGCGGCCGGGCCCGGAGATCGTCGCAGAGCACGGTGGTTTGCATGGCTTCATGCACTGGCGTCGCCCGATTCTCACCGACTCAGGCGGTTTTCAGGTGTTCAGCCTCAAGGATCTGCGCAAGATCACCGAGGAGGGCGTGCAATTCCGCTCGCCGATCGACGGGTCGAAGGTGCGACTAACACCCGAGGATTCGATGGACGTACAGCGAGCGCTGCGTTCTGACATCGCGATGGCGCTCGATGACTGCACACCGTATCCCGCGACCGAAGCCGAAGTGCGTGCCTCGATGGAGCGCTCGATGCGTTGGGCCGCGCGCAGCCATGCGCATTACTACCGTGAGGGTACGGACGAGGCGCCGGGCAGCCTGTTCGCGATCGTGCAGGGCGGCATGCATGTGCCGCTGCGACTCGCGTCGCTCGAAGCGTTGTCGCGTCACGACTGGCCGGGGCTGGCAGTGGGTGGACTCGCGGTGGGCGAGCCTGAGGAAGAGCGCTTGAAAGTACTCGAGGGGCTGATGCCGCACATGCCGCAGGACAAGCCGCGCTACTTGATGGGCGTCGGTCGGCCGGAAGACATCGTGCAAGCGGTGCTGCGCGGCATCGACATGTTCGACTGCGTGATGCCTACGCGGCACGCGCGCAATGGCCATTTGTTCACGGCCACGGGCGTCATCAATATCCGTAACGCTACCCACCAGCGCGATTTAGGTCCGATCGACCCGACTTGTGGCTGCTACACCTGCCAGAACTACTCGCGCTCCTATCTGCGCCACCTCGATCGCTGCAACGAAATCTTGGGGGCGCGCCTCAACACGATCCACAATCTGTTTTTCTACTTGGACTTAATGCGGCAGCTCCGCCTGGCGATAGAAGCAGGCTCTCTGCATGCCTTCGCCCAGCGATTTTTCGCGCGCCGCGTGGCATCGGGCGCCGCTGTGGCATAATCGCCGGCTCTTTAGCGGCGCCAAACGCGTGGTTTTGTGCGTAAGTGGCTGTATCCGTTAGGTTTTTTTCGAAGGTGATCCCATGAATCCATTGATTCCCGATGCGCTGGCGCAAAGCGCTGGTGCCCCGCCGGGCGGCTCGCTGGCGCCGCTCTTGATGATGGTCGTATTCATCGTCATTTTTTACTTCCTGTTGATTCGGCCGCAGCAGAAAAAGGCGAAAGAACACCAGGCGATGTTGAGCAAGCTGGCGGCGGGCGATGAAGTCATCTCCGCAGGTGGTGTGCTCGGCAAGGTGGTCGAGGTGGGCGAGCAGTTCGTCACCCTTGAAATTGCCGACGGCGTGCGCATCAAGGTGCAGAGGTTCCAGATCAGCTCGCTCGTGCCCAAAGGCACGTTGAAGAGCGCCTGAGAGCGTCGCAGAAGAACTCCAACAGGGTAGGTTGACGATGCTCGAGTACGCTCGCTGGAAGTACGTGCTGGTCGTGGTCGTGTTGTTGTTAGCGTGCGTGTACGCGCTGCCCAACGTGTTCGGCGAAGATCCGGCGTTGCAGATCGCGCGTAAAGATCGCGCGGCGATCGATGCCTCGACGCAGCAATCGATCGAGGAGTTCCTCAAGAGTCGCTCCGTCAATTACTCGCGCATCTTCACCGATAGCGAGGGGCGCGTGATGGTGCGCTTTCCCGACGTGCCCTCGCAGTTGCAAGGCCGCGACGCGCTGCGTGAACGCTTTGGTAGCGATTACCTAACAGCCATGTCGTTTGCGCCGCGCGCGCCCGCGATCTTCGGCAAGCTCGGCCTCGAGCCGATGCCGCTCGGACTCGATTTGCGCGGTGGTTTGTATCTGCTCTTCAACGTCGATACCAAAGGGGCGGTCGAAACACTGCTCGGCACGTATGAGCAGGACTTTCGGCGCGCGATGAAGGAAGCGAATCTCACGGTCAACGAGATTGCGCAATTCCAAGACGGCAGCGACATCACGAATGCGTTGCGGATCACTTTTGCGCCAGGCACTGACGCGGACGCCGCGCGTACCGCGCTCGCGAAAAAATTCGCCGATCTGAGCTTCCGTGTTCCCGCGGGCGTTGCGGCGCCGTCCGTCGATCTGGTTCTGACCGATGCGCAAGTGCGCGAGCGGCAAGACTACGCCGTGCAACAGAACATCGTCACACTGCGCAATCGCGTCAATGAGCTCGGCGTGTCTGAGCCGGTCGTGCAGCGACAAGGCCCTGACGGCATTGCCGTGCAGCTCCCGGGCGTGCAGAACGCCGCTGAGGTCAAGGACATTCTCGGCAAAGTCGCCACGCTCGAGTTCCGCATGGCCGACGAGACGAACTCCGTTTCGGATGCGGTGCAGCGAGGGCGCGCGCCGCTCGGTTCGAAGCTGTTCCGCATGACGAGCGGCCAGCCCGTGCTTCTAAAACGCGACATCATCGTGACGGGCGATCAGCTCACCGATGCGACGAGTACGGTGACGCAAGATGGGCCCGCGGTGTCGGTGCGCTTGAGCGCTGCCGGCGGTGAGGAGATGTTGCGCAATACGATGGCGAACGTCGGGCGCAGCATGGGCGTCGTCTTCATCGAGATCAGCCGCGAGATGCAGACCGTTAACGGCCAGCAAGTGCAGCGCGAAATACGGTCCGAGAAGGTGATCAGCCTGGCCACTATTCGTGGTGTGTTCAGTTCCCAATTTCAGATCACAGGCCTAACGACTGGCGAAGCGCGTGAGCTCGCGTTGTTGCTGCGTGCGGGCGCGTTGGCTGCGCCGATTTTCGTGGCTGAGGAGCGCGTCATCGGCCCGTCGCTCGGTCAGGAGAACATCGACAAGGGCGTCCGCGCACTGCTCATTAGCATGCTCGTCGTGTTTGCCTTCATGCTCGTGTACTACCGACGCTTCGGTATCGTGGCCAACGTGGTGTTGCTCGCGAACGTCGTCTTGTTGGCGGCGCTGCTGTCGGGCCTCAAGGCTGCGCTGTCGTTGCCCGGCATCGCGGGCATCATCTTGACGGTCGGTATGGCTGTCGACGCGAACATTTTGATCTACGAGCGTATTCGTGAAGAAATTCGCAACGGCAACACGCCACAGAGCGCGATTCGCGCGGGCTTCGATAAGGCGCTGTCGTCGATTGCGGATTCAAACATCACGACGTTGATAGCGGGCGTGGTGCTGTGGATTTTCGGCACCGGCGCCATTCGCGGCTTCGCGGTCGTATTGACGCTCGGCATCATCACCTCGATGTTTACGGCGCTGATGGGCAGTCGCGCGCTGATCACGTTGATGTACGGCGGCAAACGCAAAGTCGCGACGCTGTCGATCTGATGCTCGGCGCCAGTTAGCAGGAAATTGATCGCATGGAACTGTTCAAGAAAAAGACCGCGATTCCGTTCATGGGCACGCGTAAGTGGGCTTACGCGCTATCCGTGATCCTGGTGCTGGGTTCGATCGTGTCGCTTGCCACTCGTGGGCTCAATTTGTCGATCGACTTCACGGGCGGCGTCGCGGTCGAAGCACATTTCGCTGAGCCTGCGAATATCGAGCGCATTCGAAATGCGATCGAGAGCGCGGGGATCGAAGATGTGCAGGTCAAGGCTTTCGGTTCCACGCGGGATATCGCGATTCAGTTGCCTCCGCTGCCTCGCGGGCAGGAAGGGGACGCGCTACGCGGCAAGCTCGAGTCGACGCTGAAGAGCCTCGATTCACAAGTGCGCATCGATCGCTTCGATGTCGT
>CAYUIT010000051.1:8134-10848 GCA_964444835.1 uncultured Steroidobacteraceae bacterium
CTGAACGATACCGTAGTCGTGTTCGATCGTATCCGGGAACGTTTTGAAGCGAATCGGCGCCTCGCGCCGGACGCCGTGCTCGACCTGGCCGTCAACGAGACCTTGTCGCGGACGATCATGACCTCGTGGACCACGTTGATCGTAGTGTTGGTGCTGTTCTTCCTGGGCGGACCAGCGCTGCAGGGCTTCTCCGCAGCGCTCATTATCGGCATCGTGATCGGCACGTATTCGTCGATCTTCACGGCGAGCGCCATTGCGCTGGATTTGGGTCTCAAGGCCGAGCACCTGTTCCCGAGCGAGAAGAAAGATCCGATCGACGAGTTGCCGTGAGCGCCGCGCTGCAGCGCTAGGCTCGGCAGTTAGTTTTTATGCTCGAGATGCTGACCGATCCGGCGACGTGGGTGGCCTTTGCCACACTCGCGGCGCTCGAGATCGTTCTCGGCATCGACAACATCATCTTCATTTCCATTTTGGTGAGCCGCCTGCCGCGAGAGCGACAGGAAGCAGCACGTATAACGGGCTTGGCGCTCGCGATGGTGACGCGCATTGCGCTGCTGTTCTCGATCGTGTGGCTCACGCGTCTGACGCAGCCTTGGATCACGTTTCACGACTGGACGTTCTCGGGGCGCGACATCATTCTGTTGTTAGGCGGCTTGTTCCTGCTCGCCAAGAGCGTGCTCGAGATCCATCACACGCTCGAAGGTGCGGCAGACGAGCGCAAGACCCGCGTGTTTGCGAATTTCACCTTCATCGTGGTGCAGATCGCGCTGATCGATATCGTGTTCTCACTCGATTCGGTATTCACCGCCGTGGGCTTGGCGCGCCCCGATCAGGTGCCGATCATGGTCGCGGCCATCGTGCTGGCCATTATTGTCATGATGTGGGTCTCCGGTTCGATCAGTGCGTTCATTGAACGCCACCCCACCATCAAAGTGCTGGCGCTCGCGTTCCTGATCCTGGTAGGCGCCGTGCTCGTCGCGGAGAGCTTCCATTTCAGCGTGCCGAAAGGCTACCTGTACTTCGCCATGGCGTTCGCCGTTGGGGTGGAGGTGGTCAATATTCGCCTGCGGCAACTGCTCGACGCGCGCCGCGGTAGCGGCGAGGACCAAGGCGGCTGACGCGGCGGCGCTTGCCACGGCTCGCGCCAGCGCCTAACCTGCCACCTAACTGCGCCCGCCACGACGGGCCGTCTCGGGGAGCTTTCTATGGCCGATGGCCGTTTGACCGCGAAGAAATCCGTCCAACAAGTACAACAAGAACTCGGTTCGGGCGAACTGCGCAGAACCCTCGGCTCTCTCAATCTCGTCAGTCTCGGTGTCGGCGCCATCATCGGCGCGGGCATTTTCGTGTTGACCGGCAACGCTGCGGCGAACTTCGCCGGCCCGGCGGTGATGGTGTCGTTCGTCATCGCAGGTCTGTGCTGCTTGTTCGCCGGTCTCTGCTATGCCGAATTGGCCTCGACGATCCCCGTGTCGGGTTCCGCGTACTCGTACGCATATGTCACGTTGGGCGAGGTGTTCGCCTGGGTGATGGGTTGGTTGTTGTTGCTGGAGTACGGTGTCGCCGCGTCAACGGTAGCGTCCGGTTGGACAGGCTACGTGCTCGAACTGCTGAAGGATTTCGGCATCCATCTGCCTTCCGCGCTTTCCACTTCGACGCTCGCACTGAAAGAGGGTGCGCTGCAAGTGCAAGGCTCGTTCAATCTTGTGGGCGCACTCGGCATTCTGGTCGTCACTGGGTTGTTAGTGCTCGGCGTGCGGGAGTCCGCGAACGTCAACAACATCATCGTCGTCATCAAGGTGACGGTGCTGCTGGCGTTCATCGCGATTGGCTTCTTCTATATCAACCCGGATAACTGGGTGCCGTTTGTACCGGAGAACGAAGGCGGCTTCACGTACGGCTGGTCGGGCGTGATTCGCGCGGCGTCGATCATCTTCTTCGCCTACGTAGGTTTCGAGGCTGTGTCGACGGCGGCCGGTGAGGCACGCAATCCGCAGAAGGATTTGCCGATCGGCATCTTGGGGTCGTTGATCATCTGTACGTTGATTTACATGCTCGTCGCCGCCGTGATGACGGGTGTCGTGCCCTTCAAGGAACTCGCTGGTGGCGCGCCGATCGCGACGGCGATCAATCGGATGGATCCGCAGTGGGCCATCACCGCGTGGCCGTTCAGCGATTCCGGGCAAATCAATTGGCTCGCTTTCATCATCAAGCTCGGCGCCTTCACGGGCCTCACCTCGGTGATGCTGGTGCTGATCTACGCCCAGACCCGCGTGTTCTACCAAATGGCGAAAGACGGCCTGGTGCCAAACGTGTTCGCGAAGATCAACGACAAGTTCAAGACGCCGGCCACGGGCACGATGTTGTTGGGCTTGATCATCGCGCTCGCCGCAGCGTCGCTGCCGCTCGACGTGTTAGGCGATCTCGTTAGCCTCGGAACGGCACTCGCGTTCGCGATCGTGTGCATCAGCGTGATCTATCTGCGCGTCAATCACCCGAATATCGAGCGTCCGTTCAAAGTGCCGTTCTACCCGCTGACGCCGATCCTCGGCATCGTCGGCTGCGTGTTGCTGATGATGGGCCCGATCTTGATGGACATCCTGTCGAAGGCCTTCAACTACGACATCCTGGGTTCGCTGGTCGGCAAGCCCGGTCCGGTGAAGCAAGATCCGGCCGCGATGTGGATCTTAGTGGGCTACTTCACGCTTGGTGCG
>CAYUIT010000051.1:10948-24612 GCA_964444835.1 uncultured Steroidobacteraceae bacterium
GCTGGCACGTGTGGCGCGAGTGCTTCGACGAGCGCAGCGTAGACGCGCGGGCTGCCGGCGATGATGTCGCCGCCTTGTTGGTAGTCACCGCCTGTTAGGGTGCCGACGCGGCCCCCCGCTTCGGTGATGAGCAGCGTGCCTGCGGCCGTGTCCCACGCGTTGAGACCAATTTCCCAGAACGCATCGACGCGGCCTGCGGCGACATACGCGAGATCGAGCGCCGCGGCGCCTGGGCGACGAATGCCCGCGGTGCTCTCCATGACGACCTTGAGCATCGCCAGGTAGTGATCGATGTACACGGCGTTCGAGCGGTACGGGAAGCCTGTGGCAACCAGCGCGCCCTCGAGCCCGCGCAAATTGCTGACGCGAATCTTGCGGCCTTCGAGCTGGGCCCCGTCGCCGCGCGACGCCGTAAACATTTCTTGCCGCATCGGATCGAACACGACAGCGTGTTCGAGTCGGCCCTTGATTTGGCAAGCGATCGATACGGCGAACGTGGGGAAGCCGTGCAAGAAGTTTGTCGTGCCATCGAGCGGGTCGATGATCCACACGACATCACCTTCGCCGGAGCGACCGCTTTCCTCGGCGAGAAATGCATGGTTCGGATACAGCCGGCGAATCGTCCCGATGATCTCTTCCTCGGCGGCACGATCGACGTCGGAGACATAATCGTTACGACCTTTGGTCGACACATCGAGGCTATCGAGCCGCGGCAAGCTGCGGACGATGACATCACCCGCGCGACGTGCGGCGCGGACGGCAAGACTGAGTAACGGCTGCATACTGTGTGAAGAACGGCCGGGTGCAATGACCCGAGGCGCTATGATACACGGGCCGCGCCGTGCAGGGCGCCGAGCCCAAATTCCATGACTGCCAGCCCGATCCGCATCGTTCTCGTCGACACATCGCACCCCGGCAATATCGGTGCCGTGGCGCGTGCCATGAAGAACATGGCACTGCACGAACTCACACTCGTGCGTCCCCAATCCTTTCCGCATGCCGAAGCAACCGCGCGCGCCTCGGGTGCCGACGACTTATTGGCGGCCGCGAAGGTGGTGAGTACGGTGACCGAGGCGGTGGCGGACTGTGGCTTCGTCGCGGCGACCACCGCGCGTGAACGCGACCAAAACTTTCGCGTGCTCGACGTTCGCGATGCCGCTGTGCGAGCCGTGCAAGAAGCGGCGCGCGGCCCGGTGGCAATCCTGTTCGGGGCTGAGCGCACCGGCCTCACGAACGAGGACTTGGCGCTGGCCCACGTGCTAATCCGCATCCCCGCGAATCCACAATACGCCTCACTCAATATCGCCATGGCCGTACAACTCGTCACCTACGAGCTCTATCGCGCCGCTGGTGCAAAGTACGAGCAGCCCGAAGCGCTCGTGCCGCGTGCGACGGGTGAGGAAATGGAGCGTTTGTACGAGCATCTCGCCGAGGTGATGGAGTTGATCGAGTTTCGCGATCGCACGCAGAACGGCACCGTGCTGATGCAGCGCATTCGTCGCTTCTTGCAGCGGGCTGAGCTCGACAAGAACGAAGCGAACATCTTGCGCGGCATCCTCACCGCCGTGCAGCAGCGGCGGCGTGTCGCGGGGGCGGGAAACAAGCGCAATGGCTGAGCGTGCGCGCCCGATCTACCTGGACTATGCCGCGACGACGCCTGTCGATCCGCGCGTGGCAGCCGCCATGGCGGAGTGCCTGACGCTCGACGGCGTGTTCGGCAACGCCGCGTCGACTACGCACGAGTACGGCACGGCCGCCGCTCGCGCGATCGAAACGGCGCGCACTCAAGTGGCTGCGCTACTGGGTTGTGAGGCGCGCGAGGTGATCTTCACGTCAGGCGCTACCGAAGCTAACAACTTGTGTGTGCTGGGTGTAGCGCGTGCCAATGCGGACCGCGGCAAGCACATCGTGACGGCGCGGACTGAGCATCGCGCCATCCTCGATCCGTGCAAGCAACTCGAGCGCGAAGGCTTTCGTGTCACCTACCTCACGCCGGACGCTGACGGCGTTGTCAGTCCGGACGCCCTCCGCGCCGCGCTCACGGACGACACGCTGCTCGTTTCGCTGATGCATGCTAACAACGAGATTGGCGTGTTACAGGACATTGCCGCCTATGCGCGTGTGTGCCACGAGCGAGGTGCGTTGTTCCACACCGATGCGTGCCAGAGCGTCGGCAAGCTCGCCTGGGCCGTGCGCGAGCTCGGTGTGGATTTCGCGTCGATTTCGGCCCACAAGATCTATGGTCCCAAAGGAGTGGGCGCGCTGTACGTTGCCGAGTCGGCGCGCCCGCGGATTGCGCCCATCGTCTTTGGCGGCGGGCACGAGCGCGGCCTGCGTTCGGGCACGTTGCCTACGCATCAGTTGGTTGGTTTCGGTGTCGCAGCGCAGTTAGCTCGCGCAGAGTGCGCACAGGAGAGCGAGCGCATGCGAACACTGCGCGATGCGTTGTGGTCGCGCCTGGCCACGCTGCCGCGGGTGCATCTGAACGGCGCGAACGCCGCGCGGTTGCCGAATCTGCTGAACGTGTCGTTCGAGGGTGTGGAAGGTGAGAGCCTCGTAACGGGCGTCGAGGAGATTGCCGTGTCGACCGGCTCGGCCTGCAGCTCCGCGACCCAAGAGCCATCGTATGTATTGCGCGCGTTGGGCCGCTCGACCGAGCTCGCGCAAAGTTCCCTGCGAATCAGTTTGGGCCGCTTCACCCGGGCCGCGGATATCGATCAGGCGGCCGGCGTCATCCAGCGCGAGGTCGCTCGGTTACGGGCGGTCGCGCCATGAGTCCGCTCGCCCCCCAGGCGGCAAGCCTGTTTCGGTCACTCGTGGGCGCCGGCACCCTACCGCCGGGGCCGGGGGTTGCCGTGGGGGAGGCGGGGCGCCCCGGAGACGGGACTCACGTCAGATTTCACGTCCAAGTGCATGAAAATGTTGTGATCGCCGCACGTTTCCAGGCCTATGGCTGCCCGCATACTTTGGCCGTCTGCGCCTGGTTGGTGGGCCGTCTACTGGGGCGGCGTGCCGCGGAAGGGCCGGGTTCGACGCCGCACGATTGGGCGCGAGAGCTCGGCGTTCCGACGGAGAAACTCGGGCGTCTGTTGGTGGTCGAAGATGCTGTATTGGCCGCACTGCGTGGCGTACGAATGCCGGTAGAATAGGGGCGACATGGGTATCCAACTCACTGAATCCGCTGCGAATCGCGTCCGCAATTTCCTGGCCTCTCGGGGCAGTGGCCTCGGGCTCAAGCTCGGGGTCAAGAAAACCGGCTGCTCGGGCTTCGCGTACGTTATCAATTACGCCGATGCGGCCGACCCCAGCGACCATGTCTTCGAGGACCGCGGCGTGAAGGTGTTCGTCGACCCGGCCAGCTTGCCCCTGATCCAAGGCACCACCGTCGATTTCGTCAAGCAAGGCTTGAACGAGGCGTTCAAGTTCCATAACCCGAACGTGAAGGGCGAGTGCGGTTGCGGCGAGAGCTTCAACGTCTAGTCAGCAGGCGCCGGCTGCGCGCCAAGCCCTGAAAATCCTTTAGCTTCCGGCACTTCCATGCGGCCTTTCATTGCCGCCCCCCGCCGTCAGCCGTTACAATTGGCGGCTTAGTCGAGCGAGTCTCGCAATGGCCTGTCGCGGCTCCCGCGCGGGTCGTGTCTTTGTTCACCCGTAATTTTTGTAAGGACGATTTCCTATGGCGCTCGAGCGCACTTTGTCGATTGTGAAGCCGGATGGCGTGGCCCGTAACTTGATTGGTGAAGTGCTGAAGCGCTTCGAGAAAGCGGGGCTCCGTATCGTGGCGGCGCGGATGATGCACCTGTCGCAGCGCGAGGCGGAGGGCTTCTATGCCGTGCACCGCGAGCGCCCGTTCTTCAAGGATCTGGTGCGTTATATGACATCCGGTCCGGTGCTCGTGCAGGTGCTCGAGGGCGAAGGCGCGATCGCGAAAAACCGCGAGATCATGGGTGCGACCGATCCGAAGAAAGCGGCGCCCGGCACGATTCGCGCCGATCTCGCGGAGAGCATCGAGGCGAACACGGTCCACGGCTCGGATGCGCCTGAGACGGCAGCGCGCGAGATCGCGTACTTCTTCCGCGAGACGGAGCTCTGTCCGCGGAACTAACAGCTTGCGACACGCGTCGCAAGGTGTGGCGGACGGAGAACGACTCCATGGAAACAGCGGCCGACGGGCAACGCGTCAACCTGCTCGGGCTCGAGAAGCCGGAGTTGGAGGCGTTCGTCGCATCGTTAGGCAGCAAGCCGTTTCGCGCGCGCCAGCTGATGAATTGGCTGTACAAGCGCGGCATCGGTGACTTCGCGGCGATGACGGATCTGGCGAAGGATTTTCGCACTGAGCTCGAAGCGCGCGCTGAGGTCCGGGTTCCTGACATCGTTCGCCGTCAGGATTCAGCCGATGGCACGCGCAAGTGGCTGTTGTCGGCGGATCAGTCGCAAGCGTTCGAGATGGTCTACATCCCGGAAGAGGATCGCGGCACGCTCTGCATCTCCTCGCAAGTGGGATGCGTGCTTGATTGCTCGTTTTGCTCCACGGCTCAGCAAGGCTTCAACCGCAATCTCACGACCGCGGAGATCGTCGGGCAGGTGTGGCTCGCGAATCGTGAGCTGGGCTTCAAGGCGGGCGACAACCGCATCATTACGAACATCGTGTTGATGGGGATGGGCGAACCGCTCGCGAACTTTCGCAATGTGGTGCCTGCGATTCGGCTGTTCCTCGATGATCTCGGTTTCGATATCTCGCGGCGCCGCGTCACGCTGTCCACGTCGGGGCTCGTGCCGCAGATCTACAAGTTGGCCGAGGAAGTCAATTGCGCGCTCGCGGTGTCGTTACATGCGCCGAACGACGAGCTGCGCAATGAGCTCGTGCCGATCAATCGCAAACACCCGATCGCAGAGTTGTTAGCCGCCTGTTGGCACTACCTCGATGAGCAAAACGGCCGCAGCGTGACGTTCGAATACGTGATGCTCGATGGCGTCAACGACTCGGTGGCGCACGCACGCGAACTGGTGCGCTTGCTGCAGGGGCACCCAGCAAAGATGAACTTGATTCCTTTCAACCCGTTTCCGAACACGCGCTACCGACGCTCGCCGCTCGCAGCGATCGAGCGGTTCCGCGACGAGCTGATTCGCGGTGGGCTCGTGGCGACGATCCGCAAGACTCGCGGTGATGATATCGATGCCGCCTGCGGCCAGCTTGCGGGCAAGGTGCAAGATCGGACGACCATTCGCCTCGGCGCGAAAACTTTCGGACTACAGGTGCGCGCATGATGAATCGTTGGTGGGCGGCGTGTGCTGTTGTGGCGCTCATGTCAGGTTGCGCCTCCTCGGGCGGCAGCTCGATGGGCGGCGAAGACGACACCGCCGCAGGCGCCTACAACACGCAGCTCGGCATCGCGTACCTGCGGCAAGGCAATCTGTCGCTCGCCAAGGAGAAGCTTGAGCGCGCGTTGAAGCAGAATCCTCGCGATGCGGGCACGCACACGGGGCTCGCGTTGCTTTACGATCGACTCGACGAAACGCAGAAGGCCGACGAGTTCTTCCGCTCGGCGTTGCGGCTCGCGCCGCGCAATCCCGACATCGGCAACAACTACGCTGTGTACCTCTGTAAGCGCGGCCGCTACGACGAAGGCGTGCAGCGCTTTGAGGACATCGCTAACAATCGCTTGTACCGCTCGCCGGAAGCGGCCTACACCAATGCGGGAGTTTGCTACCGAACGGCCAAGCGCTTGCCCGAAGCGGAGCGCAGCTTTCAACGCGCGCTGCAGATACGGCCTAACTATGCCGAGGCTGCGCTGCAGCTGACCGACCTGTACCTCGAACGCCAGCAAGTGGCCGAGGCTCGCACGCAGATCGAGACCTATCTCAATGCCTTCCGGCCGACGCCGGATTTGCTGCTGATTGGCGTGCGCACGATGCGGGCTGCCGGCGACCGGCTCGCCGAGGAACGCTATGCGCGGCGGTTGCGGCTCGATTTTCCCGACTCGCAACAAGCACGCGCTCTCGCGGAAATCCAACGCACGAAGCCATGAGCGACTCGACCGACAAGGTGGGCCAATCGATTGGCGAGCGGCTCGAAGCAGCGCGTCACCTCGCCGGCGTGACGCCGGCCGTGGCCGCTGAACGCTTGCATTTGGACCCGAGCGTGATCGAGGCGCTCGAGGCAAATCGCTTTGCAGCGCTCGGCGCTCCCGTCTACGTGCGCGGACACTTGCGCCGCTACGCGGAGTTCCTCGGGCTGTCGCCCGACGCGCTGGTGGCAGAGTACCAAGCGAGTCTCGCGCCCAATGCCGCGCCAGACTTGACGCGCATTCCGCAGGCCGACCGCCCGAGCGATCCACAAAAGTTGTTAGGGCCCAGCATTGCCGCCGCTGCAGCGGTGCTGCTCGGCGTCGCTGTGTGGTGGGTGGTGCAGAACACGGGCAAGGAGGCGGCGGCGCCTGCGGTCATCGCCAAGCCACAGAGCCTGCCGCCGGTCACGGTGCCGGTGGAAGCGGCACCGACAGCAACACCAGCCGCAACGCCGGATTCTGGCGCTGCTCCATCCGCCGGTGTGTCGCCTACGACGGCAACACCAGCGCCGACCAGCGCTGCACCCGCTGCCGCGCCGACGTCTGCGCCAGTGGTCGTGCCGATGGCTGCAGCACCCAGCAATTCCTCGTCCGAACCGACGGCGTCCTCGCCAACCACGGTGGCGCCTGCACCCGCGCCGCGACCGAGTCGTGAGCTCACCGTGCAGTTGCGGTTCCCTACCGACAGCTGGGTCGAGGTGTACGACGCGCGCGGCCGGCGCTTGTTCTACGACGTCGCGACCGGCGGGTCTTCGCAAACTGTCACGGGCCGCGGCCCGCTGCGAGTCGTGCTGGGCAACGCCACCGGCGTGGGCGTTGCGGTGGATGGCCGCGACAAAGCGATCCCGAACAGCGCTGTTCGCGGCGAAGAAGCTCGCTTCGTCGTCACCGAATCCGGCTCGCTGGTTCGGTCTCGGTAGTTAGGTCATGACGAACGCGATCCAGCCTGTCAAAGGCATGAACGATGTGCTCACGACCGAGATCGGTCTGTGGCAGCACGTCGAGCGCACGGCACAGCGCGTGCTTGCGGCTTATGGCTTCGAAGAAATGCGGGTGCCGATCGTCGAGCACACGCAGTTGTTCAAGCGGGCGATCGGCGAGTTCACCGACGTCGTCGAGAAGGAGATGTACACGTTCACCGATCTTGGTGGCGACAGCCTCACGCTGCGGCCTGAGGCGACCGCCGGCATGGTGCGTGCAGCCATTTCGAACGGACTGTTGCGCGGCGCGCGCTTGAAGGTGTGGTGCACGGGGCCAATGTTCCGGCACGAAAAGCCACAGAAAGGCCGCTACCGGCAGTTCCATCAGGTCGATGTTGAGGCGATCGGCTTTCCCGGTCCGGATATCGATATCGAGCTCATTGCCCTCACGGCCCGCTTGTGGCGTGAGTTAGGGTTGTCGCGCGTCAAGCTGCAGATCAATTCGCTCGGTACGCCCGAGGCGCGGCGACGGTATCGCGAGTTGTTACAAGGGTATTTTCGCAGTCATGTTGACCGACTCGATGCCGATAGCCAGCGGCGTCTCGAAGGCAACCCGCTGCGCATTCTCGATAGCAAGAATCCTGAGATGCAGGCGATCGTGGCGGGCGCCCCGCTGCTGACCGAGCATCTCGATCCGGAATCGCGCGAGCATTTTCACGCACTAACAACCGGGCTCGACGCGCTCGGTATTGCGTACACGGTGAATCCGCGGCTCGTGCGCGGGCTCGATTACTATTCGCGCACCGTGTTCGAGTGGATCACGGATGCGCTCGGTGCGCAGGACGCCGTGTGCTCAGGCGGTCGCTATGACGGGCTGATTGCGCAGATGGGTGGCGACAGCACGCCAGCGATCGGCTTTGCGATGGGCGTCGAACGTGTGGTGGAACTCGTGCGTCTGGCGGGCGTGGCGCCGGCGGCGCGCAGCCTAGACGTCTACATCGTCGCGCAGGGCGCGAATGCGGAGCGGGCTGCTTTGGTGGCGGCGGAGCGTTTGCGCGATCACTTGCCGGAGCGAGCGATCCACGTGAATTTGGGCGGCGGCAATTTCAAAGCGCAGTTTCGCCGCGCTGATAAGTCCGGCGCGAGTTTCGCACTCGTGATCGGTGATGAAGAGTTGGCGCGCGGCGTGGCGGCGTTGAAATCGTTACGCGGCGAGGGTGCGCAAGTCGATATCAAGCTCGAGGATTTGCCTGTGCGAGTGGCAGCGGCCCTCGCGGGTGCTCCGGCGAGCGCAGGTTGAAAGTGAGGCGTGTGTGAGCGATTACAACGAGCAAGAACAGTGGGAACAAGTCAAAGCATGGCTGCGTGAGAACGGCCTGTGGATCGGCGCGGGCGTATTGCTCGGTGTCGGCGGCTTGGTGGGCTACAACACGTGGCAGGATCGCAAGTTGCGCATCGCGCAAGAGGCGGGCACCCGGTACGAGCAGGCCATCGAGGCGATGGATCGGGGCGACCGCACGCGCGGCCTCGCGATTACCGATGAAATCGCCAAGGAGTACCCAGGCACGGCGTACGCCGATTTGGCCACACTGGCGGCGGCGCGCGTTCATGTCGAATCCGGTGAACTCGACAAGGCAGTCGCGAGTCTCACCACCGTGATGAACGGGTCGAAGGACGATGAACTCCGCTTGATCGCGCGTCTGCGCCTTAGCCGTGTCCAGTCTGCACAAGGCAAGAACGACGACGCATTGGCGACGTTGAATGGCGCCGAAGCGGGCGAGTTTGCGGCGCGATTTGCTGAGGCGCGCGGCGACGCGCTGTTTGCCAAAGGCGATACACAGGGCGCGCTCGAGGCGTATCAAAAGGCGCGTACATCGGGTAAGGATGGCGTCATCGATCTCGATGTCCTCGATCTCAAGATTCGCGATTTGGGCGGCGTACCTGCAGAGGTGCCGGCCAAGAGCGACGCCGCGACCGCCGCGAAGAGCGGCTGAGTCGCATTGTGAACTCGCGAAAGGTCTGCATGAAACGCCTCGTTACCGGTGCTGCGCTCGTCTTGTTAGCCGCTTGCTCGAAAGACAAGGCGACCGACCTGCCGACCGAACTTGTCGATATCGAGTCCACCGCGCGCGTCGAGCGTGTGTGGAGTGCCAGCGTCGGTGGTGGCGATGAAGTCATGCGCCTCGGGCTCGGAATCGCCGTCGACGGCGACCGTGTCTTTGCCGCAGGCCGTGATGGCGAAGTGTTGGCGCTGCAACGAGCGACCGGCAAAGCGTTGTGGCGCACGCGCACGAAGGCGCAGTTGTCGGCGGGCGTGGGTGTCGGCGGCGACTTGGCGGTGGTGGCCTCGAGCAACGGCGATGTCATTGCGCTCGATGTCGCACGGGGCGACGAGCGTTGGCGCGTTAAGGTGGCCGGCGAAGTATTAGCCGCGCCGGCGGTGGGCCCGGAGTCGGTCGTCGTGCGCACGGTCGATGGCAAGCTGCGCGGGCTCGCTTTGGCCGATGGCAAAGAGCTCTGGCAAGTCGAGGAGCAGATTCCGCGTCTCACCTTGCGCGGCAATGCGCCGCCCGTCGTCGCGCGCGATCTGGCGATCGCGGGCTTCGACAACGGCAAGGTGTTAGCCGTCTCGGCGCGCGATGGCGATACCGTGTGGGAAGCGCTCGTCGTGCCGTCTCGTGGCCGCACGGAGCTCGAGCGGCTCAATGATATCGATGCAGCGGTCAAGGTGATCGGCGACGACGTTTTCGTCGCGGGCTACCAAGGGCGCGCGGCGATGCTGGCGCTCGATTCCGGTCAGATCTGGTGGACGCGCGACGTGTCGAGCTATCGCGGCGTCGATGTGGACGATGATGCACTGTACGTGTCGTCAGCCGACGGCGAAGTCGTCGCATTGCGTCGCCGCAACGGTATCGAGCTGTGGCGCCAGAATTCGCTGAAGTTTCGGCGTCTGTCGGCGCCCGTCGCTGCGGGTAGCTACGTGGCGGTGGCCGATCTCGAAGGGATCATGCATTGGTTCGACAAGGCGACGGGTGCCCCGGTCGCTCGTCTCGGCGGTTTAGGCGGTCGCGTGTCGAATTCTGCGCTGGCCGTTGATGATGTGATCTATGTGATCAGCGATAGCGGACGCATCCATGCGTTGCGAGCCGTTCCTCTGCCGCGCGTTGCAGAGGCGGCGCCGGAAGCGGCGCAGCCAGCAGCGGAGCCTGAAGCTGCGGCACCGGAAGCGGCAGCGCCTGCGCCCGAAGCGCCGCCCGGCAACGAGTAAGCGACTAGGTAGTTAGGAAATCAACATGCTGCCGGTCGTTGCACTCGTCGGCCGGCCCAATGTCGGCAAATCTACGCTGTTCAATACGCTGACCGGCACGCGTGACGCTATCGTGGCTGACGTGCCGGGCGTCACGCGCGATCGCCAGTACGGCTATGGTCGTCTGGGCCCTGTGCCGTATGTCGTCATCGACACGGGTGGCCTCATCGAGAACCCGTCCGGGATGGATGCCTTGATGCGCATCCAGACCGAGCGTGCCGTACAAGAAGCCGATCGCGTCGTGTTCGTCGCCGACGCGCGCGCGGGGCTCACACCGCAAGATCAATTCTTTGCGAACGAGCTGCGCAAGGCGGGCAAGCCCGTGTTCCTGGCCGTGAACAAGGCTGAGGGGCTGCAGCCCGATACTGCCAATGCGGATTTCTATTCGCTCGGTTTAGGTGAACCGCGGGCCATTGCGGCCGTGCACGGGCAGGGCTGCGAATCGCTGATGGACCTGGTGCTCGAGGGGTTCGAAGCGGCGGACAGTAGTGAGCCCGAAGCCGATGGTGCGATCCGCATTGCGATCATCGGGCGCCCGAATGTGGGTAAGTCGACGTTAGTCAATCGGTTGTTAGGCGAAGAACGCGTGATCGCGAGCGAGATGCCTGGCACCACTCGCGACAGCATCCTCGTGCCCTTCAAGCGCGGCGACCGGAACTTCTTGCTGATCGACACCGCGGGTGTGCGACGCCGTGCGAAAGTCGAGGACGCTGTCGAGCGCGCGAGCGTCGCGAAGACCTTGCAGGCGATCGACTATGCGCACGTCGTCATCATGGTAGTCGATGCGCAGGATGCGATCGGTGAGCAAGACGCGAGCGTGTTAGGCCTTGCGCTGCAGCGTGGCCGCGCATTGATCTTGGCGGTAAACAAGTGGGACAACATCGAGATGGCGGCGCGTAACGAGATCAAGCGCCAGCTCGAGTTGAAGCTCGACTTCGTGCCGTTTGCGCCAATCCACTTCATTTCGGCGAAACACGGCACGGGTGTGGGCGATCTCACTGCCGCGGCGATTCGCGCCTACGACGGCGCGATGCGTGAAATGCCGACGCCGAAATTGACGAAGACGCTCGAGGCCGCGCTGACGCGCTATCCGCCGCCGATTTCGCGCGGCCGGCGCATCAAGCTGCGGTACGCGCATCAAGGTGGCCGCAATCCGCCGCGCATCATCGTGCACGGCAGTCAGGCGAGTTCGGTACCCGAAGCGTACAAGCGCTATCTCGCGAATGTGTTCCGCGAAGAATACGATCTGCATGCAACGCCGGTAGCTGTGGAGTTTCGCAGCGACATCAATCCGTTTCTGCGCGACAAGCCGAAAGAGAAGCGGGGCCTAATGACGGCAGCTCGCGAGCGGCGCGAACGTCGTCTGGCGCGTAATCCCGGTAAACCCAAGAAGAACGCGACGCCTGCGAAGCCGAAAGGCAAGTCGTCGGGTAAGTCTGGCAGTAAGCCGCAACGTAAGCGCTGAGCCGGCCTTGCCGTTCGCGTTCCGACGAACGGCGCTTGACATCGCGCAATTCGCGCCTAGAATGCGCGCCCCTATGTTGACTAACTACTTCAATGGATTCAGCAGCGCCGCGCTCGTCGTGGTGCCCGCGACGTGGAATGCACGCATTCCGCTGTCGTGCGGCCGTGCGCGCGATCTCGTGGAGCTGTTAGTGAGCTAGCCCTGTGTTGGTAGGAGGGCTGGCTTAGGCGGCCCTCCGGAAGCTTCTCGATCTGAAGCCCCGGTTGGTGTCCGCCAACTGGGGCTTTGTCGTTTTAGCGGCTGCTTTTCCCGCGAAATGCGCAAGGTTTAATGAATTCGACGCCACGCGCAGGCGGGTGTCGTCCGATGTCTTTGCAGGAAGTGACATGTCAGCGGTCCGGGCTCTTCGAGTCCCGGCTGGCGCGCTCGGGCCTTGAGTTGTCAGGTTGCCTTGGCGTGTACCGCATGGCGCTCTCAGCAGCGACGCCAAAGTAGCTCAGTAGGGTAGAGCAGCGGTTTGGTAGCCGTCGGTCGTGGGTTCGATTCCCACCTTTAATCAGCCTGAAACGCTGATGTTGTGATGAAGCGCGAGGCGCGAGCCTCGCAGGCGAGGTGCCCCGGCACCGAGAATGGCCCCTGCGTTCTCGTGTGCAGCGTGTGCATGGCTTTGAGCGGTTGGGGATCGCGACGCTGACGCGCGGGCGTCGCGACCCCGGCAGGCCCGCCGTGTGGGCGTGGGTGACATCTCGATCTTTTCGGGTGCGCTGGTACCAAGGGGTACGGGCGCGTGTTAGGTAAGCGGTGAGGAGAAGGAAGATGTTGGGTTTCAAGCGATTGACGATTGCGCAGCACGAACGTGGCTTGTTGTTCCGCAACCGGAGCTTTGAGCGAGTGCTCGCGCCGGGGGTGTACACGCTGTTCGATCCGCTCCAGCGAGTGGACGTGCAGGTGTACGACGTCACGGTGCCGGAGTTCAAGCACCTCCGCGCTGACGTGCTCGTGAAGGACGCACGCGCATTGCTCGAGCCGTACGTGCAGATCGTCGAGCTCGCCGACCGCGAGGTCGGTCTCGTTTACAAGAACGAGCGTTTGGCTGCGGTGCTTGCGCCGGGCCAGCGTCAGCTTTACTGGCGAGGCCCGGTCGAGGTGCGCGTCGAAGTGCGTGATATCTCGAACGAGTTCGCGCTCGATGCGGCGACGGCGCGTATCTTGACGGGTACGCGCGGTGCAGCGTTGAGCGGTGTCAGCGAGGCCATTAGCACGGTCGAAGTGCCGGATACGGCGCTCGGCTTGTTAGTGGTCGATGGCGAGCTGCGCGCAACCTTGAAGCCTGGCTTGGCAGCGTTCTGGAAGTTCCAGCGTACGCTGAAGGTGGAGATCGTGGATCTTCGCTTGCAGTCGATGGAGGTGTCGGGTCAGGAAATCCTGACGCGCGACAAGGTGAGTTTGCGTGTGAACTTGACGGCGTTGTGGCAAGTCCTCGATGCCGTGAAGGCCCGCGCGTCGCTCGCGAACTTTGTCGAGTACGTTTACAAGGAGCTGCAGTTTGCGTTGCGTGAGGCCGTGGGTACGCGCACGCTCGACGAGCTCTTGGGTGACAAGGGTGCGCTCGATCGCGAGATCGGCGAACGCGTGGCAGCCAAGGTCGGCGAGTACGGTATCGCGGTGCGTTCGGTGGGCGTGAAGGACGTCATTCTGCCGGGTGAGATGAAGACGATTCTCAACCAGGTGGTCGAGGCGGAAAAGATCGCTCAAGCGAACGTGATCCGTCGTCGCGAGGAAACGGCAGCGACTCGCTCGTTGCTGAACACGGCGCGTTTGATGGATGAGAACCCGACGCTGATGCGTTTGAAGGAACTGGAGACGCTCGAGAAGGTGACCGAGAAGATCGACAAATTGACGGT
>CAYUIT010000052.1:0-23429 GCA_964444835.1 uncultured Steroidobacteraceae bacterium
CCGGGTGGGGTGGTCGTCTCCGACCGCTCGCGGATCGTGGCGCTGGCGCGGATTTAGTCGCAAGTCAGTCGACGGCTTTCGCGTATTCCCTCTGAGTGAGTGTGGTCGGGCGCGGTTCAGAAATCGCGCTCGCGGACTCGCACGATTTCTGCCGTGACCCGCGCCAAGACGCGGCGCGCATCTTCCCCCTGGCGTAGCAGGCGCAATTCAGCGAGAACAGGAGCGCGCCGCGTCCTGGCGCGGCGCCCTCAACACACTCACTCAGAGGGAATACGCGAAAGCCATCGGCATTCTCGATACTTGAATCCGCACCAGTACCACGCTCCGAACAGCGAGGGGAGACCTCCACCCCAACCAACCATTCGGGAGCGTTCGATGAAGGAAAAGATCAAACGTCTATTGTTAGTCGCCCCGCTGCTCGCCCTCGCGGCCTGCAACGACGACTCCCCCAGCAATGCCGACACGGAAGCGCTAGCGTCGAATCCGGCGACCTTGCGCATCGTGCACGCATCGGCCGATGCGCCAGCCGTCGATATCGACGTGCGCGGCCAGACCGTGGCCACGAACGTCGATTACAAGGCTGTTAGCGATGTGCTGACGGTGCCGCCCGGTGCCGTTGAAGTGCGTGTGCGCGGCGTGTTGCCGGGCACCGCTCGGCCCACCGTGATTGGACCAACCAACATTACGCTCGGCAACGAGCGCCGTTACTTGCTGTTCGCGTTGAACAACGTTGCGTCGATCGAGCCGCTGTTGCTGCAGCTCAACACGGAGGCCCCGCCCGCGGGTGCGGCTCGCGTGAGAGTGGTGCATGCCGCGCCGAACGCGCCACGCGTGTCGGTATTCGTGACGGCGCCCGGCGCAAGCCTCACGGGCGCAGCGCCGCTCGGCTCGTTTGCGTTCAAGGAGAACCTGGGGCCGGCGAACGTTGCGGCAGGTGACTATCAGATTCGCGTGACGCCCGCCGGTGCTACCACGCCGGTCGTATTCGACTCCGGCACGATCCGCTTGGATGCCGGCGCCGATCTGACCATTGCTGCGGTGCCCAACACAACCACCGGTAGCTCGCCGATCAGCTTGTTAGTAATCCCGCCGACGGGCCGTGCTGAGATTCTCGATCGTTCAACGCCTGCATCGTTGCGCGTCGTGCATGCTTCGCCAGACACACCGGCCGTGCAAGTTGTCGTCAACGACAACTTTGCCGCGCCGCTCGTGCCGAACCTGGCGTTCCCGAACTTTACGCCGTTCGTGAACGTGCCTGCGGCGACGTACAACGTGAAGGTGACGCCGGCTAACAACCCAGGCGTGATTGCGATCAACGCCAATCTGCCGCTCGCCGCTGGCTCCGAGAGCACCGTGCTCGCGGTCGGCCGTCTGGCGACGATTGAGCCGCTCGTCCTCGCAGACAACCGCCGCCGTGTTGCCACGCAGGCGAAGGTGCGCATCGTGCACGGCTCGCCCACGGCCGGTAACGTCGATATCTACGTGTTAGCGCCTGGCACCGCACTCGCGAACGCGACGCCGGCATTCACGAACGTGCCGTTCAAGGCCAACACAGGGTATGTGAGCCTCGCTGCTGGTCGTTACGCCGTGAGCGTCACGCCGACAGGGTCGAAGACGGCCGCCATCGGCCCCGCTGAGATCACCGTTGCAAATGGCGGTGTCTACACGGCTGTCGCTCGCGACGCCGCGGGCGGCGGCGTGCCGCTCGGGCTGATTCTGCTCGACGACTTCGTCGCACAGTAAGCGACGGCGGACGCGCCCCGCGCGTCGATCCACAGGCCGGGTTGCGCAGTGGCCGCGCAATCCGGCCTTTTCTTTGGCGCCACTCGGGCCCGATGACACGCGGGATTCGGTTGCCTCCGGACGTCTCCCCGGTACGAGGTTTGCTAGCCTCTTTTCTTGACTTGTTGGCGACTAACAAGGCAATATTTCCGGGCTCCATCGAGGCATCCCGGATGGCTATGCAGCATCGCTTGCACATCTTATTTCTGCTGCTCGCCGTTGCGGCCTCCAGCGCCACCCATGCTGCCGAATCGGTGCCATCCGCCGAGCGAGCCGGCAGCGGCCAGGCTGCATTCGGCCGCTATTGCGTTGACTGCCACCACGTCACGCTCCGCGGCACGGGCCACGGCCCGCCACTCGACGGCGAGCGTTTCCGCAGCCGCTGGGGCTCGCGGTCGCCGGTAGAGCTGGCGGCTTACTTGCGTGCAGAAATGTCCACCACTGTGCCGGCCGCCGTGGGCGAGGGTGTGTTCCTTGATCTCGCCAGTTATTTGCTAGATCGGACGCGCACAGCAGACGGCGTCGCGTCTGCGGGTGCACCCGCCACCACCGATGCCACGCCGACGGCCGCAGGCAGCACCCAAGCCTGGGAGGGTGCCAGCGGGATCGCCGAGGCAGCCGAGCGCGCGGGCCGATGGACCAATCGAGAAACGCCGCCGCTCACGCCAGTGACCGACGAAATGCTGCGCAGCCCCCCGGACTCCGCGTGGCTGAATTGGCGCCGTACGCAAGATGGGCAGGGCTTCTCACCCCTCACGCAGGTCAACCGCAGCACCGTTCGCGGCTTGCGGCTCGCCTGGGCCATGACCATGCGCGAGGGCAGTAATCAGGCCACGCCGCTCGTGCATGACGGCGTGATGTTTCTCGTGCATCCCGGCAACGTCGTGCAGGCGATCGACGCCGCAACCGGCACGCTGATCTGGGAGTACGCGTATCCCCATCCGCCTGACTCGCGCACGCTCGGTGGCCCAACCCGCAATTTCGCGATCTACCAAGATCGCCTCTTCATCGCTACCTACGATGCAGCGCTGATCGCGCTGAATGCGCGCACTGGGAAATTGCTGTGGCGCACCGTCAAAGCCGATTACACCAAGGGGTTTACACACACTGCCGGGCCGATCATCGCCGATGGTGTCGTGGTGAGCGGCATCAACGGGTGCGAGCGTTTCAAGAAAGAAGGTTGCTTCATCACGGGGCATGATCCGGCGACTGGCCAAGAATTGTGGCGCACGTCCACCATCGCGCAGCCCGGGGATCCTAACAACGCGTCGTGGGCCGGTATGCCGCTGGAGTTGCGCGGCGGCGGCGATAACTGGATCGCGGGTAGTTATGACCCCGATCTCAAGCTCGTCATCCTGGGTACATCACAAGCGAAGCCGTGGGTGGCAGCGAGCCGCGGGATGTCGGCGCGCGCGGCGGCGCTCTATACAAATTCGACGCTCGCTCTGGATCCGCACACTGGCAAGATTCGTTGGTTCTTCCAGCACGTTCCCGGCGAGACGCTCGATATGGAAACGGGCTTTGAGCGCGTGCTGTTCGACGACGGCAAGGGACGCTACGTCGTGACGGTCGGTAAGGACGGCATTCTTTGGAAACTGGATCGGCGCACGGGCAAGTTCGTCGACTTCACCGAGATGCTGCCGCAGAACATCTTTGAGCCGCTCAATAAGCGCACCGGGCGACTCCAATACCGCGCCGATATTCTCAATGCTGGCATCGACACGACGGTCTCGGTGTGTCCAAGCATTTATGGCGGACACAACTGGCAAGCGAGTGCGTTCGATCCTGCATCTTTCACGTTAGTCGTGCCGCTGCACCAACTTTGCGTCGATTTCACCGGCCGTAAAGTCGAACTGAAGGAGGGCGGCGGTGGTTATGGTGGCGAGTCCACGATCAAGCCGATGCCCGGCACCGATGGCATGCTCGGGCGTCTAACGGCTATCGATGTACGCACGCTCACAACACGCTGGTCGCATACGCAGCGCGCGATGTTCCTCACCGGTGTGCTGAACACGGCGGGTGGCCTGAGTTTTGTTGGCGACCTCGATCGTTACTTCAAGGCATTCGATGTGGAGACGGGCAAGGTGCTGTGGCAGACGCGACTCGGTGCTCCATTGCACGGCTACCCAATCACGTATGCTGTCGGCAATAAACAGTACATCGCAGTGCCAACCGGTATGGGCGTATTCAAACTCATGACGGCGCGCGAGTCGCCTGACATCTACCAGCCCTCTGGCGGCAATCAGCTCTACGTCTTCGAATTGCCGCCGCCCGAACAGTAACCCCATGGCAGACGCCCTGATTTTCGATCATGTCCGTACGCCTCGCGGCCGCGGCAAAGCGGACGGCGCCTTGCACGAGGTGGCACCCGTCGAACTTGCGAGTCAAACGCTCCAGGCACTCCGCGATCGCCTCCAGCTTGATACAACGCTCATCGATGACGTGGTGTTAGGTTGCGTCTCGCCCATTGGCGAACAGGGTGCCAACATCGCGCGCACTGCGGTGCTTGCGGCTGGGTACGCAGAATGTGTCGCGGGGCAACAGATCAACCGCTTCTGCGCGTCGGGCCTCGAGGCGGTAAACACCGCCGCGGCACAAGTGATGTCTGGCCAGTCGTTAGCCGTCATCGGCGGCGGCGTAGAGTCCATGTCACGCGTAGCGATGGGCGCGGATGGCGGCGCGTGGTACTCCGATCCCGACGTCGCCTACCGTCTCGCATACGTGCCGCAGGGCATCGGCGCCGATCTCATCGCCACGCTCGATGGCTATGATCGAGCGACCGTCGATGGTTACGCAGTCGAGAGTCAGCGACGTGCGGCTGCGGCTTGGTCCGAAGGGCGTTTCGCGCGCTCGATCGTGCCGGTCCGCGACGTGCTCGGCGAAGTGCTGCTCGATCGCGATGAACATCTGCGACCCGACACCACGCTGCAGTCACTCGCACAGCTCAACGCGGCATTCGCAGTGCCCGGCGGCAAGCTGGGATTCGACACCGTTGCACAGTTGCGCTACCCGCAGGTCGAGACAATCCACCACGTGCATACGGCCGGGAATTCCAGCGGCATCGTCGATGGTGCTGCCGGGATGCTGATCGGCAGCCGTGAGTTCGCCGCAGCAAGCGGCCTGAAACCGCGCGCTCGGATCCGCGCCTTCGCGTCGATAGGTTCCGAGCCTGCGATCATGCTCACCGGTCCTGCGCTCGTCACGGACAAGCTCTTGAAGCGTGCCGCAATGAGTATCGCTGACATCGATTTGTTTGAAGTGAACGAAGCATTCGCTGCGGTCGTATTGCGATTCATGCGCCACTTCAATCTGCCGCACGATCGCGTCAACGTGAATGGCGGCGCGATTGCCATGGGCCATCCGCTCGGCGCCACTGGCACGATGATCCTTGGCACGGTGCTCGATGAGCTCGAGCGCCGCGATCTGTCGACTGCGTTAGTCACACTGTGTGTCGGTGCGGGCATGGGCACCGCTACCGTGATCGAGCGCGTTTGAATGAGCCAGCCGATGTCATCGCTAACGCACTTGCAGTTCAACGTCGACGGCGATGGCGTCGCCACGGTGTTGCTCGACGTACCCGATGCACCCCTCAATCCGCTGTCGGATGCGCTTGTCGCCGAGTTCAATGTGGTGCTCGACCAGGTCGTTTCGCGAGCCGACATTCGCGGCTTGTTAGTCGGTTCTGCGAAGGCCGCATTCGCCGCCGGCTGGAATCTGCTGGAGTTACTCGCGCTGCTCGATTCCGTGAAGGATGCGCGCGAGCTGCATGCGCGCACACCGGGCTTATCGCGTCTGCTGCGCCGGCTCGAGACTTGCGGAAAGCCGGTGGCCGCCGCTGTGAACGGTCTTGCGCTGGGCGGCGGGCTCGAGCTTGCGCTGGCCTGCCACTATCGGGTGCTGGCCGATAGCGAAGCTGCGAAGGTGGGGCTACCGGAAGTGCTCGTTGGGCTGCTGCCGGGCGCCGGTGGCACGCAACGCTTGCCGCGATTGATTGGCATCGAGGCTGCGCTGCGTTTGATGCTGGATGGCAAGCCGGTTGCGCCGCAAGAGGCGCTCAAGCTCGGCATCGTGCACGAGTTAGCTCCTGCCGCGGAAGTGATCGCGAGCGCCAAGCGCTGGTTGCACAGCGCGCCTGAGCCTGTGCAGCCGTGGGACCGCAAGGGCGGCGGCACCGTGCCCGGCGGTCGCACAGTGCTCGATCCGGGCATCGGCGCGTTGTTCATGCTGGCGGTGCCTGCAGCCACGCGTACAAGCTTGCGAAACTATCCAGCGCCGGCGGCCATTCTCGCGAGTGTTTACGAGGGCTTGCAGGTGCCGATCGATCGGGGACTCGCGATCGAGCGACGCCGCTTTGCGCTGCTGGCCGCCGGACCCGAGGCGCGCAATCTCGTGCGCACGATGTTCGTGAACAAAGGCAAGGCCGACAAACTCGCGCGCCGTCCCCGCGGTGTGGCCGAGCGGCCCGTGCAGAAGCTCGCGGTGCTGGGCGCCGGCATGATGGGTGCAGGGCTCGCGCACGTGGCCGCGCGCGCCGGCATGCAGGTTGCGGTGCTCGATACGACACAGGCCTTGGCGGACCGCGCTCGCGAGCATGCGGCGCGAACGATGGAGCGCGACCAGAAAGCGGGGCGAATCTCCGCGGCGAAAAGCGCCGAGGTGCTGGAGCGCATCACTTGTACGACGGACTATGCCGCGCTGGCAGGTAGCGACTTCGTCATCGAAGCAGTCTTCGAAGATCGTGCTGTGAAGGCGGAAGCCACGCGACGTGCTGAAGCTGTCATCGCGGCCGATGCCGTGTTTGCCACTAACACATCCACGCTGCCGATCACTGGCCTAGCCACAGCCTCCAAGCGTCCGCAGAATTTCATTGGGATGCATTTCTTCTCGCCCGTCGAGCGCATGCCACTGGTTGAGATCATTCGCAGCAAGACTACCGACGATGCAACGCTCGCGTGGACACTCGACTTGGCCAAGCGGCTAGGCAAGACACCGATCGTCGTCTACGACAGCCGTGGCTTCTACACGAGCCGCGTGTTCGGCACCTACTGCTACGAAGGGCAGATGTTGCTGCAAGACGGCGTCGAGCCCGCGCTCATAGAAAATGGTGGGCGCTTCGCTGGCATGCCGGTGGGGCCACTCGCCGTGATGGACGAAGTATCGCTTGAGCTGCAATACAAAGTCGTGCAGCAGGCGCGCGTCGACCTTGGCGCAGACTTCCGCGAGCCTGTGAGTTGGGCCGTGCTGCGCAAGTTCGTGGAGGACTTGCGTCGTGTGGGCCGCAAAGGTGGCGCGGGCTTCTACGAGTACCCTGCAGATGGGCGCAAATACCTGTGGCCGGGATTGGCTGAGCACTATCCCGTCGCGGCCACTCAACCGGCGCTCGAGGAAGTGAAGCAGCGGCTGCTGTACATCCAAGCGCTCGAAGCCGCGCGCTGCCTCGAGGAGGGCGTGCTAACAAGTCCGGCCGATGGCGACTTGGGTTCGATCCTCGGCTGGGGATTCCCTACCTACACGGGCGGCGCGCTCTCGCTCATCGATATGGTGGGGCCGGAGCGATTCGTGGCGGAGTGCCGTCGGCTCGCCGATCGCCACGGGGCACGCTTTGAGCCCTGCGACAGCGTGAAGGATTTGGCGCGACGGGGGAGCCGCTACCATGCAGCCGCGTAATCTCGTACCACCACGGATCGACGCTGCTGCGGCTAACGACCGCGCGCCAAGTGCACGTGCCGCCGTCGCGAGCGGCCCGCTGGCGGGACTCAAGGTCGTCGAGATTGCGGGCATTGGCCCGGGCCCCTTCGCAGGCATGTTGTTAGCCGATCTCGGCGCGGAAGTGACACGCGTCGGTCGCCTCGGTATGGATGACGCGGGCGCGGCCGATCCGACGCTGCGCAATCGCCGTTCCATCACGCTCGATCTCAAACAGCCTGACGCCGTGGAGATCGTGTTGCGACTGGTCGAACGCAGCGACGTGCTGCTGGAAGGTTTCCGGCCAGGCGTCGCCGAACGACTCGGCATCGGCCCCGACGTTTGTAGCAAACGTAATCCGCGCCTGATCTATGCACGCATCACCGGCTGGGGGCAGCAAGGCCCGCTCGCGCAGGCTGCTGGGCACGACATCAATTACATTGCGTTGAGTGGGCTGCTACATCAGATTGGGGGCCGTGACGGCAAGCCCGTACCGCCACTCAATGTCGTGGGCGACTACGGCGGCGGCGGGCTCATGGCCGCGTTCGGTATCCTCGCGGCGCTATTCGAACGCCAGCGCTCGGGTCGCGGGCAAGTTGTCGACACCGCGATGGTCGATAGTTCCGTATCGTTTCTGGCCGCCATGATCGGCTTGCGCGGGCAGGGCTATTGGCGCGATGCGACCGGCGCGAACTTCTTGAGCGGCGCGGCGCATTTCTATGACACCTACCAAACGCGCGATGGCAAATGGTTGGCGGTCGGTGCCATCGAGCCACAGTTCCATGCCTTGCTCATCGCCAAACTGGGGCTCGACCCGCAGACTTTCGCGCGCGGTGTCGGCTTCACGGGTAGCCCGTACGATGAACTCGTCGAGGATGTTTGGCCTGCGCTGAAAGAACAGCTCGCGGCAGCGATCGCGCGTCACACGCGGGACGAACTCGAGCAGATGTTTGCAGGCGTCGATGCCTGCATCACGCCGGTACTCAGCATGGAAGAAGCGGCGCGGCATCCGCACAACGTCGCGCGTTCGGTGTTCATCGAAGTCGACGGCAAACTGCAGAACGCGCCGGTGCCGCGTTTCAGCCGCACCGCACCTGCAGCTCCACGGCCGCCGAGCGCACCCGGCGAGCACGCGGAGGCAATTCTCGCGGAGCTGGGTTATCGGGACGAGGAGATCAAATCGCTACGCAGTGGTGGCGCACTGCCCAAATAGGCGGCGCCCCGTCGCCATGCTCACACCATGTCGCGGCGATGACGTGACAGGTCGCCTACCAAGTCCGGGACAATCACTCGCTCGCGAAAGCACCACTGCTCCCGTTCACGGACGAAGACGTCGCGGTAGCTGCCAATAAAAATAGCTTGCAATGGAAAGTCCGGCGGTACGCCTTGCATCACCATGATGCAGGAGCGTGCGCTGGCGCGGTTGCCATCGGCGGCCACCTCGATCAAGACGTTGCTCATGAGATGGCGCGTGCGCGGCACGCCATCGTAAAGCGTGACATTGGCGAGCAAAGCGCGAACCGCCGCCTCGCCCTCGGCGAGTTGGCCGGCGATGCCCCAGCGGCCGCCGCGGAACAGTGCGGCGCAGCCATCCAGATCACCGCGGTCGATGCTGTCGCAGTACTCCGCCATGAGCGCAAGGATGAGTTGCTCCGCGCGCAGCGTGCCGTGCGCAACGACGGCAGCGTCACGGCCATGGCCAGCGCTCATACCTACAGGCCTTCCTTGCCAGCTTCCCGCTGCATTGGCTTTCGTTCGGCAAAGCGCGGTGGGCCAGCGACCGAACCTGTGGTGAGACCGGCATCCACCGTGAGCGTGAGGCCACTGGTGTATCCCGAGTCATCGCTGGCCAGCCACAGCACTGCGTTGGCCACGTCGTCGGCAAGACCGGGACGGCCTTTCAACGGCGATTGCTCGGTGAGCATCTTCAAAGTCGTATCGATGTCGGTGTGATCACCCAAGTAGGCATGGGCAACCATCGGAGTGGCCACGCTGTACGGAGCCACGCAATTTGCCCTGACGCCATAGGGGCCAAGCTCCGCAGCCAAATTTCGTGTGAGACCCACGACCGCATGCTTGGCGGCTGTGTAGGCGTGGGGAGCGAGGCCACCGGTCACGCCAGCGACGCTCGACATGCTGATGATGGAGCCCGAGCCCGCCTTCTTCATCACGCGCGCCGCGTGCTTCATGCCGTAGAACACGCCGTTGAGGAGAATGTCGAGAGTGAGTTTCCACTCCTCGGCGACCGTGCTCTCGACGGGCCCGATCGCGCCAACAATGCCGGCGTTGTTAAACATGATGTCTAACTTACCGTGGCGTTTGATGGCAGCCTGCACCAGCGCTTCGACATCGCTTTCGCGGGTGACGTCGCAAATCTGGAAATAGGCCGCTGGCCCGAGGCTAGCCGCCATCGCGTCGCCGGTTCTCTGCTGAATGTCGCCGAGGATCACATGGGCACCTTCTGCAACTAGCTTGGCTGCTGTCGCTGCGCCAATGCCGCTGGCGCCACCGGTGATCACTGCTACTTTGCCTTTGACTCTTCCACTCACGGTGAGTGTCCCTCTTATTGCTGAATGTCAGACGGTAATGAAGCGGTAAACCATGTCGTTAGGGGCCCGCTGACCGAGCGTGTCCGGTGCGATCAACCCGGCCAGCGCCGACACAGGCGCATCAACGCGTGCCCAGTCTGTCATGCCGATACGCTCGACGATGCGCCAGACGCCGTCGCGCCGCTCAAAGCGATCGAGGTAGCGTCCGCCGACGAAATAATCCATCGGCGTATCGAAAGCATTCGGAGCTGCGAGCGGATCGCCCAGCGGCCGCATCCGGTGATGGGCGGTGAAGTAGGTCTCAGACGTCGCGGAGTTCGGCCCCATGAGTTCGATCAGCACATTGCCGAGTTGGTGGTGCGTTGACGTGTGGGTACGCAACACATCCATCGCGAAGGCAACGAAGTCGCCTGGCTTGCCGGGCTCCGAGGGCCGCGACGGGTCTGACGACGGCCCTTCGAAGAAATGCCGGTGACGGGACCCCGGATGAAACACGCTGCGAAGCATCGGCTCGTCCATGCGATCGAGAGCCCGGGCGTACCGGTGGATCACTTCGGTGATTGCTTGTTTGGCGAGCAATTCCAACACGGCCGGTTCGCTCATTGCGTTCTCCACCAGAGAGTCGCCGCACGCCCCGCTTTACAGCAGGGCATGCGGCCGACATTGCGGGTTGTTAGTAAGCCCTCGCTACTCGCTAACAGCTATCACTTGTCGCCGAAGCGATAAGAAAACTCGGCACCCCAGGTGCGTGGCGCACGCGCTGACGCATACGCCCAGAGGCCCGAAACGTTCAAGCCATGAGCCCAGCCGTCCTCGTTTGTTAGGTTGCGACCGAACAAGCTGAGTGTGAGGTCATTGATCTCATAGTTGACCGACATGTCGAGCAAGTTCTGAGCATCATTGGCCAACTCGGGACGGTTGGACTGCTCGATGAAGTGATCGCCAATGTAACGGTACGCACCTCGGATCCAGAATTTGCCGGAGCCCAACTCCCGCTCATACGTGGCATCGAGGCCGCCCGTGAACTCCGGTGCGCGACGGAATTCCAAGCCGCTGTCGTCGACAATTCTGAAGCCATTGTCGTAGGAGAACTCGTCGTACTTGGAGTCGAGATAGCCCAGGTTGGCACGCAGGCTCAGGTTGTCCGTGGCTCTTGCCTGCAGTTCCAGTTCCACGCCCTTCATCGTCGCAGTGGCGGCGTTGAACACGGAGATGCGCTGTCCGGTCGGGCCAGACGAACGCAGGCCGATTTCCTCCTGCTTGTCCGTGTAGTCCATGAAGAACACGGCACCGTTCAAGCGCAACCTGCGGTTCATCCATTCGGTCTTGAAGCCGATCTCGTAGTTATCGACGAACTCCGGGTTATAGGGTTGAGTCGCGGAGAGCACTTCGTCGACGCGCCCGTTGAAGCCGCCGCTGCGATAGCCTTTCGCGTAGGTGGCATACAACATCGCGTCATCTGTGGCCCGATAACGCAACGAGACCTTCGGCGTGAACTCTGACCAATCGGCCTCTGCATCGGCGACCAGATTGCCGCGTTGCCGCGTCAACTTCTCATCTTTAGTGAGGCGGCCACCCAGGTTGAGTGTCCACTGATCATTGAACGAGTAGTCGCCCTCGAAGAAAAACGCCGTTGAATCGGTTTCTTGATGGCTGTTCTGCGGAATATCCAGCACCGTATTCGGCACGATAAAGGTGATCCAGCTACGCAAACGGATGTCGTACTCCGACTTCCACGCGTACGCACCGACGACGAAATTCAGCGCTTCGCCAGCGTCATAGCTCAAGCGGATTTCATGACTCGCTTGCTGGTACTCCGCAGGGCGATCCGTACCAAACAACATCACGGGCTCTGCCGTCCAGTTGGAGACGATGGTCTCCTCCGTTTCGAAGGTGCCGAAGATGTAGTTCAAGCGCAGCGCTTCACTGATTCTCCAGCGCGCTTCGAGGATATGGGTCTCGGCATCGAAGGTGCTTGGTTCAGTGCTCGGGGTAAGGCCGGATACCGGTGAGGTCACAACGCCAGTGGGTGCCGGCGAAAGCGATGCCGTCGTGGGTTGGAAAATCTGGCGACCCACGCGGTATCTGTCTCCAGAGCTCGGCGTCCTAACAGACTGCGCACACAAGCCGAAGGAATCGCAAAAAACCGTGCCCGGCTGGGCCATGTTGACGAGCGGGGGCGTGTCCTGATCCGTCTCCTCTTTCTGAAAGGTGTACTCGACTTCGACGGCGTCCGACGCGTCCCACAGCAGGTTGACGCCGACGGACGTGTAATCCACGAATCCTTCGTCGTCACCGGTATTGATGTTAGTGAAATACCCTTCCTGCTGGTCGTGCTTCGCCCCGGTGAGTTTGACTGCGAGCTTCTCACCCACGCCAAAATTGAAAACGCCATCTACCCAGTAGGTACTGTAGTCGCCGATTCCAGCGCGGAATTTTCCGCCCAATTCGCCAGTCGGCTTCGAGCGCTCGACGTTGATCATTCCACCAACGGTGTTACGACCAAACAGCGTGCCCTGCGGACCGCGCAACACTTCCACCGACGCGAGATCGATGCTGCGCAAGATCGCGCCGCTGTTCGCGCCGATGAACAGGCCATCGATCGTGACGCCGACCGCAGGCTCGAAGTTCTTCTCGACGTCCGCCACACCAACGCCGCGGATAAACAGCGCTGCGTTTCCGCCTGGGCCTTGCGACGTGTCATCAATGATCAGGTTGGGTGACACGAACGCCAGATCTTTGATGTCGCGGGCGAAAGTGCGGTCGACTTCCGTCGCGCTCAAGGCGCTGACAGAGAGTCCGACGTCCTGCATGTTTTCTTCACGTTTACGTGCAGTGACGGTGATTTCTTCCAAGGCAGCTTCTTGCGCCCTTGTGATCGGCGCGACGGTTACGCCGACGGCGCCCGCCGCAATAGATACTGCCGTGCACAAAATCTTATTTGGCATGAAACATCCCCCTCGATGATGGAACCGAAAAACTGATTTCCTAAGTTGCGATGTACTCGATCAATGCGAATTCACTATCGCCTAACAAGCAGGGCAAGACGGCCGCGCGCAACACAGTCAGTGCTGCATGTGTGGGCTGCGTCGTTGGGCTGCATCGAAACTTCATGTGGTCGGACCAGTCGTGGTGGAACGGCACTGTGGCAGCGCTGCGACTTTTGCCAGTTGAGAGCCGACATTGGCCACAGCCCATTATCTTGTTTGCGTCTAGCAACTGTAATCAATGGCGCAGTCGGGTCAAGCTTTTTCGCAAGGCTTCGCGGGCGGTTCACTGCGGTTTGTCCTGAACGGCCTGCGCGTCAACGCCCGTTCAGACTGGACGTGGATGGATGAGCGCCGCTCTCAGGTGCAGGCGGAAGGGTCGGCCTTCTCAGCCAGTTCGTCGGCTGCACTGCGCCTCGCCCGAAGGTGTCGGTCGCCTAGGCGAATCCGCTACTTATCGGTGATGCGCTGCACCGTGTAGTCACCGGCTGCAAAGCGGCGCCGCAATTCCTTCTTGTCGATCTTGCCGACGCTGGTTCGCGGCAACTCGGCGACGGTCGCAAAGTATTCGGGCACGCCGAAGCGCGGCACATGTGGGCGGACGAACTCGCGCAGCTCCGCATGTGGTGCAGATGCGCCGGGGCGCGGGACGATCAGCGCGAGCGGACGTTCCTCCCAACGCGGGTCGGGAATGCCAATGACGGCAACTTCAAACACGCCAGGGTGGCGCGCAATGGCGTTTTCCAGTTCGACTGACGAAACCCACTCGCCGCCTGACTTGATGACATCTTTGGTGCGGTCGGTGATGCGCACATAGCCGCGTGCATCAATGCTGCCGACGTCACCGGTGCGCAGCCAGCCGTCGGCGGTGAAAGACTCGGGCGACGCCTGTTGGTGATACGCGCCCGTCACCCACGGGCCGTGCAGTTGCAGCTCGCCCACGGTCGTGCCGTCATTTGGTAGCGGTGCACCGGCTTGATCGACGATGCGCACTTCCATGCCGGGCACAGGGCGCCCGCTCATCGCGCGCCAGGGGCTTTGCTGCTCAGGCGGGCAATCACGCGGCGGCACGGATAGGCAGCACATCGGACTCGTTTCCGTCATGCCCCAGCCCTGCAGCACAGGAACGCCCCAGCGTTCGCGAACGGCATCGATCAGCGCAGGCGCTACGGCTGAGCCGCCGGAGACGATGACGCGGAAGCTGCGCATGTCCAACGGTTCGCTGCGATCCGCCTGCAGTAGATCGTTGATGAGTGTCGGCACGACGGCCGTGAAGGTTGGCCGTTCGAGAGCGATCATCGCGCGGATGTTGGCGGGCTTCGTGTGAGTGCCGGGTAGCAGCAGGTCGCTGCCGGCGTACCAAGCTGAGAACGGCAGCCCCCAAGCATTGGCGTGAAACATCGACGGCAGCAGCAGAATTCGATCGGCCTGGCAGATGCCGAAAGTGTCGTGGCCGAGCGTGCCGAGCGTGTGCAGAAAAATCGAGCGATGGCTGTATACAACGCCCTTCGGATCGCCGGTCGTGCCGCTCGTGTAGCAGACGACTGCCGCAGAGCGCTCGTCGAGCGATGGCCAATTGAAGGTGCGGGGTGCTGCAGTGAGGATCTCTTCGTAATGATGCAGACTCACGCTGCCTGGCGCTCCGCTGGCGTCGAATTGCACAGCCGTATCTGCGACGACGATGACATGCCGCACGCTTGGCACGCGCGCGAGCACAGGTCCGATCTGCGGCCACAGCGACGCATCGACAATCAGAGCGGCATCCTCGGCGTGCCGCATGATCCCGGCGACCTGCTCAGGCAGTAGTCGCACGTTGAGCGTGTGCAGGACGGCTCCCATGGCAGGAACCGCTAGGTAGGCCTCGAGGTGAGACTGGTGGTTCCAGCAATAGGTTGCGACGCGCTCGCCGAGTCTCACGCCGAGCGATGCGAGAGCCGCAGCTAGCGAGGTCGCACGCATCGCGACGTCTGCGAAGCTGCTGCAGCGGAATGACACGCCATCAAACGTGCAGACACGACTCGTGCTGTGGATTCGCGCGCCGTGCCGCAGAATCATCTGCGTCGACAAGGGGAGGTCCATCATCGTGGTCTTCATGCGCCCGTCCTTATGCGCGCGATGCGCGCCGCCTCCTCGAGCAATGCCGGCACGTCGTACTCAAGTCGGCGCGAGTACTCGTCCGCGACTTTGCCATGTCGAAACAATACGTAGGCACCCTCGACGATAGCCGCGAGCCGCCACAGCGCGAATACACGATAGAACTCGAACTCGTCGAGGCTGAGCCCCGTCCTGCGCGACCAACGTCGCGCCAGCGTGTCGCGATCGATGCAGCCAGCCTGGTCGCGCGTGACTTTCTGCACAAATGCGAACCCAGGCGGATCGACCGCGCGTGGACCCCAGAACGACAGCATGAGCGCTAGGTCCGCATACGGGTTACCGATGCTCGCGAGTTCCCAGTCGATGACGGCTGCCAGACGCGGCAGATCGAGCCGAAACAGAGTGTTGTCGAGATGGAAGTCACCATGCATCACGCTTGCGGGTGGAGGCGGAGGTAGACGTGCTTCGAGCCAGCGACCGATCTCTGCGACGAGTGGTAGTTCGCGCACGGACTCCGTGGCGCGGGCTTTGAGCCAGCGCCGAATCTGCTTGGCAACGTAGTCCTGCGGCGCGTCGGGCGGCTCGATGCCGAGCGCCTGCCAGTCAAGAGTGTGAATCGTTGCGAGCGCATCGATCAGTTCCTCGCCCATGGTCTGCAGCGTCGCAGGACCGGCGGGGTAGGTGGGCGGCAGCGCTATGCTGATCGCAGCTCCATCGATGTGCTCCACGACGGCAAACGGAGTACCGAGCACGCTGGCGTCGTCGCAAAAACCCAGCGCGCGTGGCACTGGTGCATGGCCATGCAGGGCCTGCAGCATCTTGTACTCGCGTCGCACGCCGCTCGCGGCACTCGCGGAAATTGCGTTGTCGGGCGGACGTCGCAGTACGGCGAGACCATCACGATGCTGTATCAACTGTGTGATGTTGGAATTGCCGCCACCGAGCCGCGGACCAAGTTGCGCCTCCTGCAGCCCTAAGTGCTCCGCGAGCCAGCCTGTGATTGTTAGCGTTGCACTCATCATGAGGCTCTGCGCAGCTTTGGCGTTAAAGCGCCGACAGCATCCCGCCGTCCGTGGGGATCACTGCGCCGGTCATGTACGTCGAGCCAGCGACCCACCAGATGACTGCAGCAATTTCCTGCGCGGTGCCGACACGACCGAGCGGAATGCGCGACACGAGTTGTTCGATCGCTTTTTCGTCGACCTGGGAGGTCATCTCGGTCATCACCAGCCCTGGAATCACGAGATTGACGCGAATACGCTTCGGCGCGAGTTCAACGGCGAGCACTTGAGTAAGGCCAGCAAGACCCGCCTTCGAAGCGCCGTAAGCGCTGTCGCCGGCAAAGCCGCGAAATCCAACGACGGCGCCGATGTTGACGATTGAGGCGCCTTCGCTCATGTGCGCGAGACACGCCTGAATGCAATGCACAGGGCCGGAGAGATTCGTATCGAGCACTGCGTGCCAGTCTTTGAGATCGAGCCGGTGCAGGCGGCGGCCGCGATGTAGGCCCGCATTATTCACGAGTACGTCGATGCCACCCCACGACGCTGCAACACGTTCTACTGCGGCGCGTACTTCATCAGGCTGCGAGACATCTGCGGCGATCAGTAGCGCGTTGGGCCCAAGGTGCTGCAGCTCAGGCGCGTCAATGTTTCGCGCGAGAACGGCGACTCGGTCGCCATGTTGCAGCGCGTATCGGGTTGTGGCCAGCCCGACGCCGCGCGAGCCCCCTGTAACTATCCATCTTCTACTCATGCTCGATTGAAAAAGAGCGGCATTCGTTCGTCGCTCATCCCCGCGCCGAAGGTGTGCGAAACTTTCCAGAGCTTCGGGTCTGCCGGAGCCGAAGGCAAGCGCATGTACAACGGGAACGATAATCCGCTTGTTGTCGTCTAGCAAGTGAATCTATACTCGATTGCAGTTTCGCCACGGCATTCGCCGTGACGAAATCTTTGCTGAGTGCATGCTTGCACCGCCGCGCGACTACTCTCGGTTCGTGCGCACCCTGCGATGGATAGGACGATGACCTGGAGTTTCGAAACCGACCCTGATTTCCAGCGCAAGCTCGATTGGATGACCGAGTTCGTGCGCACGGAGGTCGAGCCGCTCGATCTCGTTTTCACGCATCCCGCGGATCCCTTCGATCCGGCTCGCAAAGGGCCGGCGGCTGCGATGGCCCCGCTGAAGAAACAGGTGCAAGCGCAGGCGCTGTGGGCTTGTCACCTCGGGCCGGAGCTCGGCGGGCAAGGCTATGGACAGGTCAAGTTGGGCTTGATGAACGAGATCCTCGGGCGCAGCCGGTTTGCGTCGACGGTGTTCGGTTGTCAGGCGCCCGATACGGGAAACTCCGAGATCCTGGCGCGCTTCGGCACGCCCGAACAAAAGCGTCGCTACCTTGAGCCGTTGTTGGCGGGGACCATCGCCTCTTGCTACTCGATGACCGAGCCGCAGGCGGGTGCAGATCCGGCGCAGTTTCAATGTCGCGCTGAGTTGATTGGCGACGAGTGGGTCATCAACGGTGAGAAATGGTTCGCGTCGCACGCGGACTTCGCAAAATTCTTGCTGGTCGTCGTCATCACAAATCCTACGGTGCCGGTGCATGAGGGCGCATCGATCCTGATCGTCGACCGCGACGCGCCGGGGCTCGAGATCGTGCGCAACGTCGCGGTCGGCATGCGCGAGGCCATGGGTTCGGGCGTGCACGGCTACTTGCGGTTTAACAACTGCCGCGTGCCGCGCGCAAATATTTTGGGTCGCCCCGGTCAGGGCTTTGAAGTGGCGCAGTCGCGCTTGGGCGGCGGACGAATTCATCATGCGATGCGCACCGTCGGCGTGCTGCAGCGCGCGCTCGACATGATGTGCGAGCGCGCTTTGAGCCGCACCACGAAGGGCGAACTGCTGTCGAAGAAGCAGATGACGCAGGAGAAGATCGCCGACTCTTACACGCAGATCACGCAGTTCCGGCTGCACGTTCTGTACGCAGCTTGGCTCATCGACAAGCATCAGGCTTACACGCGCGAAGTGCGGCGCGAGATCGCGGCGGTGAAAGCGGCGATGCCGGGTGTGCTGCGCGATGTCGTCTACCGCGCGTTGCATCTGCACGGCTCGCTCGGCATGTCGAACGAAACGCCGTTGATGCAAATGTGGGCCACCGTTCCCGAGATGGGCATCGTGGATGGCCCGACCGAGGTGCACAAGATCAGCGTCGCGAAGGAAGTGTTACGCGAGCGCCGCGCGAGCGAGCAGCTCTTTCCGAATTACTACTTGCCCAACGCTTTGGAGAAGGCGCGCGCGAAGCTGGGCTGGGCCATCGAACTAGATATCGGTAATCACTAGCGCGACGCCGCTGGAATACGAGGGGAAAAACATGGGTTCGGAGACTGACATTCGCGCACTCGTGGCGCGCATCGACCAGCTCGAAAGCCGCAACGCAATGCGCGATCTCGTGACGACATACTGTCGCGCGTTCGATGGCAGCAAATTCGAGCAATTCCTCGGCATCTGGTGGGAAGACTGTGTGTGGGACATCGGGCCGCCGTTCGGCGCGTTCGAAGGGCACGCCGGCATCACCAAGGCCGTGAAGGAAGTGTTGTGGCCCGTATGGCGCGAGACCCATCACCTAACCAGTAATCTCGAGGTCCGGTTCACCGGCGTGGACGATGCGCACGGTGTCTGCGACGTCGATTGCATGGGCGCGACGCGCGACGACGTCGTGCAGATGATCAGCGCCACCTATCGCGATCATTTCCAGCGGCGCAATGGCACTTGGAAGATCAAGCGCCGCGACGTAACCATTCACTACTTCAATCCGATCCCGGGCGCGCAGATGACCGCGCCCAAGGGCTAACGGCACACGAGGAGGGCGCATGGCCTATCTAACAACTGACAGCGGGCATCGGATCTACTTCGAGCATCATGCGGGCAGCAAGTTGCCGGTGTTGCTGGTGCACGGCTGGGGCATGAGTTGTCGCGTCTGGGATACGACGCTCAGCGCATTGCAAGCGGCTGGCCATGAAGTCGTCACATTCGATCAGCGCGGTTCCGGTTTGTCAGACAAGGATTTCCCGACTAACACCATCAGCCAAGGCGCCGCGGATGCGATCGCCGTGCTGAAGCAGGCCGGCGTGCGCCGTTGCGCGGTGAATGGCTGGTCACTGGGCGGTGCCATCGCGACCGAGGTCGCGCACGTGCTGGGCTCCAACTGTGCGGGGCTCGTACTCACTGGCGCTGCGACACCGCGCTACGTGCAGGCGCCAGACTATCCACATGGCAACCCACCGGGCGGGCCGACTGCAACGGTCGAATTGCTGCGACAAGACCGCGCCAATTTCTTTGATGGGCTAACAAAGGTTGTCTGTGCCGAGCCGCTATCGCCGGCAATGCACAACTGGCTGTGGTCGATCTTCATGCAAACCTCGCCGTGTGCAGATGCGGCGCTCGCGGATCTCGACAACCTCGATCAACGAGCGATGCTCGCAGCGCTGGATGTGCCTGTGTTGTCGTTCATCGGTACGAAGGATGTGTTCGTGCCGCCGGACGTCGGCCGTTCGGTGGCGCAGTTCGTGCGCCGCTTCAAGGCTGTTGAGTTCGAGGGCTGCGGTCATGCGCCGTTCATCGAGAATGCACCCCGCTATCGCAGCGAATTACTCGCGTTCCTCGGCTCGTTGAAGTGACTGGAGCACAGCCAATGGCAAGACACGTCAACTTCGGGCTCTGGTACGACTTTCGCAATCCGCCACAGTGGCAGATCCCTTTCGAGAAACTCTATGCCGAAAGCCTCGACCAGATCGTCGAGGCTGAGCGCTTGGGCTTCGACTCCGCGTGGATCACGGAGCATCACTTCTGCGACGACGGCTACACACCCTCGCCGATGGTGATGGGCGCAGCAATCGGTGCGCGGACGAAGCGGCTGCGGCTCGGCACCAATCTCATGGTGCTGCCGCTGCACAATCCGGTGCGTGTGGCCGAGGACGCCGCCACGTTGTCGTTGCTCACTGGCGGCCGCTTTGATCTCGGCGTGGGCATCGGCTATCGCGAGCTCGAGTTCCGCGAGTTCGGCCGCGAGCTCAAGCAGCGCCCCAGCCTGATCGAAGAATCGATGGCGATCATTCGCAAGGCTTGGGCTGGCGAGCGGATCAACTTTGCGGGCAAGCGATTTACCGTCGGCGATCTGCGTGTCACGCCGGCGCCAGAGCACACGCCGAAGCTGTATTTGGGCGGCATGGCGGAGCCCGCGATCGATCGCGCCGCAAGAATCGCCGATGGATTCTTGTCCACGGGTTCAATCGGCCATGATGTCTACATCGAGTGCTTGAAGAAGCATGGGCGCGCTGCAGACGAAGGCGTGATCATCGCCGGCAGCTGGGCCATCGTGTCCGACGATCCGGAGCGCGAAGCACGCGCCGTCGCACCGCATGCGCTCTACCAAGGCAACCAATACATCGAGTGGGGCGCGTTCGGGCCGCCGGATACGACACCGCGCTTCCCCGACGGCGCCACGGCGCTGGCGCAAGGGCTCTACCAACTCTGGGATGCAGAGCAGGCGGTTGTCGAACTCACGAAGCTGCTGAAGGCGTATCCGCAGATTCGCGACCTGCATTTCTGGGCCCGCCTGCCAGGTGAAACCGTGGCCGCGGGTCATCGTCGCGTGGAGTACATGGCGAAGCATGTGCTGCCTCGGGTGCGCGCCGCGCTCTGATGCAGACACCAAAGACTTGGAGCAAGACAATGGGTACTAACAACACACCTGATTTCGATGTCATCGCCATCGGCGCCGGCTTTGCGGGCCTTGCGATGATTCACTACGCTCGCGAGGCCGGGCTGTCGATTCGCGTTTTCGACAAGGCCACGGACATCGGCGGTACGTGGACGTGGAACCGCTATCCCGGCGCGGCGAGCGACAGTGAGTGCTTCTATTACTGCCTGACGTTCTCGAAAGAGTTACTGCAGGAATGGAAGTGGTCCGTTCGCTACCCGGGCTGGGAGGAGAACCTGCGGTACATGCACTTCGTCGCTGACAAGTGCGACATGTGGCGCGACATTCAACTCAACACCAACATCGTCAGTGCCGATTTCCAAGACAAGACAGGGCTCTGGCTGATTCGCACCGCTAACGGCGAGAGCTTTACTTGCCGATATTTCGTGAGTGCGATGGGCATGATCTCCGAGCCCGTGATCCCAGACTTCAAGGGCCTCCGTTCGTTCAAGGGCCCGTGCTTCCACTCGGCGCGCTGGCCGCAGCAGGGCCTGGATTACGCGGGCAAGCGCGTCGCGATCATCGGCAGTGGTGCCACGACGGTGCAGATGCTGCCCGTCATGGCGCAGACGGCGGGTCAGGTGACGGTGTTCCAGCGGACGGCGAACTTCATCATGCCGGCGGTGCAGAAAAAAATGACGCCGGAGTGGGAGCAGGAAATCAAGGCTAACTACGATGCGATCGTCCGCAAGTGTCGCAACCATGTCTTCGGCATGGCCTTCGATAGCCCTGTCGGACGCAATCTCGCCGATACGCCACCTGCCGAAGTTGAGCGCATTCTGAATGAGCACTGGCCGCGCGGCAGCTTCAGCTTCGTGTTCGAAACCTTCGACGACTTGATTGCCAACCCGGAATCGAACCGCATCGTTGGCGAGTTTGTCATTCGCAAGATGTTGGAGAACGTCAAGGATCCCACTGTTCGCGACATGCTCACACCGAAGGGGTATCCCTTCTTCTCGAAACGCCCGCCGCTCGATCACGGCTACTTCGAAGCGTTCAATCGCCCCAACGTCAAGCTGGTCGACATCAACGAGCGCGAACCCATCGTCGAGATCACGGAGACCGGTATTCGCACGACGAAGAACCATTACGAGTTCGACATCATCGTGCTCGCGACAGGGTTTCAGGCGTACACCGGCGCGCAGGAAGCACTGCCGATCCGCGGGCAGAACGGCGTGTTGTTACGCGACAAATGGGATGAAGTGTCGAGCTCGATCATGGGCGTGTTCGTCGCGGGCTTTCCAAACCTGTTCATGATCACGGGGCCGCAAGCACCGTTCGCAAATCTGCCGACGTCGATTGAACAGAACGCGATCTACATCGTTGATTGCATCAAAAAGATGCAGCGCGAAGGCTACGCGCTGTGCAAGCCGAAGCAGGATGCGGAGGAGGCCTGGACCGCGCATACGGCCGACATTCACCGCCAGACGCTGATGCACCAGGGCGATAAGGTCCACTCCTGGATGATGGGTGCGAATCTGCGCAACCGTAAGCCGCGCGTCCTCATCTATTTCGGCGGCGCGAACGCCTACTACGACAAGCTCGAGGCATCGGCACGGGCCGGTTTCCCGGAAGTCGAGTTCGAACGCAAGGCGAGCTGACGGCGCAATTGTTGGCTCGCTGCGCGTTCTCTATCATCGACACATGGCCAAAGCAGTTACCACCGCGACATCGCCCAAGCGTCGCAGACAGGCGGATCGCACAGCGCTTTCCGATCGGCTCCTTACCGAGGCGGCGATCGAGCTGTTAGTGAAATTCGGGATTCAGGGAACCACGCTGCAGGCGGTGGGTGAGCGCGCGGGCTACAGCCGCGGTCTCGCGACGCATCGCTTCGGTTCGAAAGCGGGTCTGTTCGGCAAGGTGCTCGAAGTGGCGAGCCGCGATTGGCTCGAGCGCGTGCAGGCTGCCGTCGGTGAGCGGGTCGGAGCCGACGCACTGTGTGCGGCCACTGATGCGGCCGAAGCGTTTATCCGCGAGCGCCCGGAAGAAGTGCGGGCCATGTATCTGCTGTGGTTTCTGAGTATCGACCCGAGCGCCGACTACAAGTCGAACATCGCTGCGGTCCATCACGCGCAGCGACGCGATGTCGCTCGCTGGATTCGCGCGGGCAAGGCGGCGGGTTCCATCGCGGAGCACGTCGATCCAATGCGCGTGGCGGAGCAATACGCGGCGTCGATGGCCGGCATCATCTATCAGTGGCTCGCCAATGCGGAGATGCCGCTCGGGACAATGTTCCGGCAATTGAAGTCCGATCTGCGTGCGCGGCTGGAAACGGCGCCGAAGCGGGTCAGCGCGCCTCGTCGCGCTGCCCTGCAAGCCTAGATCGCTACGCATGGGCGGCCTCACGCGCTCCGATTCCGCGCAGCCCGTGCGGCCTGATCTCGACATCGACGCCACGCGCCTCGCGCAATGGCTGGAGTTTGCCGTGCCGGGGTTTCGCGGGCCACTGCAATTGCAGCAGTTCACGGGCGGGCAGTCGAACCCTACCTACCTTGTTAGTAGTGGCAGTGGCCGCTACGTGCTGCGTCGCAAGCCACCCGGGCAGTTGCTCGCATCCGCGCATGCGGTCGATCGCGA
>CAYUIT010000053.1:0-23385 GCA_964444835.1 uncultured Steroidobacteraceae bacterium
CGGCGAGATTCGAACTCGCGACCCCTTGCACCCCATGCAAGTGCGCTACCAGGCTGCGCCACGTCCCGACTGATTGATTAGGCCGCGTGCGAAGATGGGGCTCCGCGCGCGACCCCGAAGTTTACCAGATACGAACGCGCTGTTCGGGCGGCAGGTAGAGCTTGTCGCCCGGCTGCACGTTGAACGCTTCGTACCATGCATCGATATTGCGGACCACGCCGTTCACGCGAAACTCGCCCGGCGAATGCGGCCCAACCTGCACCTGGCGGCGCATGGCAGCCTCTCGATACAGCACGCGCCACACCTGTGCCCAACCAAGGAAAAAGCGCTGCTCGGCCGTATAGCCGTCTAGCACGGGTGCCGGCTTGCCTTGTAACGACAAGCGGTATGCGAGCAACGCCGCTTGCAAGCCGCCGAGGTCGCCGATGTTCTCGCCGAGGCCGAGCGCGCCATTCAACTTGAGGCCAGGCAGCGGTTCGAAGCTGCTGTATTGCGCGACAAGCTTGCCGGTGCGCTCTTGGAATCGCTTGCGGTCGTCGTCGGTCCACCAGCTACGGAGCACGCCGTTGCCGTCGTACTTCGAACCTTGATCATCGAAGCCGTGGCCGATCTCGTGGCCGATGACGCCGCCGATCGAGCCGTAGTTGATCGCATCGTCCGCGTTCAAATCGAAAAACGGCGGCTGCAGAATCGCGGCTGGGAACACGATTTCATTGGACGGTGGGCTGTAGTAGGCGTTCACCGTTTGTGGCGTCATGAACCATTCGTTGCGATCGACCGGTTTGCCAAGCTTCGCCAGATCGTAGTCGAACTCAAATTGGTTCGCGCGCCGCGCGTTACCCAACGCGTCACCCCTAACGACTTTGAGCTGCGCATAGTTCCGCCAAACATCTGGGTAGCCAATCTTCGGCGTGAACTTGGCGAGCTTCTCTAGCGCTTGCTTGCGCGTCTCGGGGCCCATCCATTCGAGATTCGTGATGCGCTCGCGGTAGGCGGCGACGACATTACGCACGAGTTCATCCATGCGCGCCTTGGCCGCCGGCGGGAAGTGCTTCTCGACATACAACTTGCCGACCGCCTCGCCCATCGCGCCTTCAACCTGCGAAATGCCGCGCTTCCAGCGGTCGCGTAACTGGGGCGTACCGGACAGCGTTTTGCCGTAGAAATCGAAATTCTCATTGACGAACGCTTCCGGCAGCACACCGGCGGAGCTCGACAGCAAGCGGAAGCGCAAATAGTCACGCCAGTCCGCAATGGGAATCTGCCGCACGAGCGCCGACGTGCCCGTCAGCGTGCTGGGCTGCCGTACGATGAATTCCGTTTGCCGTTGCATCCCGAGGCCGCCGAGGTAACTCGCCCAGTCGATGCCGGGCGCACGCGATGCAAATTCCGCAACGGCCCACTTGTTATAGGTCTTGTCTGCGTCACGGCTTTCGACGCGCGTCCAATGCAACTTCGCGAGTTGCTCTTCCACTGCGAACACGGTCGCGGCGCGCTTCTGCGGCTCGCTGAAGCCCGCGAGTTGGAACATGCGCGCAATGTGCTCGCGATACTTTCCGCGCACCTCAGCCCAGTTTTCGGTGAGGTAGTAGTCGCGGTCCGGCATGCCGAGGCCGCTTTGGTTGAGCAGTACCGTGTAGCGATCAGGCTGCTTCACATCCTGCGACACGAATGCGGCAAGCGGCGTGCCCACGCCCATCCGTTGAAATTGTGCGAATTGGCGCGACAAGTCGCGAACGTTCTTGATCCGCTCGATGGTCTTGAAATCGGCTTTCAGCGGCTTAGTGCCGAGGCGATCGATCGTCGCCGTATCCATGAAGCTCGAATACAAGTCAGCGATCTTGCGCGCGTCGCTGCCAGGCGCATGATCGGTGCGTGCGGCAACCGATTCGACGATGACACGCACATCGTTCTCCGCACGCTCGGCCAAGACATCGAAAATGCCGTAGCGCGCGCGGTCGCCCGGGATCTGCGTCGCCGTCAACCATTGACCACTCGCAAAGCGGAAGAAGTCGTCGCCGGGGCGTACGTCGGTGTTCTTGCCGGTTGCGTCGAATCCCCACGCACCGATGGCCGCATTATCGGCCGATGCCGCAGCGCTCAGCGTCAGCAGCGCAGCAGTCGCAACGAGTCTTAGACGCATAAGTGATACCTACAATTGATGAACATGTGACGCAACGGACCGCGAGCGGGCCGTCGAGGTTCCCGGAATGGGTGACGCGCGGCGTCAGCGCCGCAAGATCTTCAGCAGCTCTTCGAGCTCGATCCGCATTTGCTTGACGATCTGCTGGCTCTGGCTCACATCGCTCTTGGCTTCTTCGCCAGCGAGCTTGTTGCGCGCGCCGCCAATCGTGAAGCCCTGCTCGTACAGCAGGCTGCGAATCTGGCGAATCACAATGACGTCTTGCCGCTGGTAGTAGCGCCGATTGCCGCGCCGCTTCACCGGTTTCAGTTGTGGGAATTCTTGCTCCCAATACCGCAACACGTGCGGCTTCACACCGCACAGCTCGCTCACTTCACCGATTGTGAAATAGCGCTTGCCCGGGATCGCCGGCAGTTCGTCGTTATTCTTTGCTTCCAGCATAGGCCTCGACTCGCGCTTTCAACTTTTGCCCCGGACGAAATGTCACTACGCGTCGCGCAGTGATCGGAATTTCCTCGCCCGTTTTGGGATTACGACCGGGACGCTGATTCTTATCACGCAAATCGAAGTTACCGAAGCCAGATAGCTTTACTTGTTCACCATTGGAGAGGGCCGCGCGAACTTCCTCGAAAAACAAATCGACGAGTTCACGTGCTTCGCGCTTGTTGAGACCGAGTTGATTGAACAACGCTTCGGCCATCTCTGCCTTGGTGAGAGCTGCCATGCTTTTATTCTCGAAATGCCGCCCCTAGCGTCGCACTCAAATCCGCCCGGATAGCCGCCATGGTTTTGTCGGCATCTTCGTCAGTCAGAGTGCGATTATTTTCCTGAAATATCAAGCCTAAAGCGATACTTTTTCGCCCTGATTCTATGCCCGGACCGCGGTATACGTCGAAGGTCCGGACCTCTCGCAAAAGGCTCGACGCCACGAAGGTTACACGTTCGCGAAGCTGGCTTAAAGACACCGACTCATCAACGATGACGGCGATGTCGCGACGCACGCGCGGGAATCGCGATACTTCTGCGTATGTGGGCAGGCGTGAGGCCAAGCCCTCGAGCCAATCCAACTCGAACAAGATTGGTGCATATGTGAAATTGAACGCCTGCACGAGTGCGGGATGCAGTTCACCAAGCCAACCGACGGCCTGCTTGCCGCGAAACACGGTGGCTGCCCGCCCCGGGTGCAAACAACTCAGTGCTTCGGGCACAAACGTAAACGCCTCGGGCTCACCCGTTGCGGCGAGGAGACATTCCACGTCTTGTTTCACATCGAAGAAATCGACGCTGGCGCGTTCGTGGCTCCAGCGTTCCGCAGCGCGTCGGCCTGTCGCAATACCCGCGAGACGCTGACGTTCGTACACACCGCCCTCGACGGACGCGAACACCGTACCGACCTCGATCAGTCGCACGCGATCTTGCTGCCGGCGCTGATTCTCGAGAGCCGCCTTGATCAAGCCCGGCCAAAGAGAAGCGCGCATCACGGCCAAGTCACTCGCGATCGGATTGGCGAGCGTTGGCGCGACCAGCGTTGGGAAAAGCTGTTTTTGTAGCGCGGGATCGACGAAAGAAAAGCTGATGCTCTCGTGATAGCCGCGTGCCGCAAGCATATTGAGAAGCGCCTTTTCATCCGGAAGCGCTTCACGCGGCAAGCCAGGCACTCGAGCACCGCGCGCTGGTGCTTCCGGGAACGACTCATAGCCGACGATGCGCGCGACTTCTTCGATCAAATCGGCTTCGATCGCGAGATCAAAGCGATGCGCGGCGGGCATCACCGACCAGCCACCCTCAATCGGCGTCGCCGCAAGTTGCAAACTGCGCAACACACGCTCGATATCGCTATCGGCAACGCTCCGCCCCAGTAACAACTCAACGCGCGAGCGCCGCAATTCGATCGCTGGTCTACTCGGGAGCCGCCCAGCATCTTCGGTAACGACGGTCGGCCCTGGGCTGCCACCCGCAATCTGCACGATCAGCGCAGTGGCGCGTTCGATTGCACGCACTTGCTGGGTCGGATCGACACCGCGCTCGAACCGCTGACTCGCATCCGTCACGAGCCCGAACTTGCGCCCCCGACCGGCAATGGCTTGGGGCGAAAAGAATGCCACTTCGAGCAATACATCTTGCGTGCTCTCCCGCACCGCCGTGCGCGCACCGCCCATGATGCCGGCAAACCCCACCGCCCCGGCCTCATCGGCAATGACGAGCATGTCGTGACTCAGCGCGATCTCATTACCATCTAACAACGTGAGCTTTTCGCCGGGCTTTGCCCAACGCACCTCGATGCCACCGCGCAACTCGCCGAGGTCATACGCGTGCATCGGTTGCCCTAACTCGAGCAACACATAGTTCGTGACGTCGACGACGGGACTGATCGAACGAACGCCTGCGCGCCGCAGTTTTTCGCGCAACCAAGTTGGAGAAGGCGCCGCCGCGTTCACGCCGCGAATGATTCGCGAGACGAATCGCGGGCACGCATCCGGCGCGCTCAAGCGCACACTCGCGCGGGCGTCGATTTGCTGCGCAACGGCCGGCACCTGCGGCGGCGACAACGGCTCGCCCGCCAGCGCGGCCACTTCGCGCGCAATCCCGATCACCGACATGGCATCGCCACGATTCGGCGTGACGTTTAACTCGAGGATCGTGTCGTCCAAATCCAAAAACGCGCGTACGTCGGTGCCGACCGGCGCATCGGCGGGTAACTCGACGATACCGTCGGACGCTTCGGCGAGGCCAAGCTCCTTCGCCGAGCACAGCATGCCGCTACTCTCAACCCCGCGCAGTTTTGCCGCCTTGATCTGCAGGCCGCCGGGCAAATGTGCCCCGACCGTGGCGAGTGCCGTTTTGAGTCCGGCGCGCGCATTGGCGGCACCGCACACGATTTGCAGGCTCTCGACCTCGCCCGATGCCAGGCGACGCCCCGTCGACACGCGACACACTTGCAGCTTGTCGGCTTGCGGATGCCTGACCGCCTCGAGGATCTCCGCAACCATGACTCCCGTGAATGCGGGCGCCGCCGGCGCGATGCTCTCGAGTTCGAACCCGCTCATCGTCAAGCGCGAGCCCAGATCGGCCGCTTTCCACGGCACGGTGACGAATTCCTTGAGCCAGCCCACGGAGATCTTCATGGCGTAGGCCCTAATTCGCCGCGAACTGCGCCAAGAAGCGCAGGTCGTTCTCGAAGAATGCGCGCAGATCGTTCACGCCGTAGCGCAGCATCGTTAGCCGATCGATACCGAAGCCGAAAGCGAAGCCCGTGTAGCGTTCGCTGTCGATGCCGCAGGCCTTGAATACGTTGGGATGCACCATCCCGCAGCCCGCAACCTCCAGCCAACCGGTGTGCTTGCACACGCGGCAACCTTCGCCGCCACAAAACACACACGAGATGTCCACTTCGGCCGACGGCTCGGTGAACGGGAAATACGACGGGCGCAGACGCATGCGCAAATCGCGCTCGAAAAACGCCTGCATGAACTCGTGCAATACTGACTTGAGATTCGCAAAGCTCACGCCCTCGTCGACTAACAAGCCTTCGAGTTGGTGGAACATCGGCGTGTGGGTGAGATCGTAGTCGCAGCGATAGACACGCCCCGGGGCGATCACCGCGATCGGCGGCTTGCCATGCAACATCGCCCGCACTTGCACGGGCGAGGTGTGCGTGCGGAGCAACGTGCCGTTCGGGAAATAGAACGTGTCGTGCATCGCACGCGCCGGGTGGTTCGCTGGAATATTCAGGGCTTCGAAATTGTGGAAGTCGTCTTCGATCTCCGGCCCGGTCGCAACATCGAAGCCCGCGCGTCGAAACAACATCTCAATGCGCAAGCGCGACTTTGTCACGGGGTGCAAGCCGCCGCGTACTTCGCCGCGGCCAGGGAGCGTGATGTCGATGCGCTCGGCCGCGAGCTTGTGCGCAATCGCCGCCTGCTCGAGCGCCGCGCGGCGCGTCTCGATCGCGCCCGCAACCCGCTCCTTCGCCTCGTTGATGCGTGCGCCCGCCGCACGACGTTCGCTATCGGGCAATGCGCCCAGCGTCTTGAGCTGCTCGGTGATCGCGCCCTTCTTGCCCAGCAAGCGCACGCGGATTTCCTCGAGCGCAGCCGCGTCCGCACTCGCCGCTATTTCGGCGAGCGCTTGGCTCACGAGTTGATCGAGACTGGAGGTACTCACGGGCGGTACAGCCGCGTCAGCTCGACCGCGCCGCTGCGCTAACACGCAGGCAGCGCGCTCGAACCTCGCGCGTCGTTACGCAACGCCCAATGCGGCCTTGGCTTGCTTGGCGATCTCTGCGAACGCCACTGGCTGATTCACGGCCAGATCCGCCAGCATCTTGCGATCGACTTCGATGCCGGCCTTCTTCAAGCCGTTGACGATCTTGCTGTACGACAGGCCGAACTCGCGGGCCGCCGCGTTAATTCGCGTGATCCACAACGCGCGGAACTCGCGCTTCTTCGCGCGACGATCGCGGTAGGCATATTGGCCGGCTTTGATGACCGCCTGCTTCGCAGTGCGGTACACCTTGCGGCGAGCGTTGTAATAACCCTTGGCTTTGCCAAGGACCTTCTTGTGTCGGCGTCCAGCAGTGACGCCGCGTTTGACACGTGCCATGTTCTATTCCTCGCTCGAATTATTTGACGTTAGGCATCAGCTGCACGACGCGGTGAACGTCGCTCTTGTGCACGAGCGATGAACCGCCCGAGCGCAACTGGCGCTTGGTCTTGCGAGGCTTGTGGCCGAGATTGTGGCGGCGGCCCGACGAATAGGATTTGAACCCTTTCGCCGTCTTGCGAAAACGCTTGGCCGCTGCCCGGTTGGTCTTCAACTTGGGCATGATCGAACTCCTGTTTGTAGCCCTGATCGCAAAGCGACGCGTTGCCGCGCGCCCGCTACAGGCGAATCCGCGAGTGGTTAGGCCCGCGGGTTACTTCTTTTTTGGCGCAAACATCATCACCATTTGCCGCCCTTCCATCAGCGGGTTCTGTTCGACTTGGCCCACTTGGGCGAGGTCTTGAACCAACCGATCGAGCAGCTTACGGCCGATTTCCGTATGCGCCATCTCACGGCCGCGGAAACGTAGCGTTACCTTGGCCTTATCACCCTCGGTCAGGAAGCGAATGATGTTACGCAGTTTGATCTGGTAATCGTTCTCATCCGTACCGGGACGAAACTTGATCTCTTTGATCTGGATCTGCTTTTGCTTGCGCTTCGCGGCGTGGGATTTCTTGTTCTGTTCGAACAGAAACTTGCCGAAATCCATGATCCGCACCACGGGCGGATCGGCCTGCGGGGACACTTCGACGAGATCGAGCTCGGCGGCCTGGGCCATGTCGAGCGCCTCGAACCGGGTGAGTACGCCGACCTGACCGCCGTCGGCTCCAATGACTCGCACCTTCGGTGAGGTGATCTCTTCGTTGCGCCGTACGCGCTTGGTTGCAATAGCGATGCGTCAATCCTCCAAAACGGCGCGCCCGCGGCTCTCGACCTCCGCGCGGAGCCGACTTACGAAAGCTTCCGGGGACATTGTGCCGAGATCCTTGCCAGCAAGGGTGCGCACAGATAGCTGATTCGCTGCGACTTCCTTATCGCCTGCCACCAAAAGATAGGGCACGCGTTGCAGCGTATGTTCGCGAATCTTAAAGCCCACCTTCTCGTTACGCAAGTCGCTAATGACTCGAACCCCCTGATTTCTAAGCGTTTCCACGACTTTTCGCACGTATTCGTCCTGGCGCTCGGTAATCGTCATGACAACGGCCTGATCCGGAGCGAGCCAAACGGGCAGCCGGCCGGCGAAATGCTCTAGCAAAATGCCGAAAAAACGCTCCAGCGAGCCAAAAATGGCCCGGTGGAGCATCACGGGCGTTTGTCGCTGACTGTGCTCGTCGATGTAGGTGGCGCCGAGCCGACCGGGCATATTGAGGTCTACCTGGAGCGTGCCGCACTGCCAGGTGCGGCCAATGGCATCGCGCAGATGAAACTCCAGTTTGGGCCCGTAGAACGCGCCCTCGCCGGGGTTGTATTCGCATTCCACGCCAGCCGCTTTGGCTGCAGCCTTGAGTGCCGCCTCGGAACGATCCCAAATCTCGTCCGAGCCCACGCGTTTCGGCGGCCGATCGGCAAACTTCACTTGCACGTCATCGAAACCGAAGTCGCGGTAGATCGACATCAGCAGTTGAATGATGCGGACCGACTCCTCGGTAATCTGGCTCTCCGTGATGAAGATGTGCGCATCGTCTTGCGTGAACGCGCGCACGCGCATAAGGCCATGCAACGCGCCCGACGGCTCGTAGCGATGCACCTTGCCGAACTCCGCAAAACGAATCGGTAGATCGCGGTAACTGCGAATGCCCTGTTTAAAAATCTGCACGTGACCTGGGCAATTCATCGGCTTGATCGCGAACGTGCGCTCGTCGGGCGTCTTGGTGAGAAACATGTTCTCGCCAAATTTCTCGAGGTGGCCAGACTGCTGCCACAGCGTCGATTCCATGATTTCTGGCGCGTTCACTTCCTCGAATCCCGCCGCGGCCTGACGCTCGCGCATGAAGCCAATCAAGGTTTGGAACACGCGCCACCCTTTGGGGTGCCAAAACACCGCGCCGGGCGCTTCTTCTTGGAAATGGAATAGATCGAGTTCGCGGCCGATCTTGCGATGATCGCGCTTCTCCGCTTCTTCGAGACGATGAAGATAGGCTTTGAGATCTTTATCGTTGAGCCAAGCGGTGCCGTAGATTCGCTGCAGCATTTCGTTGCGCGAATCGCCGCGCCAATAAGCGCCCGCCACTTTCATGAGCTTGAAAGCCTTCAGCTTGCCCGTCGACGGCACGTGCGGGCCGCGGCACAAGTCGAGCCAATTGCCTTGCCCGTAGAGCGAGATGTCCTCTTTCGCTGGAATGCTCGCGATGATCTCTGCTTTGTAGTGCTCGCCCATGCCTTTGAACAGGTCGACAGCGGCATCACGCGCCATGACGCGGCGCTCGACTTTGAGATCTGCCGCTGAAATCTCGCGCATCTTGGCCTCGATCTTCTCGAGATCTTCCGGCGTAAACGGCCGCTTGTATGCGAAGTCGTAGTAAAAGCCGTCTTCGATCACCGGGCCAATCGTCACTTGCGCGTCGGGGAACAGCGCTTGCACCGCTTGAGCTAACAAGTGAGCCGTCGAATGCCGAATGATGTCGAGCGCCGCAGGATCTTTTTCCGTAACGATCGCGAGCCGCGCGTCTTGCGCGATGACGTATGAGGTGTCGACGAGTTTGTCGTCGACGCGGCCGGCGATGGCCGCCTTGGCGAGGCCCGCGCCAATACTGGCGGCAACCTCCGCGACGGACACGGGTTGATCGAAGCTACGGTGACTGCCATCGGGCAGCGTAATGACTGGCATGATGCTTTGCGGCTTGCGGATGAAGCCGCGTAGTTTACCGGGCTGCGGCGTCCGGCGCAGGAGCGAGTGGGAGCCAAAGCTCGAAGGTGGCCCCCTCGCCCGGCACGCTGTGTACCTCGGTGCGGCCCCGGTGCTTTTCAGCCACGAGTCGCACGAACGCGAGTCCAAGTCCAAGGCCCCCGGGATCTGGCGCGTCCACAGGCACGGCGCGTTGAAACGGCACGAAGAGCCCGCTCTGCTTGTCGACGGCAATCCCGGGACCGTTGTCACGTACGATGACGCCGGTCTCGCTGGCTCGGCGCTCGACACGCACGCCGACTTGCCCATTGAGCTGCGTGTATTTGACGGCGTTCGCCAGCAAATTCACGATCGCTCGCGTCAACAGATCGACCGATCCGTCGACCCAAATGGCTTCCTCCGGCAGCTTCGCAGTGAGCGTGATGCGCTTTGCTTCCGCTGCCGCCCACACCTCGTCGCGCGCTATCCGAACCACGTCGCTCAAGTCGAGCGGCGCGAAATCGCGGGTTGAGGCAGCTTCCGCACGTGCCAGCGCTAGGAAGCCCTCGGTCAACGCCAGCGAGCGCGTGGCGAGCGATTCGACCTGCGCCGCGAATTCCGGCGTTGCGAGCGCACGTTGGGGCACCTGCTGCAAACGCGCCAGTGCGACCAGCGACGTGGCGGGACTGCGCATGTCGTGCGACAGAAACCGCATGAGGTCTTGTCGCTCGCGTAACGCACGCTTGAGCGGTGTCACATCGGCCAATACGACGATCAAGCTCGCGGTCGAACTCTCCTCGTGTACGAAGCGCGCGATATCGACTAACAAATCGCGCCCGGCGCTATCGCGCACTTCGAGCGCGTATGGCGCACGCGCGGCAAGCGCGTCGAACGATTCGCCTACCTCGCGCAACAGTGGCGCCAGAACCGTCTGCGCAGATTGCCCCGGCAACGTGCGATGGTCGCTCACTTGCAACAGCGTGCCCGCGCGCCCGTTGGCAAGGAGGATGCGCCCTTCCGCGGACACGACGAGCGTCCCGTCTGGCAGATTCGCAATGGTTGCCGCCAGAAACCGGCGCAGTGTTCGAAGCCGCGCGGCCGCTTGGCGCGCCAGCGCAATGCGATGCTCGACCACATCGCCGAAACGCTCGAGCGAAGCGCGCCCGGCCGGTTGCTTCATCGCATCGATCGCGTCGGTGTCACGCGCGACTTGAGTTAGCTCCTCATCGAGAAATCGTTGGGTTGCCTCGAGTCGTCGCCAACTCCACAGTGGGTACGCGATGGCAATGGCCGCAAGCAGCGGTGCGGGTGCAAACCACCAGTGGCCCGCTTGTAGGAGCCAATAGGCACCGCTCGCGACCAGCACTAGCATCACAACTACGAGAACGAGGGAACCGCGCGGCGACAGCCGTAGGAAACCCCAAAACAAGACTAACAACACCAGCGCACTTACGCCGTGCTGCCACCCAGGTGGCACATCGCGCAACAGCACGCCGCTGCGCAACATCGCGAGCACGTTGGCGGTGATCTCAACACCCGCCATGGTGCGACTTTCACCCGACCGTGGAGTTGGGTACGAATCGCCGAGGCCTTGCGCGGTGGCGCCGATCAACAACGTCTTGCCCCGAATCTGTTCGGGTGCCAGCGAGCCTCGCAATAGCTCCGCGAAAGGCACCTGACGGATGTGCCCCGGCGGCCCCAGAAACGGAATTCGCACCCGGTAATCTCGCATCCAGCGGTCGCTACCTGCGCTCGGGGCTGGATGTCGCTCGCCCCGCAAGCCTCCGCGCGGCGTTTCGCCGAGGGCCTCGAGCGTCGCCAAAGCAAGATGGGACCACCGCGGCTCGCCGAGCCCTTCGCGCAAGAACACGCTCCGCGCAATACCATCGCGATCGATCTCGAGGTGCACGTGCCCTAGGCCGCCCGCGGCGCTGCGAAGCGGCTCGATGGGCAACACTTCAGCGAGGCCTCCCGTCCGCGGATGCCGCTCAAGCGCAAGTGGTAGAACCGTCGGCCGCGTTCGATCCAGCGCTGCGGCTAACAACTCATCGTCGCCGGCGGATGCGTTATCCTCCTCGAGCAGCAACACGTCGAGGAGTACGGCGCGTGGCGCCAACGCGGCGAGTTGTTCGAGCCCCAGGGCCAGCGTTGCGCGGCGCCACGGCCAACGACCCAGCTCCGCGACACTCGCATCATCGATCGCGACAATCAGTAAATCGTCCGGCGCGGGCGCGCTCGGCATGCTGAGATCGTAGACAATGTTGTTAGCGCGCCAGAGAATGTCGGTGGCAATCGTAACGCTCGTCGCGACGATCAGTCCGATGAGCAGCCCAAACCACTGCCGTCGCAGCGGCCAACGTGAATCTGCGGCTGCGGTCACAGCAGCAGAAACGGCACGAGCGTCGCGAGCGGCATCCAGCGAATCCACCGCGGTGGCGGCGTCTCAATTTGGCTTGCGCCACTCCAGGGTCCGACGTAGCCGTCGGCATCGGTCGCCTGAATGCGCACGTGATAAACGCCAGGACCGGTTGCACGCCAACGATGTGACGCTTGCGAGGTCGCGAGATCGGCTGACGTCGTCGCGAACTGCGGATCGCGACTGATCTGCACCCGAAAGGTTTGGCCGGGCTCGCTCGGCCAAGTGACGGCGATGTCGCGCGCGCCTTCGAGTGTGACCGTTGGCGCTGCGGGTAAGGCCTTCAGATCGAATCCGCGCGGTACGCTCCACTCGCCAGGCGCGCCGTCGCCGCGAACGGTGGCGACGCGCCAGAAATAGCGACCCGCAGCGAGCGCCTCAGCGCGGTGCCGCCCGGCCCCCACGACTGAGACCTCGCGCACGATGTTTGCGAAGGCTGCGTCGCTTGCGAGCTGTAGGCGAAAGTTGCTCGCGACATCCGTTGCCTCCCACACGAGGTCCGCTTGCTCCCCGGACAGCTTACTGTCGGCACCCGGCTCCGCCAGCACCGGGGGCTCGGGCAACAACGCAACCCGGACACGCTGTACGCTGTCGTATCCTAACAAGGCGCGCTCATCGACGGCGTTGACGCGCAGCCAATACTCGCCATCGCTCACACCCGGGAGCCGCACTTGCGGCTCGCGACCACTCGCTTGTGCAACCACCTCGCGCAACTGCGCGTCGCGCGCGAGCTGCACGCGATACTCCACCGCCCCACTGACCGGCTGCACGGCCACTAACAGCTCGCGCCGAGTCCATGGGTCGGCAATCGGATCCAGCACGGGCGCGGGTAACAATCGCACCGGCGGCGCGGGTGTCCCGGAGGCATCCGTCGTGGTACCGAAGCCGGCCGGTACCGCCACTTCTGACCGTCCCGCGACCGCCACCGTGCCCTCGGTCACTTCCGCGCCGGCCAGCGTTCGCTCGGCATCGAACTGCGTGCGGAACTCGGTTCCCCGGACCGCACTCACTGCCACCGGCGTGGCGATCTCGAAGCGACCGACGGCGGGGTTGGGCGTGACTTGCGAATTGGCCCGTCCAGATTCGAGCCGCACCTGGGTATCGTGCTGGCGGATACCATCGTAGCGCCGCAGTCGCTGCACGACTAGCCGGCTATTGGCTTGCAAGATCAGCAAACCACCGTCCGCAAAACGTAGCGTGACGAAGCCATCCGCGCCTGTCGTAACGATTGCGCCTTCGCCTAACAACTCACCGCGTGCTAGCGCGCGACCGTCGAACTGCGCGGTGCCGACCGTCTGCAGCACTTCGGCCGTGACGACGGATTGTCGCAACCAATCCTGCGGAATACGGATTGCAGTGCCGATGGGGATACGCTGCGGATTCGTAATGCGATTGCGCTGCTGCAGTTCGCGCCAACGGGCGGGGTTGACGAGCGCGCGTTGCGCAAAGCCGATCAACGTATCGCCAGCGCGCGCGCGGTAGATATACTCGGGTGACGCGGCATTTTGGCCGAAGCTCGCGCACGACAGCAGCACGCAGAGCGCCATGCCCAGACCTCGTCGTCCCCGCTGCCGCATCGTCGTCCCCTATTCGTTCGCGCGATCCGCGACCGACTCCAAACGATACCCGTAGCCGTAAACAGGTGACAAGCGCACACCATTGGCCGGCCCCAAGTCGAGCGCGGTGCGTAGCCGACTGACGTGGGTATCGACGGTCCGTGTCGTCGTGTTGGCACCGCGACCCCACACGGTTTCGAGCACGTGGGCCCGCGATACCACCGTGCCCACACGTTGGAACAAGAACAGCGCCAACGCGAACTCGCGTGGCGACAACTCCACCGGCTTGCCGTGCAGGCTGACCACTCGCTGCTGCAAATCGAATTCGTACGGGGGCATCGAGAGCTGTGTGTCTGGGCGACTGCTCCGCGTGCGCCGCGTCAACGCCCCGATGCGCGCCAAGAGTTCACGTTCGCGGGCAGGCTTGATGAGGTAGTCATCAGCGCCGGCTTCAAGCGCAAGGACGATATCTTCTTCCGAATCGCGGTGCGTGAGAAATAGCACGGGCGTATGCCCCTCGCGACGATTGCGAAACGCGCGCAGTGTTTCAAGGCCGCTACCGTCGGGCACCTCCCAATCGAGTACGAGCACGTCGTAGCTCTCATGCGAAAGGTCGGTCAGTAGTGCTCGGCCCGTCGTAAAGAGGCGCACGGAGTGGCCGGCCGCCTCCAGGACATGAGCCATCCATTGCGCTTGATTCGAATCGTCTTCGAGCAGTGCGATCCGCATGTGCCGTGTTCGCGTTGTCAGGGCATAACTGTAACGATTTTTGACAGTGTCGTAACAGTTGTTGGCAGTGGTTTGAGCGGCACCACTGAATACTGCGCGCCTCGAATCGGGACCGGTTCAGGTGGGAAATGGCGTTGCAGACTCGTGCGCTCAAACTGGAATCGCTACTGCACGGCGTGCAAGGTGCCGAATCGGCATTTTTGTCGCTGGCAGCAGTGTCGAGCGATGCGGTCGTCGTAGAAGACAGCCAAGGCTGCGTCGCACTGATGAACCCGCGTGCCGAGCAACTCATCGGTGTGCAAGCGCTGGATGCCATTGGGCAGCCCGTAACCGACCTACTCCCGTTGAGCGAGCGTCCTGCGCACGGCGGCTCAGCGACTGAGGAATGCCAGCCGTTGTGGCCTGCTGAGCTGCTGCTCAAGCGGCGCGCCGGCAATCCCGTTCGCGTGAACGTCCACACCAAAGCACTCGCAGGCCTCAGTCCGGCGCATGCGGGTTGGCATCTCTATGTCATCACGGAGGTTCCATCCGCAGATCCGCAGCGCGCCATTGTTGAGGCGGTCGACATCTCCCGTCGCGACGATTTGGTGGCGGCAATCAATGCGGCTATCGCGGATGCGGAGCGCACGGATACCCCCTATGCGCTGCTCTACATCACGGTCGACCAGCTACAAGCCATGAACCGGGTCGCGGGCATGGAAGCGAGCGATCAGTTTCGAGCGCGGCTGGCACGCGCGCTGCAGCTGTTGAAAAGTGACGCCACGCTGACGGCGGCGCTCGACACTGACGCGTTTGCGCTGTTGGCGCGCAATAAGTCGCTTGATGAAGCGCAAGCGCTTGCGCGGGTGCTGCACCAAGCATTGCGCGCCATGCTGCCAGATGAGGCCCACCGCTGCGCCACCGCGACCATCAGCATCGGCATTGCGCCGGTGACCGCCGCTGCGCTAGATGCCGAAGGGGCACTGGGCGAAGCGGTGACCGCGTGCCGTCGCGCCTTCGACGAAGGCGGCAATCGCACGATCGTGCTCGATACGGACAGCTCGGGCCTGGTGCGCCGTCGTGAGGAAATTCGCTGGATGGCGTCGCTGTCGCGCGCGCTCGACAACGACACGGCCAAGCTCGTGACACAGCGACTGCGGCCACTCGCCGCCACTAACGACTCCGTCGCGCTCTTTGATGTCGATCTCAGGGTCGTCGACGAGGAGTCATCGCAGCCGTTCCCGAACGAGCGGTTGCTCGCCGCTGCGGCACAGTTCGGCATGCGCGCGACGATCGACCGCTGGCTGCTCGGTACAGCGCTGCCACTGATCTGCCGCAGCTTGGCCAACCACGGTGCCGACACGGCAGCGTTGTTCATTTTGCCGCTCTCAGAAACTTCGCTGGGCGATGCCGCGATGCTGTCGTTCTTGCGTCGCCGCATTCACGAGAGTGGCGTCGCGCCCGAGCGCCTCGCCTTTCGCGTGCCCGAGCCGACGGTCGCGACGCACGCAGTGAACGCGGTGCGCTTGCTCAATGGCGTGCGTCAAATGGGCAGCAAGGTTGTCCTGCAGCACGTCGGCGGGCCGAACTCCTCGTTCGCGTATCTCAAGAACTTGCCGGCCGACTATCTGATGCTCGATCCCACGTTGGTAGCGTCAGCCGTCGAGCAACGCACCGACCGCGCGATGCTCGAAGCGATTCGGCGCTGGGCGGAAGTGTTGGGCCTCGCCACGATTGCGGACGGCGTCGCCGCTCCCGACACGGAGTCGCTGCTGCGTTCAATTGGAATCGATTGGGCGCTCGGGCCGCTCGTGAGCGCACCGCGCGACCTGCAAACGCTGGGGGATTGGTAGGCGCGAGTGGGATCGAACCACCGACCACCACCATGTCAAGGTGGTGCTCTACCACTGAGCTACGCGCCTATTGCGGGGCCGCGAAGATACAAGAGGTCGCAACGGCCAGCAAGCCGAAGCGCGCCGGATTGAGGACTGGATCGGTTTCGGGCCACGGAAGGCCCATGGATCGGGGATAGCGGGATGCGAATTCGGGCCATGGAAGGCCCATGGATCCCGCCCCGAACCCGCCGCTAGCCTGCTGCGGCCCCCAGGAGTCCGAGCTGCGCCTGCTTGAGCTTTTCGATTTGGTCGCGCAGTTTTGCTGCCTCCTCGAACTCGAGATTGCGTGCGCGCTTGAACATTTCCGCTTCCAGACGTTTGATGTCTCGTGCGACCTGCTCGGGTGCTAGCAACACCACATTGCCCGATGGTGCGACGGCCTGCGCACGGCGGCCACCCGCCTTGGCCGATTGATCCGCGGGCTCCGCGCGCGCGCCCTCCATCACATCGAACACTGCCTTGCTGATGCCGCGCGGCACGATGCCGTGCTGCTCGTTGAACGCAACTTGACGACTGCGACGCCGATCCGTTTCGTCGATCGCGCGCTGCATGGAGCCCGTCATCTTGTCAGCGTACAGAATGGCACGCCCGTTCACATGGCGCGCCGCGCGGCCAATAGTTTGGATCAACGAGTTGTCAGACCGTAGGAATCCCTCTTTGTCAGCATCGAGAATGGCAACGAGCGACACCTCCGGCATGTCCAAACCCTCGCGCAGCAGATTAATGCCGACGAGCACGTCGAACTTCCCGAGCCGAAGATCGCGAATGATCTCGACCCGCTCCACGGTTTCCACATCCGAGTGCAAGTACCGCACCTTCACGCCGTGCTCGTGCAAGTACTCGGTGAGATCCTCGGCCATGCGTTTGGTGAGCGTCGTTACGAGCACGCGCTCGTCGCGCGCGGTGTTCTGGCGGATCTCCGACAGCAGATCGTCCACCTGTGTGCGCACGGGACGAATTTCAACGCGCGGATCGATCAAGCCGGTGGGTCGAACGATTTGCTCAACCACTTGCGACGCATGCTGCGCTTCGTATTGGCCGGGTGTTGCGGACACAAAGATCATCTGCGGTGCGAGCTGCTCCCACTCTTCGAACTTAAGCGGTCGGTTGTCGAGCGCCGACGGCAACCGGAAACCATATTCCACCAGGGTTTCCTTGCGCGAGCGGTCGCCCTTGTACATCGCTCCCAACTGCGGCACGGTCTGGTGACTCTCGTCGATGACGAGGAGCGCGTTCTTCGGTAGGTAGTCGAACAAGCATGGTGGTGGCTCACCGGGCTCGCGACCCGACAAGTAGCGCGAGTAGTTCTCGATGCCGGCGCAGTAGCCCACTTCCTTCATCATTTCCATATCGAACATCGTGCGCTGCTCGAGCCGCTGCGCTTCTACCAGCTTGTTAGCATCACGCAGTTCTTTGAGCCGCCCGCGCAGCTCCTCGCGAATCGAATCGAGCGCGCCGATCAGGCGCTCTTTGGGTGTCACGTAATGCGACCCGGGATAGACTGTGAAGCGCGGCACTTTGCGCAAGATCTCGCCGGTCAGCGGATCGAAGGTACACAGTGAGTCGATGGCTTCGTCGAACAACTCGACGCGCACCGCCTCACGACTCGACTCGGCCGGAAAGATGTCGATCACATCGCCACGCACGCGGTACGTGCCTTGCGTGAGATCAAGCTCATTGCGCGTGTATTGCATGTCGGCGAGGCGACGCAACAAGCGGCGCTGATCCATGCGTTCGCCGCGCTCCAAGTGCAGCACCATGGCGAGATAGGACGCCGGATCGCCCAAGCCGTATATGGAAGACACTGTCGCGACGATGATTGAATCGCTGCGCTCCAGTAGGGCTTTGGTGGCCGACAAGCGCATCTGTTCGATGTGCTCGTTGATCGAGGCATCTTTCTCGATGTAGGTGTCACTCGAGGGCACGTAGGCCTCGGGTTGGTAGTAGTCGTAGTACGACACGAAGTACTCGACGGCATTGTTCGGGAAGAACTCGCGAAACTCCCCGTAGAGTTGCGCAGCGAGCGTCTTGTTGTGTGCGAGAACGATCGTCGGTCGCTGCACGCGTTGAATGACGTTCGCAATCGTGTAGGTCTTGCCGCTGCCCGTTACACCGAGCAGCGTTTGGTGCGCGAGACCATCGGTGAGCCCCTCTGTAAGAGCAGCGATTGCCGCCGGCTGATCGCCGGCCGGGTCGTACTCTGAGGAAAGCTCAAACCGCTTATGTTCCATAGACTTGCACCATTTTCCAAAACCAGAATCGAGCCGCGCAACAGGCCTACGCGGCACGCTCGATCAGGTGGCGCGCGTGGGAACCCGGCAGACGATCGCGTAATATAGCGCGTTCCCCGATCGCACCCGTGCTCCACCGCTTCGAGAGAAAGGAAGCTTGTGCCAGTAGCTTTGTCCCGGCGCGTCCAACGCGTAAAGCCTTCGCCCACCCTCGCCGTGACCGCGCGTGCGGCCAAACTCAAGGCCGAAGGCAAAGACATCATTGGCCTGGGTGCCGGTGAGCCGGATTTCGATACGCCGACACACATCGCAGATGCTGGCGTCGAGGCGATCCGCAAGGGCTTCACGCGTTACACGAATGTCGATGGCATTCCCGAACTGAAGGACGCGATCATCGCGAAGTTCGAGCGCGACAACGGCATCAAGTACGAGCGCTCACAGATTCTCGTGTCTTCCGGTGCGAAGCAGACCATCTACAACTTGTGTATGGCGGTGCTCGATCCGGGTGACGAGGCGATTATCCCAGCGCCCTACTGGGTGTCTTACCCCGATATGGTGATGCTCGCGGACGGCCTGCCGGTCACGCCGGATTGCCCCGCCAAGCAGGGCTACAAATTGACGCCGCGGCAGCTCGAAGCCGCCATCACCCCGAAGTCCCGCTTGCTGTTGATCAACAGCCCGTGCAATCCCACGGGCGCGGCGTACACACGTGCGGAGTGGCGCGCGCTCGGCGAAGTGTTGCTGCAACATCCGCGCATCGTCATTGGCACCGATGACATGTACGAAAAGATCTTCTGGGGTGCCGAGCCGTTCTGCAGCTTGCTCACGGCGGTTCCCGAGCTGTACGACCGCACCGTGACGATCAACGGTGTCTCGAAAGCGTATGCGATGACGGGTTGGCGCATCGGCTATTGCGGCGGCCCGAAGGAAATCGTCAACGCGATGAATACGATTCAGGGACAGTCGACTTCGAATGCGTCGAGCATCTCGCAGAAGGCGGCTGTCGTGGCGTTGAATGCGCCCCAAGATTGCGTTGCGCAGATGAACGAGCAGTTCAAGAAGCGCCACGACTACATCATCGGTGCCCTGAACTCCCTGCCAGGCGTGTCCGCATTGCCAGCGGCGGGCGCGTTCTACGCTTGGGCCGACGTGAGCCAGGCGATGGCTGCGCTCGGTTGCAAGGATGACAACGCGTTCGCCGAGCTACTCATCAACGACGCCGGCGTTGCCGTGGTGCCGGGTTCCGGCTTCGGCGCGCCCGGCCACATGCGTATCTCGTTCGCGTGCAGCATGCAGACCTTGGAGAAAGCCATCGAGCGCATGCGCAAAGTGCTGCCGAGCGCACCCGTCGCCAAGAGCGCCTAACCCCGAGGCTGTGAACGCGTTCTCGGGGGAGAACGCAAGTCACTGATTCTCGGGAAAGTTGCTTGACGCGACGCGCTCAAATATCGAGAATGCGCGCCCTTCTTACCGTTCCCCGGTAGCTCAGTCGGTAGAGCGTCGGACTGTTAATCCGTTGGTCGTTGGTTCGAGTCCAACCCGGGGAGCCAATTTTGTCAGTGTGCTCAACGCGGTACGCGTCGGATTAGCGCGTAGGCGATCTGGTGCGACCGGGGGGTCTTTGGCTCCGTCCACACGATCATGGCGCGATCCGCTGCAGCGGCCAGGCGCGGATTGCCGCTCAGTCGGGTCATCACTACGGGCGCCAAATTGATCGGCGGCGCGAGCGCACCGCTTGCCGTGATCTCGGCGACTAACAACCCAGACTGCTTGTCGTTAGCGCCGATCCAAGAAACCAGGAAACCAGTGCCAAATGCGGCAGTATCGACGCGCCCGAGTATCTGCGTGCCGGGCTGAATTTCGGCCTTCGTGACCACACGTGCCGAATCTGCGAGCTGATACTGCGCCGTGGTGGTTCCCGTGACTCCGGTAGGCCAGATCACAAGTCGGCGCGCACCGTTCACGGCGACCGCAGGCCCATTGACTGGGCAGCCTTCGATCCGCCAGTTATCTGTATGGAGAATGCTTGGCAGCGACCAACTGCCTGAACGGCTACGACTCACGACGGCGATATCGCGAATTTCACCGGCCGTACGATCGCGATAGACCACCCAAGTGCCCTGCGCCGTGCGCGCCGCATCGGTTTGACAACAGCTGCAAGCGCTTTCGTCCAGTTCGTACTCTTCGCTGATCCGTCCGCGTCGATCGATGACCGCCGATCGTAGCGTCATCGTGCCTTCAACTTCATGCGAATTCGCGCTGCCATGACCGCTGTGGTCGTGGCCCTCGCCCGAGGCGGCCAACGACTTACGGCCATCGAGCCAAACCACTAACACCTTGTCGCCGCTTTCGGGAACGAGCGACACGAAACCATGCTCGGTCGGCGTCCGATCGCGATGCGGTGCGAGCGGACGACTCCAGGTTTTACCCTGGTCTTGCGAGCGCACCAAACGAATGTCGTAGGCGTAGGTCGAGGCACCCGATTTCTCGAGCCAGTAAGTGACCCAGTCACCATTGTCGAGCACCGCCAGTGACGGGAAATCGGCCCAGTTTACGAACCAGTTTTTGCCGGCTGCAATTTGCCCGCGCCGCAGCTCCTTACCCGCGCTGTCGACGACCGCGAATCGTAGGCGCGCTTCACCGGCCTCACGCTCTTGCCACGTGATGATGAAGCCGTCGCGCTTGTCGAATACGACACTCGGTGTCGTCGGCTCGCCCGCAGTCGTCAGTACCGACTTGTTAGCGGCGAGTGGTGCGGCTTGCGCAATGGCAAGCGTCGCCAACCAAAACGCAGCGATCGAACAGAAGCATGGCAATCGCACGGCAGCGCTCCCAGCCCGGCACGGAGGGCATTAGGATAGCGCGGCGCGGCGATCAGTGGTCGCGCAACGTCTGCGCGAGCGCGAGGTCGCCACGCATCTCCGCCATCTGCACTGCCGAGAGCCGATCACTGTTGCGTATCCGCGTGCTCGCACCGGCTGTGAGCAGCATGCGGCAGATGCCCTCGTGGCCCGCGCGTGCGGCCAAGAGCAGCGGCGTGTTGCCAAATTGATCCGTCGCATCGACCGCAGCCTTCTGTGCCAACAGCACCTGGACGACCTCCGCGTGACCGGCACCCGCAGCGGCCCCAAGCGCGCTCGTGCCCTCTTTCGAGCGCAAGTCGATACTCGCGCCAGCCGCGAGCAATGCCTTGACGACCGGGGCATGTCCACCCGCGGCAGCGGCCGCCAATGCCGTTATGCCACTGCGATCCGCAGCATTGACTTTAGCTTTCGCGGCGAGCAGCTCGGCGACCATCGGCGTGCGCCCATCGCGAGCCGCGTACCAAATCGCGCTACGACCTTCACGATCGGTGGCGTTCACATCGATGCCGTGTTCAAGCCACGCGCGAGCCACCTCGATATTGCCGCTGCGCGCCGCGACGAGGAGCGGTTGTGCCGTTCCTTGCCCCGCGACATCGGCGAGCTTGTCGAGCGTCAGCAAGGAGCGCAAGACGGCAGTCTGCTGCGTACGCGTGGCAGCAAGTGCCGACTTGAAGACCGCAGACGGATCGCGCTTGCGCTGCGCGTTGAGGAGAGCATTGACCATGCTTTGATCGCCACGTCGAATGGCGAGATCCAATGCCGACTCGCCGCCCTTGTTTTCGATGGCTGGGTCGGCACCGGCCGCCAGCAGCAGCGGAATTAACGGCGCCGCGCGAGCTTCAACCGCCACATGCAAGGCAGTGTCTTTTTGTGGCGTGAGGCCGCGGGCATCGCCGCCGGACTGCAGCAGCTGCTGCACCAGCGTCTCGTCATTGCGGCTGACCGCTACTAACAGTGGCGACCAACCTTGATACAGGGAACCGGTGCGCGTGGGGTCGATTCCTGTCGCGACCGCAACTCGAGTCCCAGTGCCGAACTTCGTCACAGCACCGAGCGCGCGCAATTGGGTTGCCGCAGCGCTGCGATTCCGTTGGACTGCGACATCTAGCGGCGTCCATCCCCGTGCGTCTGTGTGATTGATGTCAGCCTTGGCCTTAACCAATAGCTGAACCTGTTGCGGCCTATCCGCCCAAGTGGCATGCGTGAGCGCCGTGCGTTGCACCTTGTCGACTGGATCCACCTTTGCCCCCGCGGCCAACAGTGCCGACGTGACGGCGGTGTTCTCGTGAGTCACTGCGAGCATCAGCGGCGTCGTGCCGAAGGCATCTTTCGCATCGACCTCTGAGCCCTGCTGTACTAACCATTGCGCGGCTTTTGCGTTGCCGGCGAATGCGGCCCAACCGAGGAGTCCGCGCCCGAATTCGTCCACCTCGTTGATGAGTGTGGCAACACCCGCACCGGGCAGTAGATCCTCGCGCCCCGCTTCGATCGCCCAACGTGCGAATGCGAATCGAACCGCCTTGCCTGCGGATGCATCGGGATAGGCAGGTGCCAATGGCAACTGCTTGCGCTTGTTCATTTCGATAGCGAGCGAGTACCCCAGGCTCGCCGCTTTGGTAAGCCACTGGTTCGCGCCTGCCACATCCATCTGTGCATAGTCCGACGCGTCATGCGCTAACAACCCTGCCAGTGCGTAGCATGCAGCGGGATGATCGCGCGACGCAGCTTGCTCGAGCCAACGACGCCCCGCCACGCGATCTTCCACGATCCCGGTGCCGGATACGAGCGCGAGGCCGAGCAGATACTGCGCATCACGATCACCGCGCTCGGCGCCACCCTTGAGCGCAGCCAACGCGGTAGCGAAATCCTTGGTGCCAAGCGCGATACGAATCGCTTCGGCGGAATCCGCAGGCGGTGCCCGCTCGGCAGATTGGGTGGGCGCACCCCAAGCCAGTGCGACGCAAATCGTCGCGACCAAAGGCCAACCGTCACGCTGTGCCATATTTCGTCTCAACGGTGATACCAATCGCTTTCAATAGCTCGTTGGGCAGAACACCGCCCGCATTGATGATGACCGCGTCGTTGGGGTAGCGGCGCAATTTGCCACCTTGCTCGATGGCGACATCGGCCTTGCCAATTTCCTTGACGTTGGAATTCAGAAGGACAACCAAACGGCCCGCTGCGCTTGCCGCCGCGACGCGGTCGC
>CAYUIT010000054.1:0-22020 GCA_964444835.1 uncultured Steroidobacteraceae bacterium
ACGATCCTGTCTGCCGTGCCGCTCGCGGCTGGCGGTGCTTTCGGCGCGTTGTTGTTGACGCAGATCGAGTTGTCGATGCCGGCATTGATCGGGCTCGTGAGCCTGATCGGCATCACGACCAAGAACTCGATTCTGCTAGTGGATTACGCCGTATTGGCGCAGCGTGACCATGGATTGCCGCTACACGAAGCGCTGCTCGATGCGTGTCGCAAACGCGCGCGTCCGGTCGTGATGACGACGGTGGCCATGGCTGCAGGCATGATGCCGATCGCGTTAGGGCTTGGCGCGGACGCCAATTTCCGTCGCCCCCTTGCAGTCGCAATCATCGGCGGTCTGTTGAGTTCGACCGTTTTGTCCTTGATCGTGGTGCCGGCGGCTTATGCGGCCATGGATAGCTTCACGAAGCGGATCCGTCGCTTGTTAGGCCGTGACAAGCCCGCGCCGACGTCGTCAGCCGATCTCGTGCAGCAGCAGTAGCAGCGTGCCCTCCGGGGCTTCGAGTAACGCATGCGTTTTGGGGTCGAGGCCGCGCGGCAAGTCGGCGGAAAGTGGTACGTCGAGCGCGCGCAGCTTTGCGATGCGTGCAGCGCTGTCTGGCGCTGAGAACACGAGCGCAGGTGCGTCGAGCGTGCGCGGCCGATGCGCGGCGACATCGAGATGATCACTCGTCATCGGCAAATGTAAGTACGGCGATTCGGATTCCTCCAGCGCGACAAAGCCGAGTTTTTCCCAGAACTCGCGCATCGCGGTGAAGTCGGTGGCCGGAATGCTGAACTCCGTGAAGTCGCCCAAAACCGAAGTCTCGGACTGGCGGCGGGCACTCGGTGAGTACGTGCGCGCTTCGAGCAGCGTGATCATCTGTCCCGCAGGATCGCGAAAGCCAAACTCGTTGAAACTGTCATCGCCCAACCTCCGCCAGGCGACTTCAATGCCGAGTCCTTCGATGACCGCGACATGGTGCGCGATGTTGTCCTGGACGAACGTCAATGACGGCGAGGGAAATTTGTATTGATGGAGGCCGAGAAAGATGCGGCCGTCGGTCAATACGCCATAAGGGTGCGACCACGTGTCACCGGTAACGCACTGCGTGAACCCTAACTGCTCGTAGAACTCGACGGAGGCGCGGATGTCAGGCGTCTGGATACTGATTTCGTGGAAGCGACCAAGCATGGCGCGCAAGCATACGGTAGTCGGCCCCAGTCGGGCACCCGTGAATCGGTGAGCTTGGCGCTGAGTGTTAGCTGCCGACGCGTGCGACGGCTTGCAACCAAGATAGATCGACCTGCGCCCAGCCTTGGCAGTGCTGCGCGATCAAATCTGCCAACGCACGAGCGTGATCGGTGCGCGCGTTGAGTGCCGGTACGTACTGCAACTCGTGCCCGCCAGCCGCCACGAAGCGCTCGCGATTCTCGATCGCAATCTCCTCGAGCGTCTCCAGGCAATCGACCGCGAAGCCTGGGCAAACTACTGTCACGCGGCGCATGCCTCGGCCTGCCATCTGCTCGAGCGTTTCGTCGGTGTATGGCTTGAGCCAAGTGCCCGGACCGTATTTCGATTGGAACGCAACGCTCCACTCACTCTCGCGGAGATTCAACTCATCTGCGAGGAGCCGCGCCGTTTTCTGGCACTTGCAGTAGTAAGGATCGCCCTGTTTGAAATAGCGCTCGGGAATACCATGGAACGAGATCAACAAGTGTTCCGTGCGGCCGTGCACGGCCCAGTGCTCTGCGACACTCGCGCGCAAGGCGTCGATGTAGCCCGGGAAGTCGGGGTACTCCGAAATCACACGCAGCTCCGGGGCCCAACGCCAACGCTGCAGCTCGCGCGAGACTTGATCGTAAACAGGCCCCGTCGAGGCACCGCAGTACTGCGGAAATAGCGGCAGCACCAAGATGCGCTGCGCGCCGGATTCTTGGAGCTTGCGGAGCGCGGTCGGCACGCTCGGATTCGCGTACAACATGCCGAGTTCGACCGAGATGGGTGCGATCACGCGGCTCGCCAGTTCACGCTCGAGCGCGCCGCGCAATTGCTCGGACAGCGCGAGCAGCGGGGAGCCTTGCTCCGTCCAGATGCGGCGATACTTTTTGGCGCTACGCCACGGACGCGTTCGCAAAATCACGCCGTGCAACAACGGCAGCCACAGTGCACGCGGCGCTTCGACGACCCGGGGATCGCCTAACAACCTGGCCAAAAAGCGGCGCACGTCGCGCGTGCTCGGTGAGTCGGGCGTGCCCGAATTCACCAGCAAAATGCCGATGCGTTCCGGATGCGTGGCCGGATGACCGGGATCGGGACGCCCCCAATAGCGCGACATGCAATGACTCCGATGGGAATGTCACCACCATAGCGGCCAAGCAGCGTCCTGACTACCGAGGTTTGTCACAGTTCAGTCATCGCGCAGACGATTGCACGTCGCCATTCAGCAACAGACGCTGCTCTACGCTAACAAAATGGATTAGGGCGCTTCCGCGTTACCGGATTTTGCAGTGCGACGATCGAGCGCGAGTGCGGTGATCCATGCGATCGCGGCGATGACAACACAGAACGTGAGAACGGGTATCCAGGAGTCCATCGGCGCAAAGCCCATCAGCTGCACACAGGCGGCCGCGATGGCCATCTGTGAAAAGCCCATTATGCTCGATGCGACACCCGCGTAGCCCGGCGCCAACGCGACGCCGCGCGCCGTCACGTTCGGTAGCGCGAGACCTTGACCAAACGTCAGCGCGCACTGCGCCGCAAAAATGTAGAGCGGTGCCACGAAACCCAGCAGCGCGAGTCCGAGTGCGACCACGGCGAAGACCGCTTGCACGGCAAGACCCACATGGATGAGCTTGGTGCCGGACACGCGATGGCCGGCACGCGATACGTAGAAATTGCCGAGAAAATATCCGCCCGACAGGAATAGGTAGTACAGGCCAAACTCTGCGGGTGGGATCTGCAGCACGTTCGTCATGACGTGCGGCGCGATTGAGATGAAGACGAGAAACTGCGAATAGATGACGCCGGCTTGGACGACGTACGCCAGGAACACCGGGCGAGCGACCACCGTCTTCGCCTCTTGCCAGATGCGCGCGAAACTCTGATCCAGTAACTGCTTCGAGCGCGTCTCGGGCAGCCCCCATGCAACGGCTAACAAGATCGCAATCGCGCCAGCGAGCAAGAACCAAAAACCAGCGCGCCAACCCAACGATTGCGCGATCAAGCCGCCGAGATAGGGGGCGGTCGCACTGCCAATGATCATCGACATGGTCAGCGTCGCAATCGCGCGCGAGAGTGCGGGCCCTTGATAGAGGTCGCCGACCGTGGCTCGCGCCACTGTGATCCCGACGGCGCCGCCCGCGCCCTGGATCGCGCGCGCGATCACGAGGCCGGTCAATGTATCGGCCACGATGCCAGCAACGAAGCCGAGTGCCGCCAGCGCCAGTCCGACTAACAACAGCAGCTTGCGACCGTAGCGATCCGCGAGCGGTCCGGAGAACAGCACGCCCACCGCGTTTGCGATGAGATATACCGTGACCGTGAGCTGTGCGGCCGCAACCGGCGCGCCGAAGTCTGCGGCGATGACGGGCAGCGCCGGCAAGAATAAGAAATTGCCGAGGGGCGCGAAGACGCTACAGGCGGCGAGCAGCGGAATCAGTGCGCGCGATTGCTGCGTCAACTGACCCCACCGACGCAGACGTACTTCATCTCCGTGAATTCGAGAATGCCGTACTTCGAGCCTTCGCGCCCGATACCGGATTCCTTCATCCCGCCAAACGGCGCCACTTCCGTGGAGATGATGCCCGTATTCAAGCCGACGATGCCGTACTCGAGCGCTTCGGAGACGCGCCAGGAACGCGCCAAGTCGCGCGTATACAGATAAGCCGCGAGCCCGAACTCGGTGTCGTTCGCGAGTTGAATGGCTTCCGCTTCGGTCGTGAACTTGAACAACGGCGCCACGGGGCCGAATGTTTCCTCGCGCGCCAGCGCCATTTGTGGCGTGACGTTAGTCAATACCGTCGGTTCGAAGAACGTGCCGCCGAGCGCATGTCGCTTGCCGCCGGTCGCGATCCGCGCCCCTTTCTGCGTGGCATCGGCGATGTGACGTTCAACCTTCTGCAAGGCTTTCGCGTCGATCAATGGACCTTGGTCGGTGGCGCCCGCGAGCCCATCGCCCACTTTGAGCTTGCCGACTGCGTCGACCAACTTCGCTGCAAACGCGTCGTAGATACCTGCCTGTACTAACAACCGGTTTGCGCAGACGCAGGTCTGCCCCGTATTGCGATACTTGCTCGCGATCGCGCCTTGTACGGCCGCGTCGAGATCGGCATCGTCGAACACGATGAACGGTGCGTTGCCGCCCAGTTCCAGCGACACCTTCTTCATGGTGCCTGCGCACTGCGCCATCAGCAGCTTGCCGACCTGTGTCGATCCGGTGAAGGAGACCTTGCGCACGACCGGGTTCGACGTCATCTCACCGCCGATCGCTTGCGCGTCGCCCGTTACGACATTGAACACGCCCGGCGGGATACCCGCGCGCAGCGCGAGGTCGGCGAGTGCTAACGCGGAGAATGGCGTTTGCGGTGCAGGCTTGCACACGAACGTGCAGCCAGCCGCGAGAGCTGGCGCAGCCTTGCGGGTAATCATTGCAGCCGGGAAATTCCACGGCGTGATCGATGCCACCACGCCAATCGGCTGCCGCAACACGAGGATGCGCTTGTCAGCCTGGTGACCGGGGATCACATCGCCATAGAGGCGGCGTCCTTCTTCAGCGAACCAGTCGATGAATGATGCGGCGTAAACGATCTCGCCCTTGGCTTCTGCGAGCGGCTTACCTTGTTCGGCGGTCATCAGCGCCGCAAGGTCTTCTTGATTGAGCATCATCAAGTCGTGCCAGCGCCGCAAGATAACGGCGCGTTCTTTCGCCGTCTTTTTCGCCCACGCTGGCATTGCGGCCTGCGCGACGCTGATCGCGCGCCGGGTTTCAGCCACGCCCATCACGGGCACGCTAGCGAGCACCGCTTGCGTGGCAGGGTTGCGAATTTCGGTTGTTAGCTTCGAGTCGGCACCGACCCAGTCTGCGCCGATCAGGCAGCGGTCGTGCAGCAGGCTCGGATCTTGTAGGCGTAGGCCAGGCGACACAGTCGGGTTGTTAGCGGCTGACATCGACGCGCTCCGCAAGAAAGGCGAGCGAGCGTTCGAGCGCGAGCTTCGCACTGGCCGGATGGAAATCGGCGCGCTCGGTGCAATTGAAGCCGTGCCCAGCAGGGTACAGGTGGTAAACGCCTTCTGGATGCACCGCTTTGATCTTGTCGATCGCCTCCAGCGGAATGTGGGAGTCCTTTTCGCCGAAGTGGTAGATGACCGGGACTTTTGGCTTCTTGTCGAGATACTGACCGATGCTGCCGCCGTAGTACGAAATCGCGCCGGCCACGGGCAACTCGCAAGCCGCGACGTAGGCGAGTGTGCCGCCCCAGCAATAGCCGACGATACCCACGCGACCCGCATGCTTGACGACATTGAGCGACGCCGCGAGATCGGCGAGGAACTGCGCGGGCTTCACTTGCAACATGTAGCCGATGCCTTCTTGGATTTCCGCAGGTGAGTAGCCGAGCTCAATGCCGCGACGGATACGGTCGAACAAGCACGGCGCGATCGTGAGATAGCCCGCCTTCGCGTAAGCGTCGGCGACAGCGCGGATGTGCGAGTTCACCCCGAAGATTTCTTGGACAACGATCAGCGCGCCCTTGGCCGCGCCGTCCGGTTTGGCGAGGTACGCGCCGAACTCATGCCCATCTCGTGCCATCAACGTCGTGAATTCACCCATAACGCCTCACTCTCTGAATTAGTTGCTGCTTCGCAGCCGATCGAGCCCAGCAGGATACCGCTCCCCGCACATTGTCGCTAAAGTGCGTAGCGGCATGTCCGTATTTTGGCGCATTTGCTGCGACATTCAGCGGTTTTCAGGCCGAAAACCCGGCGCGCAATTCAAGGAATCCGAGTGACGACGACCGAGATCGAAAAGGACTGCGCACGTCTGGCGCGCGAGTTGACGACGCTTTGGCCTGCCGGCGAGCACAGTACCTATTGGGATGAGGCGACCAGCTCGACTCACGAGCACCGCGAGGCCGGTAGGTTCGAGATCTCGCCGGGCTATCTCGATCACAGCACCTTTTATGTGGACGCGCGGTCGGGCGCGTTCCGGGTGGACGTCAAGCGCTTAGACAACTACAAGTTGCATGAGCGTGCGCGCCTCATCGACGCGACGATGGACAGCGACGATTGGGTCGAGTTGCAGAGAATCTTGAGCCGAATGGTGCAGCAGTTTCGCGCGCTCGAGACCTTCAAGACGTTGGACTTGGAATCGGCATGGCGCAAGTTGATGGAGGCGCTCTTCTACGGGCCGCATCTTGGCGACTCGCCGGAGGATGCGCCCGCGATCAAGCGCAGCCCAGCGGCGGTGGCGAGTGCGGTGCAGGCGGTGCTCGAAGAAACCGGACGCCTTGCGAGCTTCGAATGGCGCCTGTGGGACGATGATGGCGTGGTGGCGATAGGCGAACTCGCGCCGCTGCAGGCACTCGAAGCGAAGATTCCGTATCCATCGGAGGAAGACGCGGAAGCAGTGCGCGAGAGCGACAACTTCTACGATGCAGTGTTGGGCTGGTTCGACGCGCAGCTTGCGCAGTACGGACTCACGCTGATTGCGTTGAGCCCACTCGACGAACACCAATCCTTCGCGCTCGTCAGCGCGGAGAATCTGGGTGACTTACAAGCGGCAATGCAGACACTCTGCATCGACTTCACGGCGGCACCCGGCTACTTGGACGACGAGTAACGACGGGCGCGCGATGGCGTGCATGCGCTCGCTGCGCCCCACGCGTGGGCATTAGCCTTCACATGAGGTTTCACTCGTGTAGAGGGCGCCGCAGCCGACACGCGGCGCGCTCCTGTGCCGGCAAAACGATTTCTACGACGCCAGGGGAAAGATGCGCGCCGCGTGTTGGCAAGGGAACGGCGAAAAATCGGGCGAGTCCGCGAGCCTGATTTTTCGATCCGCGCCCGACCACGGGTGAAACCTCATGTGAAGGCTAGTGACCACGCGTCACGGCGACGACTGCATGCACGCCATCGCGTGCCAGTCGTTAGTAGCGTACGACCAAGTTGTCGAGCGCGCCGAAAATGGAACGACCCGTGGTGTCGAACATCTCGATTCGGACCCGGTCGCCGAATTTCAGGAACGGCGTGCGCGGCGCGCCATGCTCGAGTTGCTCGAGCGTGCGGCGTTCGGCCAAGCAGCTCGCGCCGAGGCTACGATCGTAGTTCGACACGGTGCCCGAGCCGACGATTGCTCCCGCGCCGAGGTTGCGAGTCTTCGTGACGTGCGCAATCAACTGCGGGAAGCTGAAGGTCATGTCGACGCCCGCGTTCGGGCGACCGAATAGTTCGCCATTGATATGGCTGACCAGTGGCAAATGCACGCGGCCGTCCTGCCATGCCGCGCCCAGTTCATCGGGCGTCACGGCGACTGGCGAGAACGCTGTGGCGGGCTTCGACTGATAAAAGCCGAAGCCTTTTGCGAGTTCGCCCGGAATGAGATTACGCAGCGACCAATCGTTCACGAGCATCAACAGACGGATGTGGCTCGCCGCTTGCTCGGCGGTGGTGCCCATCGCAACGTCATCCGTGACCACCGCGACTTCGGCTTCGAGGTCGATGCCCCAGTCTTCGCTCGCGAACGGTACGTCGTCGCGCGGTCCTAACAAGTCGTCCGAGCCGCCTTGGTAGACGAGGGGATCGGTCCAAAAAGAGGGCGGCATGTCAGCGCCGCGCGCCTTGCGCACGAGTTCAACGTGATTGACGTAGGCGCTGCCGTCTACCCAATGGTACGCGCGCGGTAACGGCGCGGCACAAGCACTCGCGTCGAACGTCATCGCACCCGGCGGCAGACGCTGCGCGCGCGCCGCGGCGTCGAGCTCTTCGAAGGCGTCGCGTAGCAGCGGTTCGGTCTCGTCCCAGCGATCGAGCGCATCTTGCAGCGTGGGGGCAATGTCGTACACGGGCCGGCACGCACCGAGATCGCGACTAACCACCACCAACAAGCCGTCGCGGCCGCCTTCTTTCAAACTCGCGAGTTTCATCGCTTAGGGTGTCTTCCAGCTGTCTACGTAGCCGCGCCATTCAACCTCGCGCGCGGCGGGCAGGATCTCGAGCGGGTCGCGCGTATCGACCATCACGGCGTACTCGTCGGTCGCGGGCTTGCTCTGGGTGAGCATGTTCTTGAGCGCCTTCGGATGTGGACCGTGTGTGAAACCACCCGGGTGCAGTGTGACCATGCCAGGATGAATGTTGTCGCGGCTGAAGAAATTGCCGGCATGGTAGAACAACAACTCATCGTAGTCGTCGTTGTTGTGGAAGAACGGTACTTTGAGCGCGCCCGGATCGGTTTCGAACGGGCGCGGCGCGAACGTGCACACGACGAAGCGCGAGGCGATGAAAGTGCTGTGCGCGGACGGCGGCAAGTGATAGCGATGGCTCATCACCGGCCGAATGTCGCGCACGTTCAAGCGCGCGACGCACAGATCGCCGTGCCAGCCCACCGCGTCGAGCGGGTTGAACGGATAGACGATGCGCGACACCGTATCGCGGCGCTTGACCTCGACGCTCCAGCGCGCCGTGCTGCTTTGCTGCGCCAAGAAAGTCGCGTCAATCTTCGGTGTCTCGAGCGTTGCGAGATCGAAGATGGCATGCGGGCCTAACAACCCACGATCGGGCAGTTCGTAGCTCGAGTTCGTCGCCTCGATACACAGAATCGCAAGCGGTGTTTGCACGTCGATGCGCCACATCGTGCCGCGCGGAATGAGCACATAGTCGCCCGCTTCGAGTGGCAAGTGACCGTAGTCGCAGAACAGCGCACCCGTGCCGGCATGAATAAACAGCAATTGATCGCCGTCGGCGTTGCGGGCGAGCGCAGACATCGAGGCCCCCAAGCGCCAAAACCGAATCTGCGTGGCCGCGTTGCGCAGCAGCACGGGGGCGAGCCAGGGCGAGGCATGCGGTGCCGTCAGCTTCACGAAATCGAATGCATGCGGCTGCAGCGCACCCTCGAACTCCACCCAACCGGTGGGTGGGTGGCGGTGATAGAGGTGGGATGCCGGGCCAAAGAAGCCCTCTTTGCTGATCTCGCGCTCGAAAGTGCCGGGCGGGATGTCCGCATGGGCTTGCTTCGAGAACGTGCCTTCGGACTTCGGAAAGCTGAGGTAGCGTTTCATGTCGCCTAATTTAGTTTCAAATGAAACTAATCTCAAGGCGCGCGAGGTTGTGGCGCCATTCGGTACACTTTCGGCCATGAACCCGTACCGCTCTCCCTGGATGGATGATGATTTGCAGGTGTTTCGCGAGACCGTTTCGCGATTCGTGGCCACGGAAATGCTGCCACTCGACCCAAAATGGCGCGCACAGCACCACGTCGATCGCGAGACCTGGCGCCAAGCCGGCGACGCCGGCCTGCTGCTCCTCGACGTGCCGACGGAGTTCGGCGGCGGCGGTGGCGATTTTCGCCATGAGTGTGTGCTGTACGAAGAGCTGTGTCGTCGTGGCATCTCCGGCTTCGGTCAAGGCGTCCATAGCATTTGCGCCCACTACGTGCTGAACCATGGCAGCGACGCGCAGCGGCTGCGCTGGTTGCCGCGCCTCGCCAAAGGAGAGTTGATCGGTGCCATCGCGATGACGGAGCCTGCAGCCGGCTCGGATCTCCAAGGCATTCGCACGCGCGCGGTGCGCGACGGCGATCACTACGTCATCAACGGTTCGAAGATCTTCATTACGAACGGCTCGATCGCGGGTCTCTTGATGCTCGTCGTACGCACCGACCCTAACGAGCGCAAGCGCGGCTTGTCGATTCTGATGGTGGAAACCGCCAATCTCCCGGGCTACCGCGTCGGGCGCGTCCTCGACAAGATGGGCATGCCGGCGCAGGACACCTCGGAGCTGTTCTTCGAGGACGTACGTGTGCCGGTCGACTGCTTGTTAGGCGGCGAAGAGGGCAAGGGCATGTACCAACTGATGGCGGACTTGCCGTACGAGCGAGCCATCATTGCCGTCTGTGGTGTGGCTGCAATGGAAGGTGCGCTCGAGGAGACGGCGCGCTACGTCAAAGAGCGCAAAGCGTTTGGACAAGTGGTCGGCTCGATGCAAACGGTGCGGCACAAGCTCGCCGAAATCGCGTCGATCACGCGAATTGCGCGCGTGTTTACCGATCGCTGCATTGAGCAAGTCGTCGACGGGACGCTCGATACCGAGACCGCGTCGATGGCCAAGTGGTGGGTGACGGACATGCAGCAGCAAGTGCTGGATGAGTGCGTGCAGCTGCACGGCGGCTACGGCTATATGAACGAGTACCTCGTGTGCCGCATGTTCGCCGACGCGCGCGTGCAGCGCATTTACGGCGGCACGAACGAGATCATGAAGGAGTTGATCGCGCGGTCGCTCTAACTCACGCGCGCTCGAGGATCGCCGTGACGCCCATGCCGCCAGCGGTGCAGACGGAGATCAAGCCGCGCTTGGCTGAGTTGTTAGCAGCAAGCTGCTTGGCGAGCGAGGCCACGATGCGAGCGCCCGTTGCCGCAAACGGGTGACCGATCGCGACGCTGCCCCCCTTCAGATTGAGCTTGCTGCGGTCGATCGCGCCGAGCGGTGCCGACAGGCCCAGCCGTTCGCGGCAAAACTCTTCCGATTCCCAAGCCTTCAGCGTGCACAACACCTGTGCCGCGAACGCTTCGTGAATTTCGTAGATGTCGAAATCCTGCAAACGTAAGTTTGCATCGCGCAGCATGTGTGCCACGGCATACGCCGGCGCCATCAACAGCCCTTCGCGGCCCGATACGAAGTCGACGGCCCACGTCTTGCCAAAGGTGAGGTAGGCGAGCACCGGCAGGCGCCGCTTGGCGGCCCACTCGGGCGATGCTAACAACACGGCCGACGCACCGTCGGTCAGGGGCGTGGAATTACCGGCCGTCAGCGTGCCTTGGCCGCTGCGGCTGTCGAACGTCGGTCGCAACTTCGCCAATTTCTCGAGCGAGGTATCGGCGCGCACATTGTTGTCGGCTTTGAGGCCTTGAAACTCGACGACTAAATCGTTGTAAAAGCCATCCTGCCACGCGGCGGCGGCTTTCACGTGGCTCTCGTACGCGAGCTGGTCTTGCTCCTCGCGGGTGACCTTCCACGCTTTCGCCATCTGCTCACAACTCTCGCCCATGCTGAGGCCCGTGCGCGGTTCGCTCACGCCCGGCATCACAGGCTTGAAGTGACTCGGCCGCAAGCCAAGGAACGGCGACAGGCGCTGCAGCGCGCTCCGGCCCCGGTGCGCGCGCAACAGCAACTGTTGGAAGGGCCGTCCGAACACGATCGGCGGATCGCTCACCGTATCGACACCGCTTGCGATGCCCGCGTCGATCTGCCCCAGTGCGATTTTGTTGCCGATGGCGATCGCGGCTTCGAGACTCGTGCCGCACGCTCGCTGCATGTCGAGGCCTGGTGTGTCGGGGTGTAGGCCGGACGACAACACACATTCGCGGACCAAGTTGAAGTCCTTCGAATGTTTGAGAACGGCACCGCCGATCACGTCACCGAGGCGTTCACCTTGCAATTTGTACTTCTCGACGACGCCCTTCAGTGCGGCCGTCAGCATCTCTTGATTGCCGACAGCGGCGTAGGCGCCGTGCCCGCGAGCGAACGGAATTCGAGAACCGCCGACGATGGCGACCTTGCGAGGGGACGATCCGACGAGCATGGTGATTCCTTCGAATGAACCGCCGCGCGGTTGCGCGACGCGGCGCGTAGAATGCCCGCCTTCACGGGAAAACGAAACATGGCCGTCACCAGTGGCCGCGCACGCGCCGATGCGAGCCGAATCGCGCGGCTGGCGGCTCCTTTGCTCGTCAACAACCTCGCATCGGCAGGCATGTCCTTTACCGATACGGTAATGGCCGGGCAGCTCGGTGCGACCGAACTCGCCGCCGTCGCCGTTGGCGCGAACTACTACAATTTTTTCTTCCTCGTGGCGCTCGGTCTCATGATGAGTCTGTCGCCACTCACGGCCCATGCGCACGGCGCTGAGCGTCATGACGAGGTCGGCGCGTTCTTTCGCCAGTCGTGGTGGCTCGTGCTGTTGCTGGCCGTCGTCACAGTGTCCGGTTTGCTGTTCGCACGGCCCGTGCTGCTCGCGTTCGGAATCGAGCCGCCCGTTGCCGAACTTGCCGGACGCTACTGCCTCGCGATCGCGTGCGGTGCGCCGGCCGCGATCGGCTTTCTCGCGTTGCGCTACACGAGCGAGGGCGTGGGTTGGACGCGGCCGATGTTGATTCGAGCGCTGCTCGGTCTCGTGGCGAATGCGATCGGCAACTACGCGTTCATGTACGGCAAGTGGGGCATGCCAGCGCTCGGCGCCGTCGGTACCGGCGTCTCGACCGCGCTGGTCCAGTGGTTAGTATTTGGCTCGATGCTGCTCTACATGGGGCGCCATCCCGTGTACCGGCCGTATCGACTGTGGGAGCGATTCGAGCGGCCGGACTTCGTGCGGCTCCGCGAGATGCTGCGGATCGGCTTACCGATCGCCGGAAGCGTGCTCGCTGAAGGCGCGTTGTTCGTCAGCGCCGGGCTCATGATGGGGACGCTCGGAGCGGGAACGATGGCGGCGCATGCAATCGCACTCAATTACGCATCGCTGATGTTCATGGTGCCGTTATCGGTTCATTCGGCGACGACTATCCATGTTGGGCACGCCGTCGGACGCGGCGACTTTGCGGGTGCACGGCGTGCGGGATGGGTGGGCATCGGTGTGTGTGTCGCAACGATGGCCCTTTCTGCGGTCGTGTTGCTCGGCGCACGCCACGATATCGCCGATGTCTACACCGACGATCCGGTCGTGTTGAGCTTTGCCGCGCACTTGCTGATCTTCGCGGCGATCTTCCAAATCGCCGATGGCCTGCAGGTGGGAGCTGCCGGTGCGTTACGCGGCTTCAAGGATACGCGCGTCCCGCTCGCGATCGCATTGTTCAGCTATTGGGTGGTTGGCTTCCCAATCGCCTACTATGTGGGCGTCCGGCAGGCCGTGGGGGCCGACGCCATTTGGTTCGGCCTGATTCTGGGCTTGTTCGTCTGCGCCGTCTTGCTCGCGTGGCGCTACATTTGGATCACGCGACGGGCGCTGCCACAGCACGCGTAGGAGTGTCTTCGATGTTGCTTGCGATCCGTCGAATCCTGTTAGTCGTTAGCACCGCCATGGCAACGGGACTACTGGCCGGCTGTGCCGCGACACCCGTGGCACCAACTGCTCCTGCCACGACCCGTGCCGCGGCCGATGCCGCGCTCACCGCGGTCGTCGAGGCGTACTTCGAATCCGTGCTGCAGTTGTACCCTACGTTCGCAACCTACATCGGCGACGAGCGCTACAACGACCGCCTCGAACAAGCGATGACGCCCGAGTTCTTGGCGCAGAGCCGCGCACTCGAAACCGACTACTTGGCGCGCGTGCGGGCGCTCGATGCGGACGCGCTGTCACCGGCAGCGCGCGTGACCCGCGACATCTTCGTCAGCGAGCGCGAGCTTGCGCTCGAGCAGTTGCGGTTTCCCGAGCATCTGATGCCCATCACGCAGCTCGATAGCATGGCGACCACGCTCGCCGTGTTCGGCTCGGGCGCCGGTCCGCAACCGTTCCGCACCGTGCGCGACTACGACAATTTCTTGCGACGCGCCGAGCAATTCCCCACGTGGGCCGACAACGCGATGCGCGCGATGCGCGCGGGTGTGGCGTCGGGTGTCACGGTGCCGCGCCCCGCGATTTTGAAAGTGCTGCCGCAGTTGCGCGAAGTCACGGCTCAAGGCGTCGAAGAGAGTGTGTTCTGGCAGCCAATCAAGGCGCTGCCAGAGGAGTTTTCGGCCGCGGATCGTGCGCGTCTGACGACGGCGTATCGCGAGCTGATTGCCAATCGGTTGTTGCCCACCTATGGCGCGCTCGCCGAGTTCATCGAGAAGGAATACGCACCGAGCGCACGGACGTCCGTCGGTTGGTCGGCATTGCCCAACGGTCAGGCCTGGTATCGGCTGCGAATTCGGTCGAGCACGACGACGTCGCTGACGGCGGATGCAATCCACGAATTGGGCTTGGCAGAAGTCGCACGCATTCGCGCCGAGATGACGCGCGTGAAAGAGCAGGTCGGCTTCCAAGGCGATCTCGACGCGTTCTTCAAGTACTTGGAGACGGAGCCGAAGTTCTATTTTCGCTCAGACGCAGAGTTGTTAGCCGCATATCGCGACGCCAAGACGCGGATCGACGCACTGCTGCCGAAGCTCTTCAAGGATTTTCCGCAGGCTGACTACGAGGTGCGCACCGTCGAGCCGTTCCGCGCGGCTTCGGCGGCAGGGGCCTTCTATCAAGGGCCCTCCGAAGATGGCAAACGTCCGGGCATCTTTTACATCAACTCATACAACCTGAAAGCGCAGCCGAATTTCATCGTCGAGACCTTGTCGCTGCACGAGGCCGCGCCCGGCCATCACTTTCAAGTGGCCATTCAGCAAGAACTCAAGGAGCTGCCGCGCTTCCGCCGGTTCAATAACTATGTGGCGTATGCCGAAGGATGGGCGCTGTACGCGGAGTCGATCGGTCGCGAGCTCGGCGTCTTCACGGATCCGTATCAATGGTACGGACGCTTGTCGGATGAGATGTTGCGTGCGATGCGCCTCGTCGTCGACACAGGTCTGCATTCAAAAGGCTGGACGCGTGAGCAGGCCATACAATACATGCTCGACAATTCGTCGATGGCGGAATCCGATGTCGTTGCGGAAGTTGAGCGCTACATCGTGTGGCCAGGGCAAGCGTTGGGTTACAAGGTGGGCCAATTGCGCATCTCCGCGATGCGCGCCAAAGCGGAGCGCGAGTTGGGTGCGCGCTTCGACGTCCGCGAGTTCCACAGCCAAGTGCTGCGCGACGGCGCGGTGCCGATGGACGTGCTCGAGGCGAAGATTGATCGTTGGATTGCTGCGCAGCGCTAACTAGTCGCGCGGACGATCGCGCTCGTGGTAGCCGTAGCCGAGCGTTTCGATTTCAGTGACGACGCCGTCTTCGAAGCGGATGCGGCGCATGAGTTTGTTCGGCCCCAGGTTGTAGACCCACGACTCGATCGGAATCTCCACCACGTCGGGGCTCGTGTAATAGGGGTGCCCGTGGTACCAAACCACCGGCCGCCGCCACACTGAGCGCCGCTCGATATCCGACGGGTTGCCACACTTGGCCGCGACTTCGGCGCGCGTGTCACCCTCGTGCACCAAGCGAGTGCCGCAACGAAATGCGTGCGCAGGCCCGGCTACCAGCATGGCTGCCAACACGAATGCCCAGAGTAGAGGCTGGTTCTTCATACGCCACAAACTACGCGCGCTTGCCTAAACGCACAATGAACGAACCGAGCAGCGCACGGCTGCGCAATAATGCGCTGCAAACGGCGGTCTAGTCCGCATCCACCGATTGTTGCTGAAGCCTGCCATGTCTGAAAACACCTTGCGCTGGGTAAAGATCGTGTTGTTCGCTGCTGCGGTCATCGCGGCCCTCACGCTGCTGCCCGTGGGTGCATGGTTACGCGCCGCGTTGGAGTGGACGGCTGCGAACCGTGAAGTGGCTGCGGTGGTTTATGTCTTGTTGTACATCGTCGCGACGGTCGCGCTGCTACCCGGGTTGATCCTCACGATTGCTGCAGGCGCGATCTTCGGATTGGTTCATGGCGTCGCGCTCGTCTCGCTCGCGAGCGTGCTGGGTGCAACAGCCGCCTTTTTCGTTGGCCGCACCGCCGCACGCGGCTGGGTCAGTCAAAAGATCGAAGCCTGGCCGAAGTTTCGTGCGCTCGACCGTGCGCTCGATGCGCGCGGCTTTTGGATCGTGTTGCTGACGCGCTTGTCGCCCGTATTCCCGTTCAACTTGTTGAACTATGCGTACGGTGTGACCGCGGTCAAGCCACGTGATTACATCCTCGGTTCTTGGATCGGCATGTTTCCCGCGACGGTGTTGTATGTGTACGCGGGTTCCGCTGCGGCGAATATCGCCGAAGCCCTGTCGGGCAAAGTGGAGACGGGCACGGCGGGCCGCGTATTGTTGTTCGCTGGGCTTGCCGCGACGGTCGTCGTGACCGTTCTCGTGACGCGCCTCGCGAAGCGCTATCTCGATCAGGAGCTCGCCGCATCATGAGCTACCCCGGAGAGTTGGCCGACATCGAATGGCGTGCGCTGGTGTTCCCAGCGGACTACCGCAATCCGACGCCGGCTGCGCGCTACAACTTGGTCGTGTTGGGTGGCGGCCCGGCCGGACTCATCGTCTCGATTGCCGCAGCCGGGCTGGGTGCCAAGGTTGCGTTGGTCGAGAAGCACCGTATGGGTGGCGATTGTTTGAACGTCGGTTGTGTGCCGTCGAAGACGTTGTTAGCCGGCGCGTTTGCCGGTCTGTCGTTCGATGCCGCGATCGCACAAGTCCGGAGCGTGCGGGCGCAAATCTCACATCACGATTCCGTTGCGCGTTACACGCAGGCCGGCGTCGACGTGTTTTTGGGTGCGGGCGAGTTCGTCGATGCAACTTGCGTGCGCGTCGGCGATGCTGAGTTGCGCGCGAGCAAGTTCGTGATCGCAACCGGCGCGCGCGCGTTCGTGCCGCCCGTCCCGGGGTTGCGCGAGCATGCGCTCACGAACGAGACGATTTTCGAGCTCACTCAGCAGCCGCGACGGCTTGCCATTCTGGGTGCGGGGCCGATCGGGTGTGAGCTCGCGCAAGCCTTCGCCAAGCTCGGCACCGACGTGCACTTGATCGAGATGCAGCCGCGCATTCTCCCAATCGAATCCGCCGAGGCTGCTGCGATCGTGCAACAGGCTTTGGCCGCGAGTGGTGTGACGCTGCATTTGGGCATGCAAGCGAAGAGCGTTGTGGCCGCGAGTGCTGGCAAGCACGTGGAGTTGCAGGCGGCGGGCGGCGGTGCGCCGGTCACGCTCGAAGTCGACGCGGTGTTGGCGGCAGTTGGGCGGCAGCGCAATGTCGCCGATCTCGGCCTGGAACGCGCCGGCGTTCGCTTCGATCCGCGGGCGGGAATAGAAGTGAACGCGCGCCTGCAAACCTCGCAAGCGCACATCTACGCGGCGGGTGACGTCTGTTCGAAGTACCAATTCACGCATAGCGCCGACGCGCAAGCGCGACTCATCGTGCGCAACGCCCTATTCGCCGGACGCGCGGGTGTCGATGAATTGATCATTCCGTGGTGCACCTATACGAAGCCCGAGGTTGCTCGGGTGGGCGCGAGTCGCGCCGAACTCGAGCAGTCGGGCAGCGCGTTCTTGCCATTGCGATTCGCGTTTGCGGATCTCGATCGAGGCCGCACCGACGCAGCGCCAGGCGAGCCCGATTCGGGATACGTCGAGTTGTTAGTGCAACCGAAGACGAGTCAGATTCTGGGTGCGACCATCGTCGGCAAGGATGCCGGCGAGCAACTCGCGCCGATCGTGCTCATGATGAACCAGCGCATTGGCCTCGCGGCACTCGGCTCGTTGGTGTTGCCGTATCCGACCCGCTCGGAGTATCTACGGCGCTTGGCGGACGCGTGGAATCGTACGCGGCTCACCCCACGGACTGCTAAATTGCTCGCATGGTGGCTGCGACGAAGTCGTTGAGTGCGCGCTCGAACGGAGCGCGGATACTGGCGCGTATCGGCGTGATCGGTTGGCTGCTCGCGGCCACTGCCTTCGCTGCGGATTTCGAATTGACGGCCGACGAACGAGCGGTCGTGGAACGTGGCGACGTGGTGTTGCGCACGACGGCGGTTGATGGCACGCAGTCGCGCGATGTGGTGCGCGCCGCCGTGCGCATCGCGGCGCCACCGACGCAAGTCTTTCGCATCATGACGGACTGCACTCAAGCACTCGCATTCGTGCCACATTTGAAGCGCTGTACCGTGCTCGAGACGGCGCCCGATCGCTCATGGCAGTTGATCGCGCAACGCCTCGACTACGGTTGGTATGCGCCCGCGCTCGATTACGTCATCCGCGCCGACTACGTGCTGGATCGCTCGGTCGTGATGAGGCAAGTGCGCGGTGATTTCGTCGTCAACGAAGGTCGATGGGAACTCGAGCCGCAGAGTGACGGTTTGCATACACTGCTGACATACCAAATTCACGCCGTGCCGCCGAGTTACGTGCCCGCGTGGTTGCAGCGTCGCTCCGTTGTCCGCGAGTTGCCGGCAATGCTGCGGGCGCTCAGAGCCCGGGCTGAGGCGGGCAACGATTTGCAGAGCGCGCTGCCGAGGGGCAAGATGCCGCCTCTCGTTCAAGCGCCCACGGGGCGTCGCCTGCGGAGCCCGATATGAATCAAGCTTTTCCGTCGCTAAATCAGCCGACATGGCCCGTGCGCTTGTCGAGCGCCTGCGTGTGGATCGTGGTGGCGGGCGTGCTGCTCACAGGGCTGTCGGGTCCGTTGACCCGCTTCGGCGTCGTCGGTTGGCAGTTGGGGCTGTTGTTGCTCGTGGGCGGCGCGCTGCTGGCGGCGTTGGGCGTGCTCACGGGAATTGTCGGGTGGTTAGGTGCCACGGCGAAACGCGTGCCGATTCGCGCCGGCGCGGTAGGCCTCGCGATCATCGTGGGCCTTGGGCTCGTCGCCTATCTATTGAGCCAAGTGTCGAAGGCTTTCGGTGTGCCGCCGATCCATGAAATCAGCACCGATCTCGTCGATCCACCGCCATTCGTGGCGGTGCGCGCGATTCGCGAACGGGTGCCCGACGTCAACCCAACGGACTATGTCGCCGAGGTCAAAGGGCGCGACGGCACCGCGATGAACGTGCCCGAGATGCAGCGCAAAGCGTATCCAGACGTGCAGCCTCTCGTGCTCGCCGTTCCGGCGTCGGAAGCGTTTGCACGTGCGGAGCGTGCGGCCCGCGAACTGGGCTGGGAGATCCATGAAGCGGCACCGGCCGAAGGGCGGCTAGAGGCTACGGAGACCACGGCATTCTTCGGTTTCAAGGACGACGTCGTGGTGCGCATTCGCAGCGAAGGCAGCGGCAGTCGCGTCGATGTGCGCTCGAAGTCGCGTGTCGGGCTCGGCGATGTCGGCGCCAATGCCAACCGCATTCGCGCGTTTCTCGCGGCGGTGCAGCGCGGCTAACAACCGTAGCGCAAGTCGTCATGGCGAAAGCGAGTGGGATCGATCGCGTGTACGAGCGCCAGCTCGCTGCGCTCATCAATAGCGGCGAGCCCGAGGTGTTGCAGGGCGGCCGTAAAGGTGTCGAGAAGGAGTCGCTGCGCGTCACGCCCGAAGGGCAGATCGCCACGACGATGCACCCAGCAGCGCTCGGCTCGGCGCTCACCTCGGAGCACATCACCACCGATTATTCCGAGGCGCTGATCGAGCTCGTCACACCAACCTTCCACACGAGTTGGGAGCTGCTGCAATACCTGTGCGACTTGCATCAGTTCGTGTATCGGCATCTGCACGACGAGTTGTTATGGGCAACGTCGATGCCATGCGCACTGCAAGGCGACGAGAGCATCCCGATCGCGCAATTCGGTCCGTCCAACATCGGTCGTATGAAGACGATCTACCGCAACGGACTCGGTGCTCGCTACGGGCGCGTGATGCAAGCGATCTCGGGCGTGCATTTCAATTACTCGTTCCCGTTGCGGTTCTGGGAGGCGTGGGCGCACGTGCGCGAGTCGCGCTCGAGCGGTCAGGATTTCATCTCGGACAATTATTTCCGTTTGCTGCGCAACTACCGGCGTTACGGCTGGATCGTGTTGTATCTCTTCGGTGTATCGCCGGCCGTGTGCAAGTCGTTCTTGCGCGGTCGCGACGTGACGCTGCCCGAGCTCACGCGCGGAACCGCGTATGAGCCGTTCGCGACGAGCTTGCGCATGAGTGATCTCGGCTATCGCAATCGCAATCAAGCGGGCCTGACAGTGTCGGTGAACAGCCTCGAGGAGTACGTTGCTGACTTGACTCGCGCGATCACCACGCCGCACGCGCCGTATGAAGCGCTCGGCGTGAAAGTGGGTCCCGACTACCGGCAGCTCAACGCGAACATTCTGCAAATCGAGAATGAGTACTACAGTTTCATTCGGCCGAAACGCGTGGCGCGTTCGGGTGAGCGGCCCACGAAGGCGCTGTTGCGCGCGGGAGTGGAGTATGTCGAGGTGCGCGCGCTCGATGTCAGCGCTTTCGATCCGGTCGGCGTCAATCAAAACAAGCTGCGATTTCTCGAGATCTTCCTGGCGTATTGCCTCTTGAAGGACAGCCCGCTGATCGATACTGCAGAGCAGGCGCGGCTCGATGAGAATCACGTTGTGGTGGCGCGTCGCGGGCGGGAGCCGGGCCTCACATTGGTTCGCGATGGCCGCTCGGTGCCGATGCTGCCGTGGGCGCACGAGATCCTCGACTCGATGCAGGGGCTCGCCGAGATCTTCGACCGGGGCGAGTCAAACGCCCCCTATCGCGCCGCTTTGGCCGTCCAGCAAGCCAAGCTTGACGATGTCAGTCGCACGCCCTCGGCGCGCATGCTGGCGGAGCTCAAAGGCACTGGGGAGTCGTTTTTTGACCTCGCCTTGCGGATGTCACGCCTGCACAAGGACTATTTCCTGGCGCTTCATCCTCCAAATGAAGCACGTTTGGCGGAGTTCGCCGCAGAAGCCGCCGAGTCTCTGCTGGCACAGCAACGCATTGAAGGCGCCGATGCAGTGCCGCTAGACCAGTACCTCGCGCAGTATTTCGCGCAGTGATGCGCGTACGCAACGCTTTGATTTGACATATGTTTAGTCCCCTGTTTTGGGGGTAAACATTCGCTCGATATTCACCCCGCTTTCATAATCCAAGCACTACAATCCCCGAGCAAAACGACGGCAGGATGCCGAAACAGTTAGGGGTCAAAATCATGAGATCGAAGAACCCATCCGAGCACAGGGCGCTCGAGCTGGTCTCGATGCTTGCGGCGAACGAGGACGCCTTTCCATTAGGGAAGTCGTCGGCAGCGCTGCAAGAAACCAGGCCAACAGGCTGGAACCCGTATGACGTTTGGCGGACGCGCGTCAAAGCGCCGCAAGACGCCAAGGCAGCACGGCGCGACGCCTAACGACTGGCGAGCGAGCGAGTAGGATTGGGATTGCGAGGGCCGGCACGGTGCCGACCTCGCGACTGAGGGCGGTGGCACACGTGATTCGTAGGTCTCCATCCGAATCGGATGTCGCGCGTTTGCTCAACGACGGCGCACACCGTCGGCTCAAGTTCGACGAACCCCTTGAAAGTGAATTCCGCGCACAGCATCGGGACTCGATGCAAACCTGGGCGCGCTTATCCATTCTGATCTCGGCGCTCACCGTGGTGGGCTTTGCGATCATCGATCACTTCGTGCTCGGCGTGCAGGGCTCGATGATTGGCAACACCGTGCGTTTCACGGTGCACATTCCCTGCGTGATCATCATGCTCGCGTTCACGTGGACGCGGCTCTACCAGCGCGGCTATGGCACGATGATCCAGATCGTGGCGCCCGTATTCGGCTTCGGCACCGTGATCATGTCGGCCTACGCACCGATGGACCAAGTGGCGCTGATCGGCGCGCGCTTGATGCTCGCCACGTTCTTCTTTTACTTCATGCTGGGCATGCGCTTCTGGACGGCACTGCGCTCCAATCTATTGGTGCTGGTGGGGTTCGGCGCCTTCTTGGTGAGCGGCTTCATGCCGCCCGAGATCGCGATCTACGTGTTGTTCTCGCTCGCGTGTGCCAATTTGATCGGTGCGGCAGGCTCCTACGCGTTGGAGCGTGCGAATCGCTTGGCGTTCCTGGAGCGCAAGATGCTCGAGGAAGTGGCGACGCACGATGGCCTAACAGGTCTGCTGAATCGGGCCGCGTTCGAGGACCAAGTGCGGCGGATTTGGAGCCAAGCGCAACGCGATCGTCAGCCCGTCGCGGTGATGATGATCGACATCGATTACTTCAAGCCGTTCAACGATCGCTATGGCCACCAGGCTGGCGATGACTG
>CAYUIT010000055.1:0-21879 GCA_964444835.1 uncultured Steroidobacteraceae bacterium
CGCCGTCCATCTGCGCCGCACCCGTGATCATGTTCTTCACGTAGTCCGCGTGCCCGGGGCAATCGACGTGCGCGTAGTGGCGCTCCTTCGACTGGTACTCCACGTGCGCCGTCGAAATCGTAATGCCGCGCGCCTTCTCTTCCGGCGCCTTGTCAATCTGGTCGTACGCCATGAACTGACCGCCGTGCGTCTCGGCCATCACCTTGGTCAACGCCGCCGTCAGCGTCGTCTTCCCATGGTCCACGTGACCAATCGTCCCAACGTTCACGTGCGGCTTGGTGCGTTCGAATTTCTCTTTAGACATGTCTACTCCAAGGCCTGCGGCCTAACTACCAACAGAGCTCGCTCAGCGAGCTCGTAACCAGATTTACTACTAACTACTTCTGCGAAGGGCTCGACTGGAGCCCACGACCGGGATTGAACCGGTGACCTCGTCCTTACCAAGGACGTGCTCTACCAACTGAGCTACGTGGGCGTCTGCACGCTCGACTCAACTCCGTAGCTCGCCAACTTCGCCGCGACTGGAGCGGGTAGTGGGAATCGAACCCACGTCATCAGCTTGGAAGGCTGAGGTTCTACCATTGAACTACACCCGCCGATGATCCCCGTACCTGCTAGCTGCTCGTGGTTCGGTAGTACCCACTCACTTGGTGGAGGGGGTAGGATTCGAACCTACGAAGGCGTAAGCCGGCAGATTTACAGTCTGCTCCCGTTGGCCGCTTGGGTACCCCTCCGCCGAAAAACGAGCCGCGTATTCTCATGGCCGCCCCCCGGGGTGTCAATGAGCTTGGCGCGGTATTTGCTTGGCAGAGGGAAAATCCCGGGCTGCGGGGCGACTCCTTATTATAGGGCAGGGGCTCCAGGGCCTCGCTGACGCAGAAAGGCGCTACTTGACCATCGATCCCGTTGTCCTGTTCTTCGTATTGGGGCTGGTGGCCGGGCTTTCCAAGTCCGACTTGAAGCTCCCGCCGGCGATTTACGACTTTGTCAGTACCGTGCTGCTGCTCGCCATCGGCATGAAGGGTGGCGTCGAGCTCGCGCGGCAATCGGTCACAAACCTCGTCCCGAACATCCTGGTGGTGCTCTCGATGGGGGTCGGCTTGACCTTCATCGCGTTCGGGCTGCTGCGCTGGGCCGGCCGTATTCCCAAAATCGATGCCGCGGCAATTGCCGCTCATTACGGCTCCGTCAGCGTTGCCACATTCGCGGTCGGCGTGGCCTACCTGGGTCACGCGAACATTGCCTATGAAGCCGAGATGCCGCTGTATCTGGTGCTGCTCGAGATTCCGGCCATCATTATTGGCATCTTGCTGGCCAAGGGCGTGTCGGCCAACGTGCCGTGGTCGCACGTGCTTCGCGAAGTATTCCTGGGCAAGAGCATCGTGTTGCTGGTCGGCGGCTTGCTGATCGGCTGGGTGGCAGGTGCCGAGGGTTTGCAGCCGGTCGCACCGCTGTTTGTCGACCTGTTCAAGGGAATTCTCGCCCTGTTCCTGCTTGAAATGGGCTTGATCGCAGCCAATCAACTCGGCGGATTTCGCGCGCGAGGGGCGTTCCTAGTGGCCTTCGCGATCATCGTGCCGGTGGTTTTCGGGGCAGTCGGCGCCTGGATTGGCGTCCAGATGGGCCTGTCCGAAGGAGGCGCTATCCTGCTCGCGACGCTGGCGGCGAGCGCCTCCTACATCGCCGCTCCGGCCAGCATGCGCACCGCGGTACCCGAAGCGAACCCCGCGCTGTCGCTCACGATGTCGCTCGCCCTCACGTTCCCCTTCAACATTCTCTTCGGCATCCCACTCTATCAATCGATGGTGCAGTGGCTGCTGCGTGCCGGATACTAACAACGATGTCGCATCCTACTCGTAAGCTGATCACGATCATCACCGAAGCCCAACTCGAGCGTGACTTGATCCGCGATCTCGAAGCGCACGGCGTATTGGGCTACACGATCACCGACGCACGCGGTCGCGGCAGCCATGGCGAACGCAGCTCGGGGTGGTCGATGTCGGGCAACATTCGCGTCGAGGTCATCTGCGAAGCGGCGCACGCCGATGAGCTGATGAATCACCTGCGCGATCGCTACTACCAGAACTACGCGATGGTCGTGTTTGCGCACGACGTCGAAGTAATGCGCCCAGAGAAATTCCGCTGAGTTGTTAGCCCGCAGCGCGGGGCAAGCCCAAAGACTCGGAACGATAGCCCGGCCCACGCACGAATCGGCCCGGCCGAATGCCCGTGAGCGCGCCGTCGCGCAGTACGGGCTGCCCATTGATCAGCACATGCGCAACACCGCTCGCGAAGAGATGCGGATCGGCGAGCGTTGCATGGTCGGCGATCCGCGCTGGGTCGAACACGACGACGTCAGCGAAGTGATCGAGCGCCAACCGGCCTCGCCCGCGGAGTTTCAAATGCGCAGCGGGCATCGATGTCAGCCGACGAATCGCCTCTGACAGCGGGACGACTCCGTGGTCGCGCACGTAGTGGCCGAGGAATCGCGCGAACGAACCGTAGGCGCGCGGGTGCGGCCGCTCTCCGAGAAACGAGCCGCGCGGCGCCATCGCTTCCGCGTCAGAGCCGATCGCCACCCACGGTAGCGCTAACTGACGGCGCACGTTATCGGCACTCATGAGTTCGAACGCGGCCGTGACGCGACTGCGGTCTTCGAGCACCAAATCGACGATCGTTTCCTCCGGCGAACGGCCGCGTGTGCGCGCCACGTCGGCCAAGGTGCGGCCATTGAAGTGACGTAAGCGCTCGCTTCTTAGCCCTAACAACACGACGCGCTCCGGAGAGCCCGCGGCGTGGTAGAGATTCTCCCAGCCATTGCCCGGCGCCGCGATCTCGCGCAGCACGCGCCCGCGCTGTACGGGGTCTGCGAGCCGCGCAAACCATGCTTCGGCCCCGCCCGCCTGGACCCAGGGTGGCATGGCGGCATCGAAACCTGTGGCGGCCACCGTGTAGGGGTACATGTTAGCGCTGACGTCGACACCGTCCGCCCGCGCACGCTCGATGCGCTCGATCACGACATCGATGAGCGGCCAGTGCTCACGACCAGCCGCCTTCAAGTGATACACCTCGGCGTGCATCCCCGTGGCCCGCGCGATATCGATGACTTCTTGCACGGCATCCACAAGGCCCGCGGTTTCGCTGCGGACATGGCTGAAGTACGCGCCGCCAAACTCGGCCGCCGCGCTTGCGAGTGCTAACAACTCACCGCGAGTTGCACACGACGCGGGCGCGTAGATCAACGCGGAGCCGACGCCGAGCGCGCCTTCGCGCATCGCGTCGCGCACCAGTTCGGCCATTCGCGCAATCTCGGCGCGAGTAGCCTCTCGGTGTTCGTAACCCAGGACGTTGACACGCACGGTGCTAGCGCCGACGAGCGAGGCGACGTTCGGCACCACACCGCGGCGCTCCAGCGTTTCGAGATATTCGCCGAGCGTCGTCCACTCGATCGACACGCGATGTTGCCGATGTCGCGTCTCGAGGTCGCGCCGCATGGTCGGCGTGAGGGGCCCCATCGACACGCCCTCACCGAATACCTCGAGCGTCACACCTTGTCGAATATCGCTCTCGGCGGTGGGATCGATGAGCAGCGATTCCGTTGCCCAAGACAGCGTGTTGATGAACCCAGGAGCGACAGCCATGCCTCGGGCATCGAGAATGCGTCGCGCCGTGCGATCTGAGAGATCGCCGATCGCCGTGATGCGATCACCCGTGATGCCGAGATCGGCGCGCTGTGGCGGACCGCCAGAGCCATCATAGAGATCGCCACCCCGAATGATGAGCGAGAAGTCGGTCGGCGGCATACCGAAGCGCCGCCCACGATAGGCGAGCGACAGTGCCGCATCCCACAGAAATCGCCGCCAGCGATGCCCGCGCATCGCTCGATACTATGCCGGCGCGCGCAACGTCGCTAGTCGCGCTGTTGTTAGGGCCCCGGTGAGCCCGTATCGAGATAGCGCGTGAGCCGGTCGAGCTGCTGGGTCAGTACCTGATCGACCGCCGCGGCGAGCCCTTTGGGATCAGCGGGCAGATTGCCATTGACGGTGTACGTGAGCGTGACGGTCGAGCCCTCGGCGGCTGGCGCCACCTTGAATGTGAGCACACCTAGAACGCCCATGTCCTGCAGGGGTCCGAGCGCACCTTGAAGCCGCAGCACTTCCGGCGGCTTCACGAACACCACGCGGGCATGCTCGACCGAGCCGCCGTTCGGCAACCGCTCGCAAAAGCAGCCACCGGCACGCGCATTGAGAGACAAATTCGATGCCGCACCAGACCACGTGTGTTCGGGATGCCACCAAGCGGGCAACTTCTTCGCGAGCACCGTGAATGTGCGCGCCACGGAAGCCTGTGTGGTTCGAGCGACCGTCAAATGAAACGTGGTGGTCGTGGTCGATCTCACCTCGGCCGAAGCTGGTAACACGCACACCGCGAGAATCGCGAGCGTGCCCCACAACAGGCGCCACCGTCGGCGACGCCACGCGCGAATGCTCATCGTTATTCAACCCCCGTCGTCATGCGCGCCGCGCGGTACTTGGCCGCTGCGGTCACCGAATCATTATTGCATGCTACCCGGGAAGTAGGCGCGACTACAGCCCGACCAAGGCGCGTAAAGCCTTCGGGTCGGCGAATCGTGTTTTACCCACCGCGAGATCGGTGGGTAACTCGATGTTGGCGAAGCGCACGCGCGTGAGCCGGCTCACCTCATGCCCGACGCACTCCCACAGGCGGCGTACTTCGCGATTACGACCCTCGCGCAGCGTTACACGATACCAGCCATGGGACGCGGCGCCTTGCTCCACGATGCGGTCGAAATGCGCGGGCCCGTCGTCGAGCACCACGCCGCGACGCAATCGCTCCAAAGTCTCGGGCGTCGGCACGCCGCGCACCCGTACCAAATACTCGCGCTCAATTTCGCTCGATGGATGCATCAGGCGATGTGCAAGTTCGCCCTCGGTCGTAAACAGCAACAGTCCAGACGTATTGACGTCGAGTCGGCCGACGACGATCCAGCGGCCTGCTGCCGCGCGCGGTAAGTGATCGAATACGGTCGGCCGCCCTTCCGGATCACTGCGCGTGGTCACTTGACCGACCGGCTTGTGATAGAGCAGCAACTCGTGCTGTACCGCGCGACTAACAAGTGACAAGGCCTTGCCGTCGAGGCGAATGTCGTCGGCCGGCGTCGCGCGCAGACCGAGTTCGGCGACCTTGCCGTTCACAGTGACGCGGCCGGCGCGAATCCACTCCTCAATCGCGCGCCGCGAGCCGTGCCCGGCGCTGGCAAGCAGCTTCTGCAGTCGTTCTGCCGATGGGTCAGCCATGCGGAATGCTAGCGCACCGGCGCCACGAGCCGACGCGGCGCTGCGTCATAACTGGATGTAATAAGGACATGTCATAATTTTGGGCCCACAGATGCGCCGTACAGGCATAGAGTTCACCCATGATTTACGACAGCATTCTGGGCACGATCGGCCGCACGCCCATCGTCCGCATCAATCGCCTCGCCCCGTCTCACGTCACGATGTACGTGAAGTGCGAGTTCTTCAATCCTCTGCATTCGGTGAAGGATCGCTTGGCGATCGCCATCATCGAAGATGCCGAGCGCTCGGGCGCCCTCAAGCCCGGCCAGACCGTCGTCGAGGCCACCTCGGGCAACACCGGAATCGCATTGGCTATGGTCTGCGCCGCCAAAGGCTATCCGTTCGTTGCAGTGATGGTGGAAACGTTCTCGGTTGAGCGGCGCAAGATCATGCGAATGCTCGGCGCGAAAGTGATTCTGACGCCGGCCGCCGAGCGCGGCTCAGGCATGGTGCGCAAAGCCGAGGAGTTATCGAAGAAGCACGGTTGGTTCTTGGCGCGACAGTTCGAGAACCCCGCTAACCCGGCGTACCACCGCAGCACCACGGGTCCGGAAATCCTGCAGGATTTCGTCGGCAAGCGGTTGGACTTTTTCGTCAGCGGTTGGGGCACGGGCGGCACGCTCACCGGCGCTGGCGAGATGATCAAGCTCGCGCGGCCCGACGTGAAGATCATCGCCACCGAACCGGAAGGGGCGCAGTTGTTAGCCGGGAAGCCGTTCTCGCCGCATAAGATCCAAGGCTGGACGCCCGATTTCGTCCCGGCGGTACTCAATCGCAACGTGGCCGATCGCATCGTTCCGGTGACCGATGTGGAGGCGATTGAGACAGCTCGCGCGTTGGCGCGCCAAGAGGGCATTTTCTGCGGCATTTCGTGCGGCGGCACCTTTGCAGCAGCGCTGAAGGTGGCGCGGGAAGCAGAGCCCGGCGCCGTACTGCTCGCGATGCTGCCCGATACGGCCGAACGCTATTTGTCGACGGCCCTGTTCGAAGGCATCAGCGACGCAGGCGATCCGGAGCCATGACCGCAGTTGCGGCCAAGCTCGCAGTGGGCGGCGACAGCGTGAGCGAGGCGAGTCAAACAGTCGCGCTGCCGGAGCCGTTCCGCATGTATCGCGGCGGCGAGCTGCACGGCGCGCGCGTGGCCTACGAGACGTGGGGCACGCTCAATGCAGCACGCAGCAATTCAGTGCTGTTGTTTACCGGGCTCTCCCCTTCAGCACATGCAGCCTCCTCGCCGAGCAATCCGGCACCGGGTTGGTGGGAGCGGATGGTGGGGCCAGGGCGTGCGATCGACACGAATCAGTGGTTTGTCATTTGCGTCAATTCTTTGGGTAGCTGTTTCGGCTCTACCGGCCCAGCTTCACTGAACCCCACCACTCAGCAGCGCTACGGCACGAGTTTTCCGGAACTCGCGATCGAGGATATCGCGCGTGCGGGCCACGCCGTGGTGCGCGCGCTCGGCATCGAACGGTTGGATTCGGTGGTGGGCGCCTCGCTCGGCGGCATGGTCGTACTCGCGTACGCCGCACTCTTCCCGAATGGCGCGCGTCGCTTGGTGAGCATTTCGGGCACGGCAGCCGCCTCGCCCTTCGCCGTCGCATTGCGCTCGCTGCAGCGTGAAGCCATCACTAGCGATCCAGATTGGCAAGGTGGCGAATACAGCGCCTCCCGCCGCCCGCGCGCCGGCATGCGTATTGCGCGCAAACTCGGCACGATCACGTATCGCTCTGCGGCCGAATGGAGCCAGCGGTTTGGGCGCAAGCCACGTGCGGCTGCGAGTGGCGCAAAAGTGCCGCCGACGGGCGCACCAGCGCCGTTCACGGCGAACCTCGCGGTCGAGGATTACCTCGAAGCCCAAGCTAACAAGTTCGTCGATGTATTCGATGCCAACTGCTACCTCTATCTGTCGCGGGCGATGGATCGTTTCGACTTGGCCGAGCATGGCGGATCGGTCGATGCCGCAGTCGCTCGTAGCGGGCTCGAGCGTGCGCTCGTGATCGGTGTGGAATCCGACATTTTGTTCACGATTGCCGAGCAACGTGCGATCGCTGCGAGCCTTGGCCGGGCCGGCGTGGCCACCACGTTCGCCGCGCTCGATTCGCTCGAAGGCCACGATGCCTTCTTGGTGGATATCGAGCACTTCTCGACGGCCGTTGCCGAGTTTCTCGAGCAACGCTAATTCGTAGTCATCGTTGCAGCCCGCGCCCTCTGAGCGTGGGCTGCGCTAACTATTCGAAGGGGAATGCACATGCGTCTGGAAACGATTGCCGTCCATGGCGGCTACTCACCTGATCCCACCACGAAGTCGGTTGCGGTCCCGATCTATCAGACGACGTCGTATGCGTTCGATAGCGCGCAGCATGGCGCCGACCTGTTCGATCTCAAGGTGCAGGGCAACATTTACACGCGGATCATGAATCCGACGACCGATGTGCTCGAGAAGCGCGTTGCCGCACTCGAAGGAGGCATCGGTGCGCTCGGCCTCGCGTCAGGCAGCGCAGCGGTGACGTACGCCATCATGACGATCGCCGAACAGGGCGACAACATCGTCTCCTCGAGCGCACTCTACGGCGGCACGTACAACTTGTTCGCGCATACGCTGCCGCAGTTCGGCATCGAAGTGCGCTTTGCCGACTACCGCGATCCGAGTCAGTTCGCAAAGCTGATCGACCACAAGACCAAAGCCGTGTTCTGCGAGTCGATCGGTAATCCGCTCGGCAACATCACGGACTTCGGCGCGCTAGCGGAGGTTGCGCACCAACGCGGCGTGCCGTTGATCGTCGACAACACGGTGCCCACTCCCTACCTCTGCCGCCCGTTCGACTTCGGTGCCGACATCGTCGTGCATTCGCTGACGAAGTACTTGGGCGGCCACGGCAATTCCATCGGCGGCGTGCTCGTCGACTCCGGTAAGTTCCCGTGGGCGGAGCATAAGCAGCGCTTCCGCCGGCTGAACGAGCCGGATGTGTCGTATCACGGTGTGGTGTACACCGAAGCGCTGAAGGAGGCCGCATACATTGGGCGTGCGCGCGTGGTGCCGCTGCGCAATATGGGCGCTGCCCTCTCGCCGTTCAATGCGTTCTTGATCCTGCAAGGCATCGAAACGCTGCCGCTGCGGATGGATCGCATCAACGCGAATGCGCTCGCCATCGCACAGTTCTTGGCTAACCACCCGAACGTGAGCTGGGTGAAGTACGCCGGATTGCCGAGCGCACCCGATCACGCGCTCGTGCGCAAATACATGCGCGGTCAAGCGTCTGGCATCGTCACTTTCGGTGTGAAGAGTGGACGCAAAGGCGGCGAGCGCTTCCTCGACGCGCTCAAGCTCGTCACGCGGCTCGTCAATATTGGCGATGTGCGTTCGCTCGCGACACATCCGGCGTCGACGACGCATCGACAGTTGTCGCCCGAGGAACTCGCCAAAGCTGGCGTGTCGGAGGACATGGTTCGCTTGTCGCTCGGCATTGAGCACATCGAAGACCTGCAAGCCGATATCGATCAAGCCTTGCGCGCATAACGCGCGTTGCGCGCGCCGCAGCGCGCCAAAGCGGCGTGCTTTCCCCATTGTAGGGGCCATAAAAGTGCGACTTATGTCGCACTTTTTTTGTGGCAACCACGAAATGCGCGCGAGTACCGGTAGCCGAATTCGCGTCCGTCTATTCTCGACCCGTGAGCGCTCCGAAGGCGAGGCGCAGCGGTATTCATGCGAAGTAGACGTTCTACAGCCCGTATCAGCGGAGCATTGCACTCAGTGTGCGTGCTGCTAGCGGCGCTCGTCCTCTTGTCGCCGACTGCGCACGCCACGGCCGTTGAAGAAATGCTGTTCACGCGCCTCGGCCCGGAGGATGGGCTGTCGCAAGGCAGCGTGATGACGATCAAGCACGATTCGAAAGGCTTCCTGTGGTTCGGCACCGAAGACGGTCTCAATCGCTTCGACGGCTACCAACTGTTGCATCTCACGCGCGATCGCAAAGACCCCACCTCGCTGCCTAACAACTGGGTCTCGACCATTGCCGAACATCCCGACGGCCGCTTGTTCGTCGGCACCGACGGTGCCGGTGTCGTCTGGCGCGACCCGCGCAGCGGCGCGTTCCAGGTACCACTCGCCAAGGACGGAACACCACTCGTACCGCTGCAAGCGTCGGCTCGCACCATGCTGTTCGATGCCGACAAGAAGCTGTGGGTCGGCACGCGTAAGCGCGGCTTGCTACGGCTCGATCTGGAAGCCCGCACCAGTCAGAACTACACGTTTGGGCCCAGCGAAAACTCGCTGAGCAGCGACTCGATCTTCGACCTCGCCATCGACAGCACCGGCGGCCTCTGGGTCGCCACGCAGGCCGGCTTAGACCGGCTCGACATGGCGACACAGAAAGTCACCCGTTTTGCCGGCGCGATGAGCCGCTTCTCCGACGACCCGGCATTGCTACAAGTGAACGCCGTGCTCGTCGAGCGACGCGGCGTCGTATGGATCGGTACCAACGCAGGCCTGCTTAGCTACGACCCGTCCGCCAATTCTTGGCGCTACTTCGCACCGGATCGTGACAACCCGCGTGGCTTGCCGGCGCGACGCGTCTTCGCACTGCTGGAGGACAACGAATCGCGCTTGTGGGTAGGCACGGCCAACGGTTTGGCGCTGCTCGATCGGCGCAGCGGTCAATTCACAACTTTCCGCAACAACCCGGCCGACACGGCGACTCTGCCCGACAACTACGTGGCGAGCTTGCACCAAGATCCGAATGGCTTGTTGTGGGTTGGTACGAAGAGTGGCGGCATGGCGCGTTGGAATCCGCGCTCCTGGTCATTTGGGCATCGGCGATTGTTAGGCGCGGGCACGAACAACGTCTCGTCCTTTGCCGAGGACCGCAAGGGTATGTTGTGGATCGGCACCGTAGGCGCCGGCCTGCAGATTGTCGACCCACGCACTGGGACGAGCACTCGTTTTGGTGGGCCGAACGATAAGTCGTTAGGCGACGAATTCGTCATGGCTCTCGCAGCCGATCAGTCAGACTACATTTGGGCGGGGACGATGCGCGCGGGCATCGCCCGCATCGATACGCGCACGGGCGCCGTGATGCGCCCGCCGATCGATCCCGATCGCCCGGACGCTCTGCCGACGCCTGGCATCATGAGTTTGTTGCTCGATTCGCGCGAACGCCTATGGGTTGGCACCTACGGCGGCGGCGTTGCACTCGTCGACACGGCCACCGGCCGAGCAACTCGCTACCCCATCGCGCGTGACGGTTCGCCAGGCCTCTCCGGCGATCGCGCGACGGCGTTGGCCGAGGATCGCAGCGGCTACATTTGGGTGGGAACGGACGGCGGCGGTATCAATATCTTGGACCCCGCGACGGGCCGGATCGAGAGCTTCCAGCACTCGCAAGCCGATCCGAAGTCGTTAGGCGCGAATACCGTTTATTCGATTCACGTCGACTCTCGTGGCGAGGTGTGGATCGGAACGCGCGGCGGTGGCCTCGATAAAGTCGTCGGCATTCCGTTCTCCTCGAACGGCCTTCAGTTCGAGAACTACTCCGAATCGGAAGGCCTGCCCAATAGCACCGTGTACGGCGTCCAATCGGACTCGACCGGCATGCTCTGGGTGAGTACCAATCGCGGCCTCGCGAGCTTCGACCCGCGTACCAAGCAATTCCGCACATTCTTGCGCAACCACGGTTTGCAGGCGGACGAGTTCAACTTCGGTGCACACTTCCGCCGCAGCTCCGGCGAGCTGATTTTCGGCGGCGCGAACGGTTACAACCTGTTCTTGCCCGAGCGATTGAAGTTCAACGACCGCCCGCCCGCGCTCGCGCTGACGGGGTTCTACAAGTTCAACGAGCCCGCACTCGCGACCAACGCGTACGACAGCATTCAAAACGTCTCGCTGTCGCATCGCGACGATGTCGTCACGTTCGAGTTCGCGGCGCTCGATTACACGGCACCGGACGAAAACCGCTACTCCTACAAGCTCGAAGGCTTCGACACGGACTGGGTCGATAGCGGCCGCAGCCGGCGTGTCACGTACACGAACTTGGCGGGCGGCAACTACACGTTCCGCGTCCGCGGCGCCAACAGCGACGGCGTGTGGAACGAGGCGGGCCTCGCGGTCGATCTGAAGGTCGAAGCACCGCCGTGGGCGCGTTGGTGGGCTTACGTGCTGTATGGCGCTGGCTTCTTGTTAGTGATGTATACCGTCTGGGCGCAACAGCAGAAGAAATTTGCGCGTGAAGCGGCCTATGCACGGCGACTGCAAGCCGAAGTCGAGGAACGGACTCGCGAACTCGCGGTTCGAAACTCCCAGCTCGAACATGCCAACCTGCAGTTGCAGGAGGCGAGCCGCACCGACCCACTCACCGGCCTCGGCAATCGTCGCTCATTGTACGATGCGGTCAGCAATTTGCTGACGCAGCCTGATCTCGGCCCCTCAGCCAAACGCTTCGTGCTGATGGTCGTCGACCTCGATCGACTGAAGCCGATCAACGATCAGTACGGCCACGAAGCCGGCGACAACGTCCTGATGCAGATCGCTGAGATCCTCAAACATGCCTCGCGCGCGAGCGATCTCGTCGTGCGTTGGGGTGGTGACGAGTTCGTCGTCGTGTGTCGCGATGCCGACATGGCTTCGGCGCAGTTGTTAGCCGAGCGTATCCGCTCCGGCGTGGCCAAGCAGCTCTATCGCGTCAGCGCAGGCACCGTGGCACGCACGAGCTGCTCGATCGGCTTCGCGCCCTACCCATTCATTGCCGACGCCCCGGAACACTTGTCCTGGGAGCAATCCTTGGCGCTCGCCGACGCCGCGCTCTATCAGGCGAAACGCTCGCGCAATACGTGGGTCGGCTTCAAGGGCACCGCGCGCGCAGCGCGTCTGCCAAACCTCGTGCAAGCAGTCGAGTCCGACGCACTCGCGATGGAGAACGATGGCTTCCTCGACGTTAGTTATCGCGACGTCGCGAGCGAAGACACGGTCGATCGAATCCTGGCGTTGGGCAGCAGTCGGCCGGAGTAACGTCCGCCGCGTGCCGCAACCATGAACGACGACTCACTCATCCAGGCTTTGCCGGATTTCGTCGCCTTCGTGCGGCGCGACGGGACGATCATCCGTCACCTCGGCGGTCGCGACGTACGTCTGCTCGAGCAACATGGCGATTTGAGTGGCCACCGATTGAGTGAGCTCTGGCCGGAGCCGGTCGCCGATCTGCTTTTGCGCATGGTGCAGCGTTGCCTCGCGAACCGCTCGGGTGTCGATGCCCCCTTCAGTGTCGACGGCGCCGCCTACGAGGCACGCGTGACGGCGCACGGCAAGGCTCGCGCATTGTGCGTGATCCGCCCTGCGATTGCGGCGCCTGCCACCGAGGAGCGTGAGTCGGCGGGTGGCGCGCCTGTGCCGGGCATCGAACGCCGCGCCTTCTTCGCAAGCCTCAAGGATGCGATCGCCGATGCGAGCCTGCGCGAGCGCCCGCTCGCGATCTGCATGATTTTTCTCGAGGGTCTCGCGGATATCGGCCGCGTGATCGACTTTAGCGTCAGCGACCGCATCGGCCGCGAGGTCGTGAACCGACTCGCGGAACGCACTCGCGAGGCGGCGGGCGTCCACGGTGCCGCCCGCCATGTCGGACAGATGGGCGAAAACGTCATCACGGTCGTACTGCAGAACTTTGGCGACCGCGAGCGACTGCGTGACGCAGCGCAAGCGCTGTGCGATTCCTTGCGCGAGCCGATCGCTGTTGGCGACGCGAAATTCTCGCTAACACCGTGCGCTGGCGTCGCGATCCTCGGGCAGGATGCACACGAGCCGCGAGCGCTACTGGAGCATGCACGCGCCGCAATGCTCGAGTCGCGCCGCATGAGCGGCGTCGAAGTTCGATTCTTCTCGGATACTTTGCGATTGAAGCCGATCGCACGCCTCGATCTCGAGCGCGAGCTGCGTGAAGCGATCTCCCAATCGCAACTGTGCCTGCGCTACGCCCCGCGCCACGATCTTTCCACCGGCCAAGTGGTCGCTGTCCACGCCTATCTGCGCTGGCCGCATCCGCTGCGCGGCGAAGTACGACCGGCTGAATTCTTACCGCTGGCGGAGAGCACCGGACTCGCCGCGGCAATTTCACGCGCCGCGTTCGCCCGCTTGCGCGTCGATCTCCCGAAGCTGCGCGAACTCACGGCGGCCGATGTGCGCTTTTCGTTCGGCGCGCTGCGTCATCACTTGACGAGCGACGCGCTCGCGGCGGATCTCCTGGCCTGGATCGAAGCGAAGGAAGTCGATCCGCGCTTGATCGAGCTACGCATCTCGGAACGCGCGCTCGCGTCACTGACGAATGCCGAGCAGACCATTCGCCGGCTGGCAGCGAGCGGCGCTCACATCATGGTCGACGAATTCGGGCGGGATTCCGCCTCATTGAGCCAGCTCGCGCGGCTCCCGCTCTCGGGCTTACAACTCGATCGCGGCATCGGCGTCGCGGGCCGTACCGATCCTGGCGCGAACCGTGTGTGCGCGGCCGCGACGGGCATCGCACGCGCGCTCGGCATCGTCGCCATATCGCCTGCGATCGACAGCGAGGCTGACCGCGAACGGTTCGCTGCGATGGGCTTCACGCACGGCCTCGGTGACTGTTACGGCGAGATCGACCTCGGCTCGCGGCTCACTCCGCTGGCATCGTCTCGCGCTTCAGGATATTGATCACCGCCGCCCGCTCCTCGGGCGTGCGCACCGGGCCGGACGAGATGATCATCGAAGTGCCCGGCAAGAACTGATCGGGCCCCGCCAAGAATTTGTCGAGCGTCGCGTCGTCCCATACGAGGCCATTGCGGCCCGCTTCCGCCATCGCACTTGAATAAGAATAGTTAGGCACCGTACCGGCACGCTGACCGAAGATCGCGTAGAGATTCGGCCCGACCAAATGCTTTCCGCCCTTTTCCGTGGTGTGGCAGAAGCGGCACCATTTGTACGTCTCCGCTTTGACGCGTCGCTCAAAGTCGGTTTCCGGTTGAATCGTGACGGCGACGACCGGCCCAGCATGCGACGTCACACCGGCGGGCGCCGCAACCATCTCGCCCGTTGCGATCGGCGTGACGCGGAACAACTGATAAGGCCCATATAGACCTAACAACACCGTGAGTGCGGTGCCCGCAGCGCCGGCCCAATACCAAGCGCTGGTGGTGCGGTACGCGTGCGCGATACCGCGCGTCTCCATCCGCACGGTCGCACCGCTTTTGCGGTGGCGCAACGCTCCAACGAACCAGAGCAAGCCCATGACCGCGAACAACACCGCCAGTGCGCGGTAGCCCGGTTCTGGCGCCTTGAAGCTATTGAGCGCGTAGACGGAGCAGCTCAATGAGAATAAAACCTGCGCGCCGAAGCCTGCTGGAAACAGCGTGAGCAACCCGCGCCCATACCGAAGCAGCGAGTAAGCTGCCGTAACTGCGGCCACGACGGTGAGGAGGAGCAGGGAAAAGCCGAAAGCCGAGTGGAAGTATCCGAAGAAGCGCCAACCGGCGGCACTCGCAGGCACTAGCGCGGGCACGCTGAACAGCGGGCCAAGCCGCACGGTAAGCCCCTCGGTCCACGCCTGCAGCAAGCCGAGCAGCGGCATCAAGGCCATCACGGCGTAGGTCGCAAACGCAAGCTGACGACCGAACGCTGCGACGGCTGCACCGCCGATGCGCGGCGGTGCCATCGGCCGCTCGCGCCACCAGAGCACGAGCCGCCACACTAACAACACGAACAAAACCAAGCCGAGTAAGTAGTGATAGCTGCGCAGATCCTCGCGCAGCAACGAGGTCTTCTCGGTGCGCGGCAATCGAATGATCAGCAAACTGTGCACGAGATACAGCCACGCAATGGCCCAGCCGAGACGCTTGGCTAAGGGACTATCGTCGTGGATCATTTGTGGTTACCCCTGAAGCTGTGGCAGCAGCGGCGGCAGTGGGCAGCGCATGATGGCACACACCGTCCGCAAGAGTTCGGCCTCCGCGACGCTCAAGCGATCGTCGTGGGCGATCGTTTTGACAAGCCCCTCGACGACCACGCGCTTGGCGTAAGGATGCAATGACTCGAGCGGTTTCAGTGCGGCGACGAAGTCCGATGCCCAATCCGCGGCCAACGCAAACGCGGGGCGTTCGCGTGGGAACACGCTCGCCATGCCGGCCTCGTAGGCGCGGCGCGCTGCAGTGATATCGCCCGCACCTTTGCCTGCAAGTGTCGCGAATACCGTCGCGAGCGGCCCTGCGTGCGACGCGATTGAGTCGCCACCGACGCGCGCACGTCGACCCTCGAGCTCATCCCGCAAATCGGTCACCAACAGTGCGCCGAGTGCACACTCGAAGACATCGATGCGAGCGTCCACGCGCGATAACTCGTCGACGATCCGCACGAGCGTTTGCCGATCAACGATCGTCAAGCGGCGCAAGGTCGGAAACAGCAATTGCACCGCCGGCAGGCGCAGATGCGGCGACAGGCTGTGCAGCTCGCGCTGCGCGCTAGTCACCGCCTCGAGCAGAGCCGCGTCGTACTCCTGAGCTAACAGTGCATGCTGGCGCTCAGCCACGGCTGGTTCAGCGCTCAACAGCGAGGCGAGCACCACCGGAAGCGCTCGTTCGGGCGCTGTCGCAGCGCTGCGAATCGCAGCGGGAATGGCGGCTCGTATCTTGCGCGCATGCGCGTAGTGCACCGTCTCGGGCTGACCCACTTGCTCGGCGATCGCTGCGGCCGCTGCGGGCACCGAGCCACGATCCACGAGATCGCTTTTCTGCAGGCCCTCAACATCGGCGCTGTCAGGCATCGGCGCCACTCCGATCGGCTCGCGCAACGCCGCCGCCGCCCGCGCCGCGAGTTGTTCTACCGGAAAGCGCGGGTCGAGCGCCTGAATGCGCTCGATGAGCGGCGGATGCGTGGCGAAGAGGCGTTTGAAGCCACTCGCAAAAAGCATATGCGCCACTTCTTCACCCTCGGCCGCTACGATCGAGGAACCCGTCGGCACGCCGGCGATCTTGAGCAGCGCGCCTTTGAGCCCATCGACGTCGCGTGTGAACTGTACGGCCGACGCATCTGCGAGCTTCTCGCGTTGTCGTGAGACCGCCGCTTGCAACAAGCGGCCTAGCCACAAGCCCACGTACCCCAAGACCATCACTGCGAGCGCGACGGCCGCAATCGCAGCAACACCGCCCTTGCGATCACCGCCGCGCGGCCCGTGCCGCAACACGAAACGACCGATGGTTGCAATCGCTAACAAGCCAAACAACCAGCCCATCAAGCGAATGTTGAGCGCCATGTCGCCATTCAGCACATGACTGAATTCATGCGCGATGACACCTTGTAGTTGGTCGCGCGACAAGCGTTTCAGCGCGCCGTGGGTCACGGCAACGGCCGCATTGGCCGGCGCATGGCCCGCTGCAAAGGCGTTGATGCCCTCCTCGTCGTCGAGCACGTACACCTCCGGCATCGGCACGCCCGAGGCAATGCTCATCTCTTCGACGACGTTCAGCAGCCTGCGCCGCAACGGATCCGTGGTACCCCGATCGACACGTGTACCGCCCAGCGCACGCGCGACCGCGCCACCGCCATCGCGCAACGACATCGTGCGATACAGACTCGCGCCGACAATGATGGCCAGCACAAAGAAGCTCGTCACGGCGACAAGTGCCGCAACGGAGCCCTCGTGGCCTGACGCGAGTACCGCGAAGATCACGACGACGTCGATCGCAACGACGACCAGCGCCACCGACACGAGGAACCCGAGCAGCAGCCAGCGAGACTGCCGCCGCGCGTCTGCTTGGCGCGAGTAGAAATCCAAGTGCGCGGGTCGTTAGTTGAAAGTGACCTTGGGAGCCTCGCGTGCCTCGGGCTTGATGATGTCGAGCAATTGGGCTGCTGCGAAATTGAACATGCCCGCCACGATGCTACTCGGGAACATTTCGCGCTTGTTGTTATAGCTCATGACGGCGTCGTTGTAGGCCTGGCGAGCGAACGCGACCTTGTTCTCCGTCGAGGTCAACTCTTCGGATAGCTGCATCATGTTCTGATTGGCCTTCAAGTCCGGGTAGGCCTCGGCGACGGCGAACAAGCGCCCGAGCGTGCCAGCCAGTGCGGCATCGGCGCCGGCCAGTTGCTGCATCGCCGCTGGGTCTCCGGGATTTGCGGCTGCGGCTTTCAAGCCGCCGACGGCAGCGTTGCGCGCAGCGATAACCGCTTCCAAAGTCTCACGCTCGTGCTTCAGATAGGCCTTCGCCGTTTCGACGAGATTCGGAATCAAGTCGTAGCGACGAGTCAATTGCACGTCGATCTGCGCGAACGCGTTCTTATAGGCGTTGCGCGCGCCGACGAGACCGTTATACATCGAGACTACAAACAAGACCGCGCCCACGATGAGCGCGAGCAAAATCAACCCAGTCATTTCTTTTTTCCTTTCTTCACGGCAGTTTTTTGGCGGGCGGCTTTCTTCGCTGTGGCTTTCGGTGCCGGCGATCGCGAGGGTTGAGTGACCTCTTCACCCAAGATGCGAAACAAATTCTCGATGAATTCTTTGCGCTCGCCCGCGAGGCGTTGTTCCACCTCAGCGGGAAACTCGAAAGTATCGACCTCGCCAGGCGAGAACGTGCCGCGAGCAGCGCCAATCGTCTCCATGGCCAATACTCTTTCGCGTAGCGCCCATACTTCGCTCGCGAGCGTGACGACCATATTGAGCACTTTGTCGACAGCAGGATCGGCGAAGAAATACGGGCGCCCGCCGCGGATCGTTCGACGCATCGGTTGTTTGGCCATCAGAGCTGCTTCCTCACTATTTCCAGGCACCGAAGCAGTACCAACGGATGCCATCCGCGAGCCTGCCCGTCTTGTCACTGTCAACCGAGTCTTGGGCGACTAACGACTCGGCCCAGGCCTTCTCGCCATACCAGCCGATCGACGGAATCACATATTGTACGAAGCGGCTCGGCGCAAAGCCCGCCTGCTTGCACAGATCCTGCGGCTTGAGATCGCGGAAGGGTTTGTAAAACGGTTCGTTGTTGTAATAGCTATCCCAGTCCAAGTAGAACGCATCGTACGGCGAGAGCTGCGAGTTGGGCGGCAATTCCATGTGCAGCATCAAGCCGCCCGGACGCAACACGCGGTGCGCTTCCGCGAAGATCTTCGCGATGCCTTTGCGCGGCACCTCATGCAAGAACATCGAGGAGAACACGAGATCGAAACTCGCGTCGGGGTAGCGGAGCGACTCGGCGTTCATTTGTTCGAAGTGCACGGTTCGCCCTTGCGCGGCCGCTCGCGCCTGCGCATAGCGCAAGCACGGCGCAGCGACGTCGATGCCGCGAACGTTCGCCTCGGGATACGTGTCCTTCCATGAGCCCGTGTTGTGCCCGATCGTGCAACCGAGATCGAGGATGTCGCGCGGCTTGAACGCGGGATACTTCGCGCGCACGAAACGCGCGATCGACTGGCCGATGTCGTCGAGATTCTGGCCCATCAGGCCAAACGAGAACACGGCGAGCCCGTTGTCATAAAGCGCACCCGCCGCGAGATCGTCGGCGTCGTACTCACCATCGTAATTGCCCGGCATCAAGTGCACATCGATGGCCGACACCGAGCGCGGCACCGATACGGCAGGATCGAGCTGCAGGGTGCCCGCCTTGGAGCTACGCGCCAGTTGCTGCGCTCGGTCTTTCAGCACATCACGCTGCCGCTCGAGCGGCGGAAACACGGATTGCCAAACCATATCTTGCGCCGTAACGCGCAGCGATGAGTAGAACTTGAAGTATTCGTGATTGCGGATGGCGCGGTGCACCTCCGGCCCGTCCTTCGGTGCTCGCTTCGTTTGGCGACGAAACGCAGGCTCGACGTCGCGGTCGTAGGCCGCCCGCATGTTGTTAGCCATGTCGTTCAAGACATAAGCCCGGATTCCCGAGACGAAATTCTGCCGCGCCTTTTCGTCGCGGGTTTTCTGCAGTCGCAAATCGTGCTTCAGCTCGAGCATTTCAACCTCGCTGCCACCCTGGGAGAACCATCGCTGCCGAGCACGAGTACACGCGCTTCGGACCCCGCCTGCAAATGCGCTTCGATTATGTCGCAAGTCGAGCGAGACGTGCATCACACTCGCTTGCCGCTCGCGCCGCAACTCTTGCCGCCCGTCGCCCTCCTCGGCGGCCCCCTTGCCGATTCGTAACGATACGCGCATGAAAAAGCAGCAATTCGGCGTCTCCCTGCTCGAACTGATGGTGGCGATCACCATCTTCGGCATCTTGGTCGGCTTGGCAGTGCCTAGCTTCCGCGAGTTCACGCGCAACAACCGCGTGACGGCGGCGCAGAACGACCTGGTGTCGACGGTCAATTTTGCGCGGAGCGAGGCCCTGAAGCGCTCCACGCCGGTCGCCGTGTGCGCCACGGACGACGGCGAGTCCTGCTCCGACGACGACAACTGGAACAACGGCTGGATCGTGTTCGTCGATCGCGTGCCGCCCAGCAACGACATCGATGACGATGACATCGTCCTCAACGTCGTGCCGCAGCTCGCCGAAGTCGTCAGCCTCTCGGCCGACGTCACCAACTTTGCGTTTCAGCCGAGCGGCATGACCTCTGCCGCCGCCACATTTGACCTTCACGTCCAAGGTTGCACTGGCGCGAATGCGCGCCAATTCGTCGTATCGATCACCGGTACGGCGGCTGCCACCAAAACCGACTGCCCGAACTGATTTTGCACTTGAGCACAGGTATGAACCGATCAACATCCACTCTTCGCCGCACACGCGGTTTCACCTTGGTCGAGGCGCTCGTCGCGCTGCTCGTCTTGTCGGTGGGCTTGCTCGGCGTCGGCATGCTGCAGCTGTCGAGCTTGAGCAACAACTACGCATCATCGCTCCGCTCACAAGCCACGTTCCTGGCCCAAGACATCACCGATCGTATGCGTGCGAATCGCGATAACGCCGAGGGAGGCGCGTACGACATCGCGCTCGGCGCGGCCGGCGCGGCCGGCACGATCGCCGGAGACGACCTCATCGCTTGGAAAGCCGCGCTGAATGCAACGCTGCCGGACGGCGACGGCTCGATTACACGAGACCGGGATGTCGTCGCCGGCATCGAGGTGTGGACATTCACGATCACGGTGTCGTGGGATGACTCGAAGGGTGTCGAAGACCCCTTGGCGCTCGTCGTGGAGACCCAGCTATGAAGCGCCAGACGCAGCACGGCTTCAGCATCGTCGAGTTGATGGTCGCGATGACGTTGAGTCTCGTGATGTTGGCGGGTGCTCTAGCTGTCACGTACAGCTCGAAGGTGACCTACAGCCAGAACGAACGCGTCGCGCGTATTCAAGAGGCCGGTCGCACGGCGCTCGAATTGATTTCCCGTGACCTGCGCGGCAGCGGCTTTCGTGGCTGCACACGCGCCGCCGATCTGCAGAACATGCTGAACGATGCCACCGATTTGCGATGGAACTTCGCCAACCCGGTCGAAGGGTTCGAGTCGACTGGCGGTGCCACGTGGGATCCTGCGTTGCCGGCCCTCGTCGACTCGCCCGCGGAAGACAACGACGTTCTAGTGATCCGTGCCGTTCGTGCTGGTCAGCCTTCGTTCACGACGACACTGGCGATGGCCAATGCCAGCGACGGCATCGAGGTGACCTATCCGTTGAACAACATGCTCACGGCTGGGCGGACCCTTTTGATCAGCGATTGCACGGCGTCAGCCGTGTTTGCGGCATCCGGCGTGACGGACAATGGCACGGAAGCAACCTTGTCCCGCGCCATCGACGCAGCCATCGCGGGGGTCGGGCCGGGCAACGAGAAGATCGATCTCGAGTACGAATTCGGTGTAGGCGCGCAAGTCGCACCGATTGACTCGGTCGTGTACTACATCCGCGAAAGCAACATCGATCGCAACGGCGTGCGCAACCCAGCCCTGTGGCAAATCGTCGGCGATCAGGATCCGCAAGAGCTGATCGAGGGCATCGAAGCGCTACAGGTGCGCTATGGCATCGATACCAATGACGACGGCGTCATCAACGAATACGAAACTGCGGATGGCGTGACCGACTGGCGCGAGGTTATCAGCGTCAGCGTCGCGTTGTTAGTTCGCTCGGTCGAGCCGAGCTCGCCCGTGGACGACACCCGCACCTACAACTTGCTCGGTACCGATTACGGGCCGTTCAACGATCGCTACCAGCGCACGATGTTCACGACGACCGCCGCCCTGCGTAACTCGACTAACTAGCTTTTCGGATTCCCAACATGATCAAGCGCTCTAACATCTTGGCAGCAACTGCCCGCACGCAAAGCGGTGCGATTCTCGTGACTTGTCTGCTGTTACTGCTGACACTGACGATCATCGGCATCACGACGATGCAGATGACGCGTTTGCAGGAACGGATGGCCGGTAACACGCGCGATATCAATCTCGCGCTGCAAGGTTCCGAAGCGGCGCTGCGCGATGGCGAAGCCTACCTGCGGCGCTTGGTTTCGGCGCCGACGCCGTCGAGCACGTTGCCGTGCAATGCATCGCCGGCCGAGGTATGCGACCCGAGTGGCGTGCCCGATCTCGCGAGCCAAGACG
>CAYUIT010000056.1:0-21553 GCA_964444835.1 uncultured Steroidobacteraceae bacterium
CCCGCGAGGATCATCTCGGGGTGGTAGCCGATTTCCTGCGCCTTGTGCGTCAGGTAGTAAGGATCGACGCCGATGCAATGCCCACCCACGAGGCCCGGGCGGAATGGCAAGAAATTCCACTTTGTGCCTGCCGCCAACAACACTTCCTCAGTATCGATGCCAAGGCGATTGAAGATCAGCGCGAGCTCGTTGATCAGCGCGATATTCACGTCGCGCTGCGTGTTCTCAATGACCTTGGCAGCCTCTGCGACGCGGATACTGGAGGCCTTATAAGTGCCTGCCTTGATGATCGAGCCATAAAGCTTGTTGACGAAATCGGCCACGGCCGGCGTTGACCCGGAGGTCACCTTCTTGATCGACGGCAAGCGGTGCTCTTTGTCGCCCGGATTGATGCGCTCGGGGCTATAGCCCGCAAAGAAATCCTTGTTGAACTTGAGACCCGACACGCGCTCCAGAATGGGCACGCACACTTCCTCGGTGCAGCCGGGGTAGACGGTGGATTCATACACGACCACGTCACCCTTCTTGAGGACTTGGCCTAACGACTCGCTCGCCTTGACGAGCGGCGTGAGATCGGGGCGCTTGTACTCGTCGATCGGTGTCGGCACCGTCACGATGTACACCTGACACTTCTTCAGCTCGGGCAATTTGTGCGTGTAGGTGAGGCGCTTGGCGCTGGCGAGTTCCTCGGGCGAGCACTCGAGCGTGCTATCCGTACCGCCTTTCAATTCGGCAATACGCTCGGCCTTGATGTCGAAGCCCACCGTATCGAAGTGCTTGCCAAACTCGACGGCGAGCGGGAGCCCGACGTAACCCAAGCCCACGACGCCCACACGGCACTTACGCAAATTGAACTGTGTCATTCTGATGCGACCCGACTGTTCTTAACTTTGGGTGAATCTTCTGGCCCACGGGGGCAAAAGCAGCTAGCCCGGTATTGTCCGAAAACCGGCGCCCCCTTAGAAGCGCTGCCGGCTAAAGCGCGACGTAGTTCGCAGCCGCATTTCCGGAAATGGTCACGAAGCGCGCCAGAGGCAGGTACCACCGCTCGATTTTGCGATCAAATCGAGCATTTTCTCGTGCGCGGCCGCCTCGGCGTCATTCGCCACTACGACCTTGAGCGGGCCGTCTGGGCGGACGATTTTGGCGCTCGAAACGCTGCCCGAACGCCGCTCCGATGGGGCCTCGGCGAGCGCCAATGCGCTCTGCCCGCCGGTCATCGCGAGATACACGTCTGCGAGGATGCCTGCATCGAGCAGCGCGCCGTGCAATTCGCGCCGCGAATTGTCGACGCCGTAGCGCTTACAGAGCGCATCCAAACTATTGCGCTGTCCCGGGTGCAACTCGCGCGCGAGCGCGAGCGTATCGAGCACGCGGCAAATGGAACCCACCGTGCGCCCACCCGGCAACTCGGCAAGTTCCGCATCGAGGAACCCAATATCGAAAGGCGCGTTGTGGATGATCAATTCCGCGCCCGCGATGAACGCGAGTAACTCGTCGGCGATGTCGGCGAAGCGCGGCTTGTCGGCGAGGTCTGCCAAGCGGATACCGTGCACGGCCGACGCGCCTTCATCGATCTCACGACCCGGGTTGAGATACTTGTGATAGCGATTGCCGCTCAAGCGGCGATTGACGAGCTCGATGCAGCCGATCTCGATGATCTTGTGGCCTTGGCTCGGATCGAGGCCGGTCGTTTCCGTATCGAGGATGATTTGTCGCATGGCGTGAATTCTACCTGTTACGCGAGCAGTTCATCGATCGCACGATTGGCCAACGCATCGACGCGCTCGTTGCCCGGCACCCCGGAATGACCTTTGACCCAGTGCCACTCGAGCTCATGTCCGCTCGCGAGTTCATCGAGTCGCGCCCACAAATCTTGGTTCTTGACCGGCTTGCGATCAGCCGTGCGCCAGCCGCGCGCCTTCCATTGCGGTAACCATTCCGTAATGCCGAGCCGCACGTATTGCGAATCGGTGTAGATGCGAGCACTCACGCGGCGCTTGAGCGCCTCGAGCGCGCGAATCACGGCCGTCAGTTCCATTCGGTTGTTGGTCGTGTCGGCTTCAGCGCCAAACAACTCTTTCTCGTGATCGCCGAGCGAAAGTATTGCGCCCCAGCCACCCGGACCCGGATTGCCGCGACACGCGCCGTCGGCGTAGATCTCCACCCAGCGTTGCGCCGTCATCGGAAGAGCTACTAACCTGCCTCGGGCCGGTGGCGCGGCGTCGGCTTCACGAGCGAGCCGATCACTTGGGTCCGCTCGCGGACGCGTGGTCGGATCGGCGTGAGTGTGTAAATGCGCTTGCGAGCCTTGAGGAGGTACGCGCCGGCTGGCCACGGATGCAACCAGCTACGCTTGAGCAAACCCGACACGCTCCCGACGGCGCGCTCCGGCTCGCCCCACGGCGGTGCATACAAATACTGGCGCGAGGCGACCACGTCGTAGCCCAAAAGCTCGAGCCAATCGCGAATCCGCCCTTCCGACAACGTGCGCTTGATGCCAGGCGGAAAGCCGCGGCGCACAGCGCGCGCCCGCATCCCCCACATGCCCCAGGGGCGAAAGCCGAGCACTAACAACTGCCCCTCGCCTGCGAGCACTCGATCTGCCTCACGAACGATGCCATAGGGATCGGTCTCGAATTCCAACGTGTGCGGGAGCAATACGGCATCGACCGATGCGTTGGCGATCGGCAGTTGCGACAAGCGCGCGACGATATCCGCCCGACACTCTCCGTCGCGCGCGGGATGCGCCGCCACAACGGATTGCCGCCTGGTTCGCGCGCCGGTGAGCAGCGCGCGCGCCGGGCCCCACAGACCCATCTGCAGCAGCTCCCAGCCGAACACGTCGTCGAGCGCTTCGCCCAACAACTCACCCTCGGCGTGCAACACGGCTGAGCCCAACGCGGACTCCAGCCAAGCGGTCACTGTCGGCACTGAATTTGGCATACGACTCGTGTGAATTACATCACAAGAAAAGGTAGATATTTTGTGAACTTACGGATTAAATACCGCGCTTTGGCGAAGTACCGTGACGTGTGCGGTGCGGTACTCACTCGTGGGCCTGGAAGGTCCCCAGCGGGGGTGTGATTTGCGATTAGATTTCCCTGCGCTGCTTGGCGCTGCGGCTCGTTATGGAGCCATTGCGACGACAGCGGCGGTCCTGGTGGGCTGCACCACCTTCTCAAGAGACCCGGCACCCGATGCGCCGATTGGCGACGCGGGCGAACCCGTCGGCGTCGTACTCCCATCGGACGGCCAGCCCGTCGTGCCCGTGGCGGCCACCCCAGCGGCCACGACAACCCCCGCGCCCGCACCGGAAGCAGTTGAGCCTCCGGCGGCCACGCCAACCGACGCGACAGACGCTGGCGCGACCGTGGCAGGCCTCACGCCAGAGCAATACCCCGACCTGTTCGACCGCATGCGCGGCGGCTTCCAACTGCCGAACGAAAACCGCCGGGCGATCGACACGCAGCTGTCGTACTACGCTAACAACCCGCAGTACCTCGAGCGCGTGTTCGGCCGCGCTGAGCTCTACCTGCATCACATCGTGCAAGAGGTCGAGGCGCGCGGCATGCCGCTCGAAATCGCGCTGTTGCCCGTCGTGGAAAGCGCCTTCGAACCGTATGCCATGTCCGGCGCGCGGGCGTACGGCTTGTGGCAGTTCATTCCGGGCACCGCGCAACGCTTTGGCTTACGCCAAGACTGGTGGTACGACGGTCGTCGCGATGTGCTCGCCTCCACGCGAGCGGCGCTCGACTACCTGCAGTACATGCATGACGAGTTCTTCAACGATTGGTTGCTCGCGATCGCGGGCTACAACTGCGGCGAATACTGTGTGCAGCGCGCCGTGCGCGCTAATCGCGAAGCAGGCCTGCCGGTCGATTTCTGGAGCTTGAAGCTTCCGGCCGAAACGCGCGCTTACGTCCCGAAGTTGCTCGCGATGGCCCGCTTGGTTCGCAACCCCGAGGCCTACGGGATCGAGTTCTCTTCCATTCCGAATGAGCCTTACTTCGTCAAAGTGGATACGGGTGGCCAGATCGACATCAAGCTCGCGGCAGAACTCGCGGGCATCACCGACGAAGAAGTCTACGAGTTGAACCCCGGCTTTCATCGGTGGGCCACGCCCCCGAACGGCCCGCATCATTTGCTGTTGCCGTACGACTCCGCAGACGCGTTCCGCGAAAGTCTGGCCTTGCTCACGCCGGACGAGCGTCTGCGAATTACGTATCACCGCGTGGAACGCGGCGAGTCGGTAGCGAGCGTTGCCTCGCGCTACAAGACTCAACCCACGGTAGTCCGTGAGCTGAACGGAATTGGGAATGGCCCGCTCGTCGTGGGCAGCGAGCTACGCGTGCCGTCGGGTGTCACGGAGTTGCCGCCGAAGGTGATGCGCGCCGCCGCACGCATTGATCGAGGGGGCATGGGCGGCCCGCGCTCCACCAAACGCCCGACGATTCACGTTGTGCGTCGCGGCGAGTCGTTGTGGCGCATCGCCAAGCGACATCGCACCGACGTACGCACGCTGGCGCGCTTGAACGGCATCGGGCCGGGCGCCACGCTGCGCGCCGGGCAAAAGCTCGTCGTCTCGACGCGCGGCTCCTCGTCGAGCGGCTCAGTCGCGCGTGCGCCGAGCGCTAGCGCCGGTGAAACTCGCAAGGTGAGCTACAAGGTGCGGCGTGGCGATACGTTGTCGCACATCGCGCGCGTGTTTGACGTCACCGTGGCCGATCTCGTGAATTGGAATGGCATCACGCCGCGCTCGATCTTGAAGCCCGGGCAGCGGCTCACGGTGCAAGTAAAGCGACGCTAACGACTAACACGCCGACGCACCAAATACGGTGCGCGGCGCAGATAAGGGGATAACGATGGGTTTTTTGTCGGGCAAACGCGCCCTCATTGTCGGTGTTGCGACCGACCGTTCGATCGCTTGGGGTATCGCGCAAGCTATGCATCGCGAAGGCGCGACGCTCGCAATTTCCTACGCGAATGACAAGCTGAAAGAGCGAGTCGAGCCGCTCGCCGCGTCGGTGGGAGCCCTGACGATGCCCCTCGACGTGACCTCGGACGCGGAAATCGATGCGGCTTTCGCCAAGCTGAAAGCGGAATGGGGCTCTCTCGATATCGTGGTGCACGCGGTAGCGTATGCGCCGCGCGAAGCGCTGGCTGGCGGCTTCACGGAGAGCACGAGTCGCGAGGCCTTCCGCATTGCGCACGACGTGTCGAGCTACAGCTTGACCGCCCTGGCACGTGGCGCCGCCCCGTTGATGGAAGGCCGCGCAGGCTCGATCTTGACGCTGTCGTACTTGGGCGCCGTCAAGTCGATCCCGAGCTACAACGTCATGGGCTTGGCCAAAGCGAGCCTCGAGGCGAACGTGCGCTTCCTGGCAGCCGACCTCGGTCCGAAGGGAATTCGTGTCAACGGCATTTCCGCAGGCCCGATCAAGACCTTGGCGGCGGCAGGCATCGCAGGCTTCCGCAAAATGCTGGCGCGCGTCGCCGAGGTGGCGCCCATGCGGCGCAATGTCACGCTCGAGGATGTCGGCAACACCGCCGCATTCCTCGCCTCGGATCTCGCCAACGGCATTACGGGCGAGATCGTTTACGTGGACAGCGGCTTCAATTCGGTGGGCATGAGCTTCCCGCAGGAAGCGGAAGGCTAACGACTCGGTCGGGCTTGCGCCCGACCCGAGTGCTTAGGGCTCGAACACCTTCGTGTTCTTGTCCACGTCGGCCTTGCGGCGCATCTCCTCGAGATAGGCCACCAAGTCGCCGACGCCGGCGCGCGACGCGAGGAACGTCCCGAGCTGCTTGGTGAGTTCCGGGTTTTGTGCGCTGTTAGGGCGAATCTGCGTGAGCTGAAACAGCGCCACGCCACCATCGTCGAGTTTCACGAGTTCATTGCGCGGCGCACCGGCCTGCGGCTTCAGCGCATCGAACACCGCCGTGCGTAAGCCTGCCGGGATCGATGGATCGCCGCGGCCGACAAAGCGCTTTGGCTCGGGCTTCAAGCCCCAACCCGCGGCTAACGACTCGAGCGTCGCACTGCCAGCCGCCAGGCTCTTGAGCCCGCTCTCCGCTTGCGCCAAGGCTGCGGCCGAGCCTTGCTCCGCGCGAATCTTGGCAATGACTTGCTCACGCACGTCCGCGAGCGGCTTGGCCGTTGCAGGACGATGCTCCGTGACGCGCAGCACGACCAGCCGATCCTCACCGAGCGCGACTGGACCCACGACCCGTCGCTGATTGAGCGCGGCATCGCTGAATACTGCGTCTTGCAACTCTTGGCTCGAGCCCAACGGCTCACCACCGCCGCCGCGCAGAAACTGCGCAATCGAGCCGCGTGTCAAACCCAATTCCTTCGCGAGTGCGTCCAAGCTTACGCCCGGCGACTCGAGGCGCTGTTGGATCAGCTCTTGGCGGTTGCCGAACTCATCGGCCGCCAAGCCGGCGCGCGCTTGCATCGCAAGGTCGAGGCGCGCGTCCTCGAAAGTCTTCGTGCGACCCGGCTCGATCCCCTCAAGCTTGATGACGTGGTAGCCGAACTGCGTTTTGACAGGGCCCCGAATCTCATCGACCTTCATCGAGAAGATCGCGTCTTCAAACGGCCCGACGAATTGACCCCGCTCGGCCCAACCCAGATCGCCGCCCTGTGGCGCGCTACCTGCGTCCTGCGAGCGCTCTTTGGCCACCGTGGCGAAGTCCTTGCCCGCACGTACGTCGGCGAGCGCTTGCTCGGCTTTCTTCAGAGCCTCTGGCGCCGCTGCGTCGTCGGCCGCTTGGAACAGAATGTGCCGCGCACGGCGCCGCTCGGGCTGCACGAAGCGATTCTTATCGGACTCGTAGAGCCTGCGCAGCTCTTCTTCCGACGGGTTCACCTGCGACGTGAGCGACTCCAAGCGCAGCTCGGCAAACTCGAGCGACACCGACTCAGTTGTTAGGAACTGATCGCGATGCTTGTCGTAATACGCCTGAATCGCAGCGTCGTCGATCACGGCTGTGCCGGCGAACTTCTCGACCGGCAGCACCACCCACGACACTTCGCGCTCCTGGCTCTGCAGATCGAGTACACGCTTGAGTTCTGCGGCCGTCATGAAGTGCGACACACGAATGCCGTCTTGCAATTGGCCGAGCTGCAAGGCCTGGCGCTTCTCTGCCTCGTACGCTTCCGGCGTGAGCCCAATCTGCGCGAGCCGCGCTTTCGCAAGCTGCGCGCTATAGCGGCCGTCCACTTGGAACGCCTGCTCTTCTTGAATGGCTTGCTTCAAGCGGTCGTCGCTGACGCGCAAGCCGCGCTCGTTGGCACGCTCTTGCAGCAATGTCCGAACGATCAGCCGCTCCAACACGGCATCTTGTTGTGCGGGCCGCTCGGCCGCTGGCATCTCGGTGCGGAACTGTTGGCTCCACTCGGATTGGCGCTCGCTCCAGGCGCGCGTGGCCTCTTCGACGGGGATCTTGGTGCCGTTCACCTTGGCGGCGTACGTAGACTGGGTGGCCTCGAACGAGACGATGCCGGTAGCACCCCAGGCGACGAATACGAGCGCAATCGCGCCCAATACCAGCCAAGCCAACCACTTCTGGCCACGCAGGCCATCGCTAATCCGCTGTAGCATTCAACACTTCCGAAAAACGGGGCTTCCCAACAAAAAGATGGCGGAGCGGACGGGACTCGAACCCGCGACCCTCGGCGTGACAGGCCGATATTCTAACCAACTGAACTACCGCTCCGTTGCAGTGCAACACCCTAGTTCGAGATGTGCGCTGGTGGGTGCTGAGGGTTTCGAACCCCCGACCCTCGCCGTGTAAAGGCGACGCTCTACCGCTGAGCTAAGCACCCCCTGAGACGAACCCAGAAGCGCACATCCAGCGGGACAGCCCGTCAAGGACTCCCCCTCGAAAGGGCGCGCAGTCTATCGGAACCCCGTATCCGAAGGAAGTGCTCAGTGGGCCTGGACTTCCTTCGTGGGACGGCGCGCACCCTTCCGGGGCCGCTTGGCCTCCGGAACGGGCGGCTCGACCGCGCGCGGCGTGGGTCGGTGTGCTAGCGCAATCTCGAGCACCTCGTCGATCCATTTGACTGGCTTGATCTTGAGGTTGCCTTTGATGTTGTCGGGGATCTCGGCGAGGTCCTTTTCGTTATCCACCGGGATCAGCACGGTATCGATGCCACCGCGATGTGCGGCCAGCAGCTTTTCCTTCAGACCGCCGATCGGCAGAACTTCACCCCGCAGCGTGATCTCGCCAGTCATGGCGACATCTGAGCGCACCGGCACCTTCGTGAGCGCCGAGACCAACGCGGTACACATGCCAATACCAGCGGACGGCCCGTCTTTCGGCGTCGCACCCTCAGGCATGTGCAAGTGGATGTCGTGCTTTTGGTAGAACTCGGGATCGAGGCCTAACACGTTCGCACGACTGCGCACGACCGTCATCGCGGCTTGAATCGATTCCTGCATGACTTCACCGAGCTGGCCGGTGTGTTGCAGCTTGCCCTTACCCGGTACCACCGCCGCCTCGATCGTCAGCAACTCGCCGCCGACCTCCGTCCATGCCAGGCCAGTGACTTGACCGACGCGATTCTCGTCCTCGGCCTTGCCGTAGCGGAAGCGCTTCACGCCCAGGAACTTCTCGAGGTTCTTTGACGTGACGACGATGTGCGGCTCGGCACGCTTGTCCGACTTCTTGTCCGACTTCTCAGCCTTTTCGCTCTTCGGCGCGAGCAACAATTGCTTGACGGCCTTGCGGCAGATCTTGGCGATCTCGCGCTCGAGATTGCGCACGCCCGACTCACGCGTGTAATAGCGAACGATATCGAGCATCACCTCGTCGCCGACCTTGAGCTCCTCGGGCTTCAGGCCGTTGTTCTTCATTTGCTTCGGCAGCAAGTACTTCTTCGCGATATTCATCTTTTCGTCTTCGGTGTAACCGGGCAGACGAATGACTTCCATGCGATCGAGCAACGGCGCCGGAATGTTCAAGCTGTTAGCTGTACAGACGAACATCACGGCTGACAAATCGAGATCGACTTCGAGATAGTGATCGTTGAACGCAGCGTTCTGCTCCGGGTCCAGCACTTCGAGCAACGCCGACGACGGATCGCCGCGAAAGTCCATCGACATCTTGTCGATCTCGTCGAGCAGGAACAGCGGATTGGTGACGCCCGTCTTCGACAAGTTCTGCACGATCTTGCCGGGCATCGAGCCGATGTAGGTGCGCCGGTGGCCGCGGATCTCGGCCTCGTCACGCACGCCGCCCAGTGACATGCGCACGAACTTGCGATTCGTCGCGCGAGCGATGGACTGACCGAGAGACGTCTTACCGACACCCGGCGGACCCACCAAACACAGGATTGGGCCTTTGATCTTGTCGACGCGCTGCTGCACAGCCAAGTACTCGACGATGCGCTCCTTGACCTTCTCGAGCCCGTAGTGATCTTCCTCGAGCACCTGCTCAGCGCGCGCGATGTCCTTCAACACCTTCGTACGCTTCTTCCACGGTGTTTTGAGCAACCAATCGATGTAGTTGCGCACCACGGTGGCTTCGGCCGACATGGGCGACATCATCTTGAGCTTATTGAGCTCCGCCGTGGCCTTGTCTTTGGCCTCTTTCGGCATGCCCGCTTTGTTGATCTTGTTCTCGAGTTCGGTGACTTCGTTACCACCGTCCTCCATCTCGCCGAGTTCCTTCTGAATGGCCTTCATCTGCTCATTCAAGTAGTACTCGCGCTGGCTCTTTTCCATCTGCGCCTTCACGCGGCCGCGAATGCGCTTCTCGATCTGCAACATGTCCATCTCGCCTTCGATGGCAACGAGGACATGCTCGAGGCGCTGACGCACGTCGAGGATTTCGAGCACCTTTTGCTTCTCGGGCAGCTTGAGCGCCATGTGCGCGGCCACCGTATCGGCCAGGCGGCCTTGCTGCTCGATCCCGGCAAGCGCGGTGAGCACCTCGGGCGGCACCTTCTTGTTGAGCTTCACGTACTGCTCAAACTGCGAGATGACGGAGCGACCGAGCACGTCGAGTTCTTTCTCGTCGTACGCGTCGGCATCCGGCTCTGTCGTGACATCGGCTGTGTAGAACTCGCCAGGTGTTAGGCCGTCGATGCGCGCGCGATCGACGCCTTCGACTAACACCTTGACGGTGCCATCGGGCAACTTCAGCAATTGCAGGATCGTTGCAACCGTACCGATGCGATACAAATCGTCGGCTTTCGGGTCGTCGATATCGGCCTGCTTCTGCGCGATCAACATGATGCGCTTGTCGGCCTTCATCGCCACATCGAGCGCCACGATCGACTTCTCGCGCCCCACGAACAGCGGAATCACCATGTGCGGATACACGACGACGTCGCGCAGCGGCAGCACCGGCAAACCACGGATCACTGTGGAGCGGGAGGCGGACACGGGTTCGGTCACGGGGAGTCCTTATGGGCGGTGCACGGGCCCCACGCACGATGCGCGCGGCAGGCATCCACCGGATACAGTGTAACTTGGGAATTGGGGGCTGCACGGATGGTTTCAAGCCACCCGTGGCGCCTAGCGGAAGCGTCGCGAAAGGCCTCAACCTTTCGCGACATCTGCATCAGGCCAGGTTCCCACCTGCTCGCCGCGGAGGCGGCGAGTCGTCACCGGAGGCAGCCGCCTCGGAGCGGTAGACGATGTAGGGCTTCTGATGCCCGTCGATCACGGTATCGTCGATCACAACCTTCTGCACGTTCTTCATCGACGGCAGGTCGTACATCGTGTCGAGCAACACGTTTTCCAGAATGGTGCGCAGACCGCGCGCGCCCGTCTTGCGCTGCATGGCGCGCTGCGCCACCGCGTGCAAAGCCTCGTCGCGCACTTCGAGCTCGACGCCTTCCATGTCGAACAAACGCTTGTACTGCTTGGTCAGCGCGTTCTTCGGCTCCGTCAGGATCGAGATCAGCGCGTGCTCATCGAGCTCCTCGAGCGTCGCAACCACTGGCAAGCGGCCCACGAACTCTGGGATCAAGCCGAACTTGATCAGGTCCTCCGGCTCGACTTCCTTGAAGATGTCGGTGCCGTGCGGCCGGCTGTTCACTTCGCGAATGTCGGACGTGAAACCGATGCCGCCCTTCTGCGTGCGATTCAGCACGATCTTCTCTAACCCCGCGAACGCGCCACCGCAGATGAACAGGATGTTGGAAGTGTCGACCTGCAGGAATTCTTGCTGCGGGTGCTTGCGGCCGCCTTGCGGCGGCACGGAGGCAATGGTGCCTTCGATGAGCTTCAACAGCGCCTGCTGCACGCCCTCGCCCGACACGTCACGCGTGATCGACGGGTTGTCAGACTTGCGCGAAATCTTGTCGATCTCGTCGATGTAGACGATACCGGTCTGCGCCTTCTCGACATCGTAGTCGCACTTTTGCAAGAGCTTCTGGATGATGTTCTCGACGTCCTCGCCGACATAACCCGCTTCCGTGAGCGTGGTGGCATCGGCAATGGTGAACGGAACGTTGAGCAACCGCGCCAATGTTTCGGCGAGCAGCGTTTTGCCACAGCCGGTGGGGCCGATCAGCAGGATGTTGCTCTTCGACAGCTCGACCTCTTCCTTCGAGCGTGAGCCGGTGGCACTGCGCGTCTGCAACCGCTTGTAGTGGTTGTAGACGGCAACCGAGAGGATCTTCTTCGCGCGCTCCTGGCCGATGACGTATTCGTCGAGAACTTTCTTGATCTCGTGCGGCTTCGGCAGCTTGTCGCGCGTGCGCTCAGCGCGATCTTCGAGCTCTTCACGAATGATGTCGTTGCAGAGCTCGACGCATTCGTCGCAAATAAAGACTGACGGGCCGGCGATCAGCTTACGCACTTCATGCTGGCTTTTGCCGCAGAAGGAGCAATACAGCAGTTTGCCGTCGTCGTGCCGCCCGCGAGTGTCTTCGGTCATCGAATGCTCCGCGAAATAGTGCTGCTTTTATAGCACGCGGATGACCGGGCTCACAAACGGCACCGGCCGCTTAACCTATTGGCGATACAGGAATTGTCCTGAATTGCGAGTGATTTCGCAGTCTGCGCGCCACACGGCGCACAAGCCCTTACCGCGCTCCCTGAGCGGCGCGCGGCTGTCGGGCCTGTTACATCGCGGCAGGCGGTGTTGGCGGCACTACGCGCTTGTCGAGCACTTTATCGACGAGCCCGTAGGCCACGGCCTCTGTCGGGCTCATGAAATTGTCGCGCTCCGAATCTACCCGGATTTTGTCCACTGTTTGTCCAGTGTGACGCGCGAGAATCTCGTTCAAGCGCTCGCGAATCTTCAGGATTTCTTGCGCTTGAATGTGGATGTCGCTCGCCTGGCCTTGGAAGCCACCGGAGGGCTGATGAATCATCGCGCGCGCATTGGGGAGCATGAATCGCTTGCCCTTTGCGCCGCCCGACAACAGCACAGCGCCCATCGAGGCCGCCATGCCAACACAAATCGTGCTGACGTCGCACTTGATGAATTGCATCGTGTCGTAGATCGCAAGGCCCGCGCTCACCGAGCCACCGGGTGAGTTGATGTACAGCGCAATGTCCTTGTCCGGATTCTCCGACTCGAGAAACAGGAGCTGAGCCACGATGACGTTCGCCATGTAGTCCTCGACTGGACCCACCGCAAACACGACGCGTTCCTTGAGCAGGCGCGAGTAGATGTCGTACGCCCGCTCGCCGCGAGCCGTTTGCTCGACCACCATCGGCACCAAGTTCAATGCACGCTCGTTCATGTCGCTCTCCAGACAGTAATCGTTAGATCGTCAACTTCACGCCGCCGGCGCGTTTTGACCGAAGCCAGTCAGCTCGCGGAAGTTCGACGGTTTGTCGGTGACTTTGGCGCGGCTCAACACCCAGTCAATCGCTTGATCTTCGAGCACGCCAGCCTCGATTTGGCGCATCGCGTCGGCATTTTGCAAGTACGCGCGTCGCATTTCCTCGGCATTCGGATAGGCCGCAACCATCTCGGTGAGCCGCGCTTGCACGCGCTCGCGATCGAGCTTGATGTTTTCGCCGCGCAAGATTTCACCGAGGATCAGGCCGAGGGCCACGCGCCGACGCGCTGGCTCTTCGAACGGCTCGCGCGGCGGCACTTCCTTCACATCCTTCATGTCGCGCACGCCCATGCGTCGCAGCATATCGATTTGTAGCTCTTGCACTTGCTCATCGACCATCGACTTCGGCAATTCGATCTTGTTCGCTTGGTAGAGCCCTTCGAGCACCTGCACGCGAACTTTGTTCTTGATCGCATCCGCGAGCTCACGCTCCATGCTCGTGCGAACTTCCTGGCGCAGCGCCGCGACGCCGCCCTCGTTGACGCCGAACTCCAGCGCGAACTTCTCGTCGAGCGCTGGCAAGGATTGCTCCTCAACCTTCTTGACCGTGAGCGTGAACGAGGCGAGCTTGCCCGCGAGTGACTTGTTAGCGTGGTCATCAGGGAACTTGGCATCGAAGCTACGCGTCTCGCCAGCGCGCGCACCCGTGACAGCCTTTTCGAACTCTTCCATGACACGACCGCCGCCGACTAACACACCGACGTCGCGACCTTGGCCACCGTCAAACGGAGCGCCGTCGATCGTGCCGTCGAAATCGACGATCACGCGATCGGTGAGCCGCGCTTCGCGTGCGACTTCGCCATAGTTCGGCCGCTGCTTGCGCATGTTCTCGAGCATGGCATCGACGTCGTCTTCGGTGACGGTGGCTGCAGGCTTGTCGATCGTAACGGCGCCCAAGTCGGCGAGCTTGAACTCCGGCAGCACTTCGAACACCGCCGCGTACTTGAGATCGCCATCGGGCGAGATATCGATGGGCTCGATGCGCGGGCCGGCCGCAGGCTTGAGCTTCTCTTGGGCGATGGCCTGCGAGTACGTCTCGCGCATCAGGTCGCTCACGACTTCGGTGCGCACCTGATCGCCAAACTGCTTCTGGATCACGGCAAACGGTGCTTTGCCCGGCCGAAAGCCATTCAGCCGCGCCGTGCGCGCGATGTTCTTCAGGCGCTGTTGCACCTCACCCGTGATGCGCGCGGCAGGCACCGACACTTCGAGCCGGCGCTCGAGACCGCCCGTGGCGGACAAAGAAACTTGCATCGTCGTCGACCTCTAAGTTCAATCAAAAGTGCGCAGCGCGGCAAATGGTGCGAAAGGAGAGACTCGAACTCTCACGGGTTGCCCCACTGGAACCTAAATCCAGCGCGTCTACCAGTTCCGCCACTCTCGCTCCGGAAACCGGCCGCCCGAGGCTGCGTCAGGGGGCGCGGATTATAGCCGAACGCAACGGCGTTCTGTCCCCTCCCTTAGGGCGCGTCCGGCGAGCCGCGGGCCCAGGGTTTGGCTATTCTCGGTTGACCACAGGGGGATATCACCTAATGTCGAAGCTGCTCAGCATCGCGGCCGTATTCGGCCTCACTTTCGCCTCGGGATTGATGGATGCCCGCGCCTTCCTGCATGCGGCCAATGCCTGGCCCGGCGGCGCCTTCAACGGCCGGGTCGCCCTCGCCGCCATTTTGTGGTTTGCCGGCGGCATCTCGATGTACATCATCGCGGTCCGCTTCATGCAGAACGTCGGTGTCACGGGCGCGGTGTTGCAAACCGCCTTGTGGTTCGTCGTGACGGCCGTCGGCATCGCGATTCTCGACGGCTCTGTCGTGCAGTGGTCGCGGCTACAGCAAGCGGTTGGCGTCGTCGTAGCGTTAGGCCTGGGCTACTTGATCACGACGACCCGCGCCTGAGTTCACTTCGGTGCATCGGTCGTGCCGAGCATGCGATCGAGGATACGACTGACATGCTCCGGCGAGCGCGTCTTGCGCGCGAGCAGTGAGTAGGCCGCCGGCACGACGAGCAATGTGAGGAACATCGACACGATCGTGCCGTAGAACACGACGATGCCGATCGGAATGCGCTGCTCGGCGCCGGCGCCTGTCGCGAAGATGAACGGCAAAGTGCCGATGGCGGTACAAAGGCTCGTCATCAGCACCGGCCGCAGACGCGTGCCTGCGGCCTTGACGATCGCTTCGCTGAACTCGACGCCGCGATCGCGCAATTGATTGGTGAACTCAACGATGAGCACGCCGTTCTTGGCGGCGATACCGATCAAGACAATCACTGCGATCTCGCTAAAGATGTTGACGCTCAGCCCCGAAATCTTCAGCCCGAACACCGCACCTAACAACGCGAGCGGCACCGTGAACATGATGACCGTCGGGTGCACGAAACTCTCGAACTGTGCCGCGAGCACCAAGAACACGATCGCAAGCGCAAAAGCGAACGTAAAGAACAACGCGCCGCCGCTACGCAGGTAGTCCGCAGATTCGCCGTCCCACATCAAGACAGCCTCACCTGGCAGCTCCTTCTTGACGGTGTCCTGAAACCACTGCACAGCCTCGCCCATCGAGTAGTTAGGCGCGAGACCTGCACTAATCTCGATCGAGCGCAACCGATCGAAGCGCGACAGCTCCATGGCGCCCGACGTTTCGACGAGGCGCACGACATTGGCGAGCGCGATCATCTCGCCCGTGCGCGGCGAGCGAACGTTGATGTTCTCGAGATCGGTGGGCGAGGCCCGCTCCTCGTCGCGCGCCTGCAAGATGACGTTGTACTCGCGCCCTCGGTCGATGAACGTGGTCACGATGCGTGAGCCCAACATCGTTTCGAGCGTGCGTCCGACCGTCTGCAAAGAAATTCCCAGCTCCGCCGCGCGATCACGGTCGATGGCGACGCGGATCTGCGGCTTGCGCTCGCGGAAACTCGACTCGGGCTCGACAAGCCCTGGATTCTGGCTCGCCAACTCGGTGAGCTTCTGCGACCAAACTGCGAGCCGTTCGTAATCCGGGCCGCCGATCACAGCTTCGACTGGCTGCGCGGCACCGCGCCGACCCAACGCACTCGGCGAAAACGTGAAAGCCCGAATGCCGGGGATCTTGCGCACCTCGCTCGCGATCGCTTGACCGATTTCACGTGACGTACGCTCGCGCACACTCCAGTCCTTGAGGGCGATGATCATGCGTGCACTGTTGACGTCGCCGGCGCCACCACCGAAACCGAACGCGCCTGGCACGCGCAGTGTCGCGCGCTCAATGTCGCCCTTTTCCATTTCCCGCATCACGATCTGTTCGACGCGTCGCCCGTAGCCTTCCATCAAATCGAAGCTCGCCCCTTCGGGCCCCTCAACAATGACGAACACCCGTGCACCGTCGGCCGATGGCGCGAACTCGGTTGGCAAGCTGCGGAACACCCACAGGCCGATGGCGGCGAGCACGGCGACGCCCGCGACCACGAGGCCCGCACGTCGCAACACAGCGCCCACCCATAACTCGTAGCGTGCTTCGACCCGCTTGAAGAAGCGATCGATCGCTTGGGCGAAGCGATCACGATCGTCGTGCACGAGCTTCAGCTTGGAAGCCATCATGGGCGTGAGCGTCAACGCAACGAGCGCCGAAAACACGACAGCCCCCGCGAGCGTGAAGCCGAACTCGCGAAACAAACGGCCGATGTCTCCGGGCAAGAACGAAATCGGCACGAAGACCGCAACGAGTGTCGCGGTGGTTGCAATGACGGCGAAACCGATCTCACGACTGCCGGTCACCGCGGCCACCAACGGCGGCTCGCCGGCCTCCGCTCGCCGATGGATGTTTTCGAGTACGACGATCGAGTCGTCGACGACGAGGCCAACCGCAAGCACCAGGCCTAACAACGTCAGCACGTTGATGGTGTAGCCCAAGGCGTACATCATCGTGAAGGTGGCGATCAACGAAACCGGAATCGTCAAGGCCGGGATCAGCGTGGCGCGGATGTTGCCGAGGAACGCGTAAATCACCGCGAGCACCAGCACGAACGCAAACACAACGGCAATCAAGATCTCCTTGATGGCCGCTTCGATCGCGATGCCGTTGTCGACATTGATTGCTAGCGACGCGCCGGCCGGCAGCGTCTGCCGTACCTTTTCGAGTTGCTCGCGCACGCCCCGCACGACTTCGAGCGTGTTGGCCTTGGCCTGTGCCTCGATCGCAAGCCCGACGCCGGCCATGCCGTTCGTGCGCAGGAGCGAGCGCTCGTTTTCAGCTGCGAGACGTACATCGGCAATTTCGCCGAGGCGAATGAGGTGCCCATCGCTGGCGCGCGCAATCACGAGATTGCGAAAATCTTCCTCGGTATCGAGCCCGATTTCGGTGCGCAGTGAGAACTCGCGGGTTTGTGACTCAAGGCGGCCCGCCGGTAGCTGTACGTTTTCCCGGCGGAGCGCATCTTCGATGTCAGTCACCGTCAGTTGCCGCGACGCCAGCGCTTGCCGGTTGAGCCAGATGCGCATCGCATAACGACGCGCGCCGATCACGTTGACTCGGGCTACGCCCGGCAGGGTCGCAAAGCGATCCACCAGGTTGCGATCGGCGTAGTCCGTGACTTCGAGACTCGACATGGCGCTCGAGTTGAACGCCAGGATTATCACAGGCTCCGCACCCGCGTCCGCCTTCAGGACCTCGGGCGGATCAGACTCGGGTGGCAGCGAACTCAGCACGCGCGAGATCCGATCGCGGACGTCGTTAGCCGCAGCGTCCACGTCGCGCTCGACATCGAATTCGATGCGAATCTGCGAGCGCTCATCCTCGCTATCGGATTCGATCTTCAGTACGCCTTCGATACCGGCGATTGAGTCCTCGATGACTTGCGTTACCTTCGTCTCGACGACCTGCGTCGATGCACCGACGTAGCGCGTCGTGATGGACACGACCGGCCGCGTGATATCGGGGAATTCACGCAGCGGCAAGCGATCAAGACTGACCAACCCGATGATGACTAACAACAGGCTCAAGACGGTGGCGAACACCGGTCGACGAACTGATAACTCGGAGAGGCGCATCGCTTAGGTGGCTCCAGGCGCCATCGCCGCCGCGGGGGGCGGCATGTCGGCCGCAGCCGCGCTAACAACCGAGATGGCGGTGCCATCGCGCAGATTCTGCGTGCCTTCGACAACCACGGATTCGCCACCGGCGAGGCCTTCCGTGATCTCCACCACACCAGGCTGTCGTCGGCCGATGCGAACTTCGCGCTGCTCAGCGGCGTCGTTCGCCGCAATGAAGACAAACATCCGCCCTTGCTCGGGTACGAGTGCGGCCTCCGGAACCAACACGGCCGGTGCGATCCGCCCCTTGAGGCGCACCGACATGAACATGCCCGGCCGCAGCGTGCCATCGACGTTCGGTATCTCGGCCACCACAGACACAGAGCGCGATACCGGATCGATACGCGAATCGACGACCGTGACACGCCCCGCAAACTCCCGGCCAGGCAAGCCGACAGTGGTCGCAACGATTGGCGCCGCCTTTTCAACCAAGAACAACTGTGCCTCGGGCAGGCTGAACTCGAGCTTGATCGTGGCAGCATCGTCGAGCGTCGTGATCAAAGTGCCAGCCGTGACGAGGCTGCCAACGCTGACGCGACGCAGGCCGGTGCGTCCGGTGAACGGCGCGCGGATGACCGTGTTGGCAAATCGAGCTTCGGCACCCGCCACGCGCGCCTTGTTAGCTTCCAGAGTGGCGGCAATCTGATCGAGTTGCGATGCTGAAATGAGCTTGCGCTCGGCGAGATCGCGGCTGCGCTCATATTGGCGCCGACTCTCTGCGAGCGCCGCTTGCGCCTCGGCCAAATCGGCGCGTGCTTCAGCGCTATCGAACTCGACGAGCACGGCGCCGCGCGTGACGATCTGTCCCTCAGTGAAGCGGATCCGCGTGACGGTGTTCGTCACTTTGGATGTCACATCGATCGACTCATTGGCGCGGGCCGTACCGACAGCCTCGACCTCACTACCAAACGGCCGCAACTCCGCCGGCGCAGTGACCACGGACACTGCCGCCGACCGCGGCTCACCCGCCGGCCTACTCTGCCCATTCGACGGCTCGCTGCCACCACACCCTGCCAACAGCGCCAAGGCCCCGATCGTCAGGGCATGGGGGATCCAAAAGGGCGAACAGCGCCGAGGCGACAGCAAGCGAAGCCCCGCCTGAGGCCCGGAATTTTTCGATCGGGGGTACATGCGCGCGGATGATAACCCGTCAGGTGGGCGGGTTTGTCGCATTCGAATCAGGGGCTTGTAGGGCGGACATTTGTTCAGGACGATCTGCGAACAACTTCTGCCAAGGAGGGTTCATGCGCCCGGCACGTCTCGGATTCCTCGTCGCAGCCTCGCTAGCGCTCAACGCTTTCGCCGCTGAACTCCCGCCCGCAACGCAAATCGCGGTTCGCGCCGCAGTGTTCGAGGTGGTGTTTCGAAAATCCGAGGCGGACTCGCTCACTTACGAGAAGCCGCTGCCCCTCGAACTGATCCCATACAAACAGCGAACCGACAAGTTTCACTCTTTCGGCACGGCGTTCGCGATCGGGCCGAATCGCTTCGTGACGGCGTCGCATGTCTTGATGGTCGGCGTCGGCAGCCAGTTTGGCGAGCCGTTGCTGCGCGACAGTGCGGGCCGAACCTACGAAGTCGCACAAATTGAGGCGCTTTCCGCCGACCAGGATTTCGCCGTGATCTCGCTCCGGTCGCCGCCACCTATCAAGCCGTTGCCTACAAATCCCAAACCCTCCCTCAATGAAACGGTATATGCGGTTGGTAACGCATTGGGCGAAGGCATCGTCATTCGCGACGGTCTGTTCACGAGTGAGACCCCTGAGGCGCAAGAGGGCCGCTGGAACTGGCTGCGATTCTCCGCCGCGGCATCGCCAGGCAATAGTGGCGGGCCACTGCTCGACTCGAAAGGCCGCGTCATCGGTGTCGTGCTGCGCAAGAGCTCCAACGAGAACCTGAATTACGCGGCACCCATTGCGGCCGTGATGGGCGCGCGGGCCGAGGCCAGCGTCAACTCGCGGACCACGTTCCGGTTACCACTGCTCGACAAAGCTCGCACCATCAGCCTCAAGCACACGGTGCCGCTGCCCCGCAGCTTTGCCGACTTCGTCGCGACGTGGCGGCCTTCCATCATTGAGCAGATCGGCACCTCGCGACAGGCACTCCTCACCGAGCACGCCGCCGTAGTGTTTCCAAACGGCGATGGCTCGCTCCAGGAACTGCACACCATCAGCACAGCCGCGTTTCCGCAATTGTTAGTACGCGCAACCGACGGGCGCTGGAGCTCGAATCGTGCTGACGACACTCAGACGGCGGATCTCGGCGGTAACGGCTTCGTGCGCTACGGCGACATGTACTCGGCGACCTGGGTGCAACTGCGACGCCCGGACGAGGTGAGTCTCGAGAAGCTCTATGGCGACTCGAAGCTGTATATGGACTACCTACTGAAGGCGATCGCCGTCAAGCGCGAAGTAGGCTCCGACAGCGTGCGCGTGATTTCGGCGGGCCCCGGCAAGGAACTCGAACCGTACATCGATGCGTACGGGCGCAAGTGGCGTGTACATCGCTGGATCAGCGAGTACGACGACATGTACTACTTCACGTATTCGCTGCCTGTCCCGAGCGGCTATGTCGCGATTCTGCGGCGCGCGTCGACCTCGGCGTTCGAGATCGCGATGCAGGAGTCGCGCACGTTGGCCGATTTCGTCTATGTGTCGTACATCGGCACGTTTGATCAATGGCGCGAGTTCGCCGCTCACAAGGAATGGCATCCGGCGCAGCTCGCGGCGATCGATCTGCAGATCGACTACGGGCGTGCGGTGAGCTATCGCTCGTCGCGCTTGGCGTGGTCGATCAACGCGGCAGATTTCGCCTTTACACCGCAAGGGTACCTGACGCTCAACTTCAGTTACTTCCGCGACGGCAACCGAGTGGTCTGGGATGTTGCGCAACTGTCCGCGACGACCGATTCGACGGGCGACACCACCGTGAGTATCTCGCGACAGGCTGATCCGCCCGCGAGCTTGGGCGATGAATTCACCAACGACTGGGCCAAGATTCGGCTCGCGAAACACCCGTATAACGGCTCGCCCTACCAGGACGACGACACAACCTACATCAGCAAATCGGTGCCGCTCGCAAGCCGCATTCCGGCCGACCCACAGCAACCCGAAGTGCGTTACTTGATGACGTTTTCGCAGACGGGCAGCAAATCGGACAAGACCGTCTCGGCGGCGTTTGGTCGCCTGTTGCGCGGCGTTCAGGTGCTCGAGAAATAACGCGCAAGACAAGAATTGGTGGGCCGTGTAGGGGTCGAACCTTGGAGTGCCTCGCCTAATCGAAGGCACTCGAGGTGGCAGAATTGGTGGGCCGTGTAGGGGTCGAACCTACGACCTACTGATTAAGAGTCAGCTGCTCTACCAACTGAGCTAACGGCCCAATTCTTGCCAATCTACTAACTACTCGTCACCTGAAATGGGGTGGACGATGGGACTCGAACCCACGACGGCCAAGATCACAACCTGGGGCTCTACCAACTGAGCTACGTCCACCGTCGAAAACCCAAATTTTTGGCGCGCCCGGCAGGAGTCGAACCTGCGACCACCGGCTTAGAAGGCCGGTGCTCTATCCAACTGAGCTACGGGCGCACAGCGGAACAGGTCCAAATCATGCCTCACTCGGCTGGTCGGGGCAGAGGGATTCGAACCCCCGACCCTCTGCTCCCAAAGCAGATGCGC
>CAYUIT010000057.1:0-3559 GCA_964444835.1 uncultured Steroidobacteraceae bacterium
CGCGCACTGTTTCTCGGCGCGATTTGCCAAGCCGCGCAGTAGCAGGGCGATGCCCGTCAATTCCTGGCCGAGACCGTCGTGCAAGTCGCTACCAATGCGTTGCTGCTCACGATTGACGATCTCGAGCACTTCGCGCTCGAGCTGTTGGCGTTCGGTGACGTCGCGCAGCACGACCAGCCAGAATCGCTCGCTGCGCAGTCGAATGGTCGATACGGTCAATTGCACGGCGCGTTGCCGCTCTGGCAAACGCAACTGGCGCGGCAACGGCGTGCCCGCCGTGCGCGCCAGCCCGTCGAGCTCGAGCATGCCGAGCGACAAAGGCGGCTCGATCGGCAAGTCCGTGAGGCAGCGGCTCACCAGCTCTTCGGGCGTCGTACCTAACAACTTGGCAAAGGCAGGATTGCACAAGCGAATGACGCCGGTTTCGTTGGCGAGCACGACGCCGTCGCGCATTTTCTCGAACGCAAACGCTTGGCTGCGCAACAACTCTTCGCCGGCCCGCTTTTCGGTGATGTCGTTGGCGATGCCGAGGTAGCCGCGAATGCGGCCATCGGGCGAGCGCAGCGGTTGGGTCTTCAACTCGACCCAACGCATTTCCCCGCGCGCCGTTTGCACTTCAACTTCATCCCACGTGGACTCGCCGCCCAGAATCCGCGTGCGGCGCTCGAGGCGACCTTGCACGGCATGGGGCGGAATGAAACTGCGCCAGCCGCGACGGTTGAACTCTTCAATGCTGCAGCCGAAGAACTCGGGCGCACTCGGGCTGGCCCAGAGGATCTCGACATTGCCCATTTCGTCGACACTGGCCTCGTATACGAAACCCGGCGTCATCTCTGCAACGGTGCGATAGCGAAACTCGCTTTCGCGCAGCGCGAGCGCCGCCGAGTTTTCTTCGGTGATATCGGTCGAGGAGCCGATCATTCGCGCGACGCGGCCGGATTTGGGATCGACGACCGGGCGATTCGAGACGCGGATCCAGCGCAGCTCGCCGTCTGCCCGACGAATACGCGTCGTGAAATCGACCGACTCGCCACGCAGATACCGTTGCTTGCGCTCACGCATGGCCTCGCTGTCGTCTTCGACGAGAAAGGAATTCGCGGTGCGCGTCTCCAATACGGCATCCGACACGCCGAACACGCGCTCGGCGCCGTGGGCGCGCCTCAAGATGAACTCGCCATCCGAGGTGACGGTGTAATCGTGGACGCAACCGGGCGATAGCTCGGCGAGCGTCGCGAACCGCAGGTCGTCCAGGTCAGGGACAGCCTGCAGATGCGGGGTGGATTGACGCTGTGGCTTGGGCACGCCGCGCAAATATAGTGCGACCGCGCTGCAACGTACTAGCTGTTTTTCGTCGCCGGCACGCGACGGACCCGTTTCAGTGATAATGGCAGGCCGTTGTGTTAACGACTAACCAAATCGATTGACTTGAGGAGTGGAAGCCATGTCGATGCGTGCTTACTGGATCTCTTGTGTGGCCGTGGTCGCTACCGCGGGCGCATTGTCGGCCCATGCTGCCGAAGGCGATGCGAAGCCGGCGGCCTTGCAAGCGCCTGCCGGCGTATATGTGTTGGATAGGAATCATGCGAGTTTGCTGGTGCGCGTTAAGCATTTTGGCCTGTCGAACTACACGGTGGCGTTCAAAGACTTCAACGCGGAGCTGACTTTCGATCCCGCCAATCTCGCCAAGTCACGGGTCACCGCGACGATCAATTCTGCGTCGATCGAGACTCACTACCCTGGCGACTACAAAGCAGGGCATGCCAATAGCAAGTACTCGTCATGGAACGAGGACCTCTCGCAAAACCCAGCGTGGCTTGATGCGGCTAATCACCCGACCGCGACATTCACTGCCACCGACCTCGTGATGACGGGTCCGCGCTCGGCGACGATGACGGGCGATCTCACGCTGCGCGGCATCAAGGCGCCGATCGTGCTCGACGTGACGTTCAACGGCGAGGCCAAGTTCCCCTGGCTCGGCGGACGCTCGTCGATCGGCTTCTCCGCGAAGGGTGGTTTCGACCGCACCAAGTTCGGGATCACCAATTTGGTGCCCGCGGTGGCGGCGGATGTCGAGGTCATCATCGAAGCGGAGTTCGTGCAAAAGCCATAACATGCACTGTCGGCAGTCTGCGCCGATGCGAACGACAGGCTAGCTCGAAAAGCGGGCCGGCGCTCTTTACGGGCGCCGCGCCTGCTGCCAGCATCGCGCTCCGTTTTTCCCGCCACCCTGGAGCCTCGCGTGGATACCAAAAAGATTCTCGAAGCACTCACCAAGAACCCGGCCGCTGCCGGTGCGCTCGGCGGTCTTGCGGGTAGCTTGTTGGGCAACGTCATTACGGGCGGCAAAGTCCGCACGGGCGGGCTCATCAAGGCAGGCGGTCTTGCGACGGTCGGTTACCTTGCCTATCAAGCATGGCAGCGCCACCAAGCGCAGAAGGCGGGCCAGCCCGTGCCAGCCGCCGCGCAGCCCGCCGCGGCGGGCGCGCCTTTGCAGATCCCCGCTTCGATCCCGGACGCCTTCGACTTGAGCCAGGCCAATAAAAGCTCACAAGCGTTGCGCGTCGTGCAAGCGATGGTGGCGGCCGCAAAGGCTGACGGCGTTGTCGACGCGACCGAGCGCGACCGTATCTTCGATCGTGTGAAGCAAGCCGGCTTGTCACAAGAGGATCAAGACTTCGTGTTGAAGATCCTGACGCAGCCGATGGATGTCGAGGCAGTTGTTAGGGGTGTCGACTCGCCCGAGCTTGGTGCTGAGATTTACGCCGCCTCGTTGTTAGCCGTCCATCCGGCCAGCCGCGCCGAGCGTGCCTATCTCGATATGCTCGCGGCGCGCTTGAATCTCGACGCCGGTCTCGTGGCCGAGCTCGATCGCGGCGTGGCCGCGGCCGTGCCGGTCAGCGCGTAGCGCCAGCGCCATGACGACGGACGCAGCGGCGCGGCCGCGAACGCGCCTCGAGCGCGTGCTCGACGGTGTCGAGCGTATCGGCAACAAGCTGCCGGACCCGGCGCTGTTGTTCGTGCTGCTAACCGCGCTGGTAGCGGTATTGTCGGCTGTGCTCTCGACGGTGGAGTTCGCCGCCGTTGATCCGCGTACGGGCAAGCCGCTGGCGGTCGTCAACATGCTGTCGGGCGAGTCGCTGACCGGCTTCATGTCGGCGATGGTTGAGACCTTCGTCAAGTTCCATCCGCTCGGCGTCGTGCTCGTGGCGATGCTCGGCATCGGTGTCGCCGACGCCACCGGCTTCATCAAGGCTGGCTTGCGCGCGCTGCTGTCCGTCACCACGCGCTCCCTCCTGACGCCCATCGTGATCTTGGTCGGCATCCTGAGCCACGTGGCCGTCGACGCGGGCTACGTGTTGGTCATTCCGCTCGGTGCCGTGATTTTCATGGCGGCAGGGCGCCATCCATTGGCCGGTATTGCCGCGGCCTTCGCGGGCGTATCGGGCGGGTTCAGCGCGACGATCGTGCCGTCGAGCTTGGATCCATTGCTGCAAGGCATTACGCAAGCCGCAGCGCAGGTCGTCGATCCGAGCGTGACGCTGAATCCTTTGAACAACTA
>CAYUIT010000057.1:3659-20878 GCA_964444835.1 uncultured Steroidobacteraceae bacterium
CTCATGAAGTCGATCGTCGCGCTGATCTTTGTATTGTTCTTGATCCCCGGCGTTGTGTACGGCTACGTCGCCGGCACCGTGAAGACGCATCGCGACGTCATCAAGGCGATGGCCGACTCGATGGCCGGCATGGGCTACTACATCGTCATCGCGTTCTTCATGGCGCAGTTCATTGCCGCCTTCGGCCAATCGAACCTCGGTACGCTTCTGGCTGTAGAGGGCGCCGACGGCTTGCGCGCGCTCGGTTTGCCACTCGGCGTGACGATGTTTGGCATCATCTTGCTCACCGCCTTGGTGAACCTATTCATCGGTTCGGCGTCGGCCAAGTGGGCGTTGTTAGCCCCGATTTTCGTGCCGATGTTGATGCAGCTCGGTATGTCGCCCGATCTCACTCAGGCGGCCTACCGAGTGGGCGACAGCTCCACCAACATCATCACGCCGCTGATGCCGTATTTCCCGCTCGTCGTCGTGTACTGCCAGCGCTACGTGAAGAGCACAGGCATCGGCACGGTGATCGCGATGATGTTGCCGTACTCGATCTCGTTCTTGTTCACGTGGACCGCGTTCCTCCTCGTGTGGTGGGGCCTCGACATGCCGCTCGGGCTGCAGTCGAGCTACACCTACGAGCCCGCTCGCTAGACGATTCCCGCCAAGCGTTTCGCGATCGCGGCAACGTCTTCGGGCGCCGCGTTCGACACCTCGGGATACTCGGTGAAGCGCTCGGGAATCTTGATCGTGGCGTCGATGCCCATTTGCTCCGAACGAAACGCGCCGAACTGCGGCGATTTCTCGCACGAAGGATCGAGCACGAACGCCTGGCCGGCCGGGTTCACGAGTGAGTCCTTCACGGGTTGCCAGCGAGTGGCAATGGCCCATTCCACTTGTTTGAGATCGTACGGGTCCACGTCGGGCCCGACGACGATCACGAGTTTTGCCGTGCGGCCCCAGCGTCCCGCAGCGCCCCACACGGCATGCAGCACGTACTTGCCGAATTCGGGGTGCGGCTTGCGCGCCCCATCGATCGACAACTGCACGATGTAGGTCATGTTAGGCGTGCACGCCACGTCGTGCACTTCCGGGATCTTGCGGCGCAGGTCGGCGAGCACTTCTGCCTCGACCGGGAGCAACGCTAAGTAGTTATGGTCGAACGGCGGCACCATTTCCATGGTGGCGTACCACAGCGGATTGCGCCGATGCGTGATGCACTTGATGCGCACGATCGGGAACACTTGCACACGGTCGTAGTAGCCGACCGGGTTCGAATGCCAGCCGATCGCTTCGGTTTCCTCGTGAATGACTTCGCCTTCGAGCACCCACTCGGAAGTGGCCGGGACTTCCAGATCGACGGTCTCGCACTTGACCATCTCGAGCGCCTCACCGCGCAAGCCGCCCGCAAACGCAGCTTCGTCACCGATCATGCCGGTGGCCGCAGCGAGATGGATCGCAGGCTCTGCCGAGCACGCGATGGCAACTTCGAGATGTTTGCCTTTCTGTGAGGCCTTGAACACATGCCGGCCGATGTCCGACATCGGTGGCTGCCACCAATAAAATGCCGCGAGGTCTGTCTTCGCACGGCTCGCGGGATAGGTTCCGCCGAGCGGATGTGTCGCATCCAAGAACTGCGTGAAGCGATACCAGCCGACATTGCGTGTGCCGTTGTCCGGATCGCGCGAGAACGTAATCGCATTTGTTAGGTAGGACGGCCCTTCCTTGCCGAACCAAACGTGCGGCAATACTTTGTCCAGTGCAGCATCGGCGCCTTTGAGGATGACTTCCTTGCAGGGCGCGCCTTGGCTTGGCACCAGCTTGGGTTCGCGCCACTTGGACGGATCGTTCAATATTGATGCGTGATGCAGCTTCGCTGCGCGCCAATTCGGCTGCTCCACCAACATCGCTGTTCGTTCGCGCGTGCCGAACGGGTTGAACATCATTGGCACGCCTTTCATATTGATGCCGTCGACGTTATTCAGCATCAAAGCCGGGCCTTCCTTGTCGCACACGTAACGCATCAGCGCTTGCAGTTCGGTATCGCCGCGACGGCCGCGCATCGGCAAATCTACGTGCTTGAGCTGACCGACTTGTTCGAGTTTCCCGAGGAACGCTCGCATATCTTTGAAAGCCATGGCTCGACCCTTTCGACGTTCGGATTGTGCTGCAGTGTATGCCGCTGCGCGGTTGCGCGCGAAGGTGAACTCGCTTTCGCTCACGGGTCGGATGGGGCACGAGGTTAGAATCCAGCGATGACTGAACCAGCCGCACGTAAAGTCGCCATTGTCACCGGGTCCGCCACGGGCGTCGGCGCCGCCGCCGCCATCATGCTGGCGCAGCGCGGTTGCAACGTCGTGATCAACTACACGAAGAGCAAAGCCGAGGCCGAGGAAACGGCGCGAGCCTGTCAGGCGCAGGGCGCGGATACGCTCGTGTTCCAAGGCGATGTCGGGGACGACGCTGTTTGTCGCGGCATGGCCGATGCCGCGGCGTCTCGGTGGGGCCGCATCGATTACCTGATCAACAACGCCGCGAAAACTAAGTTCAATCCTTACGAAAACCTCGATGGTCTCAGCGCCGAGGATTTTCTCGCGATCTATCGCGTGAACGTGGTGGGGGCCTACCAGATGGTGCGGGCCGTGGCGCCATACATGAAGAAGCAAGGTCGCGGCGCCATCGTCAACAACTCGTCGATCGGCGGTGTCACCGGCATCGCTTCATCAATGGCGTATGCCGCGAGTAAAGCCGCGCTCAACATGATGACGCAGTCGTTGTCGCTCGTGCTGGGGCCGGAGATTCGGATCAACGCGATTGCGCCGGGCGCCATTCAAACCCGCTGGCTGCAAGGCGGCATGACTCCCGAGCAGTATCAGGCGTTCCTGGTCGCGGCGGCGAAGATGGTGCCCCTGCAAGTCGTACCGACGGCCGAGCAAATCGCCGAGGCGCTCGTGTGGTTCCTCGAAGGCGCGAGCGTCGTCACGGGCGAAGTCTTGATGGTAGATGCCGGCCTGCATTGCGGTCGTCTGCCGCCCTCGTCGAGCAATTCGGCGAAATGGGATCCCTAACAACTAGCTGACGAGACCTCCGACGATGGAAATCGACATTATTCTCGAGCCCGATCTGACGCCGTCGCAGGTCGCAGAACTCGGCCAAGTAGCCGAAGGCTACGGCATCCGCGCCGTCTGGTCGTCTAACTACTTTGCGCATTGGGACTGCTTCTTGTCCTTGGTGCCTCTGTTGCAGTCGACCAAAAAGCTCAAGGTGGGCCCGCTCGCGGTGAGCCCATTCGAGATGCACCCGCTCAAAATTGCGAACTCGTTGCTGTCGCTCAATGAAATGAGCGGCGGCCGCGCGGTCATCGCTATGGGAGCCGGCGAGGGCAACATCGATGCCATGGCGCTCACGCGCCCCGAGAAGATCGTGCGTGCGGTGCGGGAATCGATCGAGATCGTGCGCGGCGCAGGTCGCGGCGGGCTTGCCAAGGGCTACACGGGCGAAGACTTCAAGGTGAAATTCCCCTGCGCCTATTCGTGGATCAAGTCGCCGCCGCCCATGGTGTATGGCACCGCCTATCGCGAGCAGATGATGAAGATGTTCGCGCGCGTGGCGGACGGCGTGTACATCGGCTGCACGACGCCCGAAGAAATGGCGCAAGCGATGGTCGCGGTGCGTGAAGGCGCGAGCAAGCGGGAAGCAGGCATGCCGCCGCTGCACACGAATACGTTCTGGGCTTGGCACTTGAAGCGCGATCGCAAGGAAGGCTACCGCGAATCGCGCCGCGAACTCGCTTGGCGCGCGCGCAAGCTCGACCCTGAGCTGTTGGCGCACGTGTTGAATCCCGACGAGGTCAAACTCGTCCGCGACAATTATGACAAGTGCGTCGCCGCGTGGTTTGATCGCTCGGGCCACATCCAAGGTATGCCGGAGTCGATCCCGAACCGCCTTTGCGAGTACTTCACGTCGACGGGTGGTTTGGAAGATCTTGACCGCGAAGTCGAACGCTTCCGCATGTTCGCGCGTGCGGGGCTGACGGAAGTGGCCTTGCGGCTGCACGACGATCCGATGGACGGGCTGCGCATCATCGGCGAGCATGTCGTCCCGGCGTTGCGTGGAGCGTAGTCAGCAAATGAAACCTGTCCTTGCCGTTCTCGGCGGCACTGGCGCACTTGGTTCCGGGCTCGCTCGGCAGTGGGCGCGTCAAGGCTATCGCGTCATCATTGCGTCGCGCTCCCCAGAAAAGGCTGTCGCGGCTGCCGATGCACTGCGTGCGTCCATTCCCGCTGCGCAAGTCGAGGGCGATGGCCTCGCGGCTGCTGCGTCGCGCGCCGATATCGCGGTGTTGGCGGTGCCTTACGCGGCGCATCGCGAGACGCTCGAAGCGGTGCGCACAGCACTCGCAGGCAAGATTTTGGTCGACACCACCGTGCCGCTGCGACCACCCAAAGTGGGCACGGTGCAGCTGCCGTCCGTGGGCTGCGCGGCAGTCGAGGCGCAGCAATTGCTCGGTGCCGACGTCAAAGTTGTTAGTGCATTCCAGAATGTGGCGGCGGCCAAGTTAGCCGCCGATGCGCCGATCGAGTGCGATGTGTTGGTGAGCGGTGACGACGTGGCGGCGCGCGATGCGGTCATTGGGCTCGTCGAGGCGATCGGCATCAAGGCGTGGCCCGCCGGGCCGCTTGCGAACTCGGCGGCGGCCGAGGCGCTCACGTCGGTGCTCATCCAGATCAATCGCAAATTCGGTGTGAAAGGCGCGGGGATTCGTATCCACCTCGGCGCGGGCTGAGGCGGCGCCATGCGCGACGCCGCGGCGCCCGCGTCCCTGTCCGTCACCGCGTTGTCCAGCCTTCCCGAGGTTGCGGCGGGCGCCGACCTTGCCGCGCTGCTGTCTGCAGCGGCACAATCGAACGCGGGGTCACTGCGAGAGAACGATGTTCTCGTCGTTGCACAAAAAATCGTTTCCAAAGCGGAAGGTCGGCGCGTGCGCCTGGCCGAGGTCACGCCGTCGCCGCGTGCGGTGGAGCTGGCAAGCCGCACCGGCAAAGACCCGCGAGTCGTTGAGCTCGTGTTACGCGAGAGCCGCGACGTGCTGCGCGTCGGACGCGAGGTCATCATCGTGGAAGATCTGCGCGGCCTCGTGCTGGCCAATGCGGGCGTCGACCAATCGAATGTGGGTGCGGAAGGCGAGGCGTTGTTGCTGCCCGTCGACCCCGATGCATCGGCGCGTCGCTTGCACGACGCTTTCGCGCGCACGGCGGGAGTGCATGTGGCCGTGATCATTGCCGACAGCTTGGGTCGTGCGTGGCGCCTCGGAACGATCGGGCACGCGATCGGCGTCGCGGGCTTGCCCGCGTTGGTCGATCTGCGCGGTCGAGTCGATCGCGACGGACGCACGCTGCGCCATTCCGAGTTGGGCTTGGCCGATAGCCTCGCAGCCGCAGCGCTCCTCACGATGGGCGAAGCCAACGAGGGTCGTCCGGCCGCGATCGTGCGCGGTTTGAGTGGGTTGCGTGCCGCCGAGCAAACGACAGCCGCAGCCCTGTTGCGGCCAAAGGCCACGGATTTGTTCCGATGACGCGCGTGTCGCCACCGATCGTCGCGTTGTCGGGTGGCGTCGGTGGCGCGAAGCTCGCGCATGGCTTGGCTCAGTTGTTAGCACCTGAGGAGTTGGTCATCGTCGCCAACACGGCCGACGATTTTGTGCATCTCGGGCTGACGATTTGCCCCGACATCGACTCGATTGTGTACGCGCTTGCGGGCGTGAGCGATCGGACACGCGGCTGGGGCGTTGCGAACGAAAGCTGGCAATTCATGGATGCGCTGGCCGCTCTCGGCGGACCGAGCTGGTTTCGGCTCGGCGATCGCGACCTCGCGACGCATGTGCTCCGGACCCAGGCTCTTGCAGCCGGCGCTTCGCTTTCCGACATCACGTCACGCATGGCTACGGCGCTCGGTGTGCGCCACTCGATCGTGCCGATGACCGAATCGCCGGTTCGCACGCGGCTCGACACGAACGAGGGTTGGCTCGATTTCCAAGAGTACTTCGTCGCGCACGCGTGTCGCCCGACGGTGCGTGCCTTGGAGTATCAGGGCGCGGCGGTGGCGCAGCCCGCACCGCGTTTGGCTCAAGCAATGCAACCCGGTGGCGCGCGCGCCGTGGTGATCTGCCCCTCGAATCCCTATCTCAGCATCGATCCGATCTTGAGTATTCCGCGGGTGCGCGCCTGGCTCGAACGGCGCGATTTTCCCGTGTACGCGGTTTCGCCCATCGTCGGCGGAGAGGCCATCAAGGGGCCCGCCGCACGGCTGCTGCGCGACCTCGCCGGCGAGAGCAGTGCGGAGGCGGTGGCGCGGCACTACGCCGGGCTGATTGACGGGTTCGTGGTCGACCACCAAGACAGCAACGCGCGCGCTGCCATCGAGGCACAGGGAGTCCGCGTGCTCGTCACGCACACGATCATGCAGCAGGACCAGGATCGCAAAGCGCTTGCGGGTGAGTTGTTAGCGGCGATCGCGGCGCCGTCGGAGGCACGATGCCGTCGACGTGCGTCCTGATTCCGGTCAAGCGCTTCGCGCTTGCGAAGTCGCGCTTTGCGGCAACGCTCGCGCCGCAAGAGCGGCGCCTGCTGGCGGCAAGTATGGTGCAGCGTGTGCTCGATAGTGTGGCGCCAGTAGCACCCGCCGCCGCGGTATCGTGGTCTGCGGCCGTCGTGACGGACGAACCCGAGGTGATCGAACTCGCTAACCAGCGCGGGATTGCCATCCTCGCCGAGCCGCGCGCCCGAACGCTCGATGCCGCGATCGCCTCCGGTGTTGCGACGTTGACGCGCCTCGGCTTTCGCCGACTCGCGTTCATTCCCGGCGATGTCCCGCAGATTACGACCCAAGATGTGCAAATGCTGATCGGCGCCGCGGACGCGCAAACCGTGCGTCTCGTGGCCGCGCGACGCGACGGCGCATTGAATGCGATCTCGTGGCCAGCGCAGTACGCGCTGCAGCTGGAGTTTGGTCCCGGGAGCGCTGCGCGAATGGCTGAGCAGGTCGAGCGAGCAGGCTTCGTGGCGGAGCGGTTAAACGCGCCGCGCATCGCGCTCGATATCGACGTGCTCGAGGATCTGCATGCCTGGGGCGCGCACCCGACGATGCCCGCAGTGCGAGGTGCGCCGTGAACGCGGTTCTGCAGCCGCAGCCGCTCCCGTTCGAAAACGCGCCGCTCGCGGAGCTGCTCGAGGCGGCCGCCGCCGTACGCGACGCAGGTCACGAGCTGAGCGTCACGTGGTCGCCCAAGGTTTTCATCCCGCTTACGCACCTCTGCCGCGACGTGTGCCACTACTGCACGTTTGCGAAGGCGCCGCGCGGCGTCAAATCGCCGTACCTCGACCCCGACGCGGTGCTCGAGATTGCGCGTGCGGGGGCCGCAGCGGGTTGCCACGAAGCGCTCTTTACGCTCGGCGATCGCCCCGAACTGCGGTATCCCGCCGCACGGCGCGCGCTCGAGTCGTTAGGCTTCGATTCGACTCACCGTTATTTGGCGTATATCGCCGAACGCGTGCGCGTCGAAACGGGTCTGTTGCCGCATATCAACTGCGGCATCCTCGACGAGGAACAGTTCCGAGCGCTGCGCCGCGTGGCGCCGTCGATGGGCTTGATGCTCGAGAGCGGCGCAGCCCGCCTCACCGCGAAGGGCATGCCCCATCATGGCTCTCCCGACAAACAACCGGCGGTGCGTTTTGCGAGCATCGCAGCGGCGGGGCGCGCCGCTGTGCCGCTCACGACCGGTCTCCTGGTGGGTATCGGCGAAACTCGCGCCGAGCGTTGGGCTGATCTGCTCGCGCTGCACGCGCTGCACTTACAGCACGGACACTTGCAAGAACTCATCATCCAGAACTTCGTGCCGAAGGCCGGCACTCGGATGGCGCAGGCAGCGCCGCCGCCGTTCGAGGAGCTGTTGTGGACGGTCGCGGCTGCGCGACTGTTGTTTGGCCCTGAGATGAGCATTCAAGTGCCGCCCAATCTCAACGACGGCCGTTTGCCGGAGTTGTTAGCAGCGGGTGTCAACGACTGGGGTGGTGTATCGCCGGTGACACCAGATCACGTCAACCCCGAGTCCCCCTGGCCACACATCGAACGGCTGCGCGCAGCGACGGCCGAGGCTGGCAAAGTTCTGACCGAGCGCTTGACGGTGTATCCGCGCTTCATTCGTGAGCGATCGCGGTGGCTTGATGCAGGCGTCGCGAGTGCTGTACTGGCGCGGGCGGATGCAACCGGTCTCGCGCGCACCGACGCTTGGGAGGCCGGCGTGTCGATCGCGCCGCCATCGCATGCGGCTGAGCCAGCCATTCTCGCGACATGGCCGCGCTTCGCTGCAACATTGTCGCAGGCGATGACAGGCCGTCCGCTTGCGGCCGCACAGATCGCAGAGCTGTTTGCGGCGCGCGGTCGCGCGGTCGACGATGTACTTGCGGCGGCCGATCAACTGCGTCGCACGGTTGTTGGCGACGAAGTCACATTCGTCGCCAATCGCAACATCAACTACACCAACATCTGCACGTACAAGTGCGGGTTTTGTGCCTTCTCGAAAGGCCGCTCGGCGCGCGATTTGCGCGGCCCGGCCTACCTACTCGATCTCGACGAGATTGCCGCCCGCACACGCGAAGCCTGGACGATGGGGGCGACCGAGGTGTGCCTGCAGGGCGGCATCCATCCGTCGTTTGACGGGCATACCTACCTGAGTATCGCGCGGACGGTGCTCGCAGCCGAGCCTGCGATGCATTTGCACGCCTTCTCGCCGCTTGAAGTGACGCATGGCGCAAACACCTTAGAGCTGCCGTTGCGCGATTACTTGGCACGCTTGCGCGACGCGGGTCTGCGTTCGTTGCCGGGCACCGCTGCGGAGATCCTCGACGACGAAGTTCGCGCCATCATTTGCCCCGACAAACTCACGACTGCGCAATGGCTCGATGTGATGCGGGCAGCGCACTCGGTCGGCTTGCGCTCCACGGCGACGATCATGTTCGGTCACGTCGAGACGCCGCTGGCTTGGGCGCGGCATTTGCTCGCGATCCGCGCGTTGCAAGAGCAGACCGGCGGATTCACCGAGTTCGTGCCGCTGCCGTTCGTGCATCGTGAAGCGCCGATGGCACGCCGCGGGTTGTCGCGGCCGGGCCCGACATGGCGCGAGGCGCAGCTCATGCACGCGGTGGCCCGACTGGTGCTGCATCCGGAGATCCAGAATATCCAAGCGTCGTGGGTCAAGCTCTCGCCGGCGGGTGCGGCAGCCTGTCTCGATGCGGGCGTGAACGATCTCGGCGGCACGCTGATCAACGAATCGATCTCACGGGCCGCCGGCGCGCAGCATGGTCAAGGACTCACGCGCGAGCAGATGCAAGACCTGATTCGCGCGCGCGGCCGCACTCCGCGGCAGCGCTCCACGCTTTATGGCCACCCGCCGGTACGCGTGAGCGCTGCGGCTGTCTGCGCCTAACTAGTCGTCCGAAACCGCTAAGCTCTGCGACGTACCGCCGAACAGCTCCTCGCGCGCCCGCTCGGTAATGGCCACGACCGCCGGATGTCGAATGCGACGCTCCGCGGTGATCGCGTAGTAGCGCGCACTAATCGCCTCCGTGCTGCCGATCGCGACGACCCCGTAGCTCGCGACGATCTCTTGCTCGATTGCGCTCGGTGCCGCAAAGATGCCCGCGCCACCCTGCGCAAAGGTCTTGATGAGCGCGCTGTCGTCGAACTCGCCAATGACGCGCGGCTCGATACGCTCGCGCCCGAGCCAAGCGTCCATCGCCCGGCGAGCCGCAGAGCGCTCCGTCGGCATCAGCCACGGCGCGCCCGACAAGTTCTGCGGAAAGTTCTTGCCCAACTTGCGCGCAAGTTCCGGGGCCGCAAAGAACGTCAACGCGCTCTCGCCTAACAAGTGGTTGTAGGCCTTCACCGCAGCGCCGGGTGCCACTGCGCTGGTCGACAGCACGAGGTCGAACTTGTTGGATGCGAGCCCTGACAGCAGCATCTCGATCGGGCCTTCCTCGCACACCAAGCGCGCAATCAGCCCCGCTTCGAGGTGCGGCTTGATGATGCGATACGTGACGAGCTTCGGCACCGCGTCCGAAACGCCGACCGACAACGTGCGCGGTCCGCGCGGTGTCGCGCCTTTCAGCACGCGCTGCAGTTCTTGGCCGCGCGCGAAGATTTCCTCGGCGTAGTCGTACGCCACCCGCCCGAGTTCAGTCGGAATCAACTTGCGCCCTACACGCTCGAGTAGCGGCGCGCCCGCCGCCTCCTCGAGCAAGCGAAGCTGCCCGCTGACAGTCTGCGGCGTGATATTGAGTGCTGTGGCCGCCTTCGCGACCCCGCCCTCACGGACGACGGCCCAAAAGTAGAGGAGGTGGTTGTAGTTTGGATGGCGCATTTATCACTTTCGAAATTTCCGAACGCTGAAATGATAATAAACGATTTTCCGGAAGTGATGCACGCGCCGATCTTTTGCGCCCCCTCGGGCGCGATCCGCGACCCTTGGTGCCTTCGATGGCCGTAGAATCGCTTGGCGTGTCATCGCTCGACCCTAGATTGCATAAGCTTGCTGCCGATCCGACAGTGTTCGCGCACCAAATCGATGCGCTGCGCGAGCGCACATTGGTCCTCCGGTTATCGCGGCAGGATTTCGCCGCCACGAGTTTCCTCGACGATCGAATACTCAGCAGCGAGCGCCAGCCGGGTTGGCTGCCAAACCAGGTGCTGTCCGCAGCCGCTGCCCTCGTGCCGGATCCGCGGCCATTGCATTTCATCTTCCACGCCGGCCACGTGGGTTCGACGCTGCTAACGCGCTTGTGCGAAGAATGGAGTGGTGTGCTGGCGCTGCGCGAGCCGCTCGCGTTGCGAAATTTGGCGGAGCTGGACGACCAGCGGGGCCGAACGGATGCGCTGCTCGCGCCCGAGGCGCTCGACGAGTTGCTTGCGACGCATGTCGCGTTATGGCGCCGCGGATTTCCGGATACACGCGCTGTGATCGTCAAAGCAACCAGCAGCGCAGCGCGCCTAGCGCCGGCATTGCTCGATTTCGCGCCGCAGGCAGCGGCCGTGTATCTGCACCTCGATGCGGATACTTACCTAACAACGCTGCTCGCCGGAGAGAATTCGTGGCTCGATTTGCGAGGTCATGGTCCGGAGCGCATGCGTCGACTAGCGACGTTCGTGAATGTGCCGCTGCCGGCGCTGCATTCCATGCAGCTGGGCGAGCTTGCCGCGCTTACATGGCTGGTTGAGCGGATGACGCAAGAGAAGCTGATGACGCATGCTCGCGAGCGAATCTTGAGCGTTTGCTTCGATGATTTGCTGCGCGACTTGCCGGCGACGTTGGCACGCGTCGCGGCGCATTTTCGTATCGACGTACCGTCAGACGTGCTAGCGAGTGCCGCGAATAGCCCTGTTCTGCAGCGTTACTCGAAGGCGCCCGAACATCAGTATTCGCCCGAGCAGCGCTTGGCGATCTTGCAGCAGGCGCGCCGTGACCATGGCGCAGCGATCCGGAGCGGCCGCGAATGGCTCGATCAGATGGCGCGCGCAGATGGACGGGTGGCGGAGTTGTTAGCCGCGCGCTAGGGTGCGCCGTCGCGCGCCGATCAGCCGACCGACCACTTGCGCAGCAAGTTCTGCCGCACTACCTCGAGCCGCGTGCGATTGATCCAGTCCATGCGATTGCCTTCCAGTGCGCTGATCTCACCGAGCTCGTACACAGTTAGTCGATGTTGTTCGTCAGGAATGTAGCTTTCGATGAACGTAAGCGATACCAAGCGCGTGCCCGAGCGCACTGGCGTTACTTCGTGCAACGTCGTTGAAGGGTAGAGAATGGCCGAGCCCGCCGCTAACTTGAAAGGCAGGCCGCGGGCGCCGAGATGAATCACGAGCTCGCCGCCCTCGTAGCTTGCGGGATCCGATAGAAATACCGTGCACGACACATCGGAGCGCAGCATGCCGTTAGGTAGCGGCAGATGCGCGGCGTCTGCGTGCGGCCCATATTTCATGCCGGGCTCATAGCGCGACATCATCGGCGGCGCAAAGCGGCGTGGCAGTGCGAAATCGGCGAACTCACGCGAGCGCCGAAACGCATCCGCAACGACATTGACGGACTCCATGTAGGCTGCGTCGCGCGGATCGACTTGTAAGTTGTGCTTCGTCGTGTTGCCGCTGTTGGACGCGCGACCATCGATGAAGGCTATCTTTGTGGCGAGTGTTTGCAGTCGTTGCACCTCGTCAACACTTAGTAAGTCTTTGATTTCAATAAGCACTGGCGTCGGCTCCCCTGCATCGCGGGTGTTTTGATCTGGCGGACGGGACCGGCAATATTCTGACCGGTACGCCAAGGTCATGTCGCTAAAGATCGCCGCGACCTTGGCCCATGTTGTTGTTTATTGACAACGAAAGCTGCGCAGCGGCTGTGGTTGTTTGTGCAACAAATTGATCCTACCGCCTATTTGGCCGCCGGGACGAGCCGGAAAGTTTCCGCTTCTAGGCGTGGTTTTCTGGGGACAAGCCTGCTATCTTTCGCGCCACTAAGCGTCCGGACCGTCCTCAACGCGTGCGTGCCATCTTGCAGGCAGGCCGCATTTGATGCCGTTTCGGACACTCTGGGTTCGGGGAAGACGCAACAATTTGCTCGGCAAAAAAGCTAAGCGCGCTGTTGTCAGTCATCGTCATTCGAAACTTATTCAAGGGATAAACCACATGCCTACACACACGTCCGTGCGTCAGGCCGTTCGACTCGCGCTCCTGATGGGCGCCGTGCCGGTCGGTTTGAATGCAACTAACGCGTTTGCTCAAGACCAGCAGGCTGCAACGGCCGCAGAGCCGGAAGCCGAAGTCATCGTCACCGGTTCGCGCATTCGTCAAGCCAACCTCGAAACGACCAGCCCCGTCACTCAGGTCAGCGCGGCCGACATCGAAGCACAAGGTGTCACGCGTATCGAAGACCTCGTGAACCAGTTGCCCCAAGCCTTCGCGGCGCAAAACGCGACGGTCTCCAACGGCTCCACCGGTACCGCCACGATCAACTTGCGCGGCCTCGGTTCGGCGCGCACCTTGGTGCTCGTCGATGGTCGCCGTATGCCGTACGGTGGTGTGACGAACTCCGCCGCGGACGTGAACCAAGTGCCGACCGAAATGGTCGAGCGTGTCGACGTATTGACCGGTGGTGCCTCGGCGGCCTACGGCTCGGACGCGTTGGCCGGCGTCGTGAACTTCATCCTCAAGAAAGACTTCGAGGGTGTGCAGTTCGACGTCAACTACGGCCTCTATCAGCATAACAACGGCTTCGGTGGCCCCGGCGCTGTGAAGCTGCGCGATGTCATCGCGGGTCGCTCTGCAACGAACCCGGCGCAGTTCCAATTACCGGACAGCAATGTCACAGACGGCACCACTCGCCGCGTGTCGATGATGCTCGGCGTCGGCACGGAAGATGGCCGCGGCAACATTACCGCGTATGCCAGCTTCCTCGACGGCGACGAAGTTCTGCAACGCGACCGCGACTTTTCTGCATGCGCTCTCGGTGCCAACCCGACGGTGTCGTTCGCTTGCGGCGGCTCGGCGACTTCGTTCCCGGGCTTGTTTACGACCGACTTTGCCACCGTGTTGCTGACGGTGGGTCCTAACAATACGTTTGTGCCGTATGTCGGGTCCCAGAATGCATATAACTTCGGTCCAACGAACTACTTCCTGCGTCCTGAGCGTCGTTACAACTTCGGCGCGATGGGTAACTACGAGTTCAATGACAAGGCTGAGCTCTACACGCAGTTGATGTTCACGGACTATCGTTCGATCGCGCAGATCGCCCCGGGCGGCGCGTTCTTCGATACGGCGACGATCAACTGCGGCAACCCGCTGCTGTCCAACCAGCAAGCCACGGCGATCGGCTGTAGCGCTGCGGAGATTGCGGCGGACGCGAGCACCGATCTCTACATCGGCCGTCGTAACGTCGAAGGCGGCGGTCGTCGCCAGTCGTTCCGTAACTCCTCGTTCCGTGGTGTCGTCGGCCTGCGCGGCGATTTCAACGAGTCGTGGGATTACGACGTCAGTGCGCAGTACTCGCGTTTGTCGGCGGACCAAGAGACGCTGAATTACTTCGTCATCGATCGCCTTGAGCGCGCTCTGGACGTTGTTAGCACGCCGAACGGTCCGGCGTGTCGCTCGGTCGTGAACGGCAGCGATCCGGGCTGCGTGCCTTACAACATCTTCACGCTGGGTGGAGTGACTCCGGCGGCGTTGAATTACTTGCAAGCGCCCGGCATTCAAACGGGCACGATCGAACAAGACGTGATTCAAGCGTCTGTCAGCGGTGACCTGGGCAGCGTGGGCTTCAAGAGCCCGGCCGCCGAGGAAGGCGTCAAGGTCGTCTTCGGTGCCGAGTATCGCCGCGACAAGTTGGTGAACGTCACCGATAGCTTGCTCAGCACGGCAGCTCTTTCGGGTACGGGCGGTGCCACAATTGGTATCGAAGGCTCGACGAAGGTCACGGATATCTTCACCGAGTTCAAGATTCCGCTTGTTGAAGATCGTCCTGGCTTCCATCGCTTGGGATTGGAGGCTGCGTACCGCTTCTCCGATTACGGCGATAGCCTCACGACCGACACCTATAAGTTCGCACTGGACTGGGCGCCGGTCTCCGACGTGCGCCTGCGCGCGAGCTACCAGCGCGCCGTGCGTGCGCCGAACATCATCGAGTTGTTCACCGCGCAAGGCTTCAACTTGTTCGATCTGGACGGTGATCCTTGCGGTGCGGCGGATCGTAACCCCGCGGCGACGGCTGCAGAGTGTATTGCGACCGGCGTTCCTGCGGCGAACGTAGGATCCGTTGCACTAGACAGCCCGGCGGGCCAATACAACTTCCTACAGGGTGGTAACACGGACCTCAATCCAGAGAGTTCGGACACCTACTCGTACGGTGTTGTGTTCACGCCGAGCTTCATCCAAGGCTTCACGCTGTCGATCGACTACTTCAAGATCGAAGTGGAAGACTTGGTGTCAACGTTCGGCGCCGAGAACACGCTCAACGCCTGCTACGTCAACGGTGATGCTGCGGCTTGCAGTCGCATTCGCCGCAACGCTGCCGGTCAGTTGTGGGTCGGTTCGGGTAACGTCATCGATACGAACATCAATATTGGTTCGCTCGAGACGTCTGGCTTCGACATCGTCGCGAACTATGGCGGGATTGAGCTCGGCAACTACGGTAGCCTCAGCTTCAACCTCGTCAGCACGTATCTCGATGAGTTGATCACCAATCCGGGTCCGGGCATCGATCCGTACGACTGCGTTGGCTTCTTCGCGGGTGTCTGCGGTACTCCAAACCCAGAGTGGCGTCATCGCCTGCGCGCGCAGTGGAAGTCGCCGTACAAGCTTGACGTGTCGCTCACGTTGCGTCACTACAGCTCGGTGGAAGGCTATCAGCAGCCGGCAAACCGTATCGATCGTAAGTTCGCGTCGGAAACCTACATCGACTTGTTCAGCACTTACTCGCTGTTCGACAACACGGAGTTGCGCTTCGGCGTCAACAACGTGTTCGACAACGATCCGTCGTTGAACGCGAGCGTGGGTACCACGGGTAACGGTAATACGTACCCGCAGACCTACGATGCACTCGGCCGATACATCTTCGCGGGTGTGAAGGTCAACTTCTAAGGCTCGCGCCTCTAGAAGGGTAGATTGAAGCGGCGGCTCGGCAACGGGCCGCCGTTTTCTTTTCTGGTGAGTGATGCTCATGACGACTAACGAAAGCCCGGTGCAGAATTTGATCGCGAAAGCCGAGGCGCTGGCCGAGGCCGGTCGTTGGCTCGATGCCGCCGCCGCGTATGACGAACTCCTGGCGGTCGATCGCCAGCAACCCGACGCCTGGTACAACTACGGGCTGGTGCTCAAGCGCCTGCGGCGCTTCGATGCGGCTTTGGCCGCTTACCACCAAGCCTTGTCGCGCCAGGTTTCCGCTCCCGAGCAGGTGCTGGTCAACCGCGCCGTGATCTTCGCCGACCATCTGCGCGACTACCCAGCCGCAGAGCGGGAGTTGTTAGCTGCGCTGCGCATTGCGCCGACCTATTTGCCGGCATTGATGAATCTCGCCAATCTGCGCGAGGACCAGGGGAATCGCGAGGCGGCGCGCACCTTGTATAGCGAAGCCTTGCGGGTCGATCCACGGACCTGGGAAGCACTCGCACGCCTGGCCAATCTCACGAGCTTTGCGAAGGCCGAGGATCCGCTTATCCAGCGGCTTGGCAAAGCGCTGCTCGAGAGCGATGTTCCAATGGAGTCGCGTGCCAGCATGGCATTTGCGCTCGGGCGCGCGCTCGATGCCGCCGGCTCCTACGATGCGGCCTTCACGGCGTATACGCGCGCCAACGAGTACAGCCGTGCGAGCGCGGCACCCGGCACCGCGCTATACGATCGGGCGGCGCATACGGCGCTGACCGAGCGCATTCGCACGGCATTCGCCAAGCGTTCGCAGCGGTTTCCGGTACGCACGTCCCCGCCCGTTCAGCCGCCGATTTTCGTCTGCGGCATGTTTCGCTCGGGTTCTACGCTCATCGAGCAAGTGCTTGCCGCTCACCCGCGAGTTACTGCTGGCGGCGAGCTCGACTGGCTGCCGAACTTGATGGCCGCGCGGCTCGCGCCATTTCCCGAATCGCTTGCGACGCAGTCCGATGCGCAGCTAGACGAGGCCGCGCGCGAATACCTCGCGATGCGTTCGCGCATTTTTCCGAATGCCGATGTGCTCACCGACAAGCGCCCGGACAATTTCGTTTTTATCGGCGCCATCAAGACGCTGTTCCCGGATGCCAAAATCATCCATACCGTGCGCACACCACTCGACAATTGCCTATCGATCTATTTTTTGCATCTCGACCATCGCAAGTCGTACGCGACGGACCTAGGCGACATCGGGCACTACTATCGCGAGTATCGGCGCCTCATGGATCACTGGCGTGCGCTGTACCCAAACGACATTCTCGATGTCGATTACGACCAGTTGGTAGCGGCACCGCGGCCGCAACTCGAGCGGCTGTTAGCCTTCTGCGGATTGAACTGGGACGATCGGTGCCTCGCGTTTCACGAAGCGCCTTCAGTCGTTAAGACCGCCAGTGTTTGGCAGGTGCGCAGGCCGCTCTATCAGAGTTCGTCGGGTCGCTGGCGCAACTACGAGCGCCATCTCGGGAAATTGCGTGAGATGCTCGAGGGGTAGGGCGGCC
>CAYUIT010000058.1:0-20075 GCA_964444835.1 uncultured Steroidobacteraceae bacterium
CTAACAAGGGTGCAACCACGTCACGGTGCAGCGCGCATTGCAGCGTCGGCTCGTCGATGATGTGCGCACGAGTGCGGCCCGTGAGTGTGATCACGCTCCATGGCGAGCGACGCCATCGCGCCTGCGGCATTACGCGCTCCCGGCGGCCGCGCGATCCAGCGCATCGAGAAACACGGCGATCGGTTGCGCGCCCGAGAACGCGAAGCGTCGATCGAAGATGAAGGTCGGCACACCGGATACGCCGAGCGTTTGCAGCTCACCTTCTGTCGCAACGACTTCCGCACGCAACGCTCGGTCGTCGAGCGCTTGCTCGGCACTCGCCGGCTCAAAGCCCGCGGCGGTCGCGATCTCGAGCAGCGCCGCCCGCTCGCTCAAGTTGCGGCCGTGCGTGAAATACGCCGCCATCAGCCGCTCTTGCAGCGCAGCTTGCAGCTGTGTTTCGTGTCGCTCGTCGTACCAGCCCGCGTACCGCAACAGCATGTGACACGCGCGGGTGTTAGGCATGTGTCGGTCGCCGTCGAAGCGAAACTCGATACCGACCTCTGTACCAATCGCAACGAGCTGCGCTTGCGCCGCCGCGAATCGATTGACATCACCGAACCGCGCGAGCAAATAGGCATCGCGTGGCATGCCCGCCTCGGGCATGTCTGGATTGAGCTCGAAAGGCAGCCACGTCACTGTTGCTGCGTAATTCGTGCGCGCGGCGAGGGCCGCGTCCAAGCGCCGCTTGCCGACATAGCACCATGGGCAAACAACGTCCGAAACCACTTCGATGTGCAATTCCGCCCCCAAAACACCCGGCAGGGATATCCCGTATTCTAGGGAGCGAGGACACAGCCGGTCGCGCATTTTGTCGCCGCAATCCGACAATAGGCCTGCAGCACCCCGAAAGTCAGGTAGCCGCCCACGCAAAGCCACGGTTAATATCGGAACACCGTGCGAACCGTGAGCCTGAAATCCAAGTATGTCGCGGTCGCCGTCGCGACAACCGTTGTCGGCTTGTTGGCCGTCATGGGCTTGGTTGCCTATCAGAATCGGGCCACGTTCGCGGGCGTCTCTGACATTGCCAACGCCGCCGTCTCTGAACGAGTGAGCGGCGAGCTAAAACTGCGCGCCGTCACTCTCGCAGAACTCATCAGCAACACAGTCTCGTCTGCGGCCGTCACCCGCGACCGCGCTCGCATCTCCCGCTCGGTCGGCGAGTTCATCGTCGATCCCACCGTCGTCTCGCTCGTCGTTCGCGACGACACGGGGGCCGAATTGTTTGCGTTTCGCCGCGACGATGTTGCAGCAACCGAGCTCACGTACCGCGCGTCGCGTCCCATTCGCGCTGTTTTCGATTCGCCGCTCGGCACGCCGCTCGCGCAAGGACTGGGTGAAGTTGAGTTAGTCGTGCGCTCGGCACCGGCCTCGGAATCCACGACCGCGATCAGCTCGCAGCTCACGGCTGCACGCAACCAACAACTCACCCGCGGCCTGCTGCTTGCCACCGCGTTGGGTGTGCTCGCGTTGTTAGGGGGGCTGTTCCTAGCCTGGTGGGCCGGCCGGCGGCTCAACCAGCCGATATCACAGTTGATTCGCGGCGCGGAGCGCATCGCGCAGGGCGACTATTCTCGGCCGCTCGAAGTGGGCCGACGTGACGAACTGGGCGATCTGCAATCGGCACTCGAGCGTATGCGGCATCGCCTGCGCCAAACCACCGTCAGCAAGAACTACATCAACAATGTGCTCGGGAGCATGACCGATGCCGTGTTCGTCACTTCGCCTGACGGCGTCATTCGCATGGCCAATCACGCCGCGTGTAAGTTGTTAGTGTATGGCGAAGAAGAACTGATCGGCCGCACGATCATCTCGATTCTGGACGACGCGGAGCGGCCCGCGTTCGATTTGTTGCAGGCCTCGCAAGAGACGCGCGAGACGGTCGTACGCACGCGTCAGGGCCAGACGATCCCCATTACCCTCACCGGTTCGCCGATCACCGCTGACGACCCGCAGTACCAGGGCACAATTTTCGTTGCGCGCAACATCACCGAACGCAAACGAGCCGAGCGCCGCATTCGTTATCTCGCGCGCTACGACGCGCTCACCAAAGTACCGAATCGCATGCAGTTCCAGCATTTGCTGCAGCAAGCGATCGCACGCACGTTGCGCAGCAAGCAGTCGCTGGCGCTGCTATACCTCGACATGGATCGTTTCAAAGAAATCAACGATACGTTCGGTCACGGCGCCGGCGATCGCGCACTCGAGATCTTGGCCGAACGGCTGAATCAGTCACTGCCAGCGGAAACGGTGGTCGGCCGGCTCGCCGGCGATGAGTTCGCGTTGTTTCTCGAAGGCCTGCCGGATGATGCTGACAATCGCGGCACGGTTGCACAGATCGCGCGCAAGTTGTTAGCCGATGTGTGTCGCCCATTCTCGGTCAGCGAACAAGAAGTGTATTTGACGGCCAGCATCGGTATCGCGTTCTGTCCGCGCGACGCCGAGAATGTGATCGACATCATCCGCAACGCCGATGCCGCGATGTATCACGCGAAGCAAAACGGCGGGAACTCCTTCTCGTTCTACTCGAGCGAGATGAACGCCGCAGCCGTCGAACGCTTGATGCTGAAGAGCAAGCTGCGCCGCTCGGTGGAACGCGACGAGTTCGTCGTGCACTACCAACCCAAAGTCGATTTGCACACGGGGCGGATCGTTGGCGCCGAAGCGCTGCTGCGCTGGCGCTTGCCAGGTCACGGCGACATTCCACCGTCGCAGTTCATTCCGTTGGCCGAGGAAACCAGCCTGATTCTCGACGTCGGCGAGTGGGTGTTGAACCGCGTTTGCCAAGACTATCGCGAGCTGCAGCAAGCGGTGCCCGTGCCCGGCCGCATCTCACTCAATCTCTCATTGAAGCAACTGCGGCAGGCGAGCTTCATCCTCCGGTTCCGCTCGGTGTTCCGTAAACACGGTGTCGCACCGACGAACTTCGAACTCGAGATCACGGAAACCACGTTGATGGCCGATGCCAAGCGCACGGTGCGTTTGCTCGATGAGCTCTATGCGATGGGTTTGCATCTGTCGATCGACGACTTCGGCACCGGCTACTCATCGCTGTCTGCGTTGCAGCAATTCCCGATCGGTACGCTCAAGGTCGATCAATCGTTCGTGCGCGACATCGGCGAGGACGAAAGCGACGCCACGATCGTGAAGACCATCATCGAAATGGGTCGCAGCCTCGGTATGGAAGTCGTCGCGGAAGGCGTGGAGTCCGCCGTCCATCTCGCTTTCCTGCGTGCGCATCATTGCCCGTTTGGTCAAGGGCGTTTGTTCGGCGAACCTTGCTCGCTCGAGGAGTTGCGCGCACTCCTCGAACGGCAAGATGCGGAAGGCCCGATCTTTGGGCATCTGATCAGCGCAGCAGCTCGCGTCACCGATACTTCCTCCTCGCAACGCGCCTCATGATGCGGGGCCGCGCCGCCGCGGCGGCGGCGGTGCAAACCCGAGTGCGCGATCGTCATCCCACAAGCGGTTAGCGGGCTCGCACGCGAGTGAGTACTTCGCACACAGTTGGTCGCGCCATTCGTACTTGATGAGCACCCGCGCGCGTTCTTGCGGATTCACGTCGAAGGCGACTTCGCGGACCGCCTCCACACGTCGCTCGCCATAGCCTGTGCCGGCGGCGCTGTCTGCTTCGGCAGCAGCTTTCGCGGCGCGATCGGCTGCACGCGCTTCAGGCCGCGGCGGGGCGGCGGCGGGCGCCGCGCGATTCGCACCGCTCGCTTGCTCGCGGGAGTGGCGCTGCGCCGAGTCCGCTTGCGATTGCGAAAAAAACCAGCCGCGTGACAGCTCGTCGAACACGGCAACAGCGATCACGCCTTGCGCTGACGCGTCACCGAATGCTTCCGCGTAAGAGTCTTCCCATTCGGTGAAATAGAACTGATTGACGCTCGACAAGTCGGCACGCCAACCCGAGAAGTTAGCCGTTTGGTAGGGCTCGAGAATGTACATTCGCTCGTTAGCTCGAAGCTCCGAACGCGCGCCCGTGATGATATTGCGTCCGTCGACCGCGACGACCACACCGATGCGCGTGCCGCGCAGGTTGCGCACGCGGATGCTATAGCGCTGGCCCCGCTCGGCAGCGAGATAGGCGCGCCGGATGTTCTCGGCGTGCGAGGCATGACGGAACTGCGCGAGCTCAGTGCCCTGCTCGGCGTCGATGATTTCGACTTGCACCGCATCGGGCGCATGTGCGCTGGCGTCGGAGGCCCACAGGAATCCGGCCATGAGACACAGGACTGTTGCAATCGACTTTGACATGTTGTGGCTCCCGGGCGGCACGCTGCCGCGCGTTCCCTGACATCAACGCAGTGCCACGGCGAATCGGGTTAGCCAGTTACACTATCGACATGCTGGAGTTTCAGGGCGTGCGGCTGCGACGCGGCGCACAAGTGCTCGTCAACGATGCGAGCTTCACGATATTCGGCGGCGAGAAGGTGGGCATTGTCGGCCGCAACGGCTGCGGCAAGTCGACGCTCCTCGCGCTCGTGCGCGGCGAACTCGGTTGCGACGCGGGCGACTTCGTGCGCTCACCGAAATTGTCGGTCGTGTCGGTGCTGCAAGAACTGCCGCGCACCGATTCGACCGTGCTCGACTACATCATGGACGGCGATCACGAAGTACGTCGCGTCGCCCAAGAAGCGGAGGCCGCGCGCACCCGGGGCGACGGTGCGCGCGAAGCGGCGCTGCTCGCCGAGTATGAGTCGTTAGGAGGCTATGCAGCCGCGGCGCGCGCCAGCGAGACGGCCGTGGGCCTAGGCTTCGCGAATCCGGATCTCGAAAAGCCCGTGCGGACCTTGTCGGGCGGCTTGCAAATGCGAGCCAACTTAGCGCGCGCGTTGCTCGGTCGCGCCGATGTGTTACTACTCGACGAGCCCACCAACCATCTCGATCTCGATGCCGTGCTATGGCTCGAGCGCTGGCTGCAACGATTTCGCGGCACGCTGTTGCTGGTGTCCCACGATCGCGAGTTTCTCGATGCCATCGTCACGCGCATCGTGCACATCGAGGCGGGTGCGGTGCGCGTATACGAGGGCGACTACACATCGTACGAGCGGCAGGCCGCAGCGGAGCGGCAGCGCGTGTCGGCACTCGCGGAGCGACAGTCGCGCGAGGCGGCGCGCATCCACTCGTTCGTCGAACGCTTCCGTGCCAAAGCGAGTAAAGCGCGTCAGGTTCAGAGTCGGTTGAAATGGCTGAGTCGGCTCGAGGAGCTACCGCCCGAACGCTCCGCCGAAACGTTCGAGTGGTCGTTCGAGAGCGCGCGCAAGCTCCCGCAGCCGCTGCTGACATTCGATGCGGTCGCTGCCGGCTACGGTGCGCGCACCGTCATCGCCAACGTGCGGCTCGATCTCAATCCGGGCGATCGTCTCGGCATTCTCGGCCGCAATGGTGCCGGCAAGTCCACGTTGATGAAGACGATCGCCGGCGAAGTTGCGCCGCTCGCGGGTACTCGTCTCGCCTCGCCCGATCTTGCCGTGGGCTTTTTTGCACAGCTCGAACTGGATCGGTTCGATTCGGCCGATACTGCGATGTCGGCGCTCACACGCCGCGTTGCCCCCACACTAACAACCGGCGCATGGAGCGAGCAACAACGCCGCGATCATCTCGGTAGGTTTGGCTTTCGCGGCGATCGAGTTTTCGAGCCCGTCGAGCACTTCTCCGGCGGCGAGCGGGCGCGACTCGCGCTCGCTTTGCTGGTCGCCGAGCGCCCCAACCTGCTGCTACTCGACGAGCCCACCAACCATCTCGACTTCGAGATGCGGCACGCGCTCGCGATGGCACTGCAAGATTTCGCGGGAGCGGTGGCCATCGTTTCGCACGATCGTTCGCTGCTGCGGGCCGTGTGCGATCGCTTCGTGATCGTGCATGAAGGCGCGGTAACGCCGTTCGACGGCGATCTAGAGGATTACGCAACGTGGCTCGACAACGCCGCACGGCCGACGAGCGAGCCGCGCAATGCCGCAGCGAGCGATGCTGCGCCCCTCACCGTCGATCGCCGCGAGCAGCGCCGACGCGAGGCCGAGATCCGCAAACAACTCGCGCCGCTCAAGCAATCGCTCCGCAGTATCGAAACGCAACTCGAGCAACTGCAGCGCGAGCGCGCCGCCATCGAACAGCAGCTCATCGATCCGTCGCTCTACACGACAGCCGACGGCAACCGCGCCGCACGCGAGCTGACGATGCGCAGCCAAGCGCTCGCGCGTGACATCGCTGCCGCGGAAGACGCGTGGTTGCAGTGCTCGGAGACGTTGGAAGCCGCGCAGCGCGACGTTGGCAGCTAATCGCAGCGCAGAAAAGAAAAAGGGCGGAGGTTTTAGCTCCGCCCGAACGGGGGTCACTCGTCAGAAAGGACGCTTGACGAGCGAAATTGTACGCCACCTAAGGGTAGTGTCAAGGATTTGTCTAGGAGCTCGGGGCAATGGGTTATACAAAACCCGTACAACATCGCGCGGCGGGCTCGACAAATTCATGTTCTTTTTCAATCGCTTGCAGAGCGGGCCTCGCGCGAAAACGGCCATCCGGGCGCGCAAAATCGCCGAAAAACCTGAACAAGTTATTGTCCTGTACAGGATATTGCCTGCCTGCGGTCTATAGAATGTCCCGATGCCTTCGATCGGCGTAGCCCCCGAGAGCCCAGACGAACCTGCCGATGTCGCGCCGCCGCCACGCCCGCGGCGTCGAGCCAAGCGCGTTGGGCGCTGGTTCCTATGGGCGTTTCTCGCGGCATGGGCCGCGACGAGCATATGGCACTCCGTCAAGCCACTGCCGCGCGGGATGAACATCGGCGGCCGCGTTACGCCAACGGCACTCACTGACGTCGAGTTACTGCGCGACGTCACGACCGGCGATGCTTACGGCCAGCCTGTCATTCGGCAGCAGATCTTCGATGCCGTCATGGCGCAGATCGGCGCTGCGACCGACTTCATCGTGCTCGATTTCTTTTTGTTCAACGATCAGCGTGGTGCGCTCGAAGACGCTACACCGCCATTTCGTGCGCTCTCGTCGGAGTTGCGCGACGCACTTTTGGCGCGCAAGCAGGCGGTGCCAAATTTGCGCGTGCTGTTCATCACCGACCCGATCAACGACGTGTACGGCGGTGAGCCATCGGCGGACTTGGAGCGGCTCCGCGCCGCCGGCGTGAGCGTCGTGATGACGAATCTCGATCAGCTCCGCGATTCGAATCCGCTGTATTCAGGACTGTGGCGGCTCACGATCGACTGGTGGGCGGGCGATGGCACGGGCCCCGGCTGGCTGCCGAACCCGCTGGAGAGCGGTCCGAATCACGTCACGTTCCGCTCGTGGGCACGGCTCCTCAACTTGAAGGCTAACCACCGCAAAGTCTTGGTGAGTGACGACGGCGCAGGCGGCCTCGTCGGCATCGTCATGTCAGCGAATCCACATGACGCGAGCAGCGCGCATTCCAACATCGCACTCAAGATTCGGGGCGAAGCGATTCGCCCACTGCTCGAAAGCGAGATTCAACTTGCGCGCGGTTTCGGTTGGCGCGGCAATTTGCGACCACACGAGGCCGCTGACGCGCGTCCGCCCGTGGCGGCGCCGCCTGCGGGGCCGGTCGCGCAGGTCGAGGTGATCACTGAGGGCGCGATTCGCGAGCGTCTCGTCGAGCGCTTGGGACGCACGCGGCGCGGCGATACGGTGCGGGTCGCGATGTTCTATCTGAGCGAGCGCTCCATCATCGAGGCACTGCTCGATGCAGCCGACCGCGGCGTCGACATCCGTGTGCTGCTCGATCCTAACAAAGACGCGTTTGGCCGGACCAAGAACGGCATACCCAACCGCCCTGTCGCGAGCGAACTCGTCGCGAGCAGCGACGGCGGAATCAAAGTGCGCTGGTACCGCACACGCGGCGAGCAATTCCACACCAAGTTGTTAGCCATTGAGAGCGGTGGCACCACGTGGCTCACCGCAGGCTCTGCCAACTTCACGCGCCGTAACGTCGGCAACTTCAACCTCGAAGCAAACCTCGCCGTCGAAGTACCGCAAGAAGCGCCACTCGCCACCGAGTTTCGCGATTACTTCGATCGTATGTGGGAGAACCGCGAAGGCCCCAACCTCGAGTACACCAGCGACTTCGCAACCTGGGCCGATCCAAAGCAATCGAGCTACTGGCTCTATCGCTTGATGGAAGCGTCTGGATTGTCGAGCTTTTGAGTCGCGGCGCGAGTCCGCTCGGTCAGATCTTGCAACGCTCGCTGCGTTGCACTCTCGAATGCGGCTACCACCGCCGACATGCGATTCTCCGCAGCCGTGACTTGCGCGGTACTCGAGAATGCGGCTAACAACATGCGATCGCTGCGTCGCCCGACTGCCACATCGAATGCGACGTGCACGGTGGGGACGGAGCCGCTGGCCGTGTAGTCGGCCTCGAAGCGTCGCACCGTCACGGCCACGGAATAATCGGCCGGGAAAGGCGCCGCATCGCCAAACACCGCCCGATACGTACCCGCTGAACGCAGCGATTCCACGACCAGCGCTTCGATCATTGGCGGCACTTCGTCGGCCCAGCGGCTGCCTGCATAAGAGTCGAAGCGACGATCAGCGCGTACCAACACGATGTGATCGGAGTGGAGCCCAGGACCAGTTTGCACCGTCTCGACTTGCACGACTGGCGCGCCGCTCGGCGCGTCCGTCAATTCAGCCCCCACGCCGGCCCGCAACACATAGCTCTGCACGGGCGGCTCGTTGCTCTCGAGCACGGTCGAGCAAGCGCCGAGCCACGTGCTACAAACGACGATACTGAGGACCGCTCTCATCGTGGAATCTCCACACCGCTCGCCGGCGGCTGAAACAAGATCTGCGCCGGGTTGGCCTTCAGGCTCTCCGACAACGCGCGGAACTCTTGCGCCGCCGCGCGGCTGTCGCGCAGCAAGCGCTGCATCTCGGGCAAGCTGTCGCGCATGAAGCTGCGGACATCTTGCCGGTTCTCGGCAATCATCTGATCGAGCTGCGTGGTCGTGGTCGCGAGGTTATCGGCCACTTCCCGGACCCGCGCCAACGCTTGCGTGACATCGGGCCCGGCGGTCGCGGTGACGCTCCGCACACTCGCTGCCGTCGCGCGAAACTCCTCGCTCGTCGCGCGCAGGTCGGTGACGAGCGTGTTGATCTCACGCATCGTACTCGGCAACTGCGAGGACGCCTTGTCGATGTTCGCGATCGTGGCAGACACCGCCGCGATATTCTCATTCGACAACACTTTGGACACCTGCTCGACCAGCCCATTCGCGCGCGCCACCAAATCCGGCAAGCTCGAGATGAACACGTCAAAATTGGAGCGGGCGGAATTGATGACCGGATACTCGTCGCTTGGCACGGGCTCCATCACCACACGGTTGCCGCGATTGGCTAACAAGTCGATGTAGAGCAAGCCCGTCACGCCTTGCAGGCTGAGCTCCGCCACGGTCGTTTCAGAGACGGGCGCGTCTTTGTCGATGTCGGCGACCACTTGCACACGGCTCGCGGCGCGCTTATCGATCCGGATGTCGTGCACACGCCCGACATCGACGCCGAGATAGCGCACGGCACCACCGCGATTTAGCCCACTGACACTGCCTTCGAAATAGATCTCATAGCGTTGGTAGTCGCGGGCATCGCGACCGCCCGCGTACCAGTACACGAACAACGCCGCCATCGCGACGACCAACAACACGAACGCCCCGACAGCCGCATAGTTACCTTCGCGTTCCATCGTCAGGCTCCGTAACGCTTGGCGCGTTCGCCATGGAAGTACGCCTGAATCCAAGGATGGGGATGCTGCACGATACCCTCGAGTGTATCCGCAATCATGTGTCGATCGACGATCACGCCGACGCGATTGCAGGTGCGGAAGATGGTGTCGAGATCATGAGTGATCATCACGACCGTGAGCTTGAGTTGCCGCTGCAAATCCATCAAGAGGCTATCGAAAGCGGCCGCGCTGATGGGATCCAGGCCGGCGGTTGGTTCGTCGAGAAACAGGATCGGCGGATCGAGCGCCAAGGCCCGCGCCAACGCCGCGCGTTTGATCATGCCGCCTGACAACTGCGACGGGTACTTGTACGCCGCCTCCTCGCTCAAGCCAACCAGGCGGATCTTGAGTAGCGCGAGTGCATCGAGCGTGCGTTCATCGAGCCGCAAGTGCTCGATCATCGGTAATTGCACGTTCTGCAGCACGGTGAGCGACGAAAACAACGCGCCTTGCTGAAACGTGACGCCATAGCGCGCCTTGATCGCGTGCATCGCCGATTCCTTCAGGCCCGTTAAGGTGCGTCCTTCCAGCGTCACGGTGCCGGCCTGCGGCCGTTGCAACCCCAGAATCGTGCGCAGCAACACCGACTTGCCCGACCCGGAGCCGCCAACGATGCCAAACACCTCGCCAGCGGCGATCGTCATGTCGAGACCGTCGTGCACGGTCTGACGGCCAAACCGATTGACGAGGCCCTTCACTTCGATGATCGGCGTGCCACCAGCCATGCTCAGATATCCAACTGCCAGAACACGACGGCGAAGATCGCATTGGCGAGCATCACGAGAAAAATCGACTGCACGACAGCGACGGTGGTTAGGCGCCCTAATTCGCGCGACGAGCCGCGCACTTGTAAGCCGCGGAACACGCCGGAGAGCGCAATGAGCAACGCGAATACGGGTGCCTTGATGATGCCGACCCAAAACGTGGTGGGACCGATCGCACTGTCCATTTGATTGAGATACTGCGCGAGCGGCATGTCGAGTAACCACTTACACAGCAGCGCGCCACCGGTCAGCCCGATGGCATCCGCCACGACCGTGAGCAGCGGCAGCGCGATGACGAGGCCGACGACGCGCGGTAACACCAATACTTCGATCGGATTCACGCCGCTCGCGAGCAGCGCATCCACTTCCTCGTTCAACTTCATTGCGCCGATTTCCGCGGCGAAAGCTGACCCAGAGCGGCCAGCCACGATGATCGCGGTCAGGAGCACGCCCAACTCTCGCAGCACGCCGATCGTTACGGTATCGACGACGAAAATCTCGGCGCCGAATTGCTGCAACTGCTGCGCGGCGATGTAGGCAATGATCACGGTGATCAGGAACGCAATCAGCGCGACGATGGGAACCGCCGTGATGCCCGTTTCGTACACATGCCGCACGACCGAGATCGGTCGGAAGCGCCGCCAACTGAGCAACGCTCGAGCCGACATCGCTGACGTACGCCCAATGAAATCGAGACCTTCACGCACGTCGTCGAGCCGTTGGACGACGCGTCGACCGATCGCAGTCACGGGCTCGAACGTCGATTCCGAGGACGGTGGCGGCACGGCATGCTCGTCGCGCGTCAACGTGCGCTCGACGAGTTTCAACAACTCTGGCTCACCGTCGCGCCATTCGACGGCCACGCCCGCCGCCCGCAGCGGCACTAACAATTCGCGCAATTTCCAAGCGCCCGACAGATCCAACACAGCGGCGCCAGCTGCCGACAGACTAACAGTGCGACAGCCACTGCGATCGAGGGCCGCAAACTCGGCATCGATAGCCTGCAAGTTCTGGGCGCGCCACTCACCGCCGAGATCGATCTCGAGCGTGTCGGCTGCGCGGCGCGCTAGGCAATACATGGATCGATACCCTGCGGAAGGCGTCGCGTTACACTCACGGCGGCAGTGTAACCTGCCCGCCCCTCACCGCATGAGAGCACCATGAGCCAGCACGCCACCCCGCCCGTCATCGGCACGCCACTCAGTTCGACCGCCACGCGCTTGATGCTGTTGGGCGCCGGCGAGCTCGGCAAGGAAGTCGTCATCGAGGCGCAGCGCTTGGGCGTCGAGGTGATCGCGGTCGATCGCTATGCCAATGCCCCCGCCATGCAGGTCGCCCACCGCTCGCACGTCGTCAACATGTTGGACGGCGCGGCCTTGCGTGCGCTGATCGAGGCCGAACGGCCGCATTTCATCGTGCCGGAGATCGAGGCGATCGCAACGCCGACCTTGCTCGAGCTCGAGCGCGAGGGCTACACGGTCATTCCCACGGCCCGAGCGGCGCGGCTGACCATGGATCGCGAAGGGATTCGGCGACTCGCCGCCGAGGAACTCGGCCTCGCAACGTCGCCCTATCGATTCGCTGACAACGAGGCCGACTACCGTGCCGCCATCGCGGCGCTCGGCATGCCCTGCGTGGTCAAGCCCGTGATGTCGAGCTCCGGTAAAGGTCAGAGCGTCGTGCGCACGAGTGCCGACGTCGCCCACGCCTGGGCGTATGCGCAGTCCGGCGGACGCGCCGGCGCCGGCCGCGTCATCATCGAAGGCTTCATCGATTTCGAATATGAGATCACGCAGCTCACCGTGCGACACGCCGGCGGCACGGCCTTCTGCGAACCCATTGGACATTTGCAGATCGATGGTGACTATCGCGAGTCTTGGCAGCCCCACGCCATGCGGCCAGCGGCGCGTGCAGAAGGTCAACGCATTGCGAAAGTGATCACCGATGCGCTCGGCGGCCGCGGCATTTTTGGCGTTGAGCTGTTCGTCAAAGGCGACCAAGTGTGGTTCAGCGAAGTGTCGCCCCGGCCGCACGACACGGGCTTGGTCACCCTCATCTCCCAGGACCTGTCGGAGTTCGCGCTCCACGCGCGCGCGATCCTGGGGTTACCCATCCCGAACATCGCGCTGCACGGACCGTCGGCCTCATGTGCGGTGCTCGTCGAGGGCTCTACTAACAAGCTCGCTTGGCGCAACCCAGGCGCTGCCCTCGTCGAAGCGGACACCGCGCTGCGTCTGTTCGGCAAGCCGGAGGTGCGCGGCAAGCGTCGGATGGGTGTCACGCTGGCACGCGGCGCGTCGGTGGACGACGCTCGTGCCAAGGCACTCCGCGCCTGCGAGGCGCTGCTCGCAGGCGTCGACGCGACTGGTTAGGTGTCGTCGCGATAGCGGCGGATACGCGCCGCCGCGTAGAGCATGCCGCCTGCGGCGACGAGCCCGAGCCACATGTGCGGGCTCGCGAACACACCGCTGATATCGACGCTCTCGAACAGCCCGTTCACCGAGGGAACTGCACCTGGAATTCCGGCGGCCTGATCGGCATCACCGAAACGCGAACCGAGATCGATCTGCTCCAAGAAGCCGAACGCGCGGGTGTACAGGAACTGGCCAAAGTAGTTGGTATCGAGCAGCAGCTCCTCGACCATGACGATCGCGACCGGCGGCAATACGGCCCACAGGAACGGGTTGCGACGGGCCCACGCCGACACGAGCAGTAAGTAGCCGGCAATCGGCGCGTACCACAGCAGCCCAATGAGGAACGTGAACAACGTGACCCATTGAATCTGGAACCAAACGCCCGTATCCCAAGCGGGCACGATGTCGCCGATCACCGAGCCGCCGAAGCGCGCCGACCAAATGCCGGCAAAGGCGAGCTGCAACACCGCGGTCACGGCCATCACGAAAAGCGGCGTGACAATGAGGCCCACCGCAAACTTCGACAGCACCGTGTGCATGTCGGAGACGGGCAAGGATTTCCAGAACAAGATGCTCCGATCCTTGCGCTCGGTGTACAGCGCATCGAGTAGATAGAACGCCACGACGATCGCGAGCGTGATCGCTTGGATCATCGCAAAGGTCCACAGCGTGATCGCATACAGTGAGCGCTTTTTCTCCTTCGGCATGGACGTGAGCGCCTGCAACACCTCGCGCTCTTTGTCCTCGATGCCTTGAATCTCGGCGACCGCATCGGCCTCACCGACAGTAATCTTGATGCCACCGCTCGTATGGGCGCTGCCGAAGATCACGGCAGCCAGAATCAGCGCGGCCACCGCGAGTGGCGCGATCCACAAGGAGCGATTTTCCCAGTACTCGCGCCGAATCAACATCAGCATCGTGTTCACGCTGCAACTCCTTGGCCGGCCGGCTGCATCTTGGCGACGAACAAATCCGCGATGCTCGGCGTGCGGATGTCCCCGAGCCCGGCGAGCCGATCTGCGGCCTGGCCCTCGAACAGCATCGCCGTACGTCCAAACACTTCGCGTTCGTGGAACGGGCGCAGTGCGCGTGCGGCGTCGAGGTTCGCGGGTGTCGGGACGAGCTGCACAAAGCGCTCCCCCAAGCTCTCGACCGGCTCGGACAACAAAATCTTGCCGTGCTGGATGAACGTCACGTCGGTCAGGATGTTTTCGATCTCCTCGACTTGGTGAGTCGTCACGAGGATCGTGCGTTCTTTGTCGAAGTAGTCGTTCAACAAAGTGTCATAGAAGGTGCGCCGGAACAGCAGATCGAGGCCGAGCGTCGGCTCGTCGAGCACTAACAACTTGGCATCGACGGCCAGAATCAGGGCGAGGTGTAACTGCGTCACCATGCCTTTCGACAACTCGCGCACTTTCTTCTTCATGCCGATGTCGGTCTTGCGCAAGAACTCTTCGGCGCGCGACCGTTGAAACTTCGGATGCACGCCCGCGACGAAATCGAGCGCTTGGCTGACCTTGAGCCAACGCGGCAGCACGGCGACATCGGCGATAAAACAAACGTCGTTCATCAGGCGATCGCGATCGCTGCGCGGATCGAGCCCGAGAACCTTCAAATCGCCCTCAAACGAGGCCAGGCCCAGAATTGACTTGATGGCTGTCGTCTTGCCGGAGCCATTCGGGCCGATCAGGCCGACGATGCGCCCGGCTTCGATCGTCAGATCGATACCGTTCAGCGCCGTCGTCTTGCCGTACTGTTTCTTGAGACCGCGAGCTTCAATTATTGCTGTCATTGTCGTCGCCCTCGCCATTGGCGGCGGGAGGTAGAGTCGGGAATGGTTGAGAGGCGGGGGCTGCGCCACCGCGCATCAATTCTTCGACGCTGAAGCCGAGCCGCGCGATCGTCGCGTGGATCTTCGGCCACTCCGTATCGAGGAAGTGCTGCCGCTCATCTTTCATGAGGGCCTGCTTTGCGCCGACGTTGACGTACATGCCGCGTCCGCGTCGCTTCTCGACCAGCAGCTCGTCGACGAGTTGCTGGTAGCCTTTCAGCACCGTCAATGGATTCAGCCGGAACTCCGCTGCCACGCTGCGCACCGAGGGTAGCGGGTCACCTTCCTTGAGGACTCCCTCGAGGATCATCGCTACCACTCGGTCGCGCAGCTGCCGATAAATCGGCTGGCTGTCGTCCCATTGTGGATCCATGAGCACTCCGGCTGTCGCCTGTTACTGGGCGTTTGAGTGGACTAGCGTACCAGAGCACTCACGGCGACCGTGGCCATGTGGGCCGCCTTGGAACCCGTGCCGCCGAAGCGCGTACCCTGCGTCGAGTCGACAAAGGCCCAAACGGAAGCCGCCGTCATCACCACCGCAACCACCGAGCACACCACCGTCTTCAGAGTATTCGCAAACATGATCGTCTCCTTTGCTTGTCAATTTCGCGGCGCCTTACCCCATGTAATTCGCCGCTCGTCTTGGTGTTATATATAACTACAACACCAACTCACAGTCAACCCCTAACCCGAAAAATTTTTGCGGCCCGTTTAACCCTAGTGGGCATGTTCGCCCCAGCCAGGGAGCGCAAATGGAGCCTAAGTATTTGTTTGTATTGGGAATCGTGGCCCTGCATGGGGTCATGGCGCAGGCCTTCTTCGTGGTCGATGCAGGGCCGGTTCGAGCGGCCTGGACCTGCGTGGGGCCGGAGGGCCCCCTTCCCGACTTCACGCCACCCGAGCTGATCATGGCCTCGCGAGTCGACTGGCTCCCGGCCGGCGTGGTGGCTAGCGCGAGCCCATGACGGCGATCGCCATGGCCGACGCGAGCGGTTTTCGCGAGCTCGAAGCACCGCGCCGAGAGCACGCGCGCTACGCAGCTCGCGACAACGCGCGTACAGTCGAGTCGATGGCGGACGACGGCGTCGACGATGCGCAATTGATGGTCGCTTACGCAACGCGTAACGACCTGCGTTCGTTTGAGTTGTTATACGCGCGCCACCGCACGGCGTTGTATCGCTACTTGATGCGGCAAACGCACGATCCCGAACTCACTAACGACTTGTTCCAAGAAGTCTGGAGCCGGGTGATCGATACGCGTGCCCGGTACGAGCCGCGCGCGAAGTTTCGCACCTACCTATTCACGGTCGCACACAATTGCTTCATCGATCATTGTCGACGCGTCAAGGCGCGGCCTGCCGGGAACAGCGTCGACGACGCTGACGCCGCAGACTTGTTAGCTGCGCCAGACAGCGTACGTCCCGACGTCGCTGCAGAAGCGACCGAGTGGTCGGCGCGCGTGCGGCGCGCGATCGCGATGCTGCCCGCCGAGCAACGCGATGCCTTCCTGTTGCATGAGGAGTCGAATTTGAGCGTCGAGGACATCGCGCACGTGATGGGCGTCGGGCCCGAGACGGCGAAGAGTCGCTTGCGTTACGCCCTCAATAAGCTGAAGCAACTGTTGGCAACCACGGAGAGCCCCGCGTGAGCGAGCGCGACGAACTCGAAGCGGAACGCGAGTTTCAGGATTACCTGAAGCGCAAGCGCGCGCCGTTCGCGCGACCTGCGGAGGAGCTCGAACCGCCCGAAGCGCTCGATCGTTGGGTGTTGCAGCGCGCAAGTGATGGCATTCGCGCCAGTGAGCAACCCAAGCCGCTGCGCACGATGAGTTGGGCGGTCCCATTTGCAACAGCGGCCACCGTCATCATCGCAATCGGTGTGTTCCTCAACGTCGATCACGCGCCGCCTGGCACTGCGCCGAGCGAAGTGGCTGCGATTCCTGCCGCGCGCGATACGAGCGCGCCCGTCGCAGCGAGTGCGCCTGCCGAGAGCCCCGTCACGGTGGAGCTGCAGCAAGAAGTCGCGAGTGAGCCGGTGCTGGCGGAGGTGCAAATTGCGCCAGCGGAGCAAACGGCAGCGGCGGCACAGAGCGCCGAAGCGGAACGGGACAGCTTTGCGCTGCAACGCGAGCAACGCGCGCTAGCAGATCAAGCGATGGCAAAGGCGGAGCCCACCACACCCCGCGGTGAGTTCGCGCCACCGCCCGCTGCGCCGCCGCCTGCAGCCGCTGCACCGCAACCGATGAGCGTCGGGAATGCTGCAATCGCGGCAGCGACGGATAGCGCCGCCGAATCGGCGGCCGACGCCAGCGTGAGCCAGTCGATGGCACGACGCTTAAGTGGCGCCGCAGTACCGGACTACCGCGCCGATGCAGATCAGTGGTGGCGAGAGATTGAGCGGCTGCGCGCGTTGGGCGACAGGGAGGCCGCGACGCGCGAACTCGTCGAGTTTCGCAAAGCCCATCCTCGCGACGAGCGCGGTATCCTGCCGGCCTCAACGCCGTAGCCACCTTTGCGAGGGGATCATCCCGTGCGACTCGAACCGGGGCAGTTGTCACTGCCACAGCTCCGTGAGATTTGGCGGGCCCCGTGCCCGCAGGCTGAGTTAGCGCCGCAAGCATGGCCCGCCATCGATGCATCGGCTGCGGCAGTTGAGCGCATCGTGCAGAGCGGTGTCCCGGCCTACGGCATCAACACAGGCTTCGGCAAACTCGCGAACACGCATATCGCGGCCGACGACCTCGCACAGCTCCAAGCGAATCTGATTCGCTCGCACTCGGTGGGCGTCGGTGAACCGCTCGACGACGGCGTCGTGCGGCTGATTCTCGCGACCAAGATCGCGAGCCTCGGTTGCGGCTATTCAGGCGTAAGGCGCCGCGTGCTCGAGTTATTGATCGGGCTGCTGCGTGCCGACATCTTGCCGCGCATTCCGGCGAAAGGATCGGTCGGCGCGTCGGGCGACCTCGCGCCGCTCGCACATCTGACACTCGCCTTGATGGGCGAAAGCACTGTTCGCGTGCGTGGCCAAGAGCTCCCAGCCGCGCAAGCATTGCGAGCGGCTGGGCTCGAGCCGCTGGTGCTCGGTGCGAAAGAGGGGTTGGCACTCATCAACGGCACGCAGGTATCGACCGCACTCGCGCTACAAGGTTTGTTTTTGGCCGAACGCGTGTTTGCGGCAGGCTTGACTGCGGGAGCGCTCTCGGTCGATGCCGCGCGCGGCAGCGATGCGCCGTTCGATCCGCGCATTCACGCGATCCGCCGCCAGCCCGGCCAAATCGACACGGCGGCGCGCTACCGCGAGTTGTTAGTGGGAAGCGCGATTCGCGCCTCGCATTTGACCGGTGACGACCGCGTCCAGGACCCTTATTCGCTCCGCTGTCAGCCGCAAGTGATGGGCGCGTGCCTCGACTTGCTACGGCGGACCGCGGCGGTGCTCGAAACCGAAGCGAACGCGGTAACGGACAACCCGCTCGTCTTCACAACCGACGGCGGCGCGACCGTATTGTCGGGCGGCAATTTCCACGCCGAGCCCGTCGCGTTCGCCGCGGACACGCTCGCGTTGGCGCTCGCGGAGATCGGCGCGCTGTCCGAGCGGCGCATCGCGCTATTGATTGATGCCACGTTATCGGGGCTACCACCGTTCCTGGTGCGCAACGCCGGGCTGCACTCGGGATTCATGATCGCGCACGTGACGGCCGCTGCCCTCGCCTCCGAAAACAAGTCACTGGCGCACCCGGCGAGCGTCGACAGCCTGCCAACGTCAGCGAACCAGGAGGATCACGTCAGCATGGCGACGTTCGCCGCGCGGCGCCTGACTGAAATGGCGCACAACACCGCGAATATCGTCGCGATCGAGTTGTTAGCCGCGGCGCAAGGTATCGAATTCCATCGGCCACTGCAGACTTCCGTGCCGCTCGAGGCACTCGTTGCAGCGATCCGTCGGGTCGCCGCACCCTACGATGTCGATCGCGTGTTCACGCCCGACATCGACGGCGTGCGCGCACTGATCTTGGCTGGCACGTTTGATATCGCAGCCGGCTCTCTCCTGCCATCGCTACACCACGCGGTGGCGGATCGTTCGTGATGTAACGAGTTGTTACTGTATAACGCTAGACCAGAATTCCACGCGAATCGGTTTGTCATATTGCGCAGCTCACGTAAACGCGGCATTACGTTTACTGCGATCTTCGTTTTACACTCGGGGCAACGGGATCGAAACACGCCGCTGCCTCATCGATGAAGGGTGAGCGGTCGATGCAACGATGCGCAGTGCGCATCGTCCACCGCAACGACCACGGCGCGCGTTTGCATTCCGGAAGTACTAACAACTTTCAATTTGGGGAGATAACGGATGAAGCGCGCATTGCAATATGCGACTGCGGCTGCTTTGGCCACGCTACTCGTTGGCGTTGCCACTGCTGCAGACTCGCCCGCCAAGGCAACCAAGCCTCAGGCAAAGAAGATGCGAACGATCCCAGCCAACCACACCGTCGTCGTGCGCGATGCCGAAACCGGTGACATGCGGGCTGCGAACGCGCAAGAACTTGCTGAACTCGGTCTCATTGCAGCCCCCGCTGCGGCGGCGCCCGAAGCTGCAGCTCGTGTAGCGCCGATGGCGGCGCGCATGGCAGCACCAGCGGCTGCTGAAGCCGCTGGCAACGAAATGTTCGTGCAAGAGTACAGCGCGAACGGCGTGGCCGTCCGCGTTGGCGACGAATTCATGTCGCAGCTCTACGCGTACGTCGACGCGGAAGGCAAAGTCTCGATCTCCCACGCGAAGCACATCGATCAGCTTCGCCGTGAGCGCGAGGCCGCCAAGGCGAAGGCCAAGAAGAGCGAGGTCAAGTAAATGAAAGCCACACTGAAAATTGCAGCGGCACTCGTTGCTTGCTCACTCGGCTCGATCGCCTCGGCCGCCACGCTCGTGCTCGTCAACGTCGATCCACCGGGCATCGGCTTCAACGATCCGCGTCCCGCCACACCGGTCGGTGGCAACACCGGCACCACGGTTGGCCAGCAGCGTTTGATCGCGTTCCAACGCGCACTCGACCTGTGGGGCAGCGTGCTGAAGAGCGATGTGCCGATTCTGGTCGAAGGGTCGTTCGCGCCGCAGCAATGCACCGCGACGGGCGGCGTGCTCGCGTCGGCGGGTCCGTTCTATGTGTTCCGCGATTTCCCGAACGCTCCGCGTCCGGGCACGTGGTACCCGATCGCCATCGCAAGCGCACTCGAGGGCGAGGACTTGGTGCCGGAAGACACCGATCTCGGTGCCTTCTTCAACGG
>CAYUIT010000059.1:0-19364 GCA_964444835.1 uncultured Steroidobacteraceae bacterium
GAGCGGCACAGGAGTGCGCCGTGCTCGCCCTGCGGCGCTCTCAACAGAGCCGCCAGGCGTCGTACCCAGGCGGCCCCAAACAGGCGCCGACGTGCAGCCGTCAGGGCTTGAAGGGGGTGGTGAGTTTTTTCGGCACCGGCACGCCCTTGATCTGCACGTATTGGGGCAGGCCGTTCTTGTAGGGAGGATAGTCCTCGCCCGCGATCAAGGGTTCCAAGTACGCGCGACACTTTTGCGTGATGCCGAAGCCGTCTTCGGTGATGAAGTCGCGCGGGACCTTCTTCTCCTTGTTAGCCACTTCTCCCAGAGCGATGTGCCCGATCGTCCACTTGTAAGGCTTCGACGACTTGCGAACGATCGTCGGCATGACGGCGTTGTGGCCTTTGACCGCGAGTTCGACCGCGGCTTTGCCCATGGCGTAGGCCTGCGCAACGTCGGTCTTCGACGCGATGTGGCGCGCGGCACGTTGCAGGTAGTCGGCGACGGCCCAGTGATACTTGTAGCCGTGCGCTTCGCGCACCATGTTCGCGACGACCGGGCCCACGCCGCCCAACTGCGTGTGACCGAAAGCGTCTTTGGTGCCGGCATCGGCGAGGAACTTGCCGTCGGCGTAGGCTGCGCCTTCCGAGACGACGACGACGCAGTAGCCGTTACGATCGACGGAATCCTTCACTTTGGCGAGGAATTTCTCGCGGTCGAACGCGATCTCGGGAAACAGAATGATCTGCGGCGGGTCGTTGGGCTTGGTGCCCGCAAGGCCGCCCGCAGCCGCGATCCACCCTGCGTGTCGGCCCATCACTTCGAGCACGAACACTTTGGTGGACGTCTTGGCCATCGACGCGACGTCGAGCGCGGCCTCGCGCGTGGAGACGGCAATGTACTTGGCGACCGAACCAAACCCAGGGCAGCAATCCGTGTGGGGCAGGTCGTTGTCGACGGTTTTCGGAACGCCGACGCACACGATGTGATGGCCCATTTGGTCGCCAAGCTGCGCGACCTTGTTAGCCGTGTCCATCGAGTCGTTGCCGCCGTTGTAGAAGAAGTAACCGATGTTGTGCGCCTTGAAGACTTCGATCAGCCGTTCATATTTGGCGCGGTCTTGGTCGATGCCCTTCAGCTTGTAGCGCGCCGAGCCGAACGCACCGGCGGGTGTGTAGCGCAAGCCCTTGATCGTGGCGCGGCTCTCCTTGCTCACGTCGATCAGATCCTCCGTGAGGGCGCCGACGATGCCATGGCGGCCTGCATAGACCTTGCCGATCTTCTTCGACTTCATCGCCGCCTCGATCACGCCGGCGGCGGAGGCGTTGATGACGGCGGAGACACCGCCGGATTGAGCATAAAACGCGTTCATCGGCTTGCTGGTTTTTGCGGCCATTTTGGGTCGTCCAACTGGGCTAACTGCGGGAGGGTGCGAGAATAACGCAGCGGGGCGGCTCGGGCAGCCGTCTTGCACGGGGTTTGACCTCCCCAGGGCCGCCGGGTAGTGTGGCGACCCTTCGAGGGGCCGGTCTCTCTACACTCCTGACGGGAATCATGCGAATCGTCTTATTGGGCGCGCCTGGCTCTGGCAAAGGCACGCAATCCCAACGTTTGATCGACCACTACGGCATCCCTCAGATTTCCACGGGCGACCTGTTGCGCGCGGCCGTGAAGGCCGGGACGCCGCTGGGGCTCGCCGCGAAGGCGGTCATGGATGCCGGCAAGTTGGTCGATGACGCCACGATCCTGGGCATGATTCGCGAGCGTCTGGCACAGCCCGACACGCGTAACGGCTTCATCCTCGACGGTTTCCCGCGCACGCTCGCCCAGGCAGAAGGCCTCGCCGACATGTTGCGCGAATTGGGCACGCCGCTCGATGCGGTCGTGCTCATCGACATCGATTCGGATTTGCTGTTCAAGCGGATCTCGGGGCGGCGCACCTGTCAGGACTGCGGCCTCGTTTTCAACGTGCACACGGCACCGCCGCCGTCGCCGCCGCCGTGCGGTGGCAAATGCACGACGCCGCGTCTCGTGCAGCGTGCCGATGACAGTGAAGCGACCGTCGCCAAGCGCTTGCAAGTGTACGACGAGCAGACCAAGCCGTTGATTGCGCATTATCGCGCGCGTGGTTTATTGCGCGTGGTCGACGGCGACGGCGAGCTCGACACTGTGACTCAGCGCTTGATCGCCGCGCTGCGCTGAGTAGTTGTTAGGCGCAGCTATAGCGCCGCGCGCAACCGCTCGCCGACGACACTCGCACGCCAGCCTTGCAACGGCACGGCATCGGGCCGACCGCTCGCAACCTGTTCTAGATCGCGCCGTGTCGCGAGTAATTCGGGTGCAATCGCCAGTTCCTGCGCTACGGCGGTCGTGAGTTCCGCAAGTCGCTTCACGGTCGCCGTGAAGGCCGCATCCGGGCGTTCGCGGCGTGCGAGCGGCGGTGGTGGCTGACTGATCCCGACGGCCTCGATCATCGCTAACAACTCTGCGCCGCAATTGCGCACGACCGCGTCGGGCATCTCGGGGATGCGTGTCAGCTCGTCGTTCGAGCGCGGCACACGCAGCACGATTTCGCGCAGCACGGCATCGTCGAGAATCCAACCGCGTGGCCGATTGCGGTCGATCGCGCGTTGCTCGCGCCACGCGGCCAGCCGTTGCAGTAATGCTTGGCGGCCCGCGTCGAGTCCCGTGAAGCCACGGAGGCGGCGCCATGCTTCCTCGGGTTGCACCGCCAACATCGCGGGGTCGGCCAACGCTTGCAAGTCCTCGGCGAGCCACGCCGTGCGCCCCAGGCGCTCGAGCTGCTCTTCCAACGCGTGCGCGATCGGCTGCAGGTGGCGCACGTCGTCGAGGGCATACTCGATCTGCTCCGGCGTGAGCGGACGGCGCGACCAATCTGCCCGCGTGTGTGCCTTCGCGAGTTCGACGTCGAGCACGCGGCGCACGAGTTCGCCGTAGCCGATTTGCGGTGCGTAGCCCGCGAGGCCCGCTGCGATCTGCGTATCGAAGACCGGAGCGACGAGGCCGATGGCTGGCAGCATCACCTCCAGGTCTTGGCGTGCGGCATGCAGGATTTTGCGGCCCGTGCCGCGGGTCAGCGCGGGCACCAAGGCGGCCAAATCGCGCAGTGCCAGCGGATCGATACACGCGATCTCGCGCTCGGTCGCCACTTGTACTAGGCAAAGCTCCGCGCGGTAGGTGCGCTCGCGCATGAACTCGGTATCGAGCCCGATGCTCGGCGAGGCTGCGAGGCGCTCGGCGAGCGCCAGAAGTTGGTCAGGCGCCGTGACGATCACGCCGCGCTGCGCTTGTGCTTGCTAGACAACGTGATCTGCGCCGCGGGGCGCGCTCCTGTCACCGTGTACAATTCCGCGCTCATTATGCGAGTGAAACTCATCAGCAGGAAGCTCGGCGCGTGCTGACGCTCCTGAGGTTGTTCGTCGACATTGCGCTCATGCGGCGCGGTCCGGACAGTGCGCCTGCCGCGCCGGCAGCTCTCGTCACCACGATCGCACTGTACGCGCTCGGCGTGGCGCTGATGGTGTGGGCCCTGCAACTGACCGAGCGCAATTGGCAGGGGCAAGTTGCGGTGGGCATTGCCTTCACGCTGACGTGGTATTGGATTTTGCTGCGCTTCGGCGGCAAGCCGGAGCGCTACATGCAGACGGTGACCGCGATCTTGGGCTACCAGCTCGTGTTGTTGCCGCTGCAGCTCGGGGTGCAAGTTTGGCTGGGCGACGACGTCGACGCCGCCACCGCTCCGATCGTGCCGCAGATTCTGTTTGTGCTGATGCTGGCGTGGTCGCTCGCGGTCAACACGCGGATCGTACGCGCGGCACTCGAGTGGCCCGCGATGATCGCGGGGTCGGTGGTGCTGGCCGAGTTCTTCACGAGTCTCGTTTTGTCAGCGGCGTTGTTTGGTACCGGCGCGAAGCAATGATCGACGAAAGGCAGTTGTACTGATGCACGTCCACATTCTCGGCATCTGCGGCACGTTCATGGGTGGCATCGCAGCCATCGCCAAAGCGGCGGGGCATCGCGTCACCGGTTCCGACAAGAACGTGTATCCGCCGATGAGCACGCAGCTCGAAGCGCTCGGCATCGAACTCACCGAGGGCTACGGTGCTGCGCAGCTTGAGCCGCGTCCGGATGTCGTCGTCGTCGGCAATGTGATGAGCCGCGGGCACGAAGTGGTCGAAGCGTTGCTCGAGCGCGGCATTCCGTATGCATCGGGGCCCGAGTGGCTGTCGCGCGAAGTGCTGCGCGATCGTTGGGTGCTGGCGGTGTCGGGCACGCACGGCAAGACGACGACCACGTCGATTCTCGCGTGGATTCTCGAGTATGCGAACCTCGCACCGGGTTTCTTGATCGGCGGTGTGCCGGGCAATTTCGACACGAGCGCACGCCTCGGTGGCGCGCCGTTCTTCGTGATCGAAGCGGATGAGTACGACACCGCATTCTTCGACAAGCGCGCGAAGTTCGTGCACTACCGACCGCGCACCGTGATCTTGAACAATCTCGAGTTCGACCACGCAGACATCTATCCGGACCTCGCGGCGATCCAGCGGCAGTTTCACCATCTCGTGCGGATTGTGCCCGGCGGCGGACGCATCATTCACAACGCGCACGATGCGAATCTCGCGGCGGTGTTGAAGATGGGCGCGTGGACGCCGCGCGAGGGCTTCGCACGCGATGCGGGTGCTGGCGTGACTTGGTCGCTGCGCTTGCCCCCCGGCGGTGACTACTCGCGCTTCGATGTGCTCGAGCGCGATCAGCCGGTCGGGACGGTCGAGTGGTCGATGGTGGGCGCGCACAACGCGGAGAATGCGCTGGCGGCGATTGCGGCTGCGCGCCACGCGGGCGTGCCCGTCGGGACGGCGATCGAGGCACTGAGCCAATTCCGCGGCATTCGGCGGCGCATGGAATTGCGCGGCGTTGTCGGCGGCATCAGTGTGTATGACGACTTTGCGCACCACCCGACGGCGATCGCGACGACACTCGATGGCTTGCGCCGCAAGGTGGGCGCGGAGCGCATCCTTGCGGTGATGGAGCCGCGCTCGGCCACGATGCGACTCGGTGTCCATCGGGACACGCTCGCGCCATCTTTTGCTGTCGCAGATGACGTGTGGATCTATGCGCCCGCGGATCTCGGTTGGGATGCAGCACAGGTTGTGGCCGGACTCGGTACCCGCGGGCACTTGGCGAACGATATCGAAGGGCTCGTCGAACAATTGACCGCGACGGCGCGCCGTGGCGACCACGTACTGATCATGTCGAACGGCGGCTTCGGCGGATTGCATGGCAAACTGCTGACGGCGCTGCAAGCGCGTCACGGAAAGGGCTGACAGATGACACAAGCGCCAGTGGGCTCGCGTAAGCACGCGCCGATTTCACTCGGCATGACGGGCGCGTCGGGCGCGCAGTACGGTTTGCGCTTGTTGCGCGCGTTGGTGGCCGCCGACCGCGAAGTTTTTGTGATGCTGACGAAGGCGGCGCAAATCGTGCTGGGATCGGAGACGGACTGCAAAGTGGCGGGCCGTGCGGCGGAGGCCACGCGCGCTTTGACGGCCTACATCGGGGCTCGCGAAGGGCAGATCCGCGTGCTGGGCGAAGAAGAGTGGACGTCGCCTGTCGCGAGCGGCTCGGGCGCGCCGCGGCAGATGGTGGTGTGTCCTTGCAGCATGGCGACACTCTCGGCAATCGCGCACGGCGCGAGCGAGAACTTGCTCGAGCGTGCGGCGGATGTCGTCATCAAGGAAGGTGGCAAGCTGGTCATCGTGCCACGCGAAACGCCGTTCTCGGCGATTCACCTCGAGAACATGTTGAAGCTTGCACGCCTCGGCTGCGTGATCTTGCCGGCCAATCCGGGGTTCTATCACCGCCCGACGAGCGTCGACGACATCGTCGACTTCATCGTCGCCCGCATCCTCGATCAACTCGGTATCACTAACAACTTGATGATGCGTTGGGGACACGCGGCCGAGTAGCGCCGCGCTCTGCGATGGCCGATACCGCGCGAATTCCGCTCTTTCCACTCAACACGGTACTGTTTCCGGGCGGGCCGCTGCCACTGCGAATTTTCGAGACTCGTTACGTGGACATGGTGCGGCGCTGCATGCGCGAGCAAGCCGCCTTCGGCGTGGTGCTGTTGCGCAGCGGCGGCGAGGTGGGCGATGTCTCGAGCACGGCCGAGGTGGGCACGACTGCGCGGATCGTCGATTTCAATCAATTGCCGGACGGTTTGCTCGGCATCACTTGCACGGGTGAGCGCAAGTTCCGCGTGTTGACGCGCTGGCGCGAAGCCGACGGGCTCAACATGGCCCAAGTGCAATGGCTCGCGCATGAGGCGAGCGAGACATTGCCACCTGAGTATCGGCATCTGTCGGATATCTTGCGGCGTGTGTTGCCGGAGCTGAGTGAGGTTTATCAATTTGTCGACAAAAAGTTCGACGATGCGGCGTGGGTGGGCGCGCGCTTGACCGAGCTCGTGCCGCTCGAGCTCACCGACAAACAGGTGTTGCTCGAGATCGCCGACCCGCTCGAGCGCTTGGCGCGGCTCGCGCCGATGATCAAGCGACCGGAAGAGGACTAACGACTCGCGCACTGCGTCGGCGGTAGAACGCGTACAGCGCGGCGCCCATCACGAGCGTCCAGCCGAGCACCATCCAGCCGACGAAGCCGTCGAAGCGCGATAACAGAAACGCGGCAGGGCTCGATTCGTCGCGCACGGAGGTCTCGCGCACGAAGGTGATTACCCACACCCAGCCCGCGTGCAGGCCAATGCAGGCGGCGATATTGCCGGTGAGATGGCGCACCATGCCTAACAACACACCGACGGCTGCGAGACACAAGAATGCATCGGCAATCGCCAGCGGATGTGCGAACGCATCGAGCACGCCGGCCACCATGTCGAGTCCACTGCCCGCGTTGACCTGATCGGCGGGGATACGGTACTTGCCGATGAAATGCGTGGCAGAGTAGACGAGAGCGGTGAGTAGGATGGCGGCGCGCGCGCCGGATTCGCGCGCAATGCCCGTGTGCATCGCGCCGCGTAGGAAAGTTTCTTCGATTAGCGCAACGGCCATGCCGCTCGTAAAGCCTTTGACGGTGAGCGCGAGCAGCGTCGCGGCGTCGAGGGTGACACCGTCGCGCAAGTTGCGCATGTCGAACACGACCATCGTGACGAGGATCGGCAGAATCATGACGACGCCGAGCACGAGGCCGAGGCCGAGTTCGCGCAGGAACTGCGCACGGGGGAGCCCGTAGCCGAGGCTGGCTTTGTCGGCCAGGCGCATGCGCCGCGCCACCAAGAAGAATCCGATCGCGAGTGTGAGCATGGCGATGCGGCTCGCCACGCGATGGAATTTCAAATCGAACGTCGGCGTCAGCAACTCCCACGCGGGATATGCGAGCACCGCGATGCCGGCGAGCCCGAGTCCAATGAGCGCCATGAAGGCGGCGAATGTGCGCATGCGTGAACGTTACGCGGCCCCGAGAATGCGTGCAAACGCACGCGATTCGCGGCCTGCGATTCGGTGATGAACCGTGGCACTGTGGTACCCATCGATGCACGAGAAGATCCGGAGGTCAGCGTCATGCAGCCCACACCATTCACAGCTCAACATGCGCTCGAAGTGTTCGCCCGGCTCGCGTGTGGCGCGCATCCCGTCACCGCCGAACGTTTGCCGCCAGAATGCGTAACGCGCGAAGCCGAGGTGGTCCGCGCGATCGCCTACGCGCGTGCGGCGTTAGCCGACGAGGTGCAACGTGCCGCTCGTCGCGCCAGTGCGCCGCGCAATCTCGGCGCGCCGTGGACGGTCGAAGAAGAGCTACTGATGATCTCGGCGTTCGACGCAGGGCACACGCCGCAGGAGATTGCGGTTACGCTCGAGCGCTCATTGGCCGCGATCGAAGCGCGCTTGGAAAAGGTCGGCAAGCTCACGGCCGCCGAACGCACCACCCAAGATCGCTTCCGCCGGTCGGTGCGGCCGCGAGCCGGCACACCCGCCTAAGGCGGCTTGATCACTGCAGCCGTTCGAGCTTGACGCCGCGCGCTTCGAGCAGGCGCACCACGCTATCTTTACCAGCGAGGTGCAATGCGCCGACGACGACGAGGTAGTCGTCCTTGGCGGAGCGCAAGTCGAGGATCTGCGGCACCCAGGCTTCGTTACGTGCTTTGAGCAGCGCGGCATACAGGTTCGGCGTGCCCGCGAACGCCTCATCGAGCTCGCTGGCCAGCGCCTCGAGGTCGCCGGCACGCCAAGCCGCAATCATTTGGTGGAGCTGCTCGGTCATCGCGGCCGACTCGACGCTCGAAAGCTGCAGGAACTGCACTTGCTCTTCGTAAGACTGGCCGTCGAACACTTGCAGCTGCTGCGTCAGTGTTTCCAGGCCTGTGATCGGTTTCTGGTCGCGCTTCGCACGCTGTGCAAGTTGCTGATCGACACCGAGTTGCGCATCGAACCCAGAGCGCATCAGCGCTAGCTGCGTAATGAATAACGCGGCTGCCCAGGGCTCGAGGCGCTCCACGTTCGCGGCGGGGATGCCGAGGGAGGTCGTGAGCTTCAAGATCGTGCTGAATTGCTCCTCGGTAAGCCAATCGCGCAGCGATTTCTCAGCCGGAAGCACGCCGCGCTCCAACATGAACTGCGCCGCTTCTGCGGGGTTCAAGTCGTCGAGGTCGATTTCCATGACGAGCGCCTCGGCCTCGGCGTAAGCCCGTTCCACGGTGCTCGGCAAGGTTGAGTCGTTAGCCGGTAGCGCATGCACCGACCCGGCGAGATAAATCGTATTGTGCTCGCCGCGCAGGACCCACACCGCAGAATCGGCCCAAGCCGGGAGCGCTGTCAGGATCGTGAGCGCCGCGAGTGACAACCCCTGCCAAGGCTTCATGGAACGAGGCACAAGCGCGTATCGAGCCGGCCATCTGCGTACAGCGTCAACTCGCGATAGGCGGGCGGCAAGGTGTCGATCGCGAAGTCCTTCGAGCTGGGCAGAAACTGGGTGCAAGTCGACGGTGTGGCTAGCAACCGCACGGCACCGCGCTTACCTTCGAACTCTTGGTGTACATGGCCCCACGCGATCGCCTTGACGTTGCTGTAACGATCGATCACTGCGAAGAACTCCGCCGCATTGCTCAGCCCGACTTGGTCGAGCCATTCACTTTGCATGGGAACCGGATGGTGATGCAAGCAGACGAGTGCTGGTCGTCCGTCGGCTGTGGCGAGCGCGGTATCGAGTTCTTGCAAGGCGGCATACGACAACGTGCCGCCCGCTTGATTCGGCACGGCACTGTCGAGCATCACGAGCCGCCAAGCGCCGAGGTCGCCATAGCCGCCGACGCGAAACGGTGGTTGCGCCAAGGCCCGACGCATTGCGACTGCATCGTCATGGTTTCCGGGAATGCACCAAACAGGTTTGCCGATCGGGCCCAGGATGCGACGAAACAGTTCGTAGCCCGCGACGTCGTCCTGCACGAGATCGCCGGTGACCAAGATGACATCCGCATGCGCGATCGCGCGCTCGGCCGCGACGAGCGTGCGCTCGAGCGTGCGCGCCGTGGCAACGCCGCGCAGCGTCTCGGCCGGATCGCCGAACAGATGCGGATCCGTCAACTGAATGACATGAATGGCGTCCATCAACCGTTCGACCTGCTCGCTCGTGCAAGATTCAATGGAGCGCCATCCTAGCTTGCCCTAACAGTCCGCCCGAGTGACCCACGTCAAGCCACGCGATCGCGCGCGCCACGCTGTGATGAGCCGCACAATTGTGGCACGACAGAATACCTCAGTACGTCTCCGACACGCGACGCCCGCGACGCGGGTGGTGACGGCGGCGGCCGATCGCCCTGAGATGCAATCGGCAGGAGTTGCGGTACTGTTGGCACCTCAGCGCTCGATCATTCACACGAAGGGGGACTCATGACAAAGCCGACACGCTCTGTTTCGCGCCGCCAATTGCTTGCCGCCGGCGGTGCTGCGGGGCTCGCGAGTTTGGCCGCGACCACGACGGCGCGCGCCCAAGGCACTCAATCAGCCGCAACCGCGGCTAGCGGCACGGTCAGCGTCGCGAAGAACGCGCAGTACGAAACCGTGCCACTGCGCAAAGAGACGATCGCCGTGAGTGCGATCCAGTCGCGGCTGAAATCCGTCGATGTCCGCGATTTGGCCCGCACCATGCGAGCGAATGTCGCGCGCGTCTGTCGGTTGATCGATCTCGCTAACAACCAACCTGAGGAGTGGCACGAAGATAACACCTGGGGTACGCGCCAAGACCTGGTGGCGATGCACGAGTTTCCGATCCAAGGCTTCCAGCCGTGGACGCGTAAGGAGCTGAACAAGATCGCGCTCGATTTGCCCGGCCCAGAGACTGAAGCGATCGGCGAGCGCGCGAAGCGCTATGGCTGTTACGTCGCTTTCGGTTGTTACGCTCGCGTCAAGGATTGGCCGGGGCATGTCGTGAACATGTCGGTGATCATTGGGCCGACCGGCGAAATCGTCGACACGCAATGGAAGTCGCGCAACATCTTCCAGCTATTCCCGGGCGACACGGGCTTGTTAGGGACAACGATCTACGACGTACTCGACCGCTATGTCGAGATGTACGGAGTCGATCGCGTGATTCCGGTGGCGCGCACTGACATCGGCAATCTGGCGATGACGGCCGTGGGTAACGAGTCGATGCTCTATCAGGCGCTCGCACTGAAGGGCACGGAGATCCTGATCCTCACCGTGACCGGTGGCAACAACGCCGACTCGGCGATCGAGACCGCACGGTCGAATCGCATCTACACGCTTGGCATTGGCAATTCGGTCTCGCCGGACAATCTGGGCTTTCCAGAGGCCTCGGGATCGGAAGATGAAGGTACGGTGATCGTCGATCCGTCGGGCCGGCCATTGGCTCGCTCCGCGAATCATCACGAGGACATCGTGCAATCCGTGATTCCGATCGGTGCGTTTCGCAAGACGCGGCGCTTTCGCGATTTGCCGATGGCGCTATTCCTACCCGTGTTTCAGCAGTACGTGCCGCGGATCAGGCCGAATGCATTCTTGGAGAGCTTGCCCGAAACCTACAAGGAGTCGGGCGCGCTGTTCAAGAAGCGGCTCGAAGGCAAGTAGTTAGCTCGGGCGCGAGGTGCCGCTGCGCCTCGCGCTCATTTACGACCACTGACGATCGGGACGAACCACACGGCATATTGCTCGGGGTCGAGCACGCCGGCGATGACCTCGTCGAAATGCTGGCGCACGCGTTGCGGCGTCATCGGCGAGCCTTCTGCCAAGGGCTCAGCGTAGCCATCGCGCCAGGCCGTGAAGATAGCGGCGAGCGTGGTGCGTGCCACTCGCAGCGTATCGACGATGACATAGTCGACGCGCAGTTCGGTGAGGCCAAGGCGCTTCAGCAGCGACCACGTCTTGCGCCCGATGCGCGCGTCGGTCCCCGTGCGCTCGGCATAGGCGATCGGGCCCGCATGCCACAGCACATCCGAGTCGAGCGGGCCCGACATCATGTGGAGCATGGCGTAATCTTCGGACAACACATGCACCCAGCCGCCAGGGCGCGCCACTCGCACGAGTTCGGCGAGAACGCGCTCCGGATGTGGCACCGCTTGCGTGACATGGCGGCACACAACCAGATCGAATCGATTGGCAGGTTGATCGATTGCGAAAGCGTCGCCGACTTCGAAGCGCACGCGCGTTGCGAGCGCGGCCCAGCGCGCGCGGGCGCGCTCGACGGAGCCGGGCAACACGTCGATGCCGAGCACCTGGCTGCCTGGGATCGCGGCGGCGATTCGGCCGGAGAACTCGCCTGTGCCGCAGCCGACGTCGATGATCTGCGCTCCCGACGTTAGACCGTAGCGGCCCAACAGAGCCTGTTCTTGCGGCCAAATCGCCTCGATCTGCGAGGCGAGGGTCCGCACCATCGACTCGTCGGCCATTTGCCGTGCTTGTGGATTGAGATCGGTCATCGGTAAAGCGTACGCTTTCGCGCTATGGCTGAGGAGAGTCGTCCCACTTTTTTCGCGACGTCGGCCGCCTGGCGCAAGTGGTTAGCCAAGAACCACGGCGAGGCGCAAGAGCTTTGGGTCGGGTTCCATAAGCGTGCCACGGGCTTGCCGAGCATCACTTGGCCGGAATCCGTCGATCAAGCGCTCTGCTTTGGTTGGATCGACGGCATTCGCAAAACGATCGACGCGTCGAGTTACAAGATCCGCTTTACGCCGCGCCGCCGGGGTTCGATTTGGAGCCAAACAAACATCGATCGCATGCAAGTGTTACTCGACGCTGAGCTCGTCGCTGAGGCTGGGCGAGCTGCTTACGCGCTACGCCTAGCTAACAAGTCGGGTATCTATGCCTATGAGCAGCGGAGCGTCGATCTACCGACGAAGTATGCGAAAGTGATACGGGCCAACAAACGTGCGTGGCAAAACTATCGCGCGCGCACGCCTTCGTACCGCAAAACGGTGAACTGGTGGGTTGTCAGCGCCAAGCTGGAGGCGACGCGCGAACGTCGCCTCCAGCAGTTGATGGAGGCGTGCGAGCGCGGCACGAACGTGCCGGCCATGCCGGCGCGGAAGCGCTAGGCCTGCCCGATCAAGCGTTCGGCGATTTGGATCGCATTGAGTGCCGCACCTTTGCGGAGCTGATCGCCGGACAAGAAGAGCTCGAGCCCGCGACCCTCAGGCTGCGAGACATCGCGACGAATGCGCCCCACATAGACCGCATCGCGCCCTGAGGCTGTGATGGGCATCGGGAACAAATTGCGTTCGCGCTCGTCGACCAGGCTGACGCCGGGGGCCGAGGCTAACAATCCGCGCGCCTGCGCTTCCGTCATCGTGCCGGCAAACTCAACGTTCACCGATTCGCAATGCGCGCGCATCACCGGTACGCGCACGCAAGTGGCAGTCACGCGCAGTTGCGGCGCCGCCAGGATCTTCTGGGTTTCAGCGATGACCTTCTGTTCCTCGCCGTTGTATCCGTCGCTACCCACCGCGGCATTGTGCGAGAAGACGTTGAACGCGATCTGGTGTGGTAGTGCCTGCGGTTCGGCAGTGCCGCCCGCGAGCACGGTGCGCGTCTGGCTCTCGAGTTCCTGCATCGCCGCGAGGCCCGCGCCGCTCGCTGATTGATAGGTCGTCACGACGAGGCGCGAGATCGGTGTCACGCGGTGCAGGGGTGCCACCGCGACAGTGAGTAGGATGGCCACGCAGTTGGGGTTGGCGACGATGCCCGTGTGGCGCGCGAGCTCGTGCGCGTTCACCTCGGGTACGACGAGCGGCACATCCGGCAGCATGCGAAACGCGCTCGAGTTGTCGATCAATACGGCGCCGCTGTCGCGAATCGTGCCGAGCAGCGCTTTCGACGTGCTAGCGCCCGCGCTGGCGAGTACGAAGTCGAGGCCCGCGAATGCGCCTGCTTTGGCAACTTCGACAGGCACGTCTTCGCCAGCGAACTTGAGAGTCTTGCCCGCCGAGCGCTCCGAGGCTAACAAGCGCAGTTTGCCGAGCGGAAAGCGGCGCTCCTCCAGGATATCCAAGATTTCGCGCCCTACGACGCCACTCGCGCCGAGTACCCCTACATTCCAAGTTCGCATGATTCGTCGACCTCCCTAAAAAAGAAACCGCCGGTGCCCTTGCGGACACCGGCGGCTGTTGTGGCTCTACCTAGACGTGCCCGATCAGTACCGGTATGTCTCCGGCTTGTAGGGGCCCGTTTTCGCAACACCGATGTACTGTGCCTGCGCGTCGGTGAGCTCGGTCAATTGCGCGCCCAGCTTCTTCAGCTGCAAGCGTGCCACCTTCTCATCGAGATGCTTCGGCAACACGTACACGCCCACCGGATACTTCTCGGTGTTCATGAACAGCTCGATCTGCGCGATCGTCTGGTTCGCGAACGACGAGGACATCACGTACGACGGATGGCCCGTGCCGCAGCCCAGATTCACAAGGCGGCCTTCCGCTAACAAGATGATCCGCTTGCCATCGGGGAAGATGATGTGATCGACCTGGGGCTTGATGTTCTCCCACTTGTACTGCTTCAAGCTCGCGCAGTCGATTTCATTGTCGAAGTGACCGATGTTGCAGACGATCGCCTGGTCCTTCATGCGCTTCATGTGATCGTGCGTGATCACGTTGAAGTTGCCGGTGGCGGTTACGAAAATGTCCGCCTTGTCGGCCGCGTAGTCCATCGTCACGACGCGATAGCCTTCCATCGCCGCTTGCAGCGCGCAGATCGGGTCGCACTCGGTGACCCACACTTGCGCCGACAACGCGCGCAGCGCTTGCGCCGAGCCCTTGCCGACGTCGCCATAGCCGGCGACCACGGCGACCTTGCCCGCGATCATGACGTCGGTGGCGCGCTTGATGCCGTCCACTAACGACTCGCGGCAGCCGTACAGGTTGTCGAACTTCGACTTCGTCACCGAGTCGTTGACGTTGATGGCCGGGAACGCGAGCTTGCCTTCCTTCGCCATCTGATAGAGGCGCTTCACGCCCGTGGTGGTTTCTTCGGTGACGCCCTTGATGTGCTTCAAGCGCGTGGAGTACCACTTCGGATCGCGCTTGAGCTGCGCCTTGATCGAGTTGAAGAGGCAAATCTCTTCCTCGCTCGTCGGATGTGCGAGCACCGACGAATCGGTTTCGGCCCGCGTGCCGATGTGCAGCAGCAGCGTGGCGTCGCCGCCGTCGTCGAGGATCATGTTCGAGTAGCCGCCGTCGGCCCACTCAAAGATCTTATGGGTGTATTCCCAATACTCGTCGAGCGATTCGCCCTTGTAGGCGAACACCGGCGTGCCGCGCGCCGCAATGGCCGCCGCCGCATGATCTTGCGTCGAAAATATATTGCACGACGCCCAGCGCACCTGCGCGCCGAGCGCTTGCAGCGTCTCGATCAGCACGGCCGTTTGAATGGTCATGTGCAACGAGCCCGTGATGCGTGCCCCGCGCAGGGGCTGCGTGGCGGCGTATTCCTCACGGATGGCCATCAGGCCAGGCATTTCCGTTTCGGCGATCGCAATCTCCTTGCGACCCCAATCGGCGAGCGCCAAATCCGCGACGCGAAAGTCGCTCTTGGCGTTTGGTTTAACAACAGCGTTCATAACAATCTCCGTTATCTCAAGGTTGGGATAAACGGGCGCCGTTGTCTCTGTGTCTTGCCGGCCGAGCCTCGCGTCTCGTTAGACGCTGCAGCGCCCCTCGGCGACAAGACATGTAATTCGTTAGGCTGCGCGCGACTTCACTCCGGCGTCGGCGGCAAGCGCCTTGGCTTTGTCGGTGGCTTCCCAGGAGAACTCTTTCTCTTTGCGACCAAAGTGCCCATACGCTGCCGTCTTTTGGTAGATCGGGCGCACGAGATCCAGCATCTCGCGAATGCCGTAAGGTGTTAGATCGAAATGCCGGCGCACGAGCGCCGTGAGTTTGTCGCGCGACACTTTACCGGTGCCGAACGTTTCGACCATCACGGAGGTGGGCTCGGCCACACCGATGGCGTAGGACACTTGCACTTCGCAGCGGTCGGCCAAGCCGGCCGCAACGATATTCTTGGCGACGTAGCGCGCCGCATAAGCAGCCGAGCGATCGACCTTCGACGGATCCTTGCCCGAGAACGCGCCGCCGCCGTGGCGCGCGAAGCCACCGTACGTATCGACGATGATCTTGCGGCCGGTGAGGCCGCAGTCGCCGACGGGCCCGCCGATCACGAAGCGGCCGGTGGGGTTGATGTGGTACTTCGTACGCGCATCTAACCACTTGGCTGGCAGCACAGGCTTGATGACTTCTTCCATCACTGCCTCGCGCAAGTCCTTCGTGGTGACATCGTCGCTATGCTGCGTGGAGAGCACCACGGCCTCGATGCCGACGGGCTTATCGTTCTCGTAGCGCAGCGTCACCTGGCTCTTGGCGTCAGGCCGCAGAAACTTGAGCTTGCCCTTCTTGCGCACTTCGGCTTGCTTCTGCACGAGCCGATGGGAGTAGGTGATGGCGGCCGGCATCAGTACGTCGGTTTCGTTGGTGGCGAAACCGAACATCAAGCCTTGGTCGCCCGCGCCTTGTTTCTTTTCGTCTTTGCGATCGACGCCTTGCGCGATGTCGGGCGATTGTTTGCCGATCACATTGAGCACGCCGCACGTGGCGCCATCGAAACCCATGTCGGAGTGGTTATAGCCGATGTCGAGCACGGTCTTGCGAACGAGGTGCTCGAGATCGATCCACGCGGAAGTCGTTACCTCGCCTGCGACGACCACAACGCCCGTCTTGATGAGCGTTTCGCACGCCACCCGACCACGCTTGTCTTGCAGCAGGATCGCGTCAAGCACGGCGTCACTGATTTGATCCGCGATTTTGTCCGGATGGCCCTCGGAGACCGACTCAGACGTAAACAGATAGCTATTCGACATGCACGATTCCGCACGGGGGAGGGAGCCCGGCATTATACTTACGAACCAGGGGCTTGCGCAGTGTTCCGCGCGTGACCCGCTGCACGATTACTGCCGGAATCGCGACCATGGGCCCCGACAAGACCCCCATTCGCGCGTTGCTGGCCCCTACCTACGTATTGGACAATGCGCGCCGCCTATGAACCCCACCAAACGCGATCTCGCCAATGCCATCCGCGCTCTTGCGATGGATGCCGTGCAACAAGCCAATTCTGGTCATCCTGGCGCACCGATGGGCATGGCGGACATCGCCGAGGTGCTGTGGCGGGATTTCCTGAAGCACAACCCGGGTAATCCCCGGTGGTGGAATCGCGACCGCTTCGTGCTGTCGAACGGGCACGGTTCGATGCTGCTCTATGGGTTGCTGCACCTGACGGGCTACTCGGTCACGATCGAGGAGCTGAAGAACTTTCGTCAGCTCGGCGCGCGCACGGCGGGGCACCCCGAGCACGATCTCGCCATGGGTGTCGAAACGACGACGGGCCCGCTCGGGCAAGGTCTCGCAAACGCCGTGGGCATGGCGCTCGCCGAAAAGTTGTTAGCGGCGCAGTACAACAAAGAAGGCCTGCCGATCGTCGATCACTACACCTATTGCTTCGTCGGCGATGGCTGCTTGATGGAGGGCATCTCGCACGAGGCCTGCTCCCTCGCCGGTACCTTGAAGCTCGGCAAGTTGATCGTGGTGTACGACGACAACGGCATTTCGATCGACGGCAAGGTGCAGGGTTGGTTTACCGACGACACACCGAAACGGTTCGAGTCGTATGGCTGGCATGTCGTCAAGAACGTCGACGGGCATGATCCGGACGCCGTGGCAGCGGCCATCAAGAAGGCGCGTGCGCGCAAAGATCAGCCGTCGCTGATTTGCTGCAAGACGATCATTGGCTACGGTGCACCTAACAAGCAAGGCACGAAAGCCACGCATGGCGAGGCCCTCGGAGCCGAAGAGGTGGCGGCAACGCGCGTCGCGCTCAATTGGCCGCATGCGCCGTTTGTCATTCCCGACGAGATTCGCGGCGCGTGGGATGCGCGCGAAGCGGGTGCTGCTGCCGAGAAGAAATGGCTGCGCGTGTGGCGTCGCTATAAGAAAGAGCATGCCGAACTCGCTAACGACTTCGAACGGCGCATGAAAGGCGAGCTGCCAGCGCAATGGAAGGAGATCGCTGCGCAGGCGTTGGCGGGCGCGCAAGCGCAGACGGCGCCGCAAGCCACGCGCGCGTCGTCGCAAGCCGTGTTGAATGCTGTCGGCCCGAGTTTGTCGGAGTTTGTGGGTGGCTCTGCCGACCTAACAGGTTCGGTCAATACGAATCGCAAGGACTCGCGCGCCGTCACGGCTGACGATGCGACGGGTAACTACTTGTATTACGGCGTGCGCGAATTCGCGATGACGGCGATGATGAACGGCCTCGCGTTGCACGGCGGCTTTCGCCCGTACGGTGGCACGTTCCTGGTGTTCTCCGATTACGCGCGGAATGCCGTGCGTCTCGCGGCTTTGATGCACCAACCCGTCACGCTTGTTTATACGCACGATTCGATTGGCTTGGGTGAGGACGGGCCAACGCACCAGCCGATCGAACATTTGGCGTCGCTGCGCTGCATGCCGAATTTGAGCGTCTGGCGGCCGTGTGATGCCGTCGAAACGGCGATTGCTTGGCAGGCGGCGATCGAGCGGCGCAATGGACCGACTGCGCTGGTGCTCACGCGCCAGGCGCTGCCGCAACACACGCGCACGCCCGAGCAACTCATCGCGCTGCGTAAGGGCGGTTACGTATTGCTCGATTGTCAGGGCACGCCAGAATGCATCGTGATCGCGACAGGCTCCGAGGTGGCGATTGCGGCCGAGGCGGTGCGCGCACTGCAAGCGGCCGGTCGGCGCGTGCGACTCGTGTCGATGCCGAGCATCGACGTGTTCGAGCACCAGCCGCTGCCGTATCGCGAGAGCGTGTTGCCGAGTTCGGTGGAGCGGCGCCTCGCGGTAGAGGCTGCCGCAACCCAATCGTGGTGGAAGTGGGTCGGGCGTAGCGGCGATGTCGTCGGCATCGATCGCTTTGGTGCCTCGGGCAAAGCTGCCGACCTCTTCAAAGAATATGGGCTAACAGCAAGCGCCATCGGCGAGCGCGTCAAGGCATTGCTGGGCCCGTAACGGAATTTCGACTGAGAAGGAACAACGACATGGCGATCAAGGTTGGTATCAACGGGTACGGGCGTATCGGGCGCAATGTGTTGCGAGCGCTGTACGAGAGCAAGCGCACGCACGAGATTCAGATCGTGGCGGTTAACGATCTGGCCGACTCCAAGACGAACGCGCATCTGACGCAGTACGACACGGCCCACGGCAAGTTCCCGGGCACTGTCACGACCGACGGCGACTCCATCGTCGTCAACGGCGATCGCATCAAGGTGTTCGCCGAGCGTGATCCTGCCAAGATCCCCTGGGCCTCGGTCGGTGCTGATTTCGTGCTCGAATGCACCGGCTTCTTCACGACCAAAGCGGATGCGTCGAAGCACCTGGCAGGTGGCGCGAAGAAAGTGGTGATTTCCGCGCCGGGCGGCAAAGATGTCGATGGCACCATCGTCTATGGTGTCAACCACCACACGCTGAAGGCATCGCAGACGGTGATCTCGAACGCGTCGTGCACGACGAACTGTCTTGCACCGCTCGCCAAAGTGCTGAACGACAAGATCGGCATTGCGAGCGGTTTGATGACGACGATCCATGCCTATACGAACGACCAGCGTCTCACGGATGTATTCCATGAGGACATTCGTCGGGCGCGCTCGGCCACGATGTCGATGATTCCGACCAAGACAGGCGCAGCAGCCGCAGTCGGGTTGGTGTTACCCGAGCTGAAGGGTAAGTTCGACGGCTTTGCCGTACGCATCCCGACGATCAACGTGTCGCTGGTCGATTTGACGTTCACGCCGAAGCGCGCGACGACGGTCGAGGAGATCAACGC
>CAYUIT010000060.1:0-19254 GCA_964444835.1 uncultured Steroidobacteraceae bacterium
TCGCGTGCCAGTTCCGCGCCCCACGACATGTACGGGATCTGCACCGCTGCTAACGCGAGATAAAAGAAGAACGCGGTTACTAACAGATACGTGACACCGACGCCGGTCGGCGGTTGCGCGAATGCGTACGTACCAATCATCAGCGCCGGAGTACCCAGCGCGAGCCAAGGCTTGCGTCGCCCCCAGCGCGTTCGCGTTCGATCCGACAAATTACCAATGTACGGATCGATCACGGCATCCCAACTGCGCGCCAGGAAGAAGACCAAGCCCACCTGCGCAAGCGGAATGCCAATCTCCCCCGCGTAGAAGGGTGGCAAGTACACGACGAGCTGCAACATCAGCATTGCAATTGGTGTACTCGGTCCGGAGTACGCCAGTAGCGTCGCGATTGGCATCGAAGGCTGTTTCATGTGGCTCGGACCATACTAGACCTGGCGGTCGTCATGGAATTTATGGCATTCGATCATTCGGTTATGCGAGGTCGGAATCCGAGTCACATAGCACTACTATCCGCCGTCGGCAGTGACACAATCGGCGCATGTTCCGCAGCTCCCGGATTTCGCGACGACGCTTTGTGGCGGTGCTTGGCGCAACTGCGGCAAGTGCTTTCGCGCCGGCCGCAACTCGCGCGCGCCGCCACCCACGGCACGCACTCGGCATCACGGGGCGCGTCATCGCCAAGGGTGATGCCAATTACGAGGAATGGCGCCACGGCATGCCGTGGCAGATGGTGAAACCCGAGCGCTACCCGGAAATCATCGTGCAGCCGCGCGATGCCACGGAAGTCATGAAGACCGTCAATTTTGCGCGTCGCAATGGCCTCAAGGTCGGGGTGAAATCGGGCGGCCACCATGTTTGGGCGAACTTTTTGCGCGATGGCGGATTGTTACTCGACCTGTCGCAGTTCCGAACCGTCGACATTGATCGAGAGCAACGGATTGCACGCGCTGGGCCCGCGATCTGGGCACGCAATTTGATTCGTGCAACGCTGCCGCATGGCCTCGGCTTTCCCGTGGCGCACTGCGCGACTGTACCGCTCGGCGGCTTCTTGTTAGGCGGCGGATTTGGCATCAATGGCGACGAATGGGGCACGATGAGCGCGCTCGCCGTCCGCGGTGCACAAGTTGTCACCGCAGGCGGCGATCTCGTCGAGGTTGATGCGCGTCGTCATCGCGACTTGTTCTGGGCGCTGCGCGGTGCCGGTAACGGGTTCCCCGGAGTCGTGACACGCTTCGATCTCGAACTGTTTCCAGCGACTCCAACAGTTCTCGCCAGTACGTATGTTTTTGCCGCCGATCGAATTGCGGACGTCGCCATGCTCGCGACACAACTTGCTCGCAGCGGCTTACGCCACGCGGAAATTCTCGGCATCGTCGCCATTGCGGGCCAAGATGCGAGCGGGCGCAATCAAGTGATCTGCGCGCTCCGTGTCGCAGCATTCGCACCCGATATCGAAGAATCTCGCGCATTGCTCGTGCATGTCGCCACAAACCCCGTGATCGGCACCGCAGTAGCCAAATTCGAGTCTACGCAGAGCGATTGGGACGCAATGTTCCTCGACAGCATCGACGCTGCGCGCGGTTTCGGCTTCGGCCGTTATGCCGTCGACAATCTTTGGACCGCAGAACCTGCGGCCGTGCTCGAACTGTTGGCCGATCGCCTGCGCGAGTCACCGTCGCGGTTCGCACATGCCGTAATGCAGTTCAAAGTGCGCACCCTGCTGCCGAGCGACGTTGCGCTCTCACGCATTGCCCCTGCTTATGCGGGTGTTTACTCCGTATGGCGCGATGCCTCGCACGATGCGTCGGCGATGCAGTGGTTGCGCGATTCTATGGCGCCGCTCGCACGTCACGCGGTCGGTCGGTATATCAACGAGATCGATGCGGAAGCGCGGCCGCAATCGATCACCGATTCGTTCGCGCCGGCTGCTTGGCGGCAACTCATCGAGTTGCGCCAGCGGCGCGACCGGAGCGCTGTATTCCACGACTTTTTTGGCCGTGAATCGATTGGCCGAGGAGCAAGCACGTGAGTAAGTTTGTCGCCGCAGTGGTGCAATGGGCGCCGGAGGCGCACGACGCGATCGCAGGCAGCAAAAAAGCCGCCAAAGCGATCGGCGAAGCCGCCGCGCTCGGCGCACGGCTCGTCGTGTTTCCAGAGGTCTGGCTGCAGGGTTATCCGTACTGGGCGGGGTTATCCGTTCGCGACCCTGAGTTCCAGACCTGGCGCGATGCACTGTATCGCGCGGCGATTGCAATTCCGGGACCGGAAATTGCACGCGTTCAAGAAGCTGCCGCCAAGCACCACTGCCAGGTCGTCATCAGCGCTCAGGAGCGGAGCGGCGGCACGATCTATGCCACCCAGGTCTTTATCGATGCGACGGGCCAGTTGTTAGGGAAGCACCGCAAGTTGATGCCGACGCTCACCGAGCGCCTAGTGTGGGGCATGGGCGACGGCTCAGACCTCGACGTCTATGGGACGGAACTCGGCCGACTCGGTGGGTTGTTATGCTTTGAGCACCAGATGGCACCTGCAAGGTATGCGCTGTGCGGCCTCGACATCCAACTCCACGCGGCATGCTGGCCGGGCCATGGATTCTTGAACCCCGTCATCGATGCGTCGATGCGCCAGCTCGCCCACGAGAACGCGTGCTTCGTCTTCGTGGCCCGCGAAGTGATGTCGGCAGACCGTGTACCACCAAGTATGCCGCCGATCGCGAGCGGCAAAGAGTTTTGGACCGGCGTGGGCGGCAGCGCGATCATTGCGCCGGGTGGTGAATACCTTGCGCCACCAGTATTTGATCAGGAAGCCATCGTCACTGCGGAAATCGATCTCGGTCGAATTGCACTTGCGAAATGGTTCGTCGACGGCGCCGGGCATTACGCCCGCCCCGATGTTTTTCGGCTCGAATGGAATCGCAGCGGCAAGCCCGCAATGATCATCCAAGACAAAGCGAAGTAGTGCAATGAGTGTGCAAGCTTACTTCAGCGAGAGTTATGCGGCAGCGCGTACAAAATTCATCGCGGCGTGTCGACGAGCGGGCGTTGAGCCGCAGCGGCATGTCAATCCGGCCCCTGGCCCTGAAGGCCTGGAACTATCGACGGAGGTTGCCTACTTCGGTGCGCCAGATGCCGAGCGGCTTCTGGTCCTCATCAGTGGCGTGCACGGGGTCGAGACTCTATGCGGTTCAGGCTGCCAGACCGGGTTGTTAGCCGAAGGCCGGCCGCGCAATCTACCGAACAACACGGCTCTGCTGCTGGTGCACGCAATCAATTGCTGGGGCGCAGCGCACCTGCGCCGGAACAACGAAGACAACGTCGACCTGTGCAGGAATTTCCTCGACTTCTCGCAGCCGCTGCCGACACGGCCGAGCTACGAAGAAATTCACGCCGCACTCTCCTGCGCGCAACGGAGCGGCCCAGAGCGCCAAGCGGCAGATGAGTTCCTCGCCAATTTCAGGAAGCAGCGCGGCATGGCTGCATTTATCGAAGCGCTGATGGGTGGTCAGTACCAGCACGCTGACGGCTTTTCCTATGGTGGCCGCGCGCCGGTTTGGTCAAACCGCACCATCACCGAAATCCTGCAGCACCACGCGGCACGCGCCCGGCGCGTCTGTGTGGTGGAGTATCACACCGGGCTCGGACCGTACGCGTACGGCACTGCGGTGACGATGCATGCCGGCGCCGACCTCGAGCGGGCACGGCGCTGGTACGGCCATTGGATTCTCGCGCCGAACCACAAAGAACCGGGTGCGCCGGAGGAGTTCTATCGCGTCTACGGACACTCGACTGAAGGTTACTTGCGCGTGCTCCCCGATGCGGAAGTCACTTCGATCGTGCTGGAGTATGGCACCTACCCGCCGCAGCGGAGCCTGCCCGCGATGTTGGCAGATCATTGGCTGACACAACACGGCGACCCACGGAGCGATATGGGCCGACATATTCGCGACGAACTGCACGCGCTCCACTATCCACAGGACCCCGACTGGCGACAGGCGATCTGGGATCGCTCACAGCAAGTGATCGATCAGTCGTTGCGCGGGCTCGCAGCGTCCTAGCGTTTTGCGCGTCGCTCAAGCCAGCGTCGAATGATCGCATGTCTCTCGCGATCAATGGGATAGGCCCAAAGAATGAGCGCCGCAGCGACCCAAATGATGCCTGGCAATACCAAGCCTGTGAAGTTGAGCCCCCATACAGCAGCACGCTTGATCGGGTCGTTAGGATCGAAGCCGAGCGCTGCGATCAACGGCAGCGCAATTCCCACGGACAACGCCAACGCCGCCTTCACGACCAAATTGTAGAGCGCCATATACAGACCCGACTGCTCTCCGCCGCCGCGTAATCGGCCGAAATCGACTGCATCGGCGACGAGCGCTGTCGGTAGTACCCATATTGGAGAAATCACGACACCCAGCAAAGCAAAAATCAGCTCCACTTGTAGGTGGCTGCCGCGCTCGATCACCAGCATCAGCGGGAGCGATAGCCCAACCGCGACGGCTGCGACGGCAAGCACTCGGTGCTTCCCGAAACGGCTCGCAGCGCGCACGATCAGAGGCGTGATACAAACGCCGACAAGAAACTGAATAAAGACGAGCTTCAGAAATTCGGACTTGGGAAAATCGAGCGAGAATTCGATGACCATCAGGACGGCAGCGTTATAGATATGCAGCCCAAGCCACAACAGGAAACTTGCGACTAACAACATCAGGAATGGGCGGTTGCGGCGAAGCGCGGCGAATGCATGTGAAATGCCGAGCGGCGGCGTCATCGGCGATGTACTGCTAGGCACATAGGCTGCCGCCGCAAGCACGGTAATTGGCAGCACGATCAGCGCAATCGCAACGAACACGCCCAAGATATCGCGCAGTGACGGCTCCCGACCGGCAAACAGCAACATCGGCAGTCCCGTCGCAAGCAGCACGCCGACGAATTGTGCCCCTTCCCGCCAGCCGACGATGCGATTGCGCTCAGCGTAGTCGCTGGACAGCTCTGCTCCCCAAGAAAGATAGGGAATCTGCAGAGCGGTCCAAGCGAGATAGTAGGCGAAGATAACCACCAGCAAGAACAGCTCGCCGGCCGATGCGGGCGGCTGCAGCAGTGCCCAGGTAGTTAGCAGTAAAAACGGCGTCGCAATTATCAGCCACGGTTTTCGACGGCCCCAACGGCTTTGCGTTCGATCGGACCACATGCCGATAAGCGGGTCGGTAACGGCATCCCAGGCTCGAGCTAACAAGAACAAGATGCCCGCACTCGTCAGACTCAATCCTACCTCCGTCGTATAGAACGCCGGCACGTAGACGATTAACGCAAACGTCAGAATCGAGACGACGACGCCCGGCCCCCCATACAACGCAAGCTGCAAAGGGCTGAGACGTGCACACGGTTCACGATCCGAAGATGCACCCTGTACGGCCATCTATGCATTACCGATTACGAACTGCATGCCTTTTAGCACCGCGTAGCTATTGAGGCCCGTCATGCCACCCTCCGCCCCAAAGCCGGATTGCCCAAACGGTTCGGCCGCGTGGGAAAACGGCGCCCCCATCGCTGGCTGCGCAGACGCCAAGACTCTCACCGTCCCAGCGCGCAAAGCTGCGGCCATGCGGTGTCCGCGAGCGAGATTGGTTGTCCATACGCTTGCGGCCAAGCCATAGTCGTTGTCGTTTGCCAAGGCTTGTGCCTCGAGCTCGGAGTCAAACGGCATGATCGCGAGCACCGGGCCGAAGACCTCCTCGCGCGCGAGACGCGCAGTCGGAGCGACATCGGCAAACAAGGTGGGACCGACGAAGTAGCCCGTGCGCGGTATTGCCGTGTTGTTAGTACTATATGCCAGGACCGCACCGTCGCGGACTCCTGAATCGATGTAGTTTCGCACCTTGGTTTGCTGCGCGGCGCTAACGAGTGGGCCAAAGTTAGTCGCACTCTCGAGCGGATCACCGATCACGAAATGCCGGCACGCCTCGACGCAGCGCTCGACCAAGCGGCTGTACAGTCCGCGTTGTACGAGCAAGCGCGATCGCGCGACGCACACCTGACCTTGATTCCACATCGCATCGGCGACTACCGCGCGTGCGATCGCATCCAGGTCGATCTCGGCCGCGTCATCGAACACGATCTGCGGCGACTTGCCGCCGCATTCGAGTAGCACGGGCTTAAGCGTCGACTCACCAATCCGCCGCAAGATAGCCTTGCCGGTCGCAGTCGAGCCGGTAAAGGAGATGAGATCGACACCACGATGTGCAACCAGCGCCTCGCCCGCTTCACGCGCTCCTGGCACGACGTTGACCACACCGGCGGGAATTCCCGCCTCGAGCGCAAGATCGCCAAGGCGCAACGCGGATGCAGGTGCCAGCTCTGATGGCTTCAGCACGACACAATTGCCCGCTGCGAGCGCTGGGCCCAACTTCAGCGCAGCATTGATGGCGGGGAAGTTCCACGGAACGATCAATCCAACGACGCCCCGCGGCTCGCGCACCTGCAGCTCGACAAAGTCATCGGCCGTGGGTGCCACCTGCCCGTAGGCCTTGTCGATCGCCTCAGCATAGTAGCGAATGAATCCAGCCGCGATCGGCATTTCGCCAACCGCAGCCCCGATCGGCTTACCCATGTCACGGGAATCATCGACCGCTAGCGCATCGCCATTGCGTTCAATCAACTCTGCGAACTTCAGCATCGCAAATCGCCGACCCATAGGTCCGATTTTCCGCCAGCGGCCGTCGTCGAATGCAGCGCGCGCTGCGCGGACCGCGCTGTCGATGTCGTCAATTCCGCAACGCGGCGCGTCGTAAACCTTAGTGCCGCTCACGGGCGAGATCACGTCGAAACGATCGATTGCTTGTGACGGGACTCTTTTGCCGTCGATGAGCGGCCGCGTGTCCGGTAGCCTGTTTGCAACGGCTCGCGCCCAGTCGAGCTCTTTGGGTGACGCGTTCATGATTTTGCTCGGACCTCTCGGCGTACCAATTTGCCGGCGACAGCCCAGCATAGGAAGGCCCGCCGTGATGCGCCTATGCGGGAGCGTAGAATCGTTCTGCGATCGAGGGGGTCGCAAAGATTTTCCAGTTGATCCCATAGCCGCAACTCGGGCCGCACATGTTTGAATGGCGGCGATTGCCAGTTTGCGAGGATGGTGGGTATGGACGGCGCGCGGTTTGACTATGTGATCGTTGGTGGTGGTACTGCAGGTTGCGTGCTCGCCAACCGCTTGACCGAAGATGGACGATCGCGCGTGTTGCTACTCGAAGCGGGCGGCAGCGCCCGGCATCCACATGTGCTTGTGCCGGGGCTATCGACGCGACTGATGGGCAACCCACGATGGGATTGGTGCTATTTGGCCGACCCCGACGCTTCCCGCAATGGGCGAGCCGATATCTGGCCGGCTGGCAAAGTTCTCGGCGGTGGCAGCTCGATCAACGGGATGGTGTACTTGCGCGGCCACGCGGCCGATTACGACGATTGGGCGCGGCATGGTGCAACGGGCTGGTCGTACTCGGAGTGCCTACCTTACTTCATCAAGTGTGAGTCGAACGAGCGCTTCAAGAACGAGTGGCATGGCCAACATGGTCCGCTACAGATCTCGGACGTTCGCACCACACACCCGTTGAACGACGCTTTCTTGGCAGCGTGCGTCAATGCGGGCATGCGCCGCAACGAGGATGTGAATGGCGCCACAGCAGAGGGCGTTGGCCCGATGCAAACGAATCAACGTGGCGGGATGCGCATGAGCACAGCGCGAGCCTATCTCGATCCGGCCGTCAATCGAGCGAATCTCACGGTCCACACGGGGGCCTTGGCGCGACGCATTTTGTTGGCCGATGGGCGTGCCACCAGCGTTGAATATGTGTTTAAGGGTCGCACCTGCGTCGCACACGCCGGCCGCGAGGTGGTGTTAAGTGCGGGCGCGTTAGCCTCGCCGAAGCTATTGATGCTGTCAGGCATCGGCCCGCCCGAGGAATTGCGGCGGCACGGTATCGAATGCCTTGTTAGCTCACCCAGCGTTGGCGATAACCTACAGGAACACCCAGGAGTCATTGTCGATTTCGAACTAACCACTCCCACGCTGAATCGAATTGCGCACTCAAAGCGCCTTTATCTGAAGGCGGTGCTCGATTACCTACTGCATCGGCGCGGCCCCGCAGCATCCCCGATCGCTCATGTCGTTGGCTTTTTTCGCTCTGATGCGAGCGTCGATCGGCCCGATATTCAACTGCACTTCGCGCCATTTGCTTATGAGTTCGCGAGCAACGAGATCCGCCTCGCCAAGACCAATCGCGTGGGCGTCGCAATCAATGTCTGCCGGCCGCAAACTCGCGGTCGACTGCTGCTTCGCAACTCCGACGCTACAGATGCTCCCGTTATCCAACATCAGCTAATGGGATCCGCCTCGGATGTCGCGAAACTCACGCGCGCCGGGCGCATAATCCAACGGGTATTCCAAACGATGCCGCTGAAAGATGCGTTCCGCGAATGCGTTAACCCAGGGCCGACAGTGCAAACGGACGCGCAGTGGGAAGTATTCTTGCGTGAGCGCGGATTCTTGATGTATCACCCGGTAGGCACTTGTCGCATGGGCGACGATTCTGCAAGCGTCGTTGACAGTGCGCTGCGTGTTCGCGGCGTCGCGGGGCTTCGTGTCGTCGACGCTTCGGTCATGCCGAGTTTGCCGTCGGCCAATACCAATGGGCCCACAATCATGATCGCAGAGAAGGCCGCGGACCTAATCCGCGGCCTCGCTCCCGCAGCTTGCTAGAAGCGCCGTGCGAAGCTCACACCGATTTCACGCGGGCGATTGCGGAACAGCACATCGGCAAATAAGTTCGACTGCACGCCTGTGTCGGCGCGTTTGTCGAACACGTTGTTCACGTACACCGCCGCATCCCAAGTTTCGGCGCCGATGCCCCAGCGCATGTTCGCCAATATGTAATCGCCGGCGGTCGGGTTCACACCTGAGAACGGGCCGGTCTGCCCTTCGAACAGATAATTGAATTTGCCGACGTAGCTTGCGTCCGCGCGAAAGAACGCGTCGCGAGCGCCCATTTTGAAGTCGATCTGCACGCCGGTGCTCGCCGTTCCGCGCGGCACGCCTGGTAGGCGTGAATCATTGGCGGCACCGAGGTTCGGGACGGAGCCGTCAAGATTTGCCTCATCAATGCCCACGTTCAGATAGAAGAACACTTGGTCCGTCGCGGCCAATTCGAATTGCAGCTCGGCGCCCTTGACCGTGGCCGACCCACCATTCAAAAAGAAGGTGAAGCCGCACGATAGTTGGCGCCGCAGTTGAATGTCTTTCCAATCGATATAGTAGAAGCCGCCATTCAAACGCACGCGGTTGTCGAAAAATGTCGTCTTCGCTGCGATCTCATAGTTCCACAGCGAATCGGATTCAAACAACGGCGGGCTATTACTAATTCCAAGCTGCGCCAACTCTGCAGCGCATTGCGGTGTGTTCGGGATGGGCTGATTGAAACCACCGATGCGATAGCCCTTCGATGCAGTAAGGTATAGCAAAGCATTTTCATTGGCGGCGTACGCCAACGATACCTTCGGATTGAAGCCATTTTCGCTACCACTGCCGGCGCGTTGATCTGCGCCGGGTGTCGAAAACAGACCCCGCGAGTTGTAGCTGAAATCCCGCTCGACATCGAAATACCGCCCGCCAAATGTCGCGCTCCATCGATCGTTCAGCTTCCAAGTCAATTCGCCGAATACGGCTGCTTGCTTGATGGTCTCGGGTACTGTCGACTGAAATACGTTCGGCTGGTTCCCAAGGAAGCCTTCGAATACGGGGACGACAGGTCCGCCGAGAAATGCGTTGATGCCGGGAAACGGACCATCCTGAATGAAGAACTTGTCGAGGTCCGAGTAATACAAGCCAGCAACCCATTGCACCGGCCCATCGGATTGGGAAACGAGCCGCAACTCTTGCACAAATTCCTGCACGTCGTTCAGGTTGCGCAGGTTGCTAGCAGGATCAGTGGTACCGAAGACTATGCTGGAAAAGAAGGTCGTGTCTTGCAAGTCGTCCGTCAATCGATCCGTGTACGATGACGACGAGTACAAGCGCACCGGCCCGAAGTCGTAATCGACCGTTATATTGAAGAGATCGAACTCGTCAACGTTTTGCGCGACGATGAAATTGCGCTGCGTCAAATCCTGGCCAGCAGCCACTAACGACCGCTGCACACTTGACTCGCTTGTGACGTCGTACTCGCGGTGCATGATCTTGGCACCGATCGTCAGTGCGTCACTAACCTCCCAGCGCAGCTGTGCGCGAGCGAGCCAGTGTTCGGCACTGTTTGCATCATCTTTACCTGGAATCTTTCCAGCGGGCCCAAAACCAACACCGGTCAGTGGGGCGACATTGTCGATGAAGCCGCCATCATCGTCGTAGGTTGCTGAAATGCGCAGCGCAGCGCGCCCTTCGACGAGCGGTAAGTTGATCATGCCGGCAAGTCCATAGGAGGAGTCCCCGCGCTCCGTACTCGAGTATCGAGCCGTTACCTCACTCGCAAATGCACTCGCGTCGGGCTGCTTCGTGATGTAGCGAACGGTGCCACCCATGGAACTCGCGCCGTACAGTGTCCCCTGCGGTCCCTTGAGCACTTCAACGCGCTCCACATCAAAGAAGCCGACGTCGGGCGACGCACCATTCTCATTATTGGTTCCGCCGCTATTGGTCACGGGCACATCGTCGATGTATACCGCGACGGTCTCGGATGTCTCCGACTCGCTCGCCGAGGACACGCCGCGTATCTTCAGTTTCTTCTGATTTCCGCCGGCATCGAAAACACTGAGGCTCGGAACTCGCGCCGCGATATCCAACACTGACGCAGCGCCGGAGTTCGTCAATGTTGCCGCAGAGAGCGCCTGCACCGACACGGGAATCTTTTGGAGGGATTCCTCGCCGCGCTTTTGCGCCGTGACGACGATCTCTTCGAGCTCACCGGTTGTCGGCTCTTGCGCCAGAATCGGCATCGCGAGAATTGTGCCCAAAACAAAACACGTGAGCTTTTCACGTTGAACATGCACTACAGCTGTCATCGAAGCCCCCTTAAGTCCGCCAGTGCGGAGTCGGTTCGCTTGATGCTAGAGCGCAACGTCGATAGCAACCTATTCATGGCAACCGGATACTTATGCCAACGAGAAGCGCATGATTGTGGCGCGCAAGCATCAGCGATGCTGCAAGGATAAACCGAGCCGATAGGGAGTCCCGATGATCAAGGATCGCAACTTTTTTGCCGCAGGCGCGCGTCAAGTTCAGGAGCGTTTTGGTACGACCGCGTTGGCAGACCGGATCGTGGAGCGCCTCGGCCTTGAGGCTTTCGACGCCCACTGTCGCGACATGATCACGAGCAGCACGATGTTCTTTCTCGCGACGGCTGATCTGCAGGGACAGCCGGATTGCAGCTACAAAGGCGGCGCGCCTGGCTTCGTGACGGTCACCGGCGACCGCACGCTTGAGTTTCCACACTACGACGGCAACGGCATGTTTCGCAGCCTGGGCAATATCGTTGCGAATCCCCACGTCGGCTTGCTGTTCATCGATTTCGAGTCACCCAGGCGCCTGAGGATCAACGGGATTGCGCGCGTTCGCTATGTCCGCGCAGCCGGGTCGCCAGCCGGGACCGACGCTATCGTCACGGTGGAAGCGACCGCGATATTCCCAAACTGCCCGCGGTACGTACATCAGATGACGCCGAAGACCATTTCCGAGTACGCGCCGCGCGCTGGTCACGTGCCGCCCGCACCGGAATGGAAGCGTCGCCCGGAGTTTGCGGCGGTATTGCCAGAGGCTTGCAAACGCGATTAGTGGCGCTGCAGTATTGGGCGCGACATTACCGAAAATAGAAGCAACGGGGCCGCGTACTGATGAGACCCAAACTCGCGAACCTCGCTACCAGGCGGCCGATCGCCGAGGCACGCGAAATTGCGCACAACGCAGCCGAGCTGCCAAGCGTAGGAAAAAATCCTTATCGGGTGGGTACCGCGAGTCGACGACTCGTACCGGTCGGCGATGGCGCAGGTTACGAAGACCTCGTGCATATTTCGGATGGTCTGTATTTGCTCGCCTGCAATCGACTGTCACATACCGATCAACTGGTGAATTTCGTCGGCGAAGGTGCGCTGAAACTGCATTTTCGCCTCTCCGGGCGTAGCACGATCCTCTTGCATGACGGGGCCGAGTTTCAGATTGACGGCGCATATTGCGGAGTCATGCTGCATCCTGACGGACTCGCAAAGGGCGAGATCGACCATGGCGGCATTGCCGAGCGCTGGGCAACCGTGTTTTGTCGCAGCGATTTCCTACGCGATTCGTTAGGCGTCGAAGTCGACGAGATGCCGGCCCCGCTGCGCCGGTTCGTGAACGGGCAGTCTTTCGATCTGTTCGCGCGCGCGCTACCGCTGACTCCAATGATGAGTCATGCGCTCACAGCCCTCCTTGAGTCGCGGATGACGGGTGCGTTGCGCAATGTTCAGGCTGAAGGGCAATGCCTCGATCTGGTATCGCAAGTTCTCGACGTTCTCAGGAAAAACGCAACGAACAGCGCCAACGTGCACCTCTTCGCGCGCGACGCAGAGAAGATTCGCCATGCGCGCGAAATTCTCGAACGAGAATTCGCACATCCGCCGACGCTCCAAGCGTTGGCTCGTAGGGTCGGCATCAACCAAAACAAACTCAACCAGGGCTTTCGCACGCTGTTCGGCATCACGGCCGGAGACTTCGTCACGGAAATGCGCATGCGACATGCGCACCGGTTGCTGCAGGATGGCTTGCTCAACGTCTCGCAAGTGGCCTACGCCGTCGGGTACGAGTTTCCCGGCAATTTCACGACCGCTTTCAAACGCTACTTCGGCGTCGTGCCACGATCGACCCGTGCGCCGGCCAACGCCGATTGACCGCGCCCGAGACCAACGCCGACGAATTCGACGTCCGTCGCTATTATCGGCCGGACACCGTACAACCATTTTTGCCGGAACATGGGCAGCGCTTTGTGCCGGAGATCGCCGGCGCGAGTGGCTACCGGGAGGTCGTCAAGATCGCGCCGGGCTTCGAGATGGTCGTCGGCGACGTTCGACATGAGCAAGCTGCGACGATCACAGTCACGGAACACGCGGTCCTCAAACATCACTACCGACTAACAGGATCCGGTCGAGCCGCGCTCGAGGGCGACCGCGAGATCGCCATTCCAGAGCGTACGGCATTGTTACTGATGCATCCCGAAGGCATGCGCAAACGCGAGTGGTTTCTCGCAGGGCAGCACGAGCAGTCGGTCACACTATTGTGCGCGCCTGCCTTTCTTGCCGAGCGCTTGCCCGACATCATTCCGCGCCTACCGTACGAGGTCGCGGAGTTTATCGCCGGTCGTCCGCGCGGCGTGTATCACGAGATTGTGCCACTACGCGCAGACATGGCGCGTGCAGCCGCCGCATTGCTGGCATGCGAGCTCACCGGATCGCTGCGCCAGTTGTATGCCGAGGCACGCGCGTTCGAACTGCTAACACTATCGATGCAAGCGCTGCTCGATGCCGAGCAGGGCTTGGAGCGACGCGATTCAGGCTTGACGACTGGCGATACGGACAGGCTTGCAAGCGCGCGCGGCATTTTGGAGAAGCAGTTTCTGCAGCCGCCGACGATCGCCGCGCTTGCGCGCGATATTGGCATGAACGAAGCAAAGCTGATGCGCGCGTTCAAACTGGTCTACGGGCGGACAATATTTGATTTCACGCAACAGCTGCGCATGGAGCGCGCCAAGAAGCTGCTGGAAGTCAGCGAACTCAGCGTGACGGAGATTGCCCTCGAAGTGGGCTACGAGTATTCGAGCAATTTCACCACGGCTTTCAAGCGGCACTTTGGCATCACGCCAAAGGCGGCGCGCGACGCGGCCCGCTGATGAAGCCTCAATCGCAAAACGCTACGGGGCGAATCCATAAGCGGTCCTGGGCCGGCACCTCTAAGCTCTTACCTGGAGAATTAGGATGACCGACCGATTTCTAGCAATCGTTGCGGAAGAGCGCGAAGGGCGCTCGCAAGCGTCGCTACGTGAGCTCGCGCGGGCTGACCTGCCCGACGAGGATGTGCTTGTCCGCGTTTCGCATTCCACCCTGAATTACAAGGATGCACTGGCCGTCACCGGTACAGGGAAAATTTGTCGGTACTTTCCGATGGTCTGCGGCATCGATCTCGCAGGGGTCGTCGAGGAATCACGCGTGCCCGGATTCAAGCGCGGCGACCGCGTGCTCGTCAACGGCTTTGGCATGTCGGAGCGACACTGGGGTGGCTATAGCCAGTGGCAACGGGTCAACGGTGGCTGGCCCATTCCTATCCCGCCAGCATTCACGGCAGAACAAGCGATGGGCATCGGCACGGCCGGCTATACCGCGATGTTGTGCGTACAGGCTTTACAAGACCGTGGCGTCATGCCCGCCCACGGACCCGTTGTTGTTAGCGGCGCGACAGGTGGCGTTGGCTCGGTCGCTGTGATGTTGTTAGCGAAACTAGGCTACGATGTCATTGCCGCCACGGGTCGCGGCACAGCACACCGTGAGTTCCTGCTAGCGCTCGGCGCGCGCGACTTGATCGCTCGCACCGAATTGGCACGCGCACCGAAGCCGCTTGAGGCCGAGCGCTGGGCCGGCGCGATAGACAGCGTCGGAGGCGATGTGCTGGCGACGATCCTCGCGCAGACGCGCTATGGCGGCACCGTTGCGGCCTGCGGCCTCGCGGGCAGCGCGAATCTAGCAACCACGGTCATGCCCTTCATCTTGCGCGGCGTTGCACTCGTCGGCATCGATTCAGTGATGGCGGCGCGCGCTAAGCGTGAGCACGCGTGGCAACGTCTTGCCGAGCTCGTCGATATCGCAAAGCTGCGTAGCATCTACAACGTGCAACCGATGTCGGCCGTGCCGCAGTTGGCAGCGGGCTTGCTTGCAGGCGAGATTCGCGGGCGCATCGTCATCGACGTGAATGCTTGAGGCCGAACAGGATGGCGCTCGACAAAGGCCTCATCAGCGCAGAGCGTGAGCTACCCACCGATGCTTTGATGGCGCGAGCACGTCGCGCTGCGAGCGGCTTCCATGATCTCGGCGTATGGCAGGGCGATCAAATCGCGTTGTTGATGCGCAACGACTTCGCATTCTTTGAGGCAAGCTTTGCCGCGACCCTGTTGGGGGCTTCGCCGGTCCCCTTGAACTGGCACCTCACCGCCGAAGAGATCGCCTACATTCTCGACGACAGCGGCGCGAAGATTTTGGTCGCGCACGCCGATTTATTGACAGAGTCCGTGCTCGCCGTTTGCGGCAACGTGGACGTTATTGCCGTAAGCACTCCACCCGAGATCGCAGCAGCCTACAAAGTCACACACAGCGCCACACCCGGTGGACTCCCAGAATGGTCTGCATGGCTAGCGGCTTACCCAGAATGGGCCGAATCCCCTCGCGTCGTATCTGGCCCCATGTTCTACACGTCCGGAACGACCGGACGACCCAAAGGCGTCAAGCGCAAGAGCGCCCCGCCCGATGTCGTGGCTGCGATCGAGCGGCGAACCACGTCAGCGTGGGGGTTCGATATGCGGCCGCTGCGCGCCGTCATGACCGGACCGATGTATCACTCGGCTCCCAATGCGTATGGGCTGTATATCATCCGCAGCGGCGGGTTGTTAGTACTGCAGTCGCGATTCGCGGCCGAGGCACTACTTGAGTTGATCGCAGAGCAGCGCATCACGCATCTTCATATGGTACCCACGATGTTCGTGCGCTTGTTAGCGCTACCTGCAGCAACGCGCCATCGATACGACCTGTCGAGTTTGCGTTTTGTCACACATGGCTCGGCGCCCTGCCCGCCGGATGTGAAGCGTCAAATGATCGACTGGTGGGGGCCCATCCTTCACGAGTACTACGCAATGACCGAGATCGGCATTGCGACAGCTTCAACCAGCGAGGAATGGCTCACGCATCCAGGTTCAGTGGGCAAGGCACTGCCGGGAGTCACGATCAAGATCGTTGATGACGCGCGCCAAGAGTGCGCACAAGGCCAGCCGGGCGAGATTTGCGTTCGATCCGAAACGACGACCCGCTTTACCTACCATCGCGCAGAAGAGAAAACCGAAGCCGTGCGACTCGGCGACTTCGTCGCCACCGGCGATGTCGGCCATGTTAGTGCCGACGGCTTTCTGTACATCAGTGATCGCAAGACGGACATGGTGATCTCGGGTGGCGTCAATATCTACCCTGCCGAGATTGAGCATGAGTTGATCGCCATTCCGAATGTGCGCGACTGCGCGGTTTTCGGCGTACCCGATGCCGAGTTTGGCGAGCGTTTGATCGCGGTCGTAGAGCCGTCCGGCGCTCTCAATGAGCCGGATATTCGCAGTCGGCTGAAATCCCGGCTCGCAAGCTACAAAGTCCCGCGGGAGATTCTATTCGCGGAACTTTTGCCTCGCGAAGACAGCGGCAAGATCAAGAAGCGGCTTGTGCGCCAGGATTTTCTTGAAGGTCGCTTGCGGCGCGCTGGCGGCTGACATGGCGAGCGAGCTCGTTGCAATCATCGGCGCGGCAGCAGCCCCTGTCGGGCGCTATGGCGAGCATCGCGGTATACGCGGCGGCTTGTCGGAAGCCGAACTACTAACCACTATTGCGCAGCACGCCTTGCGCGATGCTAGCGTGACTGCCGCGGATGTCGAATCGGCTGTGTTCACGCCAGCGCTGCCTGACGCTCCGCAGCAAGGATTTGCCACGCACATGGCGGCACGACTCGGGATACGTTGTCGCGGGCAGCTCTCCGAAGTGCTGCAAATGGGCATCACCGGCGGACTTGCGTTCGATCACGCGGCTGCCGATATTCAACTAGGGCGCGCGCGGATCGCGCTCGCCTTAGGCGTTGCATTCCCATCAGCAGGCAATCCAGATCGCGCAATGTCGAACGGCTTGCGCGTCGTCGGCGACGCCGAGTTCCAAGCTCCATTCGGTGCGACGCCCATTGCTTGGTACGCGATGGACGCAGCTCGCTACATGCACGAGACGGGCGCCACCCGCGCAGATCTTGCGGCCGTCGCGGTCAAGAGTCGGCAGTTTGCGCGCGACAATCCCCTCGCTCAATTTCGCGATCGACTAACAATCGATCAGGTACTCGCTGCTCGCCCGATCGTCGAGCCGCTCGGCATTCACGATGTTCCTTCCATCGGTGACGGTGCCGTTTGCCTAGTACTTGCGAGCGAAGCCGTAGCGCGCGGGCTCGGCAAGCCCTATATTACGGTTCGCGCGCGCGAATTTCGCCACGACGGACATCATCAGATTGGCGATCGTGCACACGACATTACGAGCTATCCCGCATTGCGCGAGGCGACTGCGGCGGCGCTCGCCGCCAGCAACCTCAACTTGAGCGACATTGACGTCGCCGAAGTGTATGCGCCGTGCACGATCACGGAGATCCTCGCGAGCGAAGCGATCGGCTGGTTCGCCCGCGGCGCCGGTGCGCGCGCGGCCTCATCGGGCGCGACGGGCATCCATGGAGATGTTCCGATAAACACATCGGGCGGCTGCCTATCGCGCGGTCATCCGCCGGTATTGTCCGCACTTTATGGAATTCTCGAGTTGCGCGATCAATTGTTAGGCGCGGCAGGCGCTCGGCAGATTCGTAACGCCCGCTTTGCCCTCGCAACCTGCGAGGGCGGCAATTACAACTCAACGATCGTGCATATTCTCGAGGGTCCACGATGACATTGCCCGTCATCCAGTCAACTTTACGGCGCCCGCTCGCGCCGCAGCCGACGCTGTTCAGCCGCCCATTTTGGCAAGCGCTCGACGAAGGCCGCCTAACAACCACCCGTTGCGGGTCTTGCGAAGCACTCACATTTCCGCCGCGCGAACATTGCCCACGCTGCGGCCATAGGGACGCCCGGTGGGTACAGCTGAGTGGCTCGGGGGTTCTGTATAGCTGCACTCGCGTGCATGCCGCAGGTGGCGCCTTCGCAGCGTTTGCGCCATATTCGGTCGGGATCGTCGACCTTGATGAAGGATTGCGAATTCTAGCGCGCGTCATGCCTGATGCGAGTGCACTGCCCCTCGACTCACGCGTCCAAGTTGCCGTGATTCGGCACGCCGACGGCGTGTTGTTTGCCATTCAAGCTACCCGATGAGCCCGACCGCTATTCGAGTGATCGATGGCGCGACTGTGCGCAGGCTCTTGCCGTTCAGCGACTGTCTCGAAGTCGTTCGTCAGGCCATGATTGTCACAAGCGAACGCCGCGTTCACCTGCCGCTACGCCAAGGGATGCCAATACCGAACGGCGTTGGTGCTCTCGGCATGATGCCGGGATATCTCGGTAATCCTTCTTGCTTTGGCATCAAGCTAGTTAGCCTCTTTCCAGGTAATCGCGCGCGGGGATTGTCGACGCATCTTGGTCTATACGTGCTTTACAGTGCTGACGATGGTATACCGCTGGCGATGATGAACGCTGCGGACCTTACAGCGATTCGTACTGCAGCCGCGTCCGCTGTGGCAACACTTAGCTTGATGCGCGGCGATTCGCATACTCTCGCGATTTTGGGCACTGGGGAACAAGCGCGTGCGCACATCGATGCGCTACTCACCGCGCACGCATTCACTGACGTCCGCATTTGGGGTCGCGACATACACAAAGCAGCGGCGCTTGCGGACGAGTGCCGCGCAAAGCATTCGTGCGAGTTCAGCTTCCACACAACCACGCGTTCGACCGTCGCCCCCGCAGACGTTGTTTGCACGGTGACCTCTTCCGAGGAACCAATCCTCGGCGGCGAGGATCTGCGGCCCGGCATGCACATCAACCTCGTCGGCTCGTCATTCCCGAATCGCCGCGAAGTCGACGATGCTGCCGTTCTCCGTGCGCGCTATTTCGTCGATTACCGTGAGAGCGCGTACGCACAAGCGGGTGAACTGCTACACGCAGTTGAGGCAGGGCTAACGACTCGCAACCATGTGGAAGCCGAAATTGGTGAAGTCCTGAACGGAACGCGCCCCGGACGTACCACTCGTGATCAGATCACACTCTACAAATCGCTCGGAATAGCGTCGCAAGATTTGGCTGCGGCTTGGCACGTATACCTAGCGGCGAAAGCCGAGAATGCGGGCGCGTTGGTACACCTATAGCGGGTCACGGAGCGTGTGCGCCCAGCGCCTCAGCGATCGGTGAGGTTCTGGCATCGGTGTCCGCGCCAGGGAGCAGCTCCGACACGGTAATACCAGTTGCACGAAAGCCACGGCATTTGACGAACCGCGGCTGCA
>CAYUIT010000061.1:0-18995 GCA_964444835.1 uncultured Steroidobacteraceae bacterium
TGCTGCGGTTGCCACCCATCAGCAGCAGGTTGCCGCCGAACACATCGCCCGGGTCTTTGTTGACCACGTTGATGGCGCCCGCGAAGGTGTTGCGACCGAAGTACGCGGCCTGCGGGCCCTTCAGGATCTCAACACGCGCCGGATCGGCCACGCTCGCGATCGCGGTGGGCGAAGCAACCGGCACACCATCGATGAAGGTTGCCGTCAGCGTCGACTGCGTGCTGGAAGGCACCATGCCGCGCAGCGTGATCTGCTGGAACGAGCGGTCGTTGCGCCCCGCGCCCGCCGAGGCGTTGGAGACGTTGACGCCGGGCGTGCTCTCGACGAGCTGGTTGAACGACGTGATTCCTTTCGCCTCAAGGTCGGCGGCGGTGACCGCCGTGATCGCGACCGGCGTATCGAGAATGCTCTCGTCGCGGCGCCGTGCCGTGACGATGATTTCTTCGACACCACTCACTTCCTGATCGCCCTCGGCAGCCTGGCTTGTCTGCTGCGGTAGTAGCGCCAGCGCGACGGCTGCGGAGACCAAAGAAAAGATGAAACTGCGCGATGACATGAAGCCGACCCCCTACTTGAATGTTCGTAATTTCTATGCGCCGAACTGCTCTGGACGATACCAGAGGGGTGTTGCCCGCCGAACCAATATTGAAATCAGTTTTCGCAAAGCGGGAGGTCGCTCGTTGCGTCGGCGACACATATTGTCGTGCGGTCGGTCGTGCGTGCGCTCAGTCTCTCCCAGGGTTGTCGACCGTGGCTTGCTCTAGCTTGTAGAACAACAAGAAGACGCCATTGGCGAGAAACATCAACGCGGGAATCACGGCGAAGCCCCAATACAGCGCGCGGACGGCCGATTCTGGCTGCGTCACGATCTGACCGCCAACGGTAGGGATGTACTGGGCGGCTGTTAGCATCAGCCCGATGACAGCGACGCCGAGGGCAAAAGCCGTCTTTTCGATCACAGCGATCAGGGCCGAAAGCAGGCCCTCGCGATACAGGCCGGTCAGCGCGCGATCGTAAGCCATCGTGTCGCCCAGCATCGACACCGACATCAGGATGAGCGCCGCGGAGCCGGCGCCGGCGATCAAACCGCGACCGACAATCGCGGCGTCACTGATGCCGGGCGCAGCAAACAGCCAACTTAACGAACCCACACAAAACAACACGACGCCGATCAGATAGGTTCCGCGCTTGCCGAGACGACGGCCTACCCGTACCCACAACGGAGTTGTCAGTGCCATCGCGACATTCGTCGTCACCGCGAGCAAGATTTGGCCGCGGTAGCCGACGTGGAGTACGTTGAGTTTGAACAGCAGGCCCGTCGTTGCGATGCTTGCAAACGCTAGAAACTGAAAGACCTTGGCACCGAGCAGCAGCATAAATGGCCGATTGCGCCACAGCAGGGCGAACTGACCGCCGGGCAGGCGAGCCGGTGTGCCCTGATTCTCCACGCGGGCCGCGCGCGCCGTGCCAAGGAATGTTGCGGTCATCGCAGCGAAGATGATCAGCCCCATCACGAGTCCCATGCGCGCGTAGCCGTTGGCCCCACCACCGCCGCTTTGGACGAGAGCCGCGGTGACGGCGAGCGCCAGCAATTGTCCTAACGACACGAACAACGTGCGCCACGACAGCAAGCGCGTGCGTTCCTGGAAGTCACGCGTCATCTCTGACGGCATCGTCATGTAGGGGACGTTGAACAGCGAATAGCCTGTCGAATAGATGATCAGTGCGGCAGACATGTAGAGCACGAGTGCCGTGTCATTCAATGTCGGTGGCATGAAGATCATCAGAAAGGAGCCTGCTGAGACGATCGCGCCAATCAGTAGGTAGGGACGGCGGCGGCCCCAGCGCGAACGCGTCCGATCGCTCATTCTCCCAATGACGACATCGGCAATCGCATCGTAGAGCTTTGAGCCCATTAGCAAATAGCCGGCGAGCTCGGGCGATTGGCCGAGCACCGTGGCCATGAACGCCGGAAAGTAGGTCGTCACGGTATTCAGCATGATCGACACGCCGACCGTTCCGACGCCAAAGCCGAGGCAGGTGCCGAGGGTCAGTCGGTCGCTCGCCGGTGTCCCGTTGTTAGTCGGCGAGTTCATGGCTGCACCGCATCGAGGAACGCGACGATGGCGGCGGCCTTGCTCGCATTGTCGCCAGCAACGCTCGTCACGCGCGAATCGGGCAGCCGCGAGGTTGCTTCACCGATCGCCGCCTTCAGCGTCGGCAGCTCGCTCTCGGGGCGTAACAACAGCACCGGGGCGCGCAGCAGCGGCATGCGGGCATAGGCGCGATACTCGAACGCAGCGAGATACGGTTTCGAGTACGTGCCGAGCGCCTTCAGCACATCCAACGTTGCCCGGTGCAGCGTGGCCGCATCGGGCATTGCACCTGCGAGTCGGTGCGCCGGATCGCGCTGAAAGTAAGGAAAGTAGAGGGCCTGATCGCGGATGAAATTGAACGCCCAGATGAATTGCCGACCATAGTCGTCGGGTGCCACGGTGGGCGCATAGTGCGCGACGATGTGCTGGCGCGTCGCATCGTCGTATTCGATGATGCCGTCGAGCACGACGCGACGAACGCGTTCGGGAAACGCCACGGCAAACTCACACGCGATGCGGGCGCCGGTGTGTGATCCGTAGATATCGACGCGCTCAATGCCGAGCGCATCAAGCAGCCGGCGCTTGCTGTCTGCGAAGTAGGCAATGTCCGGACGTTCGCCCAGCGGTGCAGCAGAATCACCGTTACCGAGTGTGTCGGGCGCAACGATCGTTCTTGGCCCGCCCGCCGCCACGATCGCGTGCATTAAGCCTTGCAGGAAGTGCGATGAGGTTGGCGAAGCATGCAGCATCAGCAGTGGAGGCTGCGTCGCGCCCGTGGCCACGTGCCGCCGCAAGTGGACTTGTCCCTCCGCAAGGGTGACAAACGCGCGTTCAACCATATTCGGGGCTCCGCTCATCGCTAGCCCTACCATAGCCTGCCGCCAGTGGCTTCTAAAGAATGAAAATGGCGTGGCCGCGCAGCGGATCGCCCCGTGTTACGAGATGACAGCACGAGCGCATTGGCCCAAGTTTGGTTCGCATGAGCGACGCCTCGCCGCCGCAAGATCTTCAATTCGACGCTGCGCTTCGCGAGCGCGGTGCGATGAACCGCGAGCGTGCGGCGCAAGTGCTCGAGCGGCACGGACTTGAGGGGCTCATTGTTGGCGATCCGCTCAACGTCTATCACGCCCTCGGTCATTGGCCGCAGATCGCACGCACACGGGTCGGGCAGCCGCCGACGACGTTTGCGCTCATCCCCCGCGATCCAGCGCAACCCGTGGCGCTCGTCACCAGTCGCTTCTTGCACTACTACACGTGGGCGGATCTTGCGCGGCAAACGTCGACCCCCACCTGGCTGTATGCCGATGCGGGTGATGCTGCGTCAGAGGCCCTGGCTGCTGAACCCGAACTGTGTGCAGACCGCGGGCATGCGGCCCTGTCGCCGATCGAGGACCGGCGGAGAGCTGCGCTGGCGGCGGTTCCTGAGGCGCGACGTCGAATCGCCGACGCAGGGGCCGCGCTCGTGCAGGCGATGCGCGAGCACGGCCTCTGGCGCGGCGCCGTGGGTGTGGACCATGCGGTGATCGAGGCCGTTTGTTCGCGGCATGCACGGCCGGATCGGGTGGTCGCCGCAGACAACATTTTGCGCGAGATTCGCTTGGTGAAGTCACCGCTCGAGATCGCGTTACTGCGGCGCGCAGCGCAAGCAAACGTGGTAGCGACGCGCGCGGTCGCCGCGAGCATTCGTGCGGGCGCTAACTACAGCGACTTGCGGCGCGTATATGCGTTGGAAACGGCGCGGTGCGGCAATACGGCGGTATTCCTAACAATCGACCGCGTATCGAGCGACTTGGTCGACGAGACGCTGCGCGACGGTCAGATGCTGTTCGTCGACGCGGTGAGCCACTTTCGCCAATACCACGGGGACTTCGCGCGCACGGTTGTCGTGGGCGAGCCGTCTCGCGCTGCACGCCGCGCGGCCGCAGCCGCGGAGTTGGCGTGGAGCGTCGTGCGCGAACGCTTACGCCCAGGTCTGCGCTACTCGGATATCGTGCGCATCGGTACGGAAGCGCTCAAAACGGCAGGCCACGATACGGTCGTGGGATTCGGTCCACATAGTGTCGGCTTGATGCACACCGACGAGCCTGGCCTTGAGGCGCAAGGCTTTTATCGCAAAGCCGACCTCACGCTCGAACCTAACATGGTGCTGAGTGTCGATTGCCCAGTGATGGACACCGGCATCGGCGGTTCGGCGCATCTGGAGGACCTCATGTTGATTACCCCAAATGGGGCCGAGCCGCTCCACGAGGTCGACGCCGCCGTGATTGAAGTATGAACCCGCCCATGATTCTCTCGATGCAGATTCCTGCGCAGACACCGCTGGCTGACCCTGCCGTGGCGGCTCGCATCGGCGCGCTGGCCGATGAGTGCGCAAGTGACTTGTTAGTGTTGGGTGAGCCCACTGAGTCGTGCGCACCGCCCGCTTTCGAGTCGCTGCTGGTCGCGCCCTGGATTGCGGCTCGAGCACGGGACTTTGGTGTCGTGGTGACGGTGTCGGCCTTGCACAGCGAGCCGTTCCACGTTGCGCGCGCATTGTCGGCGCTCGATTTTCTCAGCCACGGTCGCTGTGGTTGGCACCCGCAATCGCGGGCTGTGGACTGGGCACGCTATGGCGGTGTCGGCCAAGTGGAGCCCGCACAGTACGCTGCCAAGGCGCAGGACTTCGTGGCGGCGACGCGTAGCTTGTGGGACAGCTGGGATAGCGACGCGCTGATCATCGACCCCCAAAGCGGTGCGTACTTGCATTCCGATCGAGTTCGTCCTAACAACCACCGCGGGCCGTACCACGCGGTGCGAGGACCCCTCAACGCCGCGCGGCCTTCGCAAGGGCACCCGGTCCTCGTGTTGAGTCAGCGCGATCCTCTGTCGGCTTGTGTCGAGCCTGACGTGCTCATCGTCGACTCGTTGCGCGACAGCAAGCACAGTTCGTGCCGCGAACTGTTGCGAGTACCGCTGGGAGTCGCCGCCGAAACGCCGTTGCGCGATTGGCGTGAGCGGCTTGCGGCGTCGGGCTGCGTGGGGCTGCATCTCGAGTGCAAAGATGCAGCTGCGGATCTCGAGTGGTTTGCGCGGACTATTGTGCCGCGTTGGCGGGAAGCGGGGCTGCTGCGCCCAGACGGTGTGGCCGGCTCGTTACGTACACGCCTGGGTTTGCCGCGACCCTTGACCGCCAGCGAGCGCGCGCGCGCGGGTGCGTCAGCATGAGTGCCGTCGCACCACGCCAGTTGCATTTCTGGGCGTTTCTGCAAGGTATCGGCCACTATCCCGGCGGTTGGCGCTATCGCAATGCGACGCCACGCGCGGTGTTCGACCTGAGCTACTACGAGCGCGTGGGCAAGCTCATCGAAAGTGCGCGATTCGATGCCATCGTATTTGGCGATCAACTACAAGCGCGCGGTGCAGAAGGGCGCACTCCCGCGCATCTCGCTATTCCGACGCTCGATCCGCTGACGTTGCTGGCTGCGATCGGTCGCGTGACGACGCATGTGGGTTTGGTTGCGACCGTTTCAACGACGTACAACGAGCCTGCGGCCGTGGCCGACAAGTTTGCGACGCTCGATTGGCTGACGCGTGGGCGTGCCGGTTGGAATATCGTTACCACAGCGCATCCAGCATCCGCGTGGAATTTCGGCGCCGTGGCGCTCCCAGAGAAGTCGCTGCGCTACCAACGTGCCGACGAATTCGTCGACATCACAAAGGCGCTGTGGGATCGCGCGCATCCTAACCACTGGAATGCCAACTCCGAAGTGCACCACCACGGCCGCTTTTTTACGATGCGCGGCGCGCTCGCGACGCCGCAGCCGCCGCAAGGAAGGCCCGTGCTGGTACAAGCAGGCCAATCCGGTGACGGCCGCGACTTCGCTGCGAAAACTGCCGAGGCGATCTTTTGCCCAGCGCCGACTTTTGAAGCGGGTAAGGCGTTTCGCGACGATGTTCGCGCTCGACTGGCGAAGTTTGGCCGTGAGGCAGACAGCGTCAAGGTCATGCCAGGCCTTTCGTTTGTGCTCGCCGCGACCGAGACGGAGGCGCTAGCGAAGGATCGGGAACTCGTCGAGCTGTCGTCGATGCCGCTGTGCATCGAGTACCTGAGCGAGTCCGTCGGTGTCGACCTCGTGCCGTTCGATCCGACTGCGCCTATCCCGCTCGCGCACATTCTCGAGATCACGGAGTTTCCCGCCGAAGACATTCGCAAGATGCTCGAGCCCGCAGTGCAGGCAGGTCACTCGCTCGGCGCGTTCGCGCAAAACTACGTGCGCACGCCGCGAGGCCACCATGTGTTTCGCGGTACACCAGAGCAGCTCGCCGATTTGATGGGCCGTTGGCTCGAAGGCGGCGCCTGCGACGGGTTCACCTTGCAGCCCGCGTATATGCCGGGCGAACTCGAGATCTTCGTCGAGCAGGTAGTGCCACTGCTGCAACGCCGCGGTTTGCTGCGCACCGACTATGAATCGACAACGCTTCGCGGACACCTCGGGCTGCCCCGGCCATGACGCGACGGCGCGTATGGGCATTGGCGACGCTCGGTGCGCTCGGACTGTTAGTCGCTTACTACGCGAGCTTGCGCGCCGGCTTCTGGGCGAGTGATCGCGCGGCATTGATCGCTCAGTACGCTACGCCCCCATCGCGGTTCATTGTCGTCGACGGCGTACCGCTGCACGTCCGAGATGAGGGAGCGGGCCCCGTCGTCGTGATGTTGCACGGCAGTATTGCGAACCTGCAGGAATGGAACGAGGTCGCTGCGCGCCTGGTGCATGAATTTCGCGTCGTGCGTCTCGACTGGCCGCCGTACGGGCTATCTGGCCCGGATCCGAGTGGTGAATACAGTACGAGGCGCGCGGCCCAGTTGTTAGCCGGCGTTGTCGACGAGCTCCAGCTCCCGCCCTTCGTGCTCGTCGCCACGAGCAACGGCGGCAATGTGGCGCTCGAGTACTACCAGATGCGGCCCGAGAGTGTGGTGGGGCTCGCGCTGTCGATCTTGCCGCTCGAGCGCCCTAGCCAAACGCGCGCGATCGATTGGCGGATCCGCGCGATGCAAAAGGGACACAGCTACCTACTGCCGGACTACCGCTTTCGCAGTTGGTATCGCTTGATCATCGAGGACACGACACCGGATCCATTCACACCCACCCCGGAGATGATCGAGCCACTATTCGCGATGAACAATTTGCCAGGCGCTCTCGCGCGCCAAAGGCAGTACATCGAATCGAACACGCGTATCTTCAAAGCCGGCGACGCGATTGCGCGCGCCGCAGCGACGGTGCGTGTGCCCGTGCTGCTGCAGTGGTGCGACCAGGACGATGTGGTCTCGCAGGGGCCCGCAGCCACCGTAGCCCGCTTTGAGCAAACGCATGTCGAACTCATACAGTACGCCGATCTCGGGCATTTCCCGATGTGGGAAGATCCGGCGCGCTTTACTGCGGATTTGCGCCGCTTCCTGGATCGTGTGTTCGTCAGTCAAGCGGAATCGGTGTCGAGCGCTTCAAGCCCACTGCCGCCAGCAGAAACAACGCCGTTGCCGCCACGAGAATTGGCACGATGACGATCGCGATGGAATGCCCAACGCGCATCGGATCTTGGTACACGTGCTCGGTCACGACGGCCACCAAGAAGGGGCCGCATACCGCGCCGATCAACGTGTTCATGAGGCCGGTCACGGCGACGCCGGTCCCGCGCATGCGCGCCGGCAGCTGTGATTGCAGCGTGGTGAGGACGCACAAGCCGATGACTGCAAAGACGGCGCTGCTCGAGGCGATCAGAATAGTCGCGCTCAATGCGGAGGGTGCGAACACCGCGAGCGCTGCCGGAATCGCGAGCAGCGGTACGCCGACTAACAGCCGTAACGTTCCATGCGCACCGTGACGTTTGACGGCACGATCGACGAGCCAGCCGCCGAGCAATGGCCCAGCAGCGGCGAAGGCCATCGTCCAAGGACCGAGCATCGCTGCAAGTTGATGCGGAGCGACGGCATATACGCGCATCAGCAAGGAAGGCGTCCAAGCAGCGGCACCGTACGCTGCGGCGAAGGCGACGGCGAAGCCTAGGTAGAGTGGCACGAACAGCGGCCAACGCGCGCGCAGCACACCGAAGGCGTCACGCACCTGCGCAGTGAGCTGTGATTGCGCAGGTGGCCCCGTGCGCGCCGGCTCGCGGCAGGTGAGTAGGAGAAGCACGAACACGAGGCCGCTGGCGCCGAACACGACAAACACCGAACGCCATGGCGCGAACGACTCGGGCAGCCCGAGCCACGCGAGGCGTTGATCGCTTGCGGCCGTCAGCAATTTGCCAGTGAGGAATATCGCAAGACCGTTCGCGATCGCTTGCCCGGCCATGTAGAAGCCCATTGGGCGACCGCGCTGCTCCGCTGGAAACAGGTCGGCGATCAAGGAGATCGCAGCCGGTGCCAACGCCGCTTCGCCGAAGCCCACGAGCATACGCGTGATGAAGAACTCCTCGAAGTTGCGTGCGAACCCGGCCGCAACGGTGGCGAGACTCCAAATGGTGAGCCCCGCGATGATCAGGCCGCGACGCGAATGCCGGTCGACCACGACGCCCAGCGCTAGGCCCGCCGTGGCGTAGAACGCCCCGAATGCGAGCCCTTGCAGCAGGCTGATTTGTACGTCGGTCAGCCCCAGATCTGCGCGGACGGGGTCGACGACGAGGCTGAGAATCGTACGATCGATGATGGAGAGAATGGCCGCAGCGCACAGCACACCCACGAACCACCACGCGCTCGCGCGACTTCCGTGCGCTGCGGGTGGCGTCGGCATCAAAGCAGTCCGAGTGGACGTGCGCGGGAGAAGATGTACTCGCTAAGCCAGTCGAGGCTGCGGAAGCGCAGCGTGCCGCGTCCGACGCTCACTGAGCTGTGCGCCATGCCGGCAACGAGGCGGAACGTTTTGGCTAACAAGAACAGCTCTGTGTGCGCGATCTCGGCTGCTGTGAAGGGGCGTACTGACTGATAGCCGCGCTCGAATGCCGTGCCATAGGCAGGCGAAAATCCATAGAACAGATTCCCCCAAACGAAGTTCTGGACATCTTGCATCAAGTAGTCTTCGCCCGCGGCGTCGAAGTCGAGAAATGTGATTCGGCCATCGTCATCGACATGCACGTTGCTCGGGTGAAAGTCGCGGTGACAAATCCCCATCGGGACATCCTCAACGCGTAGCGACTCGAGTCGCTGTGCGAGCCGCTCTGCCACGATGGCATAGTCGCGCGCATCGTTCGGTCGGTCGTATAAGAACTCGAGCAATGGCGGCAGGTTGACGCGGAAAGCCACCACATCGTCGGTCGTGTAGACCCGCGAGCCCGCGTACTCCAGGCCTAACAAGTGCATGCGAGCAAACTCAGCGCCAATACGCGCGGCGACAGTTTCGTCGAGACACTCGCCAAACTTTTTTCCGGGCGCCCAGTCGTACAGCGCAATGGCGCGCTCGCCCTCGGGGGCCGCCACTTTGAAATAGAGGCTGTGGTCGCGGGCGCGAATCGGCGCCGATGCCGGGAATTTGCGCTGGCGGAGAAAATCGAGGAAGTCGAGCTCGTAGGCGACTGTATCGACGTCGCGCCACGTCTTGCGCCAAACGCGGAGCGCATACTTGCCGCGTTCGTCTTTGACGAGGTAGACATCGTTCATGCCGCGATACAACAAGAAAGCGGCAACCTCGCCCTGCATCGCATAGCGAGCCGCGACTTCCTCAGCGAGGTAGTCGGGATGCAAGACGGAATGGGACACACGCACATTGGGCATGGCAAGAGCTACCTGGTAGGCGAGGGGCACAGGCGCGGTGTCGTCGTTCCACAGCGAGTTCTGCGCCGCCAAAAAATGGTCATCGCTGTCGACCGGAGTCTGGATGAACGTGGCGCTCGTGTTCGGTCCTTGGACGACTCCCCCGCCCAGAGATTCATGTGCGCCATCTGTTACTTGACGATAGCAAAAGGATCGGACCCGTCGCACCAATATTGAAACCACCTCTCGGACACTCGACCGATGGTTGCCTCAGCGACACATGAAGAGTTGTTATGAGGCATGATCTCATGGTTCGAGCCGGGAGTTCGTCCTATGCACTCGCGTTTGACTCGTATGCCGTTGGGATTGCGTGTCGGGGTAGCGATCCTGGTCGTTGCCCTCGTGACCGTTGGGATTTTCGTTGCGCGTCGCACGAGCGCCGACATCGTGTCGTTAGCCGAACTCGAAGCGAAGTACTCGCTGCCGACGTCAAAATTCGTCGAGGTCGAGGGCGTACGCGTGCACTACGTCGATGAGGGCAATGGCCCGGTCGTCCTGTTGTTTCATGGTTCGTTTGGCTCGTTGCGGGCATTTGATGCGCTGGCGGCGGCGCTGCGGGATCGCTATCGAGTGATTCGCTTCGATCAGGCCCCGGGAGGGCTGTCTGGACCAGTGCCGACTACAATGGCACTAACACCGGAAGCATTCACCCATGCGTTTCTGGCGAAAATCGGCGTGCAGCGTGCAGCACTGTTAGGCACGTCGAGCGGAGGCATCTATGCTTACCGCTATGCTGCGAGCTACCCCGAAGCGGTGTCCGCTCTCGTGCTCGCGAGCGTGCCGCCCTCTGCGCCAGTCGACAATGCTGCGGCGGCGCAGCGTCTGCCGTGGTTGACGCGAATGTCCACCCGCGTTTGCCAACGATTTGCCAAGCCGTGGTCCATCACCTGCTGGCGCGATTTCTTGGGGCACACGATCGCACGGCCCGAGCAGCGGTCGGTCGCCCGCATCGAGCAGTATTTTGATTTCAATCGGCGTGCCGATTCGCGCACGATGAGTAGTCTGACAGCGATCATGCGCGACGACGCACTCGTGCGCAGTTACTTGGAGCGTGTGCGTGCACCGACGCTGCTCATCTGGGGAGACCGGGGCAATGTGTTACCACCGGAGACCGCGCAAGTGCTCGCGCAACGACTGACCGGCACGCAGGTGCAGACGGAGTTCTTGACCGGCGTGGCGCACTATCCGCCGATGGATGCGCCCACCGAAGTTGCTGCTGCGGTCGATCGCTTTTTGCAAAGCGCGCTCGCTCACGGGCCCGACGTGACGCCGTGACGGCTAGGGCCACGGTCTGCCAACTGGCGATCCATTCATGCTTCGATGGGTCGGGGCGGATTGATCCGGCACGCCTCGAGGCGAATCTCGCGCACACGGAACAAGTAGTGCGCGCGCATGCGCGCCGCGAGCACAGCGACCTCTATGTGTTGCCCCAGTTTTCGGTGCACGGCTTTGCGATGGGGCCCAGTATTGCGGATTGGTGTGCTTTGGCCACTTCGATTCCGGGCCCCGAAACCGACAGGCTCGGGCGGCTTGCACGCGAGCTCGATGCCTGGCTCGCCGGTACGCTGGTCGAAGCGCTGCCGGAGTTTCCCCAACGGCATTTCTTGACCGGGTGGTTAGTGTCGCCGTCGGGCGATGTGGTGTTGCGATACCGAAAGTTGTACGCGTTTTCCACCAAGACGCGCCCTGGTGATGTGTACGAAGAGTATGTGGCGCGCTTTGGACGCGAAGCGCTGTTTCCGGTCGTAACAACGCCATGGGGTCGTGTCGGTATCGCCATCGCCGGCGACGTGCTGTGGCCCGAAGTCACGCGGGCGTTCGCGCTGCGTGGTGCCGAAGTCGTGCTCAATCCAACCGGCTCGATGCGAGTGCCCGCCGATGAGACAACGGCCGTGCCCTACATTCGTCGTGTCCGGGCCTATGAGAATCTGTGCTACTTGCTGTGTGCGAATGTGGGCCCCTTGAACGGCGAGCCCGCTGCGGAGCATAACCGTTGGCCGTCGCAGATCATCGATTTCGAGGGCCGCGTGCTGGCAGAGGCGGCCGACAGCGGCGAGAGCCATGCAACGGCGGTGCTCGATCTGCAGGCGCTTCGTCGCCATCGCGCTGCTCCGATGCGCAATCTGTTAGCTCAGCTTCAACCACAATTGCACGCGCCCGACTACGCCTCCGCTGAGCTTTGGCCGCTCGGACACTGGGCGCAGCAACCGCTGCAGCAGCCCCGCGAAATGTTCGCCGTTGAGGCGGATGTCTGGCGCCGGCTGTGCGAGTCCGGCCGTTTCAGTGGCTGAACTAGCGACCGGGCGCGGCGCTCGGTGTGACGAGCCACGTCGCAATCGCCAAGAGGTCGGCGTCGCTCAGTCCGAGAGCCGGCGCTTGCATGGTTCCCGTTCGCATCTTATCGATGATTTGTCCGAGTGATTGCCGCTGCAGCACGGTGCGTGCCGGAATGTCGGGGCGGACGAGATCGTGGCACGCACTGCAGCGCTCACGGTAGAGGCGCTCGCCGGCTGCGAGGCGTGCGTCGTCGTAGGTGCTAGGCGTGTCGGCGCGCACGTGTTCCTGCTCAACCGACGCAGCCGCCCGGACAGTCGCTCGCGCAGCCTCGCGCGTAGCTAACAAGCCGAACGCCTGGATGCGGTCGGTTCCGACGAATACCTGACCGCGAGCGACGACCGGCTCGTTGTACTTACCACTTGGAAATAGTTGTCCTGGCGCGCTTTGCCAAAGCAGTTCCATCGACAACGCATCGAGCGCGTACAGCACGGGCTGCGGCGCGTCCGGCCCATATAGCGAGGCGGATCGTGGCTTGTTGATATCGAGCACCCAGACGATGGCGTCGCGCGAGCCGTTACTACTAACGACTGGCGCACCGGGATTCTGGAATGTGAGCGATGGATGTACGGCATCGAGGCGCAAGTGCGCGGGGTTGCCTGGGGCGGTGACGATCTCAAGACGTGCGATGCTGGGTGCCACGCTGACGCCAGAGTCGACGGCCGCTTTGGCGCTGCCTGTCACGAACACGTAGTGGCGGCCGGTCGCGGTGTGGAAGTACGCCGGCGTGCTGCGGCTCTTGGCAAGGTTGCCCATGCCGTAGTCGTCGCTATACGGCCCAAATACGTTGAGAGGCCCGCGAACGCCGAATTGCGGTTGGATTTCCGGCGCTAGCAACGATTGGTCGCGGGCGGCATCAGCACGGGTGTCCGTCGCGCACGGTTGGCGTTGCACGAGACTACCCGGCATGCGTTGCCGATCGAGTAGGTAGACGTTGCCCTGCTTGCTACCGCCGTGAAAGAGTAGGCTTGGTGTGCTGGTCGCGGCGCGGGGCAGATCGATCGCGATGGGCGTGCCAGCGCCGAGATCAAGGTCCTGACCACCGGCTTGGCAGTAGTTGAACGGTGTATAGGTCCCCACGAGCTGCAGGCCACCCGTCCGAGTCAGCCGGAGGCGCAAGATGGACTGACTCCAATTGCCCGCGCTGCTGGGGAACACTCCGTCATTGCCCATCTTCGCAAGCGCGTTCAACACGCTACTGCCTGACGCGGCATAGATCGCGCCATCTGCGGCAACGGCGGCGCCACCCGAGGACCACAGACCGCCGACGCCCTCGGCCGTTCGCGGCGTGATCGAAAATGCGCTCGCAACGGCAGCCCTCGCGGTATCGATCGCCAGCAACCAACCCGCATTGGGTTCGCCGCCAAACGTCACTAACAAGTGCTTGCCGCCTGGCGTGAGATTCAGCGCGCCGCGTTGGAAGTTCACGACGCCACTCGGGAACTCGTTCCGGCCGTTGGCGTTCAGGCCGGGCCGATTGATCGTGGCGGCATCGAGTGCGACGGGCCAGCCAGGCAGCTGCGCACCGCTACCCAGGGCCAGCGCGTGGACGCGCCATGCGGTGTCTGTATCGCAAGCTGTTACGTACAACCGTTGTCGCTCTCGATCAATGACGGGCGTGCTGAGGATGCCGTTCGTACCGCGAGCGCACGGGTTGCGTGTCAATTGCGTCGTCCACAGCGTCGAGCCAGCCGGAACCCCATTGCGCGCCGAGGCATTGATCGCAGCGACGTACCCCGTGGTGCTCGCGGCGTAGACGATGTCGAAGTGTGCGCGCGGTAGCCCGGCAGCGCGCAACGCGACGTTCTCGACATACAGCGGCGAGGCGAAAAGACGCGCGGGTGTATCTGCAAATGCGCCGAGCGGCGCGGATTCCCACACCATGCCCAAACGTCCCGCGCGCAAGGCAGCCGGCGTGAGAGCAGGCTCTCTTGCGTACCAGCCTGTGCGTTGCGGCGTGCCGTGAAAAGTCAGGTGGTCCGCCGTCGTGCGCGCATTGGGTGGCGCGGCGGCTGCGAGCGCTGCAAGGCCCAGAGCGAATGAGTACGTGGCCAGGCGGCGCAACTGCAGCATGACGCGCAAAACCCAAAGGCTAATTGTTAGGACGCATGTCGCGGGTTCGCCGCGCTTTGCTCGTGCAGATAGGCTGCAATGAGCTTCTGTGTCAGCGTCACTAAGCGTGCTTCCTCGCGCCGTAAAGTTGCAACGTGCGCGCCGACCGCAAGCGCGCCGATGCGCAAGGGTGCCAACGTGACAGGAATGGGCCAAGCTAACATGCCCCAGCCATCGGCTCGCAAGTTGTAGCCGGCGGCAAAGCCACGACTGCGAACCTCGCGCAGCGCCTTCTCGAGTTCGGCGACGCTGGCGAAGCGGCGACCCAACGGCACACGCCGGCGACGGCAATGCGCCACCAAGGTACGCACCTCTTCGCGTGCGTACTGCGAGCAGATCGCGATACCGGGCGTCGAGAACAGCGGTGCGAGTTCGCCCGGTGCGTTGAGACTGGCACCGCGCACTTCGCCGATGAGCAGCGCAGCGAGGCGGACATGAATCCCCGAGCGCACCCAGACGGATACGGTGTCGCCGGTCTCCGCGCGCAGCTGCGCCATCAAACGCCGTAACGGCGGCGCACGGCATCCAGCGTCGGCCAGGCGCTCACCCAGCTCCGCAAGTTTGGGCGCCACACCATAAGTTGCGTGCGACGGAGAGCATTCGAGATAGCCCAACTCCGCTAGTTTGCTCAACACGCGATACATGCTGGCCGCCGGCACGCCTAGCCGCAGCGCTAACTCGTGGCTCGAGAGTGGACTTGCCGCAACGCTCAATTCCTCGAGCGCTGCCATGACGCGCGCTACGGCACGCGATCGCTCGTTGCTTGACGACTCGAGATCTTGCGACTTCGCACTGGAGCTCTCGCGGGCCATGGGTAGGGGTCCTGCGTTTCAATAATGATCTGAAGTTGGCGCTCATGAGGCCGCGAAGTCAACAGTGGAGTGGTGGCGCCACCGCAGCGTGCTGAGGCGCTTATGATCTAACCCCCAACCTGTTGCTAGGCCAGCACCTATGAGCGCGAACCGCGTGATCGACGTCGACGCCCACGTGATCGAACCTAGTTCCGTGTGGGATTTGCTCGCCAGTACTGAACAGGAGTTCAAGCCCGCGATCCTACGCAAGGAGGTGGGCGCGACGATCCACGCGCACTTCTCAGGTGCCAAGACGCGTGAGTATTGGGTGATCGACGATGTGTTGTACGGCAAGCACGATGTCGACATGATCGCAGGCGCGTCGCATGGCGAAGTTACCGCTGGCGCATTGACGCTCGATGACGTGCCAGCTCGCCTCGCTGACATGGACCGACAGCAGGTCGACATCCAGCTCGTCTTCTCGAGTTTGTTCTTGAACATTCGTTGCGTGCGAGCGCACGCCGAACTGGCGCTGACGCGTGCCTATAATCGTTGGATCGCCGAGCGTTGCTCAGGAACTGCGGGCCGGCTGCGCTGGATCTTCGTGCCGTCGCTCAAAAACATTGCCGAGACCGTGGTCGACATGGAGTGGGCTGCGAAGAACGGTGCGGTCGGTGTGCTGTTCCGAGGCTTCGAGGGTGACCACTTCATCGATCATCCGCGTTTCGATCCGGTGTTTGCCAAAGCGGTCGAGCTCGATTGGCCGGTGTGCGTACACATCGGCCATGGCAGCCCGGCGATGGAGTCGATCGCGGCGCGCGATGGGGCGCGATTCAATCGCTTTATCTCCGACAGCCCTAACTACTTTGCCTTTTCCACGCTGCTCAATAGTCAACTGCCGAAGCGGTTTCCGACCTTGCGCTTCGGCTTCTTCGAGTCCGGCTGCACATGGGTGGCACCAACGGTGCAAACGGCGATGCACGTGCGCCTGCCGCCCGCAGAGCTCATGAAGCTCGTGCGTGAGAAGCTCATCGAACACAATTTCTGGTTGACGTGCGAGTTGCACGAAGACCTCTTGCACATCATGCGGTACACCGGCGACGATCGCTTGATGTTAGGCAGCGACTACGGTCATCCTGGCGACGTGGCGGATACCATTCTCTTCCGTCAACAATTAGCGCGCCGCGGCGATATCGACGCCACGCTACAGCGCAAGCTGGTCACCGATAACTGTTACGGTTTGTTCCGTTGCTTCTAGAGTGCGCCGAATAGCGAGCGTGCATTGTCATCGAGGATGCGTCGCTTCTGCAGCTCGCTGATGTCGTGGCGCGCGAGGAACTTGCGTTGCACGTAGATGGAGTCGTCCACATCGCCTGGATGGCCATAATCGCTGCCGAGCACAAGGCGCTCGTCGCCGGCGTACTGCAAAATCTGCGGCAGCTCCTCGTGCTCCTCACACGTGACGAACAGGCGGCAGTCGCGCAAAACGCTGGCAGTGAACGCCTTTCGATCGCGACTGTCGCGCACTTTGTGTGCGAGCTGCACGATAAAGCTGAGCCACGCAGAGCCGGCCTCAAAGAAACCGAACCGCAGTTTGGGAAAGTCGCGCGCCACACCGCCGGTCGCGAGCGCGCTAAATGACAGCAGGGTTGGCACGACCATATGAAAGCGCGCCGGTTGGTTGTTAGCATTACGCCGAATCTGTCGAAACGCAGGGCTGGCATGGCCAATATGGACACAGATTGGCATGTCCAGGTCTTGGGCTACGCGGTAGAGCGGGTAGAAATCGGGATGGTCGATCGGACGATCCCCTTCGAGCCCACGCAGGTGCACGCCGATCGCGCCGTGTCGACGGGCCCATTCCAGCTCGCGCAGGGTCGCGTCGAGGTTCTTCAGCGCCGGCAGCATGACCCAGCGCAAACGCCCACGGCTGCCGCTGCAACGCTCCGCAAGAAAGCGGTTGTAGGCGCGCGTCAGTGCGAACTCCACGTCCGCACTTGCAGGGGCGAGGCCCAAAAACAGGCTTGGGAACAGCACATGTACGTCGACGCCTTGGCTATCCATCGCACGCAGTCGCTCATCCGGATCGGTCATAGCCAGCGCGCCGGGCTTCACTTGGCCATTCGAGGCGAGCTCGATCGCGTGAAGGTTCGTGCGCGCATAAAGCTGGCCATCGATGACCCAAACCGACTTCATCGGATGCGCGATTGGCGGTACCAGTACACCCGCTTCGAGTTCGATAGGCTGCGGCCGATGGATTCGCTCGCCAACGTCAAGATGGTCCCAGATTGCGGCGGTCTCGATGATATGGGTATCCGAGTCGACGATCTGCATGCGATGCTCCGAAGCGTGCGATTGCGCGATCATGCTCGCGCAAAAGGTCTGGGTCATGCGCTCAGTATTGGAATCTAAAGATGCGTAAAGTTTCGATCGGTCTCGGCGTCGTACTCGTGGCACTCGCGGCTTGGATCGGCGCCGCACGCAGCGGGGCCTTCGACGCAAACCTGGCGGACGCAGAGCGCCGCTATGCGCAAGCGCCCTCAAAATTCGTCGACATCGATGGCACGCGCATCCACTACCGCGATGAAGGCACGGGGCCCGCGCTCGTACTGATCCACGGATCGCGCGCGAGCCTCCATCAGTGGGACGGCTGGGTGCATGAGCTCGGGAGTCGGTATCGCATCATTCGCTTCGACGTCGTCGGGCACGGCCTTACGGGCCCCGACGGCCGCAATGACTATAGCGCAGACCGGCAATTGTTCCTGATCGACGAATTGCTCCGCCGACTCAATGTGCCGCGCGCGATCTTCGGCGGCACGTCGTCGGGTTCAACGCTGGCATTGCGCTATGCGGTGCAACACCCGGAGCGAGTCGAGAGCCTGCTGCTGTCGACTGTGCCGCTGCGCTTGCCCGCCGCGCCGCGAACCTCGCACCGAGATCGCGCAGTATTCTGGTTTCACGACAAAGTTCTGGGCACCACTGCAACAGATTTGTATTGGCGTACGTTTCTGCGCAGCATCTATGCTGATCCTAACAAGGTGACCGACGAGCTAGTGACGCGGTATCGCATTTTGAACACGCTGCCAGGCCAGCAGGAGCGCTTTGCCGCACGCCTTGCGAATTGGCGCAGCAGTGGCGGTGCGGAGCTCGATTTTGCACTGGCGGGCAAGATCCAGGTACCGACGCTCGTGCAATGGGGCTTGGCGGGGCCTGTTTTGCCGAGCGACATCCAGTGCGCCATCACGAGTGCGTTTACGGCGACTCAGGCGCGAGTCGCGTCGTATCCCGATTTAGGCCACAAGCTCGTGCTCGAAGACCCGCGACGGACTGCGCTCGACGCCTTGGCCTTCCTCGACGGTCGTGCAGTAGGGAGCGCGGGTTGTCAGCCTACTAACTAGTAGGCGCAGCGGCAGCTCGCAGCTTGGCGAGCGTCTCGCCGTCGAGTCGATAGAGCATCATCAACCCGATCCCAGCGAGCGCGCAGGCGGCGGGCACCAGCGACACGGCCAAGCGCATCACCAAGAGCGCCGACTCCGGCTGTGCGCCGCGAGGAGCTGTACCTGGCACCAAGCCAGCGGCTGAGAACGCAAAGCCCACGATCAGCGGCCCCAAGATGAAGGAGGTCGTTTGCATCAACTCGAACGCGCCGACGAAAACCCCTTCTTGGCGTCGGCCCGTCAGGAGACGGTCATACTCGATTGTATCCGCGAGCATCGCCATCGCAACCAACACGCCACCGCTGCCGAGCGCGCCCACGAGAAATGCACGAATGATGAAAATGAACTGCGGCTCGCTCGGCGTTGCGAGGATCCAGGAGGCGTACACCAGTGCCTGCGCCCCGAAGATGATGACGCACAAAGTTCGCCGCTCGATATGTCG